>CAZCIW010000024.1:0-24555 GCA_964499135.1 uncultured Muribaculaceae bacterium
CAACTGTCACATTTCATTCCGTAACAGTGCTTTGTTAATATTATCCATGTGGTTTTCCGAGCATTTTTAGGAATTATCACTTTACCTTACACTGAAAAACAACCCACAAACCTTATCTTACTGAATATACTTTGATAAAAATTTACCTAAACATTACAATAGAACAACAGTATTAAAACACATACCAACACAGATAAGCACTAGGTGCAGGGCTTGGATTTGAACCAAGGACCTTCAGGTTATGAGCCAGTGAGTCTTATTTTTTACAAATTTTTATATATTTTTATTTACTTGTATTTATCAGTGTTTCATGCTCTTATATGTTTTATGAAGATGGACGTAAATGGATACATTTTGAACAAAAAGGTTGCAATAGGGTTGCAATGGAAAGGATAATTTTATGGCAACGTATAAGGAAAATTTAACCAAAGGTTTTATCGATAAAATTTCCGCGCCAAGGATCAACGGAAGCAAATCTGCGTTCGATAGTTATTATGACACCAAAGAACGGGGATTGGTTTTGTTGGTAACATCAAACGGCGTGAAAACGTTTTATCTGCTTACGAAAATTCAAGGCCGTACGCGGCGTATAAAGATAGGACGCTTTCCGGAATTGACGGTTACGAACGCTCGCGAAGTGGCTCAAGTGTACAAAGCGCAATTAGCTAAGGGCGAAGATCCCGAAGTTAAAAAGAAGCAATTAAAAGCGGAATTAACGCTCGGAGAGCTCTTTAAGATTTTTATGGAACGTTATTCCAAACCGCAGAAACGTTCTTGGAAGGAGGACGAACGAACCATCAACAAATACTATCACCATTGGTTTAATCGCAAGTTATCCGCTATTTCCAAATACGATGTTAGTTTGTACCATAACCAATTGCGTGCTGAACGCGGAATCTATGTTGCAAATCGGATGTTGGAGCGATTAAAGGCGATGTACAACAAAGCCATCGAATGGGGCTGGAATGGCGAAAATCCGGCCATTGGCATTAAAATGTTCAAGGAGACAAAACGCGAACGATTCATTCTACCGCACGAATTCCAATCTTTTTTTGCCGCCGTTGAAGCAGAACCTGATCCGCATATTCGTGCATTCTTTCTCCTATTACTATATACCGGTGCACGACGTTCGAATGTCCTTGCAATGCGTTGGGATCAGATCGATTGGCAATTGAAATTCTGGCGAATACCTCTAACTAAAAGCGGAGAACCTCAAACGATACCGCTTACCGATGAAGCCATAAAAGTTCTGAGAGCATTAAAAGAAGCGGATAACAATGCTTCTCCGTGGGTATTTCCAAGTGCTACCAGCGCTTCCGGTCATTTCATGGATCCCAAGAAAGCTTGGCAACGCCTGTTAAAGAAGGCGAACCTTCAAGATCTGCGTATTCATGATCTTCGTCGGACTCTCGGTTCCTATATGACCATGAACAACACCAGCTTGCATATCGTCGGTAAAGCCCTGGGCCATCATAGCAGCGATGCCACCGAAGTCTATGCCCGTCTGCAAGTCGAAACCATCCGCCAAGCCAGCCAAGGCGCCATCAATTTAATACACAAAAATTGTTAGAATAAATCATGAATGATATAGAAAATCCAAGTTTAAAAAAACAATACGAAGAAATTGTTGCAGAATATAATAAACCATTTGAGCGTATTGAAAAAGCATGCCTACAAGCTTCTAAATTTGTTCCTCTAGAATTTCTGAATTCAGTTAAGGAAAAATTGTATAAAACAATGCAAAAAGATTATGTAAGCCGGTTAGATTACCTAAAAATGCTTATGGAAAGCAACCGTATTGTAGAATTTCAACAAGAAATAAAGCGACAAAAAAATCTGCTACAAATTTCAGATAAAAAAATCATTACTTCTTACGAAAAGCTTCTTAATTTTTTCTTTGAAGGCATAAAAAATCCAAAATTAAGAACTAATAAACTCGAGAACTTCATCAAAACAGTTCAATCCGAAGGATTTGTTCAAATATTAAGAATGATAGGTAACATATATTGGATTTTACATACTTGTGAAAACAAAAAAAATAGCTTGCCAGGATTAAAAGAGGACATTGGGGATGCAATGCAAGGATTCACCCAATGTATAAAAGCTTTAAACAGAATTTTAACGCGTATTCAGAAGGATGAAAACTTTCCAAAAAACTTAGATTTTTGGGAGGCACAAGTAAAATTTTTACTTACGAATCTGCAAGTTCTATCATATCACATTTATGCTTTATACAAGGATTGTGAATCAGAAAAGTGCTCTTTCAATGCCCAAGCTGAAGGTACGAAGTTGCAAGAAGCTAATGAATTTTTAAACAAATCTTTAGACTATACCAAAACAGAATATGGGCTATTGGAGGTAAATTTATATCTGTTTTTTCGCGAAAAATATAATGCCGCTCATTGGTTATGGATTACAATGATCATAAATATTTTGTTCGGTTGTGAGACAGTTGAACAAGATATAAGAGCAAATCTAAAAAATCAATTACATCAAAATACAGTATCTTTACCAACTATAGGGCTTTATTATTTACAGAAAAAGGATATTGAGAATCCTTAACAAAAAAGTTTAAAAACAAATAATATAGATGGAAATACCTTTGAGAAATTAAAGGTAAGTCCTTAGTTTTGTGTAATTTTTAAACCACCTTTTTATCCGAAACAAAGCTAAAAGGCCCACGGGATCTACTCGTGGTATCCATTTCCCAATTTTTTAATACCTCCTTATTGTTAATACTTTTCGCAAATAGGCGCCTCTATTCCTTCGGTATATTATCAAACATATAAGGTATTTTACATTTCATTGCTATTTTTGTTACAGGGGGATGGAGACTAAAAAAAATACCTTGTCCAACCCCGCGCAACAAAACAAAGGAAGATATACAATAAACGTATGTATAGAAATATAAACATGCATACGTACAACCAATTGTTAAGTATAAATGAAGCTGCGGAATACCTAGGCGTAAAACCGAACACGATAGCGGTTTGGTTATCGACGAAACGTTACCCGTTGAAGTCGGTTAAGCTAGGACGTCTGCGGAAATTTCGGCAGGAAGACTTGGATGAATTCATTGCTCAAGCGATGGAGGATACTAAAAATGACTGCAATTTACATAAGAAGGGAGGTTATCATGTCTGAGTTAGTTTCTGAATTAGCAGAAAAATTTATGGAAGGTGCGAGAAAAAGCGGTTATCTGCAAATGGAAGAAGATATACCTAGTACATTTCCGCTGGATTGTTTACCTAAAGACTTGCAAGCTTACGTACTGGAATTGCAACGTGCTGAACAGATTCCGGTAGACTTCTCCGCACCGCTGATGCTATCCGCAACAGCTGCATCCTGTTTCAGAAAAACTTCTGCAAAGGTTGTACCAAACTTAGTGACACCGATCAATCTCTATACGTTATTTATTGCTCAAAGCGGTTTCGGTAAAACAAGTATTTTTGAACAGGTACTAAAGCCATTTTATGATAAAAACAGCGAATTATGCCAAATCTCGGTTCCCACAGAAGCATCCACATCAAAGCATTCTCAACTCTTTGTAGAAGATATTACCTCGGAACGACTTGCGAATGTTTTAGCGGAAAATTATGAGCGTACATGTTATTTTTCTTCAGACGCACGAAAATTTATTGACGTTACCATGGGGTGTTACAAAGACAGGGGAACGGATGAAGCTTTTCTTTTGAAAAGTTTTTCAGGCGATCCTTGCTCCGTTGAACGCAACAACGGACAACATATCTATCTACGCAATCCGCTTGTTAACATCACTGTTGCAGTGCAACCTGACAAAGCTATGCATTTGTTTAGGCATAAATCGCTAAAAGATAGCGGTTTGTTAGCAAGATTTTTATGCGTCTACGGTCAAATGGAACCTCGATTGTTGCCAGAAATACCTATTCTGCTGAACGCAGATCTTAAAAAAAAGGTGCATAAACGTTGGGAAGATCTGCTAAATGAAGATCTGACTAAAAAACCGGTAATTATTCGCGCCGATAAAGATGTTTATCGTCTTTATCGTGATTATTACAATTCCATTCAGCAAAGATTGGATTCGAATGAAAACATCGCAAGTCTTATTGGACGTTATCCAGAAATGGCTATACGTATAGCAGGAAGCTTGCATATGTATGAGTTCTCTGCCGAAGAACCCTTGTCTGCAGATACATTTCAAAAAGCGATTAAAATTCAAAAAACGTTTTTTGCCCAACAACAGATAAATTTCATCGATTATGTTAATAACAAAAATCAGAACAAGCTGCTGGACAAAATTTATGCTCTTTTACGGGAAAACAACGGTAAAGTTCCCATTCGCGAAGCTTATCGTAAACTTCGTATAGACAAGGATCCCTTCGTACAACTTGTAGAACAAAATCCTTGGTTACATTTGGATAATAAGTATGTCTATTGTGACAATCGTGACAGTAACTAAAAACGGCTTCTATCCCGCATGAATACTAGCAAAACACTGTCACAAAATCGAATGTGACACTTTGTGACAGTTGTGACAATTTTTAAGGAACACTATGAGTACTTATATCCAGAAACTTTATTCAATCCCAGCTCCGGGTAAGGGTTGCCATACAGCCCTTCTCGGAGTAGCCAACTGTGGAATTCGCGAAGGGAGTCCGGAAGAACAAATTTTTGCAGACATTCGACAACACATCCCTAATGGAACACGCCATGTTCCCGACAGTGAGATCTATGCTGCCATTTCAAGAGCGAAGAGAGATTACATCCCTTACCGTAGCACATCTAGGGAGCCTTTCAAAAAGTCTGTGCCCAAACCAAAAATTTCTTCAGAATATCGAGATCATCTGCTAGGAAAAGGCAAGGGCACAGAAGAGGTTGATTTATGGGAAGCTTCTCCAGTTCGATTATTTGATGCGCCAGAAAAAGATACGGAACTTCTGTTTCGAACACTTTACGAGCTCGATGATTACTTATTTATCGGTACGCAATACGATACAAAAGTTCGAACCATCGCTCAATGGATAGATCTTTTCAAAAAACATCCAACGCTTCTACCGTACATTTGCCCGAATCCTGTCGATGGCCAACTGCATCGAACAAAATCCGGAGCCCTATCTTATCGTTGCGATGCTGCTATCTGCAAATTCAAATTCGCCGTACTGGAATTTGATGCACTGTCCCGAAATGAGCAATTCGCCTTTTGGGGCAAAATGCTCAATGAACTACCACTGGTTGCGCTTATCGATTCCGGCAACAAGAGCCTACACGCGTGGATTCGCATACCCGATGTTCGTACTTTTGAGGAGTGGAAAATAAAGATCGAACAGAAATTTTTCGAGCAATGTCTAAAACCTCTCGGCATCGATACCGCCTGTAAAAATCCTTCCCATATGAGCCGTCTCCCCGGTTGTATCCGTAAAGAAACGGGCAGATGGCAACGGTTGTTGTATCTGAATCCGGATGCAGAGATGGATTAATTGCGTTACGATAAAGATTAGAACTAATACTTCCGCTTTTGCCCATTGCGAATACGATAAGAAATATGCAACTAAAAGACATATCCGCAATGCGAAAGTTTAATCAGTCGGCAAGACACCGATGCAACACTTGTTTAAATCACAATGGATAGATATTTTAATCCCCTATCGAGCACGGTGGTATACCGGTAGCCGAGGATCTGGTTACTGATGAGACATCTACTTCTTGTGGCACGCCAGCCACTGGAGGCGTACCAACAGAAGTCATTGCTCCGAACGCGTACCCATCTTCCGTTCCGCTAACAGATTTTTCTTCTGTTCTGGTTGCTTTTTCTATAAATTCACCTTTCCCTCCACCTTCGCTTTTGTCACAAATTCTACGAAAATCATCTCCTGTAGCATTATTTACCGCTATTCTTTCCTTTATGCCATCTAAATTAATTATTTCTTCAATAATTTCTAATGTTGATAACCTGGCGTTGAATCTCGTAGAGTGTCCATAACATAAAAAACAATTGCTCGTTCCTAAATATTCTTGTAGAAATACTGTTTCGCCCAGAAACACAAGATCTTCACCAATTTTGTAATTGCCTCCAATGATTGCTACCAATTCATCATATGCTTGCTTCTCTGCTTTTTCAGTATCACCAAATAAAAGTGTTATACTAGGATCTGAAATTTTTCCGGCTAATGAATTTAAAAAAACTCTTTCAACAAATTTCTCCTCTTTTATTCCATGTTCATAATTTTCGAGCCTAAAAAGATAATGCAATAATTCATGGGCTAATATTATGTAAGTTGGAACTTGAATTCTATAAAACTCAAAAACATCTTGGGATTTCTTAATTGCAATGATCCTTTCCATTGGAGTAAGAGAGCAGTTTAATGTCCATATATTTTTTGGACCTTCTTTTCGTAAAATTTTTTGAAGCCCCGCTTGCCCAAACATCGGTCGGATCACTCTAATAATACATGCATGCTCACTTGATAAATCCCTCAGTTTTTGGAACAACAGACGCCCATGAGGTTTATCAAGCAAATCCCCTATCATTTTACCTATATCACTATCTTTTATTCTAATACCATCATCACACGATTCATACATTTCCTCGTACAAAACGCTTCTTATCAGTTCTATTTTTCCCCCGTCTTTAAATACGCAAGAAAATGATATTGATGTAAATACACAAATACTATAAAGAAAATAAAGGAAGATCCTACTCATACCATTTAATTGATCTCAATTGCAAAAAAATGAAAAACTACACTATTCTATAGATACATAAACACTATCAATATAAGAATAAACCTTAGTATCTCTATCCGATGGACAAAAAGTTATTAGATTATCATCATTAATATCACGTAAAGCCTCTAAAAGGCTCAACAAGAAATCTTTATTTTCTTTAGTTGGTACATCATTCACATACAACAAACATTCAACAATTTCTTGTTTTTCATTGTCCTGCAATTCACACCAACCCCATTCATTCGTTTTATTTACCAATTCTTCAAACCGATCTTGATTGAAACTGAACTGCTCTGGGCTCTTCTGTACGTTGCACAAACGTTCATTTAACATATCTTTCACAGGGTCGGTAAAGAAAAATAAAAACTTTCCTTCTGCATCAAATCTAGGATTTTCTCCAAACATGCTCAAAGCGAAACTTAATCCACTAAAAACACCCAATAATTTTTTTAAACTCATAATCCGTATAGGCCTTTCTTTTGCAGAAAAAAAACTAATTCCTTCCACAAGTCAACGCTAATACTAAAATTTTTTATAAAGAAAGTAAATACTTTTTTATAAACCAATTCGAAAAGAAATTCATGTCAAATCAGATTTCTACTAAGAAAACTTAGTCAATTATCTTTTCTTAGTAAGTTTCGCAAAGAAAAGTTAATTTACCAAACAAACCCAAAACTCATCTGTCCATATCCCTGCAAAGAGCGCAACAAACGCAGATTCTTTTCGATAGAGCGTTGCAGATGGGTTTCGTAGCGAATGACCTTATCGGTGTTTTCTGCTGAAGGTAGTTGGGCTACAGTTTCGTAAATGGAACGCTTGTGATCGAATTCTTGGAGGTCTTTTTTGTAATAATCCGACATGCCACACATCGATCGCAATTTGTTTTCAATACTCTCTAATAAGTCAGCTTTAAATTTGTTAAGATCCAGCTCATTCCAGGTACAAAATTCGCTAAGGTGCTTACAATTTTCTAAAAGCTCGATGTCCATGTGTCTGTAATTTTCCGGAAAACGTTGCTGCAAATTTTGGACAATTTCTTCCAAGAGCCAACAAGCTTTATCTGACAAATCCGAAAAATTAGCATCTCCTTTACTGGTTAACCATTTCTTAAGTTGATTTAGGTCTTTCGATTCCGATTTATTGTTTTCCATGTTGTAAATAATTGCTTTTCGCTCGATGAAATTTACCGATGAACCCGATGTGTCAAGATTCAATGTCTCCAATTGCATTGTGCCCTGCTCATAGGCAAGCACTTTTCGTAGCCTCCAAACATCGATCGCAACCTTATCGCACAGAATCGCTTGCATCTGATCTTTCGGCTTCAAGCTTTCAAACACGCCCAACCTAAGTGCTTCGTAATCCCGTACTTCTTCATCGGAAATGTTCTTCAAACATTCCTTCGTAAAAATCCCGTGTTTTACCGCATTCAAAGCCGATTTTGCTTTCCCTAACGCCGTCTTCGGTCCTGTTGACAACTGCGCATTCTTCCGATTTGCTGATATTTTTTGCAAAGATAACGTACACATGCTTGTTATTATCAGGCAAAAAGATAAATTGCTCAACTAATTTTTGCTAATTTATAGGTATTTTTTACTTTAAACTTCCTATAAATCTACAAAATTATACTGTAACTTGTTATAAAAATGAAAAAAATATTAAAAAATTTCAAAAAACACTTGACAAATGTTTTGTGAATATTTTAATTTCCCTATAGGTTCGGGCTGAATAAAAAAGGTTCGAATGAAGAATAAAAATGTACTACGGGTGTGTTCCCGTTTCCACGGATTAAGTTCCGTTAGGTTTGGCATTAAAAAGTTTGCTGGATCTTTAGAGGTCCCTTTTAGGGATTCTTTTGAGTGGTATCATTGGTTTTCGTATCTTGTATTTTTTGAGTGTTTTAGAACTTAATTTTATAAAAACCAGTTTGAGATGAAATTTAATACATACTTTTAAAAAGGTATGCAAAGTGTAACCAAAATAATTATTGTTAATTATGAAAAAATGTTTTTTAATTTTTGCAGGCGTTGTATTAATACTTACTAAGATGAATTTTGTTGTAGCAGATCCAGTTATAATTGCATTTGACATTGAAACGAGCGGTCCTCATTTTGATAAAAATGCGCTTTTAAGTATAGGTGTATCTGTTCAAAATTTAAATGGAGTGGAAATTGATTCTTTTCAGAAAAACATGACTTTACCTGAGGGGCGTGTTTTTGATGAAAAGTGCTATAACGAGTTTTGGGTGAAAAATCCAGAAGCTTACAAGTTTGTTACATCGGAAACATCACAGCCCAAGGAGGTAATGAGGGATTTTGTTTTATTTTTGGCTAACATAGAACGAATATATCCAGATAATTTTATTGTGAGCAATAATCCATCTTTTGATGTAGCGTGGATAAATTTGTATCTGGCACTATATACGGATAGGTTACCATTAAATTACCGAATGAATGGTACTTATCGGATGATTTGGGATTCCGCTTCTGCACAAAAAGCGTGGTGTGGGCTAAGGACAGGATGTAATTTTACGAATTTGCCAAGAAAACACAGAGAAGTTCTACATCTGGCAAGCCCATTTACACATGACCATAATCCGCTTAATGATGCTCGAGAAATAGCTTCGTTTTTTATACAAACTTGGCAACAGATGGGAACAGAAGGACGTTGCCTATTAAAAGAAGAAAAGAAAATGGTTGCAACAAGACCTTTGATTATTGTTCCTCACAATCCTGAATGGGCTGTGTTTTTTGAACAAGAGGCTCAAAAGATAAAAGCGTGTATGGGAGACGTTTGCTTAGATGTCATTCACGTGGGTTCTACTTCAGTGGAAGGTTTATCAGCGAAACCGATTATTGATATCATTCTGGTAACGAATAATCTACAACAAGCGGGAAAGTTGTTGACTGAAAAATTGGGATATCGCTATAAAGGCGAGTATAATTTACCGCTGAGAGATTTGTATGGCAAAAAGGACAAATGGGAAATATACTTGCATGTACATTTAGCTTGGAATGAAGAAATACGGCTTAATGTGTCTTTTCGAGACTACTTACGATCGCATCCAGACGCTAAGAAAGCTTATGAAGCGATAAAAATACAGGCTAGTCAAGCGCAAGGTGCGACCGAGAAGACAAGTACGGGAATCACACAATACAATTTATTGAAAAACAACCAAATTGTTTCAATTTTAAAAGCGACCGGATTTGATGGTTTATGCGTCCGTTTTGCAACCCAGCAGGCAGAGCATCAGGCATTTGATCTGTATAAAAAAGAATTTTACGGTGGCTCTTCTGAAGAAAAACAGCTCCCAGCAGATGTTAAAAAATTTGTAATTTATAAAGGTACTGTCATTGAAGGCGCTTCGGAACTTTTAGCAATAGGAGAAGATCGTTACCTACTCAATTTTTTAAACACGAGCAGTAAGGAATGTTCTAAACAATTGTTACAAGTTATTCTGTTATGGCTTAGGGAACGATTCACAAGTGGAATTGTGTTGGCTACATTATCAGAACCTCAAGCCGAACTGTATCTAGAAGCTGGTTTTACATTGCTAGAAAAAACGTCAAAAACTTATAAAGCGATTAAAAGTTTTTAATTTATGAACATCGCCGTTTACGGTTTAGGAAGAATAGGTAGACTATTCTTCCGGCTCTGCCACGGATCTAAAACTAAAAATTTTACTATAAAACTTTTGGCAGATAGAATGCCATTACCAATGGCAATGCATCTAATAAAATATGATTCGACTCATGGTAAAATAAGCGAGGATTTTGCTTTAACAAGTGGTAGTGATATTAAATACATTCAATGTTCTACCCCAGAAGAACTACCTTATAAAGACTTAGGTATAGATTATGTTATAGATGCATCAGGGAAAGGGATATCCAGGGATTGGGCACAAAAACATATAGATAATGGAGCAAGGAAAGTTATTATTTCAACGCTTTTACCTGATGCTGATTACGTAAATATTTTTGGAATAAATCATAAAAAAATTCCATCAAAAGCAAAGATAATATCCAACGGATCTTGCACATCAAATTGTGTTGTGCCAATTGTTGATATTTTGGAAAAAGAATATGGCATTGTTGCTGGCAACATATGCTCTATTCATGCTTATACAAATGGCCAAAATATTCTTGATGGAAATCATGAAGATATTTACAGATCTAGAGCTGTTTATAGTTCTATAATCCCATCTAAGACAAATGCTTCATTGGCAATCGATTTACTGTTTCCAAGTTTAAAAAACAAAGTTAATTGTTATGCCTTACGAGTTCCCATTGCTAACGTATCGGCATTAGAATGTAATTTTATTTTGCAAAAAACAACTTCAGTACAAAAAATAAATTCTACATTTAAGTCTTATGCTAAAGCTCCTTGAAAACAATTTTAAACGTCAATCAACTACCTTTAGTTTCTATCGATTATAATACCAGTCCATATAGTTGCATAATAGATTTAAATTTCACAAATATTACTCATAAAAATTTCTGTAAACTTTTTGCCTGGTACAATAATGAACTCGCTTATGTTAATAGATTATTTGATCTTATTAATTTTTTATCACAGAAAGGATTTTAATGAAAATTGTTGAAAAAATACGTAAGTATTATGAAAATAACAACCAAAAATACGGCAAAGGTGAGGCAAGAAATTTATGGGCAGAACCTTATCGTCAACAAGTACGATTTGAAAAAATAATTAACCTTGTTGATTTTTCTCGTAAGAGCATTTGTGATGTTGGTTGCGGATACGGTGATTTTTATTTTTTCTTAAATAAATATGGAATTCCGTTTTTAAAATATACAGGGATAGATCTTTTAGAGGAACATTGTCAGGTGGCTCAAGAACGATTACCTCATGATTGTGAGATAATTTGTGCAGATTTTTTGAGTAAAGACTTGGGTCATTTTGACATATTAATTGCCTCTGGTGTCTTTAATTTCTATGAAGCAGGTTGGCTAGAGTTTACTACCTCAATTATAAACAAAATGTGGCAACTCAGTGATGATGCCATAATTTTTAATATAAGATCTTCTTATGGAGATATAAAACCCGCTTGGATAAAGCCCTCTTTTTGGACTTCATATGCGGAAGATAAAACTAAGAAATTTTCGGTACATCATGATTATTTAACAAATGATTTTACGATTATTATGAACAAACAATAAACAAGGAGTAACAGATTATGAATAATTGTTTTAATAAGCCTCAATATTATAGAAATGAACTGCTAAAATATAAGTATTTTCAATCAAATATTTTAGATAAATATCAAGGAAAATCTTTGATGTATGCATTTTTAACCCGCTTTTGTTATTGTGGGTGTGAATTCTGTTTTAATCGCTCTCAATTACCACAAGAAAATTGCAATATAAGTGATCAATTTTCTGAACGAGGCATAGAAAACTTAATTAAGTTTTGCGAAAAAGCTAATTTAGGATGTCTTATCATTTCTGGAGGTGGAGATCCTTTTATTCAAAAAGACCATGTTTTAAAACTTGTTGAGCGAGCTAAAGCTGATAGAATCGTGTTAGTTACAAGTGGATTTTGGGCCAAGAATATTGAGCAAGCAGAAAAAGTTATCAAAGAGGTTTATTCTGCTTATAAGGCTAGAAAACAAAAATGCCAATTAGTAATTAGGATTAGCATAAGTTCTTATCATGCTAAAGCGTTAGGTACAGGATGTGCTTTAAACGTGGTAAAGATTTTTGATAAGGCATTTAGAAGCGATGAAAATTTTTTACTTCAATTAAAAACCTTTGATAATGATCAAGCATTTGAAGAGTTTTTGAAAAATTTGGATTTTCAAAACATTTCAGATCCTGAAGAAAATGTATCGGATAATCTTATTTTAGAAAAAATTCTTAGAAAAAGGAGTATATTAACATTGAAAAGTGGTTTTAAAATCATTGTTGGTTTTTCTGAAATTTTTTATACCTCTGTTTTGCCCGATTTAAGCACAAAAAGCATGCACTTAGATCATGTTGTAAAAACAGTAGAAGATGATTTAAATTATTCGGTACGTAAGTCGCCTGCCACGATTTTAAATAAAGACGGAAAAATAGGATTAAATTGGTCTTTATATTATAATGGAAATCTTTGTTTGTGGCAAAGTCAAGCAAGGGACACATATCAAAATATATACGAAGATGATTTTGAACATGCTATGTTTTATCATTTTAATGATCCCTTAATTGTTTCTTTTGTAGAGAAAGGAAGTGATTATAGGGATGATATTATAAGAGAAATCTCTCCTCGGGCGGTTTATAGAGCTAAAGCAACAGGATTAAGAGATCGTTTGGGATTGTATTTGTTAGATGATGAGCGCATCCGTTTGTATTATATGATTCGATCAATACAAGATTATATAAATGAAGGGAAAATCCAAAAAGATTGTTTAAAAAGCAGCCCCGAATTAAGCCAAATGATTAATTTAGATAAGGAAGAATTAATTAAATTGTACAAAGAGTCGACATATGATATGTTACAACAAGAATTTAATCGACCTTTTGATGAACTTAATTTTTATGACTTTTTGTGTTTAATAAAATTAAAGCATTTTGATTTATCGGAATCTCGTGTAAATGATGCCATCAATTATTACAACACCAATACGAAAAATCCAAAAATTAAAACTTTGGACGAAATAAAACCTCGAGAAGATTGTATAACTTACAAGAGGATTGGAGATCGCCAAATGTCTATAAAAACAAGCCTAATTGCTTATAAATAAGTTTTTTGATTATGAAGATCTTTGAAATATTGAAAAAATGTAATTGGAGTCATATTGATCTGAGATATTGTGATTTAAATGATGACAATATCACTATAGTTCTAGAAACTATCCAACAAAATGCTTGTATAACTTCTTTAGATTTGAGAGATAATAATCTAACTTCTAAAAGTTTGTCCTATATTTTTAATGCATTGGGAAATAAATTTTCCCAATGCATAGAAGAAATCTATTTAGGTTATAACAAATTTTGTGCATTAGCTGAAAATATAAATACTTGGACAGAAATAACTTTTTGTAAATTAAAGGTATTGACTATAAATGATAATCAATTGCTTTCTGAAGATTTAGATATTTGGGCTAAGTTTATCGTAAAGCAAAAAAAATTACAACATCTTGATATAAGTTGCAATAATTTGGATGAATCTTCTGTTCAAACAATAACCAAAATTGTAAAACAAAATCAATATTTGGAATCTTTATACTTGAGTTATAATCCTAAAATTAATGGAAAAATTGCACCATTAGGACAAGTTATTGGAAATCATAAAAAATTAAAAACTTTATATGCTAGATGTTTGAATCTGGGAGATGAAGGATGTGATTTATTGACAAAAACTTTAAGCAATAATAAGAGTTTAAAAACCTTAAATTTGGGGGATAATAGTATTACTAATACTGGTTTTGCAAGCATTTGTGAAAACTTGAAAAAAAATACAACATTGGAATGTTTGAACCTTGGTAGGAATTTGCTAACTCCCAATGCAATGTTGATTTTTGCAAATTTTTTACAAGCAAACACAACAGTTAATAAATATAATTTTGGTAAAAATGAAATTGGAGATATTGGTTTACAAATTTTAGTACAAAATGTACTTCATCAAAATTTTCCAATAAAAATGTTCAATCTTCGTGATAATGGTGTTACAGGTGTTGGAATAGATAGTTTAGTACTTTTCCTTGAACAATTGCCTATTTTAGAAAATATTAATGTTTGTGATAATGCTATATCTTCAAGTAAAATTTTATTTTTATATACAGTGTTAAAACAAAAAAATTTCATAAAATTCATGTATGTAGATGGGAACGTTCTGGATAAACAAGCCATTAAAGAATTAACATGCACACAGTCAATGTTTGTTCCTTTTTTAAAAGACAGGAATGAAATTTTTTGTCTACAAGGAAAGTCTCAGAAATCGATAGATAATTTAGTAAAAATAAATGCCAACTATTACCAATCTATAGATAGTCTTTTACCTAAGTCCATTTATTCGGTTGTTTTCGATGGGGAAAAGTTAGCAAATGTTAAAATAGAAAAATTTGCTAAATTGTTTGAAAATAAAAAAATAACAGCCTTGAGTTTTCGCAATTGTGAAATTTCTCCTTTTGAATTAAACTACCTGTTACCGAAGCTAGATATCGACAGTGTGAAATATTTGGATTTTAGGCATAATAATTTAGGGAAGGCGGGAGCAAAGTTAATTATTAAAAAGTTTTGTAACAGTAAAAAATTAGAATTTGTAGATTTGAGTTACAATTATGTTGGTTTTGAATTTATCGAAGAAATAAGCAGATATCATCATTTAGATAGAACTATTTGGAAATTTTAGCATGAACATAAAAGAGCTTTTGTATACTAAAGAGATATCTGTGTTGATGGAAGCCCATAATGCTTTATCCGCATTGATTGTGGAAAAAATAGGCTTTAAGGGCATATGGGCATCAGGTTTTTCCATCTCAGCAAGTTGTGGAATGCGAGATTGTAATGAAATGTCGTGGTCTCAATTATTAGAAATAATTTCTTACATGACAGACAGTGTACAAATACCAATTTTAATAGATGCTGATACAGGCTTCGGAAATTACAATAATTTTAGAAAATTTTCGAAATTAGCTGAAAAAATTGGTGCCTCGGGTTGTTGTATTGAAGATAAAGTATTCCCTAAAAACAATTCCTTTCATAAAAATGCTATACAATCTTTAGTCCCCATCAAAGAATTTATAGGAAAAATCAAAGCAGCTAAGGATAGTACTTCAGAACAATTTTGTATCTTGGCAAGAACGGAAGGTTTTATTGCTGGAGAAACTACAGAACAAGTTATTGAGCGAGCTCGCAACTATGCGTCTGCAGGTGCTGATGGCATTGTTGTTCATTCTAAAAAATCCAATCCAAACGATATTATAAATTTCATGAAAAAATGGGATCTGAATGTGCCTATTGTCATAATCCCCACAAGCTACTGGCAAACCCCCATGGCATTATTTCAAGAACTTCAGATAGCAATGATTATTTATGCTAATTACAATATCAGAGCCTGTTATAATGCTATGTATGAAGTTTCTAGACAATTATTCGAAAACAATACTACACAGCAAGTTTTAAACTCTATTGCAACAATGGAGGATATTTTTTCAATCACAGGTATGGAAGAGCTCCAAATAGCTAAAAAGATGTATGATAGATAATTTAGCAAATTCTTTGTGGGAAGCAGGGTTTGAATATGTAATAGGGGTCCCTTGCTCCTTCTTGCAAGCTCAAATTCAACAATGTATTCAACATCCTTTTATAAAATATATTACCGCCACACAGGAAGGTGAAGCTTTAGCCATAGCAACGGGTATATTTTTAGGGGGCGGGAAAGCTGTTGTTTTGTGTCAAAATTCTGGATTAGGAAATCTTTTAGATCCTACCACTTCTTTAAATTTGCCCTACAAAATTCCTTTTGCTCTTATTATTTCTCATCGTGATCTAGAAAATGATTTTTCTCATCACAGGTATATGGGAAAAATTACGCTGCCATTATTAAATTTACTAAAAGTAAAGGTTGTTAAGTTAGAACCTAATGGGATGCTATCAGCTTGCGATTGTCTTATGAACAATCTAAAAAATGGGATAAATTCTTGCCTTATTATTGATCACAAATTGTCAACTCCTCCTCCAATTGCAGAGCCTAAATGTTTTCTAATTAATAAAAAGTCTATTAAATGTTGTTCATCAGGAAAACGATTAGAGCAATATAAAATAATACAAACAATTGTTAAAACTTTTGGGAATAATGCAGTTTATGTATCTTCTACTGGTTTATGTTCCAAAATGCTATATGGAGTAAAAGATTCTGGTTATAATTTTTACGTGAAAGGTGCGATGGGGTGTGCCTCTTCTTTGGGATTGGGATTATCTTTGAAAATCAAAAAAAAGATTTTTGTTTTTGAAGGAGATGGGGCACTACTCATGAAATTAGGGAATTTGGCAACCAATGCATATTATGGAAACAAAAATTTTATACACATTGTTTTTGAAAATGATGTATATGGTACAACAGGTGGGCAAGCTATAAATGCTATAGATTTCTGTTTATGCGCTAGAGCTGCTGGCTATAGAAGTGTTCATTTTATTCATAATAACAATTTTAAAAGGATATTATTCTCGTTGGATAAAGAACATGGGCCCCATTTTTTACTGATTCCAACTTTGTTTAAAGTAGAAAACTTTAAATATTCTTGTGCAAGAGATTATAACGCAATTCCTTTGGATAAAATTAAAACTAGATTTATGGAGGCAATCGAAAATCATGCTGGAACGTTATAATTCTACGTTTTCTAAATCTTTAGCAAGCTATTCATATTTTGCACCTAAATTTATCACTAGAGGAGAAAATGGATATCTTTGGGATGAGTGTGGCAATGCTTTTTTGGATTTAGGCATGGGGCTTGGAAGTGTTTCTGTTGGGTATTCTTGCCCAGAAATTGATAATGCTGTTTGCCATATTATAAAATGTGGAATAAACTTTTCTCGACCTAGTATACATGAAAAAGAATTAACTGAATTAATTTTAGAAGATTTTAATTTAGAAGAAAACGCTGTTATTCGATATTCAAAATCTAGTAGTATGTTATTAAGCGTAGTTCCAAGAGTGTGTCGTTATATTACACGAAAACCTTATATTGCATGTACAACCGGTAGTTATTTAGGGAATACAGATTGGTACTTATCTACTTGTACTAATAATGGAGGTATTTTAAAAAACATAAAAGATACAACACTAACTTTTCAACAAGGGGATATACAAGCTTTAAAAGAATTTTTAAATAAGTATGGAAAACAAATTGCTTGCATTATTATGGAGCCTTATCGAAATAAAATTTTTTCATTAGAGTACTACCAATTTTTACGTGATTTTTGTAATAAAAACAATATCATACTAGTCTTTGATGAAACTATAAGCGGGTACAGATACTATTATCCTTTTGCGCAAAAAGGAATTGCTTGTAGACCCGATATTACAATTTTTGGGAAAGCTATTGCTAATGGATATGCATTAGCTGGTGTCATTATCAAAGAAAAATTATATGACCAATTAGATCTTTCTAAAATATTTTCATTTTCTTCAACCCATGCTGGGGAAAATATTGGACTTGTAGCAGCAAAGGCAACTATAGCATTTTATAAAAAATATAATGTAGTACAACAATTACGGAAAAATGGGGACCTGTTAATACAATCTTTGAATGGTATCATACAGACATATGGTCTTACAGATTGTATTAAAATTTTAGGTATGCCGTCCTATTTTAAATTGTATTTTTCAAAAATTATTTTCCAAGATTTATTTTGTAAGTGCTGTTTTGAAAATAAAATACTTTGTAGAGGTACAATTTCTATTTGTTATAAACATTCGTTGGAAGATTTTGAAGTTTTTATAAATGCTTTTAAAGAATATTGTGAATTTTTAAAAGGCTATGTTTGATGAAAAAATATTAATCGTCCTTATAGGTGCACCTGGTGCAGGGAAGGGCGTAACTGGACAAATCTTAAAGGAGCAATATGGATTTAAACACTTATCCGTGGGTGAGTTTTTAAGGCACAATGCTTTAGATAAAACCTCTCAGGGAAGTCTATATATAAAAGAAATATTAAGTGGAATAAATTTAATTCCAGATCACATTGTTAATGACATTGTGGAAAAATTTTTGAGAGATAATATAAATACTCCAAAAATTCTAGACGGATATCCCAAAAATGAGAATCAATGTTATTTTTTGTGCAATTTGATAAAACTTTTTCACTTAATCCCCAAATTTTTCTATTTCTCTATCGATGATGAATTGCAGATAGAACGTTTACGCTCTAGGGAAACTTGTATTAAATGTTCTCATGATTATATTTTTGAAAATATAAAAAAACCTGGTTACTGTAATTTATGTGGTGGTCATCTCTATAAAAGATCAAGCGATTCGTTAAGTAACGTAAAACTACGTAATGAATTTTTTAAAACGTTTGTTAGTAAAATTTTAAAAACAATCCAAAAAAATTATGTGGTACATAGCATTAATGGGAATCAAAAAATTCAGGATATATATAAAGATGTTTTAAGGTATGTGCGACAGTAATTTTTTCAAATACAAATTAAAAATAAGCGAGATAATTTGTAATATTTTAGATAAAACCATATCAGAAGTTTGTAATGAGATGGATTGTGTAATTATTGTGAATGCTATTAATTTATACAGTTTACCTTTTTTACTGGAAAATACTCATCCAAAGCCTTTAGACATACAAGAAAAAACGATACACAAAGGCTTATTAGCAGGAACCATAGCTACACACTATCCTTGGGATAAGGGACTAAAAGATATCCAATATAAGCCGATAGATAATACAATATTCCCTTTAAAAAATGGTAAGTGTTCATACTATAATTTGTATTATAAAGATAAATTAGTTATTGCGGACATAGATATTGTTGCAATAGCCAAAAGGTATAGAAATAGTAAAATTATTTTTGACCCTCAACTGGGATATATTGATATTTTTAATGTACCTATTATTAAAAGCATAAATTCTTTATTTAAACGGAAAATAGCTACTATTTTTAATAAGAAACTTAGTTGTGATATCGTTCAACATGGACCTCTTAATGATTATTCCAAAATACAAAAGAAAGATCTTAATTTTCCAATGAGTGTTTATTCCCCTAATTGTAAAAAAACGACTATCCAAAATTGTCAAAATTTTGACATAAGTTTCAATACTTTCATAAAAAAGGTTTTTGATATAAAAGCTATGGGCTATAGCTTGAAATTAAATAAAAATTGGTTTTAGTAATTTCCCACAAAATATCTGTCCAAGGGAAAAGACGAAGTGTAAATTTATATAAAAATTGACAGGGAAACGGACCCTTGTTAATTTCCTTAGTGGGGTTCAATAAGGGCTTCGTCTATGGTAGATAAAGTAGAAATTCGTGGTGCCAAGGTTCACAATTTAAAGAACATAGATGTGGATGTTCCCTTGCATCAGATTGTCGGAATAGCGGGTGTTTCAGGTTCCGGCAAATCTTCTTTGGCGTTAGGTGTCCTTTATGCAGAAAAGGCTCAAGACGGTATTTAGAATCGCTTTCTACCTATACTAGACGCCGCATGACACAAGCTGCTAGAGCGCAGGTGGATGAAATTTTACATGTCCCAGCCGCACTCGCTTTACATCAACGGCCAGGCATTCCTGGCATGCGAAGCACTTTCGGAACCGGCACAGAATTGCTCAATAGCATTCGTTTGATGTTTTCACGGCTCGCCAGCCATCGATGTCCCAACGGTCACTATTTATCACCAACATTGGCAGTTGCTGCGGAACAAAAATTGATTTGTCCCACCTGTGGTGCGGAATTTTTCGCTCCTGGAGCGGAAGATTTAGCATTTAATAGCCAAGGAGCCTGTCCAAAATGCGATGGAACGGGCATCATTCGAATCGTGGATCCAACAACGTTGGTACCGGATGAAACGTTATCCATCGAAGCTGGTGCGGTTGCTCCATGGAATTCTTTAATGTGGTCCTTAATGGTAGATGTTTGCCGAGCTATGGGGGTTCGTACAAACATCCCTTTTAAAGATTTAACGGACCGCGAAAAAGACATCGTCTTCCATGGGCCTGCGGAAAAGAAACGTATTTTTTATAAAGCCAAAAGCTCCAATTCTGCAGGCGAACTTGATTTTACCTATTATAATGCAACTTATACCGTCGAAAATGCCCTATCGAAAGTGAAAGATGAGCAGGGTATGAAACGGGTTGAGAAGTTTTTGAAACAAGAAATTTGCCCGCATTGCCAAGGTACGCGCCTTTCTGAAGCTGCACGCGCTCCGAAATTACAAGGCATTTCATTGGGCGATGTTTGTCAGAAAACATTGTCCGAGCTTATCGATTGGGTCACTCACGTACCCGGCTCTTTACCTCAAGAAATGCGTCCTATGGCTGAAAGTATCTGCGAATCTTTTCAATCGTCCGCAAAACGGCTTATGGACTTAGGTTTGGGCTATCTAACGTTGGATCGAGCTTCATCTACATTGTCTACCGGAGAACAGCAACGGATGCAACTTGCACGCGCCGTTCGTAATCGTACGACAGGCGTTCTTTATGTTTTGGATGAACCTTCTATTGGGCTTCATCCTTCCAATATTGTCGGTTTGAATGGTGTCATTCATGACTTGGTGGCCGATGGTAATTCGGTTGTATTGGTAGATCACGACACACAAATTTTATCGGAATCTAATTGGCTCATCGAATTAGGGCCTCAGGCGGGAGCAAAAGGCGGCCAAATCATTGCACAGGGAATGCTTGAGGCTGTAAAAAACAACAAAGTCTCTCAAATTGCACCTTTTCTTTCAAGGAAAACCACCAATATAATCCGCCAACAAACACCTGCAACGGCCATGTTTGACAAAGGGGAAATAGTCCTTTCCACGGGTGCCATTCATACCGTAAAACCACTGGAGGTAAAGATTCCTATGGGACGCTTAACCGTTGTGACCGGTGTTTCGGGCTCTGGAAAAACAACCATGGTTTTAGAGAGCTTAATTCCAGCATTGGAAGCTAGCCTTCAACGTAAAAAACTACCCGAACATATCCATAGCATTAGAGCTGAAGGGATTCGACAAGTAAAACTCATTGACGCAAGCCCGATTGGGATCAATGTTCGCTCAACCGTTGCAACTTATGCCAATGTACACGATGAATTGAGAAAAGTTTTTGCTAAAACCGAAGATGCGAAGAAATTGGGCTATAAATCGGGTGATTTTTCATATAATACCGGGGAATTAAGGTGTCCCGAATGCGATGGAACGGGGGAAATTAATCTCGATGTTCAATTTTTGCCCGATGTTACGATTCCTTGCCCCAAATGTAGAGGTTCGAGGTATTCCAAAGCGGCAAATGAAATTTTCTACAAAAATTCCTATGGGCAAAGCTATTCTTTGCCGGACCTGATGGCTCAAGATATAAGTACGGCCTTGGAGTCGTGTAAAGATTTGAAACTTATCCGGCAACGATTGGAAATATTGCAACAATTGGGATTGGGATACTTAACGCTGGGAGAAGAAACACCAGGATTGTCCGGAGGTGAAACCCAACGGTTGAAGCTTGCAAGCGAAACGGGAAAAAATCAATCTACATCGGTATTTGTTTTTGATGAACCGACGATAGGTCTGCATCCATTAGATGTCCAATTTTAATACGAGTATTCCAATCATTGATAGATAATGGAGCGACTGTCATCGTTATCGAGCACGACCTGGATGTTATTCGCTATATTATCGATATGGGCCCCGGAGGCGGAGAATCTGGAGGCAAAATTATAGCCCAAGGAACACCGGAAGAAATAAAATCTACCTCCGAAAGCATTACCGGAAAATATTTGTAATTAACAATCGGTAAAACCTTGAAAGGGTTTTTGTAAAAATTTGCCCGAGCGCGGCTTAATGGCAACTTTTTTTATGCTGCGTTAAATTTCGTTTTCGGTTGTTTGCAACGTGGGCATTTCCAATCTTCAGGTAAATCTTCGAAAGCCACACCATTGTTTTTTTGAGGGTCATAAACATAACCGCAAACAGAACAGATGTATTTGCCTGTCTTCGTTTTGAATACAATCTCTCCAACGGGTAATGTTTTCGGCGGATTATTCAAATCTACGATACGTTTTCCCTCCAAATTCTCATAACCCAAAGGCGTATGTGTGCCCAAATAAACGGTCGGATTATGGCTTATAAACTCACGAATTCTATCTAAAGTCTCACGAGCTGCCACTTTATCTTCATAAATTACCGAGAGTTTATTGGCATAAAGGGCTTCATCGGTGTAGGTTATATCGCCTTCAAACATGTAGAATAAACCATCGTCCTCGGCAATAATTAAACTGTTGCCTTTGGTATGCCCTTTGGCCTTAATATAATAAACCCCATCTGCTATCTTTTGACTTTCAGGGAAATTATGATACGCTCCATCGGTAAAATGAACCGGAATAATATTTGGAAGGTTTTTAATTTCATCCGCACCACATTCCTCGGCATTCACATAGATTTTGGCATTCGGGAAACGCTTTAACTCGCCGGTATGGTCAGCATGCTTATGGGTAATCAAAATCTTACTAACTTGTTCCGGTTTATATCCTAAATCCGCCAATGCTTCCATATAAGGCTTGATATCCTTACCGGTGTAAATCATTGTTGTTTCCTCTGGAGATTCTTCCGGTGTCCCCGCTGGCAAGCCTGTATCCACCAAAATCACCTCTGTCCCCGTATCTATGACATAGTTCTGCAAACAAGAGCGATATTTGATATGGGCATCAAACTTATCCGTACCGTCTTCGCCACCAAAAGCAAATGGCTGTGTCATAAATCCGTCTGTTCTAAATTTTACGGCTTCTATCTTCATATTTTTGTTCCTTCTTTTAAGACTTATTCGTATTGTGTTAATAAATCCTTCCAAACTTGTGGCGCATCAACTTCGTTAAAATAGGTTCTTAAAAAATTAACGAGAGTTCCCTGTCGCTTACTTAAACACTTACGCCCTGGCTCTGTTAAAGCCATATCACGCAGATGCAACAACTTATCAAAAAAATGGTTTACGATCGGACAGTATTTTATTTGTTTATACTTTTCGGCATCCATTTTTACTGGCAGATAATTTGGGTCAAAGAATGGTTCACCTCCCTTAGAATGGTAAGCGCCATATTCAATACAACGAACAATACCTATTGAACCTGTTGCATCAGCCATATCTGCATCAGAAACAATTTTGCCCTCTATACATTCCGGCATGACATCGTTTAACCGTTTGCTATATCCGATTGTTGCAACAATATCGATACATTTGCCTGCAAAAGCATTATCAAATTCCGAACCTGTCAATATGCGTCGTGTATTTGTTAATAATCGCGCACTTTCTTCGCCAAATAATTTATAATCATCGCAGTCATGTAATAAAGCGGCGGCAGCAACTAAATCACGATTAGCTTCAGGAATTTCACTACAAAAATCCATAGCCGTATGGTAAACACGAAAAACATGTTTATCGTCATGGCCGCTAGAATCTTTACTCAATATTCAGAAACAGATTTTTTAATATATTCGATGCCCACCATTTATACTATCCTTTACAATTTTTCCCAAAACACCTGCTCATCGATAAAATGTGCAAAATTATTATTGCTGTGGTTAAATCTACATTCACTTCCTTTTAAATACAAGATAAAATTTACATTGTTGTTTTCGCTATGTTCCCCAGATAGTGCTTGTAGCCGTTAAGGATGAGCTTATCACAAGTTTTTCAGCCCTGTATGAATCATCGATCCATCAAGTGTTTTCCCTGGATAATGGGCGTCAGCTCTTCTTTTTGGTCAAATATCGTGTTGTTTTTGTCACAACTGTCACAAACTGTCACGTTTTGTTTTGTGACAGTGGTTTGTTAGTGTTTATGCAGGTTAGAAGGCGTTTTTGACGACTGTCACAATTGTCACAGGGGAAGTAAACACGACAACCGATTGTAAAAATTTACTACGGAAAATTTTCATAACTCGTACACAACGCAAGGACAGATATTTGGAATTAGCCATTTGATAGAATCCGTAACCTTATTAACAAGCTTCGATAAAAATCCACCTTGTTTAAAAAGCAACATACAAATCTTACCACCTTGGATATATTTTGACAAAATTTTACCTAAAAGGTTGCAATAGAGTTGCAATAGAAATTCGACACACAAAAGCCAACTTATGCTATCCCACATAAACATTGGGTGCAGGGCTTGGATTTGAACCAAGGACCTTCAGGTTATGAGCCTGACG
>CAZCIW010000025.1:0-24375 GCA_964499135.1 uncultured Muribaculaceae bacterium
ATTAAACTGGTATCTCACGAGTTACCATACAAGAAGTATTCAAGATAGGAGCAAACAATGAGAGTAAAACGCGGTAACGTAAGTCGCAAAAGACATAAAAAGATATTGAAACTTGCTAAAGGCTTTATCGGTGCTAGAAGCAGAATTTTTAAAGTAGCCAACATCGCTGTAATGAAAGCGTTGAAATATGCTTACAGAGACAGACGCACTACAAAACGTAACATGCGTCGTTTGTGGATTGTTAGAATCAATGCAGCTGTCAGAGATAGAGGAATGAGCTATTCAAAATTTGTTAACGCTTGCAAAAAAGCTAACATCATCGTTAACAGAAAAATGCTCGCTGATATGGCAGTTAAAGATCCTGAAGCATTCACAGTTATTTTTGAAGCTGCTAAAGCTGCAAAATAAGCCTGAAATCTTTCATAAAATTAACAAAAAAGACCTTATTCGAAAGAATAGGTCTTTTTTATATAAATACTATTTTGAAAGAATAATACCCCTAGTACCCCTTTACAAAAGTTTACAACATTCTCAAAAAAGTCAATTTTTTGCCAAAAATATTTTTTATTAATATACAGGGAAAAAATTTGGGGTACGGTTATGAATACAAGAAATTACATCGACGGCAGCCTTGCCTGCCAAAGTCTCGGAGATTGTTCATTATTTGAGGTTCCGGTATTTTGTAAAGAAGAAAACGTGAAACAAACAAACAAACAAACAACTGGAAAAAAATTTGACCTTAAAAACTTATTTCAAAAAATACAAAACAAACAAATTAAAGCTAATTAAAGCTTACGGAGAAGACTATGCCATCATTATCAGATGATTTTCAAATGCCAATAATGTATCAGGATTTGCGTAATCCGGAAATGGGTATGATTAATACGCCATACTTTGGCGCTTACACAAATTATCTTGGCGGCATCAGAATGCAACCAGAACTTCAAAACGATCAAGTAACGTTAAGCAACAAAACAAACAAAGAACGTAGTTCATTAAAATTTATCGGACTTGTTCTTGCAAGCGTTGCAACACTAGCCTTGTTGAAAAGTAAAGGGGCTTTTGGCTGGATATCAAAACAATTTTCAGGTGTCACAAAATGGTTCAATAATCTGATTAAAAAGACTCCACCGACACCATCGACACCGGCACCGTAAATGTTTGGAAAAATTTTATTTATGCAACCCGAAATAAAGTACGGAGGATTTATTTCTCCGTATTTTTGTGTTATCCTTATTAAAAAAAGGGGGTAGCATATGGCTAAAGATTGCAGTTTTGATGTAGTTTCAGAATTCGATAAACAAGAACTTGTTAATGCTATTGATCAGGCTCAGAGAGAAATTTCATCAAGATTTGACTTAAAAAATTCAAACTCAGAAATTAAACTTGAAGCAGACAAAACAATTACAGTAACAACTAGCGATGAAATGAAGCTTAGAAACATCTATGACATTCTTCAATCCAAACTCGTAAAAAGGAACTTGAGTACAAGAATTCTTGATCCTCAGGGCATTGAAAATGCTCTGGGCGGAAATGTCAGACAAGTTTACAATCTCAAAAAAGGTTTAACTCAGGAACTTGCAAAGAAGATTTCATCAGACATTAAAGATATGAAAAAGAAAGTTCAAGCTTCAATTCAAGGGGACGCGGTAAGGGTTTCAGGGAAAGACAAAGATGATTTGCAGGAAGTAATCAGAATGCTTCGATCAAATGAAGAAAAATATGATTATCCGCTCCAATTCACTAATTACAGGTAATTTAAGAGACCGCCAAGGCGGTCTCTTTCTGCAACTGTTGAAAATTTACCTCAGCAATAGTGAAAAATTCTAATGAATTTCCGTAATTTTATTATCATCGTCAACCATAACTATAACGGGTTTATGCTTGTCAATTTCGTCAGGAGCAAGGTAAGTATATGAAACAATTATAACCTTGTCACCTGGTTGAACTTTTCTTGCGGCAGCCCCGTTTAGGCAAATACAACCGGACTCCGGTTTTCCTTTGATTACATATGTTTGAAATCTCTCACCATTGTTAACATCTAAAATTTCGACTTTTTGCCACTCTTTAATTTTTGAAGCTTTCATAAGCACTTCATCAATAGTAATTGAACCAACATAATTAAGATTTGCGTCAGTCACAGTGGCTCTGTGTATCTTTGAAAATAAAAATTCTTGTAACATTTTAATACCTCTAAATTAATTTTAGAACAAACATGTTTAAAAAGGAAGTAAATTATCAATCTGCCAAAATCAAAAACCAAAAATTTTCATTCAAACAATTCTATAAATAAATATACAATAAGAAAAACAAGACAAAGAAATACAACCCGCTAAGGTTGTACTCTTCTGGTTTATTTAATGTGCCATATCAAAGATTTTGCTTGTAAACTTTTTTGCAGTGTTTTTCAATTTCCGGTGTGTCTATTTCAAAAGCATGAATTCTTGACGGACCCAAATCTACTCTCAATTCCCCATCCGCCGCTTGAAGAATACTTTCTTTTCCATATGACGGGAATATATTCAAAATATCCTGATCCGGTTTTAATGTCGGAATTTTAACAACCGCTGCAACTTCTCTGTCAATATTTTTGTTAGCAACGACAACAAGAGTTTTTCCGTTATAATGTCTTGCAAACGCAATAATCTGGTCATTTACATCACCCAACTTTTCAAGTTCAATGAAAGATCCCTTTGTAATAACGTCATTGAATTTATCTCTTGCTTCAAATGCTTTAGTTCTAAATTTGCCAATTTCAGGGTTATTTCCACCCGGTCTTCTTGAATGGTTGAAAATATCAAGTTTACCGTAGTGAACAGTCATTTCGTTGCTGTCAGTACGCGTAACCGGATTATATTTGTCGCGATATTTGTAATCATAATAGTCTCCAGAATCAAATCCATCAACAAAATACGGATTTAACATCGGCAATGTCGCTTGCAATGCGGTTGTCAAATTGCAATAATCAACACCACCATGGAACATCGGAGAAATATCATCATGTGTCGCAAACGAACCAATCAGGGACTTACCTTTGTCTAAACGATTAGACATATCAAGACAATCTTTTACGTAATTCATAAATGTACTTGCATTCGCCCATTCGTGAAAAATATGGTACTGCCCGTATATCATATCAAATCCTGCTCTTAAAGCATCTTCAGGACGATCAAAAGGCATATTTGCCTGAGGAGATGCATCCTCGTAAGTGTAAGTTTCAGCAAGCCAGCCAAACTCAGGATCGAGACGTCTTGAATATGGAATTATGATATCCCAAAATTCAACAGGCTTTGCTCTGGAAACATCCGCTCTTATCCCATCAACTCCAGCATCAACACACATATCAATAAACTTTTTGTGTTCTTCCAGAAGTTTCGGATTTAGAGTTCTCTTACCCTCATCATCCCAAGGTTGAAACATTCTAATATCATTCCATCCCTGAGGAGTTTTAGCTAATCCGTCACGTTCAACAGCCATTAGTTCCGGTCTATTTAGGAACATTTCATATGAAGCACAACTTGGCAAATCCAACATTACACGAATTCCGCGCTTGTGACATTCATCAGTAAATCCCTTAAATTGTTCTATCGGAGTTCTTGGATCTTTAGGATCAAGAAGTACAGGATCTATTTCAAGAAGTTCTTTCGGAGAATATACTGAACCCGCAGTTCCCATAGCTTTAATTTTTCCGGGAGGATTTATCGGCAATATGTGAAAAGTATTGTAGCCTTGAGCTTTAATCTCATCAAGTCTTTCTATTGCATTTTTGAAAGTTCCGACTTCCTCATTTTCATCAATATATTCATTTCCATTTGTATCTTTGGCATTGAATGTTCTCGGAATAATTGCAAGAATTTTTGCCTCATTATCCCTAAAAAGTTTTCTTAAATCATTATGATACTCAACAACATTTATTGCCTCAGATTTCTTCACTGCCGGAGTATTTATCATTGCAAGATTATTTAAATATGCCGCAATTAAAGATGAAGATTTTTTTACATCAGAGCCTTGTGCCGAACCGGAAACTTCCGGTGCCGGTACGGATTTTATCATATTTACTTTTTGAGTTAACAGATTTGTTGAATTAATCATTTCTTATCCTTTAGATGTTTCTTGAGTCTGACGATTTTGTGGAAGTTTCATCTTTCCAAAGAAGAACTGCGTAGCAACAGTTAATCCAAGCAGCACCGCTCCGGCTGTTCCAAATATTCTAAACCATTTATTTGTATTAAAAGACTGTTTTCCATAATTCGCAAAAACTTCATCAGTTGCAGCACCAGTCATTCTAAATATCAAACCGTTTGTAGCAGTACTTTTAACTCCGGAAACTTTATGGGTCTTTCTTTCGAATGCCATTGCGTTACCAATTTGTTCCAGACAGAATTTTCTATATTGTTTAAAATCATTAAGAAGTTCTTTTTGTTTAGGACCAAACGCTGCGACAGTATCACTATACAATGGCATTTCATACTGCAAACGCATTGAGTCAACAAACAATGTTTTCTGATGAGCCTTATTAACACCACCGTTAAGTTCTGTTTTTACAGGATATTTTCTTACCATTTTACCATTTTTACATTCGATATCTGAGAAATCACTAGCATCCATATTCGGATTCATATGCTTGAAGAATTTTGTCAGAGAATCGGCAGTATGTCCGCTTATACCAATGATTTTTGAAATATCTACAATATCTTCCTTAAATTCTCTCGGTAAATATACATGATTACCATAAGGTCTTTCACCTTTAATAATAGAATAGTAAGTGGGATCTCCGGACGCTATTCTCCTGTGCAAATCCAACGAATTCAATATTCTGAAGAAAGATGTTTTTAAATCCAACAAACGATTACTTGCTACATTTCTGTAAAAATCACGATATGAACCAACATCCGGAGTAGGGTTGTCTGAACCGACGTGAATACCGGTCATGTTATATACAAAATGTCGCATATCAGTATCTTTAATACCGTCAATTTCAGCCATATTTGCACTGAAATTTTTAAACAGCTTATCAAGTATTTTATTTAGTTTAGAATCATTTCCCAATGAACTTAGAACAGACTCATTGACATCAGACGGTTTAACAGCTTCTGTCAACTTAGACATTTGTTCCACAAGCGAGGTAACAAGCGCATTGTAAGCATTTTTATCAGCTGCAATATCATCATAATGTCTTTGAAGCATTTCTGTAACAAGTAGCCTGTCTCCACGAGTTTCATTAATTTCTTTTTGAGTAATCTTTAAACCTTTAACTAACGTGTCAACAGTATTATTCCAGTACTCTGCCCCAACTGATCCTTGAACAAAACCAAGTTGATGAAGAATATATTTCTCGATAACTTTCAATCCGCCACATAATTCATTCACTGCAGAAGCAATATTTTTTATAACAGCTTCATTTTTTGAATCCAAAACAGCAGGACATTCTTTTCTTAACCCCTGCATAATCGGACTGTCTTCCTTTCCGATGAGAAGCCTTATAATGTCTTTTGCATTTTCATTAGAAATCCTGTTAGTTTTATTAGCCTCATTATATTCTCTTATCTTTTTATATATATATGGCGTAATATCTCGGGTACGCATTTCCTTAAGTTTTAATTGTGGATAATCATTACCAAAATAGCCCATTTCTTCAAAGTCTTTAGCCAAAACTTCGGGTTTCGGTACAAATGCCTCAATTACCTCATCTCCAAGTTTAGCTCCAACTTTAGATTGCTTAAGAGTATCTTGTACCCCTTCAGAAATTGCTTTCATTGTGTCCATATTAATCACACGGAAGTCAGTATGAAGAACCTTCTTCAATTCTTCCTCAAGAATATCATTTATTGATTGCGGGAATTCAACCCCTATGCCATATGTAATTTCTTTTATCAAATCATCTGTTAACTGTTTATTTCTGCTAAGTAAAACTATTCTCTCAATATTTTCGTTAATATTCTGATAATCATTCTTTTTAACTATTTTATCAAAATTATTTAACATATTATTGTTTATTGAATTTCTTATAGCTGTGATAGGTTTTGAAATTGGTTTTTCAAGCGCATTACAAATCAATGCACTCATTATCGGAGTTGCAAAACCCGCTGTTAACATCCACAATGTATTGCTCTGAATAGCAATCTTTTTCATTTTTTCCTGAATATATTCACGACGATTCGGAAGATTTCGCGGAACTCCAAGACTGTCACCGATTTTGTTTATTGCATCATCAGAATACAAATCCCAGGGCAAAAACTGTGGATCCTGGAAGAATGGTTTTTTACGTCCGAAACTATCTTCGTATTGCTGTTGAACATTAAATCCATGTATTAACCGTGCCGGATACTGAATAGCAATTTTCGGCCACAAAGCCATTGAGGCAAAGAAGGACCCAAGCCCGACAAATTCCATCGCCTTAGTTAACGGAGATTGTCTTTTAGTACACAAATAGCCGGCAATTGTAAGCCCACCAACTTTCATTCCAAGATCATTTAACCTTCCAAGTTGGTGATCGTTTGCTTCACCATTGAGTGCGCCAGATAAAGCTTTTACATCATATACAATATCTTTTGCAATCGTCACCGGCGCCTCTAAAATATTCCCTTTAACAAGTCTTCCCTGTCCTTTTAACGGTCTCACCAGAGTTTTATTTGCAAGTTCATGATTAATATCAAGATTACGATCTTCCTTTTTCTTATCAGAAAGAAGCGGCTTCTTTTGTATATGTACGAAGTTTTGAATTAAGTTTGTATCCATGCTAGTTCACCACGTACTTTCTATCTTTTTCAATAATATCGGCACTATCAAGTTTAGATGGTTTTTGCGAACTTGACATTACATTTAGAACACCTAAAACAGAAACGCCCAGAGAAGTAAACAGAAGCGCTTTCCCGGCATATTTATCCAATCCTGATTTACCTGTACCATAGTAAAAAGATTTCATACTATTTTCGGTAGCACACCCTAAATCATGGAGTATAGTTTTCAAGTTTTTAGGTTTTGCTTCTTTTGACAGTGTATTATCAAAGAAATCTATCCAATGATTTTCGAATGCTAATGCAACACCTGTTGCAGCCCATAGATATGAAGAAATATTCTGAGCCAATTTCGATTTAACAACTATTTCCTTGATTCTAGGTTTAACTTCTTGATCAGAATCCTTCAAATTACTACCTAATCCCAATTTTCTTGCTACTTTATCATAATAAGCATTTCTAGGTTTTTTGCTGGAAGCTGGTTTATACAACAAATCCCATCTTGGGAACTCAACACTTTCAAAGACTTTATGGTATTCAATACTGGTAATATCAGTATCATAAACATCATCCGGCAACTCATAATTTACTTTTGCATACGGAACTTCTGTATCAACACCGGTTAACCACTTTACAGGTTTTGTTATAAGCGGCTTCGAAAGCTCCTTTGCAATTCCGTAAAAAAGAACACCCAATGCCATTTTTTTGCCCAGCGGGGCAGCTTTCATTTCTGCAAACGGCGCAAAGTATTTGTTTGCAACATTAAACACCGCCATCAATGTTACACTTCCAATCAGGTAAGGAACCTGTCCCATTGTCAAAAATTCGTAAAAGTTTGCGTTTCTGTTACCGTTCAAACCTTTTGACGGATAAAGCGTTATCGCATTAGTAAACTTATCCATACCTATACGAAATCTTGTCGCAAAATTATTCGGCAACAGTGTGTCATGCGTGTATTTTTTATTGTTTTCTTCGGGTGAACCAGCCGAAAACCTTTGAATATGTTGTGTATTGCTACTAACCGGTAATATCATTAATTTCTCCGCAAAATATAATGCAGTTATATTAATATCCGTAAATAAAATATTTTGTTAGTTTAAATATTTAGAGTTTACATTTTTTTACATAACTTCTATCAGCAAAATCTAAAAAAAACGAATGTGCCTATCCCTGCAATAATACAGTACCATCCGAATATCGCGAGTGAAAATTTAGAGATAAACTGCATAAAATATTTGATACACAAATACCCTACAAAACCCGAAACAACAGTTCCCGCGATTATCGCAGTCCAATTATAATGCAAAGCTTCTTGAATGTCTATACCAACAACAGGATAAATCATTGACGCACCAAGAATTATCGGAATACTCAATAGAAATGAATATCTTGCGGCTGTTACTCTATCTAATCTCAAAAACAAACCAACAGAGATTGTCCAACCTGATCTTGAAAACCCCGGCAGTGCCGCAAGACCTTGAGCAAGACCAATTAATATTGAAGTTTTCAAATCAACATTTTCCTTTTTTGAGGAGAAAGACTTTGACACGTATTCACTTCCCAAAAGAACTAATCCCGTAATGAAAAGTAAAATTCCAACAACGGATGGCATGTAAACAAGTCTTTCTGCAATTTTATTCAAAGGAATTGCAAGCAAAATTGTCAATACGGTACCTGAAATTATGTACAGACCCAATTTCGATTCAGAAGAAGACCAATCTTTCTTAGTAAAAGCTTCGGCAAAGGCACGCAGAATTGAAATAATATCTTTTCTGAAAAAAATCAAAACCGCAATTAAAGTACCTAGGTGTACCATAATATCAAAAAAGACTTCCTCATTTGAATTTTGAACAATTTCAAACCCCTTAAAAACCTTATAAAAATTTGAAGTAAACACGAGATGCGCAGAACTTGATACTGGTAAGAACTCGCTCAAACCCTGCACTATCCCCATTAATATCGCCTGAATAAAGTTCATGAATTATTGTTCCTCTTCATAATAGCTGGCGCATGATGTTTGAGTTTCCCAAACTGAAACCTTGTTAAGTTGAACAACTTTTTCTTTTAATTTTGAATAAATAAATGCTGCAATCATTTCTGATGAGGGACTTTCGTTTTTAAATTCCGGAAGCTCATTAATATCCTTATGATCAAGCATGTCCAATACTGCATTTAATTCACGCTTCAAAACTTTATAATCAATCAATATATTGCTTTTGTCTAACGATTCACCTTTAACAAAAGCTTCAACCATCCAATTGTGCCCATGCTGATTTTCGCATTCACCGTCATAATTGAGGAGGTGATGCGCTGCGGAAAAAAATGCTTGTGTTTTTATTTCGTACATAAATATCCCCTTTTATAAATTTTGTTTATTTTTTACAATCAAATCACAAAACTCTCTGACGGCACCTTTTCCACCATTTTTTACTGATACAAATTCTACAACGGACTTAACATCATCCACTGCATCAAAAGGACAACCGGAAAGCCCTGCTTTTTCAAGAATACAAATATCAGGCAGGTCGTCACCCATATATGCAACTTCTTCCATTTTGAAATCGTATTTTTTCAAAATGGAATTTAGTGTTTCCAGCTTATTTTTTGAACCCTGATGGATTTCATCGAACTTCAAATTTTCAGCTCTATGCTGAACAGTACCGTTATTTCTTGCCGTGATAATTGCTGTAACAACACCGGCATTTCTGAGATTGGTAATTCCCTGACCATCTTTCGCGTTAAATGTTTTATATTCAACACCATTCTCATCGTAAGTAATACTTCCATCAGTCATAACCCCGTCTACATCAAACGCGGCAAGCTTTATTTTTGAAGCTCTTAAATCAAGTTCGCTCATTCATCTCCTCTTGTGATTTACGAGTTCTGACTCGTGATTTAATTATAACGTAAAATCATATATTTGTACTAATTTTTGCAAAAATCTTAAAATATATTTATTTTTAAACGTGAAACCTAATATGAAAACAGAAAAAAATAAACATTCAATTTATCCGATTTCGTCAAACCCAACAGTTGCATTAGAGGAGATTAAAAAAGTTCTAAAAAAGGCTGAATTCAGCAATTTTGAACTGGATCTTTCAGCAATGAATCTTTTTGATGCAGTAAAAGTTTTGGTGTTCACTTCGTCCTATCTATATACAAAATTTCCTACCCAAAAACTCAAATTCAAATTTATATCCACAGACATTAAAAATATTCTTTCCTCATTCTCACTATCTAATCTTGAGATGGTATAACGTTAATATTTGTAAAATTCATTAAAGATTTGAAGCATTCAAGCCGTGTAAGGGAATAGGAAGGTTATAATGTACGACAATATTTACACGAACTATGAAGATGCCAGAATAATCCTTGGATACTTTAATTCTTTTTTCGTAATACCATATCTTAAACTCAAAATCAAAAAAGGAGAAGTATCAGCACAGAATTACGCATTTCTTGCAACTGCCTACATATCACACGGAGATTTAAAAAACGCAGCACAATACGCTAGAAAAGCTATTTGGTATGACAGAAATTACGCATATACATATTTCATTATGGGTTATATTTTAAGAAATATTGACTCTAACTACAGTCGAGCAAAAAAATATTTCATAAAAGCACTCAATCTCGGGAATCAAAAAGATTACCGTACAATTTATGAACTTATCGCCTGCAGCGCCGAAGAAGGAAATAACGAAGATCGCAATAAATATGAGACAATGTATCTGAAACTAAACTGCGATTATCCGGAATATCTCATCAGAAAGGCTTATGTTTTTTCCGGACAATATGATTATGAAAACGCATTTAGGATGATTGGTGAAATATTTAAATCATACGTAAAATATAAACATTTTTTCTCTCTTAATTATTTCGCGCTAATTATACGGCTCGCAATTGATGTACTTTTTTCAATTCCGTTTAAAAATCAGCAAAAGAAGAATTTGGCAGAATATTACATTGAAATAGGAAAAGAAGAAGAAGCCTACGAAATATTATTTAAGCTTGCTAAAAAAGATAACAAAAAAGATCAGTGGAGTTATAAATATCTTGCCAATTATTTCTGGGAACAAGGTGAATACAAAAAAGTTTACGACATAACGAACAGGATGCTTATTTCAAACAAATCGGCATATGCCTACTATTTCAAAGCAATTTCATGCTGGGAACTTTCAGACTACAAATGCGGATTGGAACTTCTTGACAAGGCAGAAAAACTCGACAACAAAAAAGAATTCGACAATTACGATTACTGGAGAAGTCTTATGTATTGCGGATTATATGATTTAAATAAGGCTCTAAAATATATTAATCAAGCACTTATCCAGAAGAAAACTTCCGAAAACTTTACAATAAAAGGGCAAATTTTAATAAAAATGAACAAGATAAAAGAAGCCAATTTTTGTTTTAGAGAAGCAGAACGACTCGAGAGTTAATCACATTTTCTATCGTAATCACAATTTATCGGTTTGCCTAGGAATATCCTTAATCCTCCGAACTTTTTCGACATTGTACATTTCAATCCTGAGGTGATAGTTTCAATGTCATTTGTTATCTTGTCAGTATTATTTATTATACACCTAATCTCCGGAATGGAAGAATTAAGACTTTCTGTAAATTTATCAATATTTTTAGTAGTTGAAGAAAAATTCGCAGAACTACTGCTTAAACTTGAAAAAGTTGATTGAATTTCTCGCTGATTTATTGAATTGTTCAACTTTATAGAAAACAATTTAAACTGATTTGAGGCTTGAGCTAGATTACTTGTCATTTCTCTTATTGAAGGTCTATTTTCGTTTACTGTATCTTGAAGCACACTCATCAATTCAGAAAGCGCCTTACTTGTCGCCTGCAAATTTTCAAGAAGAGTATTAACATTTTTTGTAATTGCATCCAGTTCTCCACTCGCAGCCTTTTCGGAAAAAAATTTATCCATATCAAGCGTTGTCACACCAATTATACTATCACCATCACGAAGAATAGCTTCTGAAGGATTGTCGGGGTATAGCAAATCTATAAAGTCTGTTTCATAGCTTTCGCCGCGTTTTTCGCGTGTCAGCATTGCAGTCGTATTTATAGGAAGCTTTAATTTTTTCGGATAAAGCACAATTGTTACGTTAGTGGTTTTGAAATCTTCACTCGGTTTAATTTTCTCAACTTTTCCTATCCTATATCCTTTATAATAAACCGGTATTTTATTTCTCACTGGACGCGCATCATTAAATTCAATCGTCAAATATGTATAAGTCCAAACTCTATACAAAAACAAAAGAGACGCCATTATTATAAATAACAAAAGGGCTAATCTTGATAAATTTTTAGTTATCGGGGATGTTAAAAATTCTCTCATACCCGCATTATTATAGTTATAATAAAAATAATAAACTACCCATACGTATATATTTAAGAATAAAAAAAATCTACATAAATTACTGTTGTTACTCTATAATATTTGCCAACTTATACAGATAATCATCTTTTGCACTTGAATGAAAACCCGTAGGAATAAAATGTTCTTTATATTTTTCGATTGCATATCTGTCAGTCATTCCGGAAATATAATCAGTTACAATCCGCTCAATTTTGGATTCGTCGCAAATATTTTTAAGCTTGTCGCAATATAGGTAAAACAACTCTTTGATAACATTTCTGGCTTTTTCTTCTTCCAATTTAGCCGGAGAATCCATATACACATTATTAAACATCCATTTTCTAAGTTCAGTCGTATATCCCCAAGCTTCTTCACTCATAGATACAACCGGCTTTCCGATTGAATTAGAAATTATTTCAGTAATCATTTTATTAAGTCTTCGACTTGGTGAAGATGAAAAATATTTAATACACTCTTTCGGCAAATCACTTTCTGAAATAATACCGGCACGAATTGAATCTTCAATATCATGATTAATATAAGCGGTCTTATCTGCGAGTTGAACAATCTGAGCTTCCGGAGTTTTAGGTTCAAAACCCCAAGTATGCGTCAAAATTCCATCTATTGTTTCAGCACAAAGATTTAATCGTTCCAAAATTTCCACAACACGCACACTCTGGATATTATGATGGAAACCACCTTTGACAAGCTCATTCAAAACACCTTCCCCGCAATGACCGAACGGAGTGTGCCCCAAATCATGCCCGAGCGATATTGCTTCTGTCAAATCTTCATTCAAATTCAAAGCTCTTGCAATTGTTCTCGCAATTTGAGCAACCTCTAAAGTATGAGTGAGACGGGTTCTAAAATGATCATCAAACGGAGAGAGAAACACCTGAGTTTTATGTTTTAGGCGACGAAACGCTTTTGAATGAATAATTCTATCTCTATCTCGCTGAAAACGAGTTCTCAAAACACATTCTTCTTCTTGAATTTTCCTTCCTCTTGAGAACTTACTCTTTGTTGCGAATTCACTCAATATAGCAAGTTCTCGTTCTTCCAAATTTTCTCTTATATTTTCGGTTAATGTCATAATTCTTCCCTAAAATTCTAACTCATGCCTGAATTATAACAAAAATGACAAAAAATACGATACTACATTTGTATTATTATGTAATTTTTGACTCAGACACCGGAAAATGTTTTTTTCGATAATCATCAAGCATACTTCCGCATTTGCTTATTATAAGACCCGAAACAGCACCATACAACATTGCCCTGCCACCTGATACCAGACTTGCCGAGAAATATAAAGAAGTTGCGATTGCACCAAGTGCGGGAATTCCGGCTTTCAAAAGCACAGATCTTTGCTGATCTTTATTTTCTGCATTTTTAAGCCCCACACCAATTGCACCAACTGCAGCCAGAATTGAAAGAATATCCGTAGGAGCAGAACCAAGTTTTAAATCACGTTTCATATCAAAGAAACTATCAGTCTCTTTAATAACAGAATTATCAATAGATTGAGAAGTTTTTATGGCTATTTTTTTCAATTTTAGGTAATCTTCCCGCGGAAGCAAATGTTTGTATATTGTCAGAATTTCCTGTAAAGCTCCTTTGCCGTCTTCACCCATAATTTTTCCGATTTCTTTGACGTTTTCTGTCATCTGTCTTACTGCATTATCATCATATTTATAAATCCGTTTATTTTCACTAATCGTTGCAGCTAATCTGTTCAAAAGACCGTTTATATCTTCATGAAGTTTAACACGATTTGACTTTTCCTGCGGTCCGGCAAGCCTTTTATAGTCAGAAAGCTTTAAGCGTAACTCCCTGATAATTTCACGTGAAGATCTGTCTTTTGTATCAACAAACGACGAAATATTTCTGATTATATCAGTCGAACTATTATAAATATCATCAATATCACGAGTAATTATAAACCTTTTTACCCTTGCTTCATTCATAATTTTGAGTTTACTTCCGGCAAGTTTTTCTTCTGCAATAAAAGTTTCGTATAAATCTCGTTTTTTAAGATTGCTTACATTACCCAGAGTTGCATCCCAAACATCTTCCGAGATATTTTTTACAGCATCTTGCATTTTGGAAAATCTTACATCCCGCGCTCTTTGACCAAACACAGAATTCCATGTTCTTCGAATAAGAGTCTTTTTATCTTCAACTTCGTTCAACCATTCTTCAACTGTTTTTGTTATACCGTTTATTGTTTTTAATTCGGCTTTACTTTTATTATTAAACAGAATTTTTTCATCATAATCATCAAATGTTTTAAATAGTCCGTATATTTTTGTTTTTGTTTTATCGTAAGTTTTATTTACAGTTCTGCGCCCTATTTTTTCATAGATTTCAGTAATCTTAGAATGAATTCTCTTTGTAAAAGATGTTTTTGCCATAAGTTTTTCAAAAGAAATGTCCTTCATTGAAACAAAATTATTTATACTTTTTGCTTTTCCCATGAACGAAGTGAGCTTGTTTGCCGTAAAGGTATAAAACTCTTCCATTTTACCCATATTACCATTTTTGCGGGCATTATAAAGTTTATTTTCCAGTTTTTCTACCCACTTATCAATAGTTTTGTAAGCATTTTTAGGCAAACCTCTCATCAGAAGCATAATCCCTGCACCGACTCCAAGCGCAGAGAATGCAATCTTTTTGCCAAGTTGCTTTTCTTTTACCTTTTCAGTTTCAAAAGTATCATTGTCATAAGGTTTTGTACTGGCAAAATAGTATCCGTTGCTTTGAGAGCTTTTAAACTCTGCAAACGGATTTTTCTCACTATTTATTTTTGGCATAATAATTTCCGACATTCTACATCTACCTATATTTTTAAACAATTACCAGGTAGAAATATTGCGTCAAATAGCAATTTTAGTTAAATTATGTTAACCAAGCGCCTTTACAATTTCTTCTGCTACTTCAAAAGAAGAATTTTTATCTGACAAAAGCGACTTAACGTTAGAAAGATTTTCAATATAACTTTTTCTATAAATATCATCATATAAAATTTTCTCAATTTCATAAGAAATATTATCTACACTAACATCTCCTTGAATTATCTCCGGCACAATATCTTTATTTGCAATTATATTCGGAAGAGAAACTCTTTTTATACATCTAACAACAAGATAAATAAAATAGAACAACCATGGTCCTCTATAAGCTATGACCATCGGAGTTTGGTACAATGCAGCCTCAAGCGCAACAGTTCCTGAGGCAAGAATCAAGCCGTCAGACACACTTAAAAGAGCCTGATTGTCACCTTTAATTACTTTATAATTAATATTTTTTAAATATTTGTCAAAAACATTGTCGCTCAAGTTCGGTGCATGTGAAATTACAAACTGAATATCTGAATGTTTTTTCTCTAGATTTTTTGCTGTATTTACAAAAACATTCATCAACTGAGCAAGTTCAAATTTTCTTGACCCTGGGAAAACAGAAACCAACTTCTTGTTTTTATCAAGTTTATATTTTTCAAAAAATACATTTCTGTCCACTTTTTCCGGCAATTGTGAAACCAGCGGATGTCCACAATAATGCGTTTTTATTCCGTAACTTTCATATAAATCTTTCTCAAACGGAAATATACATAAAACCTCATCAATATTTTTTTTAATAGTATTCAGTCGCCATTTTCTGCTTGCCCAAACCTGAGGCGGAATGTAATAATAAGTTTTTATTCCGGCTTTTTTCAAAAATTTTGATACATTTAAATTAAATGCACCGTAATCTATATGCAAAACCAAATCAGGCTTAAATTCTTTTGTAAGATAATCAACGATTTTTTTACCCAACTGAAAATGGTCAAAAATAATTTTCGCAGAGAGTCCAACTGCTCCCATTTTATTTTGGTCTGAAAAAAGTTTAACTCCCGCCGCTTCTAAATTTTCGCCGCCAACTCCTTCAATAATCAAATCCGGATTAAGAGCATGGAGCCTTTCTGCAACTTTTGCTGCATGTATATCCCCGGAATATTCACCTGTTATTATGAAAACTTTCTTCATGAGTTTACTGCCATCAACACTATGTTGTTTTCATCAGCATATCTTACAACTTCTTCCAAATTGACAATAATCGTCTCATCAGCTTCAACGGCAAGTAAAGAAGCTTTATATTTTTTCATTGTTTTCAAAGTTCTTATACCAACAGCCGGGATATCAAAGCGTTTGTCCTGTGCGGGTTTCGCGACTTTTACAACAACAGCATTTTTCTTAGCTAGTTTTGCACCACGTTTTATACATACATCAGTACCTTCAATAGCTTCAACAGCCATTGCCATCTTATCTTTTATGACAACCGACTGCCCAACGTCAATTTTTCCCATTTCTTTTGCAAGCCAGAAACCGTAATGAACATCTTCTAACTGAGCTTCTGTGGGTTTATGTTTTCCAAGAACTCCTGCCGGAATCATCAAATTCTTAATAAAAATCGTCTGATCTAAAACAGTTATTCCTGCTTTTTCAAATTCTCTTACAATCAAAAGCATCACTTCATCATCATTAAGCCTTTTTATACTCTTTATTAATTCAATAGCTCTTTTATCAAACTTATGAAGTTGAAGAAGCACTCTTTTGTGAACTTTTCCCAAAAAAGTTGCTTGTTTAATCTCTTCTGTTTTTAATATATTTTCTATTTTTTCAATTTCACCTGGATGGCACTCATAAACTTTTGAGCAATACTTTTTCAACTGTGCCCTATTATCTTTAGCAAGCGAAATACAAACGACATCAAACCCGTTTTCTTTTGCATATTGCGCAAGTTTCACTGGCAAAATTCCGTCACCTGCTATCAATCCCTGTTTATTTTCTAACATTAAAGACATGTTTAATTCCTCTTTTACTGTTATTTTATCACAATTATTTTTTTAGAGAGATAATTTCTTCAATTTCTCTATCACTCAACGGCTTTGCACCACCCAAAATACGACTTTGCAAAACCACTTGCGCATAACTTTCCGCAAGTTCAAGATTTAAATACGCCTCCCTAATAGTTTTTCCGGCAGATATTACACCATGATTTGCCATCAAAATTACATTATATTCTTTAAAATATTTTGCGGTATTACTAACCAACTCGCAAGAACCGGGAAGGGCATACTTCGCAAGCGGAATTTGCCCGAAATAAAATATATTTTCAGGCATCAACGGCTCATCAAGTGCCATATTACAAGCTGCAAAAGTACTTAAATAAGGAGAATGCACATGAAAAACACAATTAACCTCGGGTCTCTGTTTGTAATATTCAATATGCAGCATTTTCTCACTGGAAGGTTTCTTACCCACGGCTTCAGTCTGCCCGTCAAAATCCACCAAAACAAAATCTTCACTTTCCAGATATGAATTTGCTGACCCTGAAGTCGTAATCAAAATCCTGTCGTTAAATCTTACAGAAAGATTACCGGAAACTCCCGGGGTCATATTTTTTTCTCCGGCAAGTTTACCATATTGTATTAATTCTTTTTTTAATTCTTCTAATTTCATTTTATATTTGTTCTTTATTTGGATCTTCTATGTTAATAACCTGTGCGAACTTACGCTTAACCGGTTTTCTGGCTGGCAGATCTTCCGGAAAAACTACTGGTTTTACATATTCCTTATCAGATTTTCCTAACTTTTCAGGATGTCGTATTTCCATTTTATCATACTCTACAGAAGACCCTTTTGTATCCAGTGCTAAACTTATGTTAAAATAAGCATTTTTTCTTATAAAATCATAGCCTAAAATTACTTTTAAATCATCAGGGCCAAACGCAACAAGAAAAGAGTTTTCCTGAAACATCTTTCCATTCGGCGCATCATCAGACATATTCATAGAACCGGCATAAGCCAGAATTAAATACTTATTTACCCTTATTGCCTCTCTAAAAAACACATTTGACTTACCGTATCGGTATAAGTCAAAACGCGGAACCGGAGAATCTCCCGTAAACGCTGACTGAAAATATCCTACATCCTGCATCCAATATTTATATTGAGTATGTACATAAGGACCAATTCTTCCGATAAACTGAGTATCGCCGGTTCCGTAAATCGCAGCACTTCCCTGCATTGCAATACCGGTATCCAAATGTAAACGTTTCACTTTATTATGATATGAATATATTGATTGCGAAATTTGGGACATGTATTTCAAACGAGTTGTTCCAATAGCGTTGCCTTTTATTCTTTCACCGTACCGGTTTACATCAGAATCGTGAATATATCCGGCAGAAACCCTTTGTCTAAATGTCAACGGTTTTCCTGCACCCATAAAATTGTTTATTTTTTGTCCATCTGCATATATGAATTCTGCAAGGTATTTAGCCATACGCTGACCCATCCACCAGTCATTCATATAGGAATTCGCACCATAGTGAAGAAATAACTTATCATCCAGACTCTGACGTCCACGCATTACAAAAATATCATTCGCACTTCCATAAACCATGTTTGTCCTGTTGGTTGAACTTGAATATCTGAGAGCGCCTCCTATACCCCAATCACTGTCTTTGTAGTTTACGATTGGCATAACTTTAATCGCAGCACCCCACGGAGCATCATATACATATCCGGGACCTGCATACAATCCGACTCTTGAACGACTTCCAATTTCAGGAAAATCTGTTTCTACATAGTTATGATGTTTGTTAGTATGAATTCCTATTTTTCTAATTTTAAAAAGTCTCGTATCATCAGCCTGAACAACTGCATCTTCAACTTTAAAAATGTCATGTTCATCATTTGCTGTGACTTTTATTTTTTTGGCTACGACTTTAACTTTTGCATGCCCGACCATGTCATCAAGATGTGAGCGCGCTGCCTCCGGTATAACCATTCTTTCAAATTTAACTTTGTTACTGTGGGTTTTTAATTTTAGAATATAAGACTCTTCAGAGGCGAGTTTTCCATCTTCCAATTCCACCAAATCATCAGAAGCATTAGCCCTATTTGCGTAAATCGTCACATTCGGCTGCGGAGAATGAAGATCTGTAATAAAAGCATTCTCTTCATTTATATTAATTTGAAGAAACTCCCCAAGCATCTTTTGCCCGTTTTTTATAACTTCAACATTACCGAAAGCTTTTACTATGTTAGATTCAACATTATATGTTATTCGGTCTGCAATCAATGTTGTTTCCTGCGCTGGGAACTTCAAAACCGGACGTCCGAGAGCTTCAACTTCATTTGAGTCTTCAAGATAATTTACGATGTCGCAATCCAATATAACATCTTTTTCAGCTTCGACTTTTTTTACTCCACCCTCAATCTTTATGGCTTTTTCGGAGTTTTGTTCAGACTTAACTGTTTCCTGAGAATTATTATCGTCTGTAATTGAGCTTTTTTCGGTATCAGTTTCAGTTTTATTTCTTTTAAAGAGACTGAATTTCTTTTTTTCTCCAGCAGATTTATCTTTTTTTACAACATTAAACAAATTCTCTAAATTTTCGCGCTGTAAATCCTCAAGAGAGGTTTCCTCCTCAAGTTCTTTTTCCAAGCGCTTCATTTCCTCTTCTTGGAATTTTTGTTCTTTCAAATATTCTTCATGATTTTTGGTTTTGAAATAGTTTGTAGTTTTAATTCTTAACTGCTTAAAAAGCGGAGTTCCACCATAATCCTTAATGTAAGGATCTTTCAATTCTTCAACATTAGACCTTGTAGTAACTTCTCTTGTTATGATAGGCGATTCGTAAAAAAACTTTTGAATTTCTACAAGTTCTTTCTGCTCCGGAGTATTTTCGTCGGCATATACATTGTCATACAAATCTACAAACGCATTAGCACTGCTTGGAAGCATTATTGATATTAAAGTAGTTATTAATAATTTTTTCAAAATTTGTTTCCTTATTAAATAAATTTAATCGGATCATCCGGTTTGCCATTTATACGAACCTCAAAGTGGCAATGAGGACCGGTGGAGTAACCTGTAGTTCCTTCCAAGCCGATAACCTGACCTTTCGTAACTGTTTGTCCTTGATTTACTTTAATCGTCGACATATGCGCGTATAAAGTTGTAGTAGGTTTCCCATTTACAATACCATGGTCAATAATTACAACCTTTCCATAGCCTCCGTACCAACCGGAGTAAATGACTTTACCTCCATTTGAAGCCTTTATACTACCGTAATTCGGACCACCTATATCTATTCCGGAATGAAAAGTCTTGCTATTGAATATTGGGTGAGTTCTCCAACCAAACGGAGAAGTTATTCTTCCGGAAATTGGTTTCAAAAATCCGGCGGAACTCAATTTCACATTAGAATTACCGGTATCCTTTGAAATCATTTTTTGAATACTTTTCGATTGTTGATCAAGCTCTCTTTCTGCTTTTAAATAATAAGCTTTATTTGTTTTAAGCTTATTTATCATACTCTGATTTTGCGCAATTGCCTGTTTGATGGTTTTCTGCTGATAGTTCATATTTGCAATAGTTTGAGCCAGATTCTGTTTTTGAAATTCGACATCTTTTTTCATTTTGGCAAGTTTTACCGACTCTTCTTTCAATCTTACCATCTTAGCGTAATCCTGTTTGATGATAATCCTCTCAAAATAAACAATATCCAACAAAGCATTCAAGTCTTTAGCTGACAGTATCAACTCAAACATGCCCAATCGCTGCGATTTAAAAACCTGACGGATACGATTTTTCAAAACGGTATCAGCCGTATTGAAAGCCGTTTGAGTTTTCGCAAGCTCTATTTCCATATTACTCAATCTTGCCTGCAACTCATTATAGCGAGATTGAGTGTTTGCAAGCGTTGAATGAGTATTTTCAAGTTTCTGTTGATTTTTGTACAGTTTATTTCGTTCAAGACCTTCCAAAATCTGAATTTTTTTTATTTTTTCTCTTGTTTGCTGTTTTTTCTGTTCAATAGTATCAGCCAAAACAGACTGCGGCGCGATTGCAAAAACAAATATCAGCGCCGTTAAAATAACTGCAAATAGATTTTTGAACTTATTAAAAAACATTTATTCCCTTATTTGAATAGTATTGGCAGTAACATTAAACCTACAGTCCACGCAATAAACGTTACCGCAATAATACCAACAATTAATTTTTGATGTTGTCTGAAAAATTCCATCGTCTTCCCCTAATTCTACTATCATCATTTTACTATAAAAAAGATTTTATGCAATTATGTAAAAATAAATTTGCAAAAAACATCAATATAGTTTAATATTAACATATAATGAAATTCGTAGAAAACATCACTGACAAAAAAAATTTTCTCAATTTTCAGGGCGCAAAAATAAATCCGATTGTTGCAGAAAACAACCTCAACCAATTCATGGCAATGAAAGAATTCTTTGTCTCTGATAGCTTTATGCTTCTTGTTAACGGATTTTTAGGTGTTGGAAAATCAACGATCGTTGAACATTTTACCAATTTTTTAACTGGAGAAACTGTTGTTTTAAAGTACAACTGTTACGAAACAACCATTCTTGATGATATGCTACTGTCGTTTTTTGAGCAATTCAAGAAATTTATCTCAGAAGGAATTATTCAGGAACCAAAGATTCGTTCAGAAAATTTTGTTCAGAAAATGAATTCTTACTTTTATTCAATCTCTGCACCAATTGTTGTTGTAATAGATTCTTTTCAAGATGTTTTGAAAGGAAACAAATCTGAAATTTTTGGTTTTTTAAAACATCTTTCATCCACCGGAAAAGTAAAGGTAATAATAACATCCAGAACATTTGAAATGGAAGACTTTGAAGGAGTTTTTGAATATAAAAAAATAACAATTCAAGCTTTGGAAAAATCTTTATTTGAAAAATTTTTAAAATCATCTAACATAAAATTAATAGGACCGGTTTCTGACGAACTTTACAAACACACTCGAGGTTATTTCTTCTATGTTGCGCTTGCAATTAAAATTATTCAAATAAGAGGACTTACTCTTTTTGAATTTTTGAACGGATATGGAAAAAGTTTTCTTTCATACAACGATTTTATTTTAAGAGAAGGGCTTGCCCTAATTGACCCTGTTAGCGGTCATTTATTCAGATTTTTAACTCTCATTCGACATCCGGTAAGCATTGACTTGCTGAAAGAATTAAATCTTTATGACGAATATAAAACAAAAGTTTTCATTGAGACTCTCGTACTTTCTACGGATGAGGACATGCTATATTTAAAGGATTACTATAAAAAAATAGCAGAAAATTCCATTCCGGATAATGTAGCAACAAGAATTCACAAAAGTTGTGTTGAGCTTTACAACACCCAATTACCACTGAAACCAATGGAGAGAAATCTGTTAATTTCCAGAGCCACAATGCGCTCGGAGATAGAGTATCACAGTATGTTTCTTCCTAAAAAACCTGTACTTAAACAAAAAAACGAATCGGCAATAACAGAACAGCCTTCTGTTCCGGAAATTACGCAAGAACCGGAAGCAAAAGACATCAAAAACATAAGATTCATATTTGATAGTGAAGAAGAAGAAGCCGACATTATGGGCAAAATCGCCGATTCAATTAATGAATTTATCACGATTTCAGACGAACAACTTGAAGAAATCGAAAGAGACAATAATCTGACACTTGTCGAATTAATGAATCTGGCACTTCAAGAAGAAAACAAATTTAATTATAAACGGGTAATCATGATTTATCACAGAGCACTTACAATGAAAAACAATCCTGATTACCAGACATTTTTACCGAAAATTCATTCAAAACTGGCAACTGCTTATACCAGACTTTCGGATTGGTTTAACGCACTGAAATACAACGAAGAAGCTCTCAAAATCTACACATCTGCCGGAGATATGTTTAAGCAGGCAGAAATAAAACTTCAAATTGCCGGAATTTATTTTGAGATGTATAAAAGACCTCAAGCAAGAGAAATTCTTGAAAGCGTTATTGCGATGCCAAATCTGCCATCCGAAACTTATATAAAAACATTCATTGCACTGGCTGAGTTGACTGATAATGACATTGAAGTTACTTACGGACTGATGAAAGCTGCTCTAAACTATGCTAAAAATATTGATAATCAGACTTTACTCGCCGAACTTTATTACAAATATGCAATTGCAAGTGATGATGCCGGAGAAACAAAAGAGGCTGTCCTTTATTATAAAAATTGCATAGAGACAGAAGAAAGAAACAATCCGTATTTATCAGGCGCATACTCTAATCTTGCAGCTATATACGAAGAAGCGAATGCAAAAGATTCTGCAATGAAATTTTACGAAATGAGCATTTCCATTGACGAAAAAAATGGAAATAAAAACGGGATTTACCAAAACTCAATGAAACTTGCAGGGCTTTACAGAAGGACAGATGCTAAAAAAACAATGGAATTTTATGAAAAAGCGTACCGGACAGCTTGTGCGCTCAATGAACTTTTTTACAAGATATCTTCGACAATAGCGATTGGAGATTTTTATCTATACGAAAAAGACTACACAAACGCGCTAAAAAAATATACTTTAGCAAAAGAACTTGCGCAAGGGAAAATGAGCGAGAAAAACATTCAAAAAATAGACCGTCGAATAAAAGATTTAAAGCTACAACTCGGCGAAGAAAAGTTTAAAGAAATAGGGATAACAGATGGAACCAAATAAAGACGATTTTAAAAAATACATGGAAGTTTTTTTAAAACAAAATTCAATACTTAACTTAATATCAAAAAATGACGAAAATTTTTTATGGGAGAAACATATTGTAGACAGTCTTGCAATCGAAAAACTTCTAAAAACTTCAGGCAAACTAACCCTTCTTGATATAGGAACAGGCGGAGGTTTTCCGGCAGTACCGATTGCAATATCTCATCCTGAAATTGGGGTTTACGCACTTGACAGTATTCGAAAAAAAATCAATGCAATTAATAATATAAAATCTGAATTAGGGCTAGAAAATCTCCACCCGATTTGCGACAGAGCGGAAAATATAAGACAGAAATTTGATATAATAACCTCACGCGCTGTTGCTCCGCTAAAAATTATCGCTGGATACGCGGCACCGCTATTGAAAGATGACGGAACTTTTATCGCATACAAATCACGAAAAGCAGATGTAGAAATAACTGAAGCCATGCCAATTTTAAAAAACCTCAGACTTGAGATTAAAGAAATAATAGAATATGACCTTCCGCTTGAAGAAAACCACATTAGAAACTTAATTGTTATAAAAAAGGCATAATTTTTTGATGTAATCGTGTGAAGCAAAAATAATCGAATTTGCTTCACACGATTACATATATAACCTTTGAATTAGACGGAGAAGCTCCGGATAACTCTGTTACCGGTATAGT
>CAZCIW010000026.1:0-24110 GCA_964499135.1 uncultured Muribaculaceae bacterium
AAGCAGAGCACAAAGGTTTATTTTTTAAACCTGCTCTAAAACTTTTTAAATCCTTAAAATTCCTGAAATCCGGTATATGAGCGCTATTGCCCCCCCCCCCCTATCAGAAATTCAGTAATAACAATAGTTTCAGCCATATTAAAAATTCCTCCCATGATAATCTTACAATAAAAATTATAACATATTATTAATGTATTTTCAACTTTTTGTTAACGAGAGAAGTGTTTTTTAGTTATGGCAGAATGTGTTAGTATAGGGTATTCTTAAGGGATAATGTTTTGTTGAATTGTATGGGTTTTTGAAACAACGGAGTATTATTAAAAAATAATTAATTAATTTAAAAAATGTTTTATTTTGTATTATTATTAAAATATATGCAATGGAGACATTATGGAATACAAAGACTATTATGAAATATTGGGTGTAAAAAGAGAGTCAAGTGATGCTGAGATAAAGTCGGCATACAGAAAGCTTGCAAGAAAATATCATCCTGATTTAAACAAGACAAAAGAGGCAGAAGCCAAATTTAAAGATATTAATGAAGCTTATGAAGTTTTGTCAGATAAGGCAAAACGACAGCGTTATGACAGCTTAGGTTCAAGTTGGCAAGGTGGTCAAAGCTATACTCCGCCTCCAGGATTTGAGAACTTTGGATTTGGTGGCGGTGGAAACTATCAAACTTTCAATTTTAACGGACAAGATCTTGGCGGATTTTCTGATTTCTTTAGTTCGCTTTTCGGTGATATGATGGGTGGTGGCGCAAGAGGCGGATTCGGTGGCGGTGGCTTTGGCGGCGGATTTGAAGGCTTTGATTTTGGTAATGCTGGAGCTCAGACCCGTCGTTCAGGAGCATCAAGAAAACAGCCAAAAGCCGAAGATCTTGACATTACTAAAACTTTGAATATTACTATAAAAGATATTTATTCAAAAGATCCGATAAATGTTAAATATTCAGATATGAGAAAATGTATTCAATGTCCTCCGAATGGGGGGTATTGCTCAACTTGCGGCGGTACGGGAATTATAAATGAACAAAAGTCAATTAAGGTTAAATTGCCACCGGAAGTTAAGCAAGGGCAGAAAATACGTGTCAAAGGTGAAGGTAATGCCGATGCTTACGGAAATAAAGGAGATTTGTATCTGATTATTAATATTAATGATTCAGAATATGAAGTTGATGGTGCCGATTTAACTAAAGATGTGGAAATAACTCCTTCTGAAGCCGTTTTAGGTACCAAAAAGGAAATAAAAACTCTTCAAGGTTCAGTTACTGTAAAAATTCCACCAAAAACTTCAACAGGTCAAAAACTCCGACTGAAAGACCTCGGGCTTCCTAAAAAGGGCGGTGGAAAAGGTAACTTGAATGTAAGAATTAAAATTGTTATCCCGAAAAATCTTACGGACAAACAAATAGAATTATATAGACAAATTCAAGATATAAGTTAATATTTGAAAAATTAACCTCTCTGTGTGAGAGGTTTTTTGTATGTAATTATTAACAAATGTAACAAAAATTGCAATCTCTGAAATTTGGGAATTAAAAAATACTTTATATGTGTAAGAGAGTAAACCAAAAATAAGGAGAGATGATATGACTTTTTTAGCATTAAGTTCACAACGAAGCTTGTTTATGCTTCAAAAAAGCCAATTAGAGTTTGAGCAAACACTTATTATGAATCAAGCAAACTGGTTACAACAGGAAATGGATGCCAGAGCCGAAGCTCTTGGTACTGATGCGGATCTGGACAATGATGCATATTATGTGTCTTTGCAAAAACAGGAAGAATATCTTACAACAAGGCAAGATAGTTTAAGCAACCAGATTTCGGTATTGAATGAAGAAATTAACAGTACGAAGTCACTTGTACAAACGAACATCAAGTCAAGTTGCGGTTTGAACCTGATTGGCGGTTAGTAAATTACTGCGCAGGAGGCATTGATTTTTCAAATAATTCAACGGTATTTGACATTAGCATAGCTATTGTCATTGGGCCGACACCGCCCGGAACGGGTGAGATATATGATGTTTTGGGTGCTACAGCTTCAAATTCAACATCTCCGCGGGTTTTTCCGTTTTCATCTTTGAAAATCCCCACATCTATTACGACACAATTTTGTTTAATCATATTTTCCAAAATAATTTTTCCCCCAACAGCAGAAATAAGTATATCTGCTGTTTTTGTTATTTCCGGAAGATTTTTTGTATGGCTGTGGCATATTGTAACCGTGGCATTCCTACCCAAAAGCATTTGCGCGAGAGGTTTTCCGACAATATTAGAACGTCCGATAATAACAGCATGTTTCCCTTCAAGTTCAATATTATATTCATCAAGAAGTCTTAAAATTCCTTTTGGGGTACAAGGGTATACGTAAGGATTTTCACCAGTAAACAGTTTTCCTGAATTTTCTGGAGTAAAACCGTCAACATCTTTTGATGGTTTTATCGCGTTAATAATCTTAAATTTATCAATATGAGCAGGAAGGGGAAGCTGTACAAGAATTGCCGTGATATTTGTGTCATTGTTAAGTTCGTCTATTTTTTTTAGAAGTTCCTTTTCGCTAACATCCTGTGGGTAATTTATTATAATGGAATTAATACCGAGACTTTCGGCAGTTTTCTTTTTGTTGTTTACATAAATTTTGCTTGCCGAATTGTCGCCCGCAAGGATAACTGCAAGGGTTGGTTTTACTTCATATTTATCAAGTTTTAGTTTAAGTTCAAATAGAACGTTTTCTCTTATTCTTTTTCCGTCGAGTATTGTTGTCATTTATCCTCAATTCTTTATTTGCGGAAGGTTTAGTCTGAAATAGAACTGTTTGATTGCGTCTTGAACCTTCTCTGACTCTTTTGTGATTGAATTTTGTTCAAGATCTTTGTCAAAAGAAATTACTCCGAGAACGTCAAGATCATATTTTTTTAAAAGTTCGTAAACGGATGCCATAGCGTTATTTTCTGCTTTATTTATAACAACACCAATTTGACCACCGGCTGCATATTTTGCGCTGAATTCTTCAATACGTTTGGCAAGATGTGCGCTTTCATCCGTCGGATTTGCAACTATTATCGTGGTGTCAATATCCGTATCTACAAGTTGATTTAAGTATTTCAAATCGAATTCGCAGTCAAAAATTACAATGTCGTACCTGTCAATCAATTTTAAAACAGCGTCGTTAATCTGTCCCGTAATCGGGCAGCGGCAATCCTTTGAACCGACAAACCATGAGACTATTATATCAACATTGTCGCTAAGCGGAACCAGTATGTCCTCCATTGCCCATTCAATAAATTCCTGTTTTGTCATGTTTTCCGGAATTCCGGTTTTGTATTCGTGCTTTCCGCTTCTGATTCCGTAAATAGTGTTCCTGATATCAAGTCCAAAACTGTGTCCGAGTTCGCCTGACAAGTCGTTATCAAATAAAAGTATTGACTTTTCTGGATAAAGTTCTTGAAAAATCCTCAAAAAAGCTTTTGTTATTGTTGTTTTTCCGCTTCCGCTTTTTCCTGTTATTGCAAGTTTAGTTGTCAATATTATAAATCTCCTTAAGTCGATCTGATAATTCATTAGTTAAACTCATCGCCTTTGCCGCCATTTGCGGATCAAGTCCTCCGGCACCGCATGATGGTGTAATCATCGAATTATCTATAATAAGTTTCTCATTAATTCCTTTTTTAGTCAAATAGTTTACCGCTGTCTTGAATTTTACAATGAGATTTTCTACTGTTTCCTTTGAAACTGCATTTTGGTCAAGTGTTGGAACTATCCCCCAAGCAATTTCCCCTCCGTTTTTTAAAAATTTTTCAATTCTTTCGGAGAACAAACTTAAATTTTGAGCAAAAGTGTAAGCATCCGGATTAATTATTTCGGCTCCTGAGTTTAATGGTATTGTCCAATCACATTTTCCACAGCAGTGGATTGCAGAGATACCACCGTTAGTGTTTATTTGTTCTGTAATTTCAGATAACATTGAAATCACTTCTTCAGGGGTAATTCCAATGTATGCAGATGTTCCAAGTTGCGAAATTGACGGTTCATCAATAAAAATAATTGGTGTCGTCTCAGGATTTGCGGATTTAATCTGCCTGATTTGCCATAATGCTTTTAATGTGAGAGTTTTTACTATAATTTCTCTCAATGTTTCATCGTAAATCGCGGGTGTATCATTCCTTGTAAAAAGTGATGTTGCAAGTGTAAATGGTCCGACAATCTGTGCTTTTGCATATTTTGGTTGAGTGTTTTTTATAAGTTCAATATATTGTTTAAACGCAATTGATTTTGTAATCTGAAATTTGCTAAGAGATGAAGAATTTATATCGCTCAGCGCATCTTCATAATCCGTAAAAAAGTTTTCTAAATCTTCAAAAAAGTTATCATATTCTGTGTCTAAGAATATTTTGTCTTTTTCACAAAAAAATGAGGGCATTCCTTCCAAAAATTGGAAAATCATGTCCTCATTTTTATTAATCTTTACTAGTTGCGGCAAAAACGGGATTTTGGAAAAGTTTGATTTTATCAAATCCATTGCGTCTGTAAGATTTTCGTGAGGAAGGGAACCTATCGCCGTACATTCAAGTTTTAATTCTGTATTGTTCAAAGTTCCTGCTCTCATCAATACCTGTCGCTTTTCGTTTTTGTCTGATTAATGCCGAATTTTAACTCTGTTGATTAAACATTTATGTAATGTTCGAGATTGTATTCGGCTGAGTGTTACTCTTCGATAGTTTCTGTTGTTTCTTCAACAGCTTCTTTTACAACTTCAGATGCTGTTACAACAACCGGAACTTCACATTTAACTTTAGATGTTAATTTGATAAGCATTGTGTATTCGCCAACTTTGTTGATAGGAGCGTTTAAAGAAACATTTTTTCTGTCAACTTCGACACCTGATTTAGCTTGAAGTTCTTCTGTTAATTTCTTAGTAGTAATTGTTCCGAACAATTTGCCTGATTCACCTGCTTTAGCTGCAAGTTCAAGTTTGCCGAATTTTTCTAAAACTTCAACTTTAGCAAGAGCTTCGCTGTGAAGTTTTTCCTGTTTAGCCTTGATTCTTGCAAGGTTTTGTTCTCTGTTTTTCAAGGCTCCGTCAGTAGCGATTTCTGCTGCATCCTGCGGTAGCAAAAAGTTTCTTGCGTAGCCGTCTTTTACGTTAACGATATCACCGGCTTCGCCGAGGTTTTGAACATCTTTTTTCAATATAATTTGCATTTTGAATTCTCCTTTAGTATTTATAAATCTGCCAGTATGACCATACTACAACAAGCAGGCTTGTTTGTCGAGAGTTTATTATAAATTGTTAAGATTTGGGAAAATCCTTGTTTTTATTGTTTTAATAATTATGTATATTTCTTTCTTTTTGTCGCGAAGCAAAAGAATAGACATGAATAGTGCTTTTTTATTAGCAAACGTTAAAATGTTTATTTCACACTAAAGATTACATTTCTCTATTGCCGAAATAAAAAATGAATTAACTATTTAATATCAGGGAAAAGATATTTAACCCCGTCATCGCTTCGCCAGCGTATGTAGCCTGTTTTTGGGGTTTTATCAAGGTCAACAACTGTAACAAGCGCCCAGTTTCCTCTAATTACATTTAGTTTTATGAATTCAGGATAGTTAAGTCTTGCTAGAACTTGTGCAGTGTCTTCTGCTTGAGAACGAAGTACAAGAAGCTCTTTTGGGGTATCTTTCAGAACCTTGAGTCCGTATTTTTTCCCGTAAGCATTGTAGAGGTTAATCCATGTCATAAACTTGAACGGATCATCTTTTTTCATCCAGCCGCTTTCATTTGTTTTGCTGTTGTAAATTAGCTTAACCCAGTCTTCAGTTTCATCTTCAACCGCCATTAGAGCGAGTTCTTTTGTTCCGTCAAAAACAGTAAAAACATCCTCAAAATTTAGATTTTCAGGCATTAATTTATCTTTTGTCCAACTTATTGTCTGCACAATTTTAGATTTTTCGTCGGGATTTTCATGAAGAGTTATTAATTTCCCTACCTGATAAAATCCGTATGTGCGTGTGTGTAGATTTTTGGAATATACCGGTATTATGTCCGCGCTGATTGCAGGAATCGTTGTTATCAGCATAATAAAAATTATTGCCGTAAAAATTTTTATCATAATTACTCCCTGAAACTAATATCTGCGTATGTTTTTTTGAGCTTATCGCGAACAGAATTCATTTGTTTCTCAATGACTTCATCGGTTAATGTTGCGTTTTCGTCTTGCATCTTTATGCGAAATGCGACGCTTTTGTAACCTTCCTGAATATGTTCGCCTTCATAAACATCAAAAACTTCGCTACCTTTGAAAATATTTTGCTGAATTGAACCTTTAATAACTTTTTGAATGTCATCAAATGTCACATTTTGTCCTATTACGAAGGCTAAATCTCGGCGAACTTCCGGAAACTGCGGTAATTTTTTAAATCTGGGAACGCGCTCTTTTATGATTGAAACGACTTCATCTAAATCAAGTTTAAAAATGAACGCATCTTGATTAAGTTTTAATTTATCTTTCAATATTGGATGAATTTGTCCAAAATAACCGATTGGTTTTGGAGTTTTTCCTAAAAGAGTTATTACTGCGGTTTTATACGGGTGAAGAATTGCGTGGGTGCTTGCAAGCGGAGTCTTTTCTATTGGTTGAAGTTTAATACGTTTTGAAATTTCCAGTTCTTCAAAAAGTTTTTCTATAATTCCTTTTATAGTAAAGAAATCTGTTTCGGAGCCCTTTTGCCAGAGAGAATTTTGGATGTCACCTGTGATTACACCTGCAAGTGCTTGTGTTTCCTTTACTCCGGAATTTTTTTCGTCTGCTTCTGCAATTTTTGCATAAGTTTTGCCTATTTCGTAATTCCAAATGTTTTTCTGACCATTGTCAAAGTTGTTTTTCAAAACATTTAAAACACTTGCTGCGAGTGTTTGACGAAGCATCGTATAATCTTCACTTGCAGCATTTTTTACATAAATGGCTTTATCTTCTTCAAAAGGAATCATAAATTTATCAAGAAGCGGTTTCCCGATTAGAGAACTTGTTACGATTTCGTTCAAGCCGCATGTGTGCATGAGGTTATGAATTTTTGCGATAATTTTTTCTTCAAGAGAAATTTCAGGTAATTGAACTTTCTGAGGCAAAGTTGGAGTTATTTTATCGTATCCGTTAATGCGTGCAATTTCCTCAATTAAATCAATTTCTCGAGTCACATCGTACGCGCGGAAAGATGGAACAAGAAATTTCGCGGCAGTTTCGTTTCCGCCAAGTTTTTTGAAACCTAATTTTTCAAGAATGTTGATGCATCTGTCAGAAGCTATTTCAACTCCGAGAATTCTTTTAATTTGTGGATATCTTAGAGTTATTTCAATAGGTTCAAGTTTGTTTTTGCCTGTTTCAACAACCCCTTCTACTTTAGCACCTGCAAGTTCAATCATCAACTGCATTGCGCGCATTAGTGCAGGTTTAACGGCTTCAATGTCAATTCCGCGTTCAAACCTTGCGCAGGCATCACTTTTGTAGCCTACGCTGTGAGAACTTTTTCTGTTGCTTGTCGGTGTAAAATAAGCTGCTTCAAGTGCAATTGCTGTTGTGTTGTTATCAATTTCAGAGTTTTCTCCGCCGAAAACTCCTGCAAGACAAACCCCTTTTTCTTTGTCTGCAATCAAAACACTGTCTGTTGTAAGAGTTCTTTCAACGCTATCAAGAGTAACTATTTTTTCTCCTTCAACTGCGCGTCTTACGCAAAGATATCCATCCAATTTATTCAAGTCGAATGCGTGAAAAGGTGTTCCATATTCAAGCATAACATAATTTGTTATATCAACAACGTTGTTAATTGCACGAACACCCGAGGCAATCAGTCGTTTTTGCATCCAGTCCGGAGAAGGTTTTATCACGATATTTTTAAGAATTCCCAGAGAGTAATATTTGCAAACATCTTCATCTTTAATTTCGACCTTGAATTTGTCTGTAGAGAGATCATGTGTACATTCAAGCGGTGAAAATTTAAGAGGTTTGTTGAAAATTGCACTGAGTTCTCTTGCAACACCGATAACAGACATTTGATCTCCTCTGTTAGCTGTTGGTGCGACATCTAAAATGTAATCCTTTTCAAAACCGAGAACATTTTCAACATTTTCGCCGATTTTTACGTTCGGAAAAATTCTGTTAAGAACTAAAATGCCGTCTTCTTCCTGATAACCATGCTCTGAAACTCCAAGTTCATCGGCAGAACAAAGCATTCCTTGTGATTCTACTCCGCGGATTACTGCAGGTGTTAAAGTGAACATTTCACCGGTTTTTCTGTCTAAAACCTGACTTCCAACACTCGCGTAGGGAACAATTTGACCTTCTGCAATGTTTTGTGCACCGCAGACTACTGTTTTTAATCCCGCTCCGGTGTTAACTGTTACAAGATGAAGTTTTTCGGAATTTGGGTGATTGTCGATTTTTTCGATTTTGACAGTTTGGATTTTTGTGAATTTCGGCTTTAATTCTTCAACCGCCTCTACTTCCAATCCGCTCATAGTAAGTTCATGGGCAATTTGCTCAACTTCTATATCCGATAAATCAACAAATTCGTTTAACCAGTTTAATGATACCTGCATTTTTATATTCCCTCTTAATTTAATCTTATATCTCTGCACAAATACTATATCAAAAGAAATTAATTGTAAATTATTTGCTTGTTAAAGAGCGGAAGTTTATAATTTATGCCTTAAGAAGGAGAGAAAATTTTATGAAAAAGCTTTTGACATTTATTGTAATGTTTCTGATGTTTTGTATCCCGGTTTTTGCGCAAACTAATCCGTCTGTGAATTTCGACGGTAAAGCTTATGTGCTTAAATATTCCGCAAAAATGCAGACAGGATCTTATATGAATGAATATTATCTTCCTGCCGAGAAGTATGGCAATTGGACGAAATTAATCGGGGTTTTTGATTATCCGCAGATGAAAGACCCGATTAATGGCGCAGCAATATTTTTGAATAGTGTGAAATCAAAGAATACTCCGGGAGAAATGTGGGTAAATAAAGATAAAAATTCAGCGGTTGTATCTTTTATAGTTATCACCGGAGGTGGTAATTCACCATTAAAATCTGAAATAAATTTTTTCAGATATGAAAAATCGGCAAAAAATGGGACAATCGCTTTACAATATGCAGAAAGATATGTTATAAAAACAGACGCTGAATATGAAGAATATAAGAAAAATCTTCGTGACAGAGTTCTTAAATTTACTAGATTGATGACAACTGCTCCAATGCCGGAGCTTGTTGAACGGGATGTTGATCTGGGTAAATAAACAATAGCGGCGCCGAATTTTTCGGCGCCGCTATTGTTTTGCAAATATTGCTTAACAACTTATGCGAAATTCTTGCCAATAAACATGTTTGTGCGATAATTTTAATGAAGCTAAATATAAAATAGCAGAAGTACACAATATAATAAAAAAAGGAAAACAAGAAATGGCAAGAAAAACTCCATTGGAAAAAATCAGAAACATTGGTATTGCCGCTCACATTGATGCTGGTAAAACCACTACAACTGAGCGTATCTTGTTCTACACTGGTAAAACTCACAAAATCGGTGAAACTCACGATGGCGCAGCTGTTACCGACTTTATGGAACAAGAAAAAGAAAGAGGTATTACTATCCAATCAGCAGCTGTAACTGCTCAATGGAAAGGTCATCAGATTAACATTATCGACACCCCCGGACACGTTGACTTTACAATTGAAGTTGAACGTTCGCTCCGTGTATTAGACGGTGTTGTTGCAGTATTCTGTGCAGTAGGTGGTGTTCAATCTCAGTCAGAAACTGTTTGGAGACAGGCTAACAGATACGAAGTTCCTCGTATGGTTTTCGTTAACAAAATGGACAGAACAGGTGCAGATTTTTATAGAGTTGTTGATCAAATCAAAAACAGACTCGGTGCTAATGCAGTTCCTATCCAACTTCCTATCGGTGCCGAAGATAAATTTACCGGTTTAATCGACTTGATGACAATGAAAGCTGAAATTTATACAAACGATTTGGGTACAGACATCAGAGAAGAAGAAATCCCTGCCGACTTGGCTGAAAAAGCAAAAGAATATCACGATGCAATGGTAGAAGCTATTGCAGCTGAAGATGATGCTTTGATGGAAAAATTCTTTGAAGATCCGGACTCAATCACCGTTGATGAATTAAGAGCAGGTTTGAGAAAAGCTGTTTGCGAAAACAAAATTGTTCCTGTTTGCTGCGGTACTGCTTTCAAAAACAAAGGTGTTCAGTTGCTTTTGAATAACGTTGTTTACTATATGCCATCACCTGTAGATGTAAAAGCTATTGAAGGTGAACTTGAAGATGGTTCAAAAACAGAAAGACACTCTTCAGACTCAGAGCCATTCTCAGCTCTTGCTTTCAAAGTTATGACAGACCCTTATGTAGGTCGTTTGACTTTCTTAAGAGTATATTCAGGTGTAATTACATCTGGATCTTATGTTCTTAATGCTACAAACGGTAAAAAAGAACGTATTGCACGTTTAGTTCGTATGTATGCAGATCAAAGACAAGAAGAAGAAGAAGTTTATGCAGGTGACATTTGTGCTGCTGTTGGTTTGAAGGATACTACAACCGGTGATACTCTTTGTGATGAAAAAGCTCCGATTATCTTGGAAAGAATGACTTTCCCTGAACCGGTTATTTCAGTTGCAATTGAACCGAAGACAAAAGCTGATCAGGATAAAATGGGTATTGCTCTTCAAAAACTTGCTGAAGAAGATCCTTCATTCCGTGTTAAATCTGATACAGAAACAGGTCAGACAATTATTTCCGGTATGGGCGAACTTCACCTTGATATTATCGTTGACCGTATGTTAAGAGAATTCAAAGTTGAAGCTAACATTGGTAAACCACAGGTTGCATACCGTGAAACAATCCGTGGAAACGCTGACCAAGACTCTAAATTCATCCGTCAGTCAGGTGGTAAAGGTCAATATGGTCACGTTAAAGTTAGAATTTCACCTGCCGGCGAAAACGAAGGTTTTGTATTTGAAAACAAAATCGTCGGTGGTGCTGTTCCTCGTGAATATATTGAACCTGCCAGAAAAGGTATGGAAGAAGCTCTTGAAGGCGGTATCTTAGCAGGCTTCCCGATGATTGACGTAAAAGTTGAACTATATGATGGTTCTTACCACGAAGTTGACTCTTCTGAAATGGCATTCAAAATCGCTGGTTCTATGGCAATTAAAGAAGGTTGCCGTAAAGCTCAGCCATGTATTCTTGAACCTATGATGAAAGTTGAAATCGAAATTCCTGATGAATTTACTGGTACAATTATCGGTGATATTTCAAGAAGACGCGGACGTATTGAAGGTCAAGAACCGCAAGGCAATACCGGAAACGTTATTGTAAGAGCGGTTGTTCCTCTTGCTAACATGTTCGGTTATGCTACAGACTTGAGATCAAATACTCAGGGTCGCGGAACTTTCTCTATGGAATTCCAATGCTATGAACAAGTTCCGGCTAATATCGAAAAAGAAATTATCGAAAAATCTGGCGCAAGCGCTAAATAGTTTTGATAATAAGATAAAAATTAAAAGGCCTCTTGAATTTCAAGAGGTCTTTTTAGTTGAATTCTGAAAGCATAAAAAATATGAAAAATTTAATATGTTTTATATCTTTTGTAACGAAATTTATCAAATTAATCACAATTTCTTACAAAAATTTCATGCTGAAAAGATTGATTTTTTTTGAAAAATTGCTGAGAATTTTCCAGAATTTTAAACCCTCTAAAACGTGTAAAATCAACACTTTTCGGAGTTTACCACCTGTAAATTTTTGTAAAATTGCTACTGATGTAATACTAAAGATTGAGTAAAAATTTTTAAAAAGTGGTATAATATAAATAGAAGAGAAGATAGATAAAATCAAAAAGCCAATAATGTATATTTTGTGAATAACAAAATAGAAAGGCATATAAGATGGGCAGTTTACAATTTCACAATGATCTTGACAAATTACTGGAAATTTTGCCTCAGAGGGTGAAAGATAAGGTAACCTATGAGCAAATGGAGGATGTAATTGAGATTGTTTTAGATATTGGCAGAACTCCGGAAATCAGGCATGCAAACGGCAAAATAGAGTATATTGGCAGTGATTTTGTAACAAGTGATGATATTGATTTTATAACTTCTAATATTCAGGAATTTACGTCAGATAATCGTTCAGGAATTCCGGGAACTTTGCACCGGATAAGTGCAATAAGAAACCGCCAAGGGAAGGTAATAGGTCTTACTTGTCGAATTGGTCGTGTTGTAACCGGAACTATTGCCTGCATAAAAGAGTTCTGTATGATGGGTAAAAGTATCCTGTTTTTGGGTCGACCCGGTGTCGGTAAAACAACAAAACTTCGTGAAATTTCGCGCCTTGTCGCAGATGAAATTGGAAAGCGCGTAGTTGTTGTCGACACATCAAATGAAATTGCAGGAGACGGTGATACTCCACATCCTGCGATAGGGCATGCCAGAAGAATGCAGGTTAGGCAACCTGAATTCCAGAAAGATATAATGATTGAGGCGGTTGAAAATCACACTCCGGAAGTTATCGTTGTCGATGAAATTGGAACGGAAGCCGAAGCTCAGGCTGCTCGTACAATCGCAGAGCGCGGAGTTATGTTGATTGCAACCGCTCACGGAACATCATTGGAAAGTATTATAAAAAACCCGACGTTATCGGATTTGGTTGGAGGAATTCAGTCTGTAACTTTGGGAGATGATGAGGCTCGTCGTAGAGCTTCTCAAAAAACAGTTCTAGAACGCGAAAAACAGCCGACTTTTGATATCGTAATCGAAATTCTCGATAGAAATACACTCGCCGTTTACAAAGATACCGCAGAAGCTGTCGATTATATTCTGAGAGGTTGGCCGATAAGACCTGAAATAAGAAAAGTTGATAAGGTTTATGAAACACCGCCGGAAAATAAACCGGTTGAAGAACATAAATCGTCTGCTTTTGAAGAAATTTCGGAAGAAATTCAAAAGCTTGAAAAGAAAATTCCGGAGACGTCAAATAGTTTGAATTTTAGTTTTTCAAGAGAAAAATATGTAAAAGAGGTAAAAAATTTCAAAAAGATTTACCTTTATGCGGTGTCAAGGACTATTGTCGAAAAAATTATTGAACGTCTGGATTTGAATGCAGAGATTACGCGAAACCTTGATGATGCAGATATTGTAATTGCGCATAAAAATTTTGCAAAAGGTGGTGCAAGAATTCTAAGTACAGCAAATGATTACAGGCTCCAGATTTTCTATATAAAAACAAATTCAATGGCGCAAATTCAAAAAGTCTTAAAGGAAGCTCTCGATATAACTGAAACTTCCGAAACTTTGTGCGGATATTACGATGATGCGGAGCGCGCACTTGACGAGGCAAAGGCTGCAATAAATAAAATCCTTGCAGGTGCCGAGCATGTAGAACTTCAACCGCAAAATCAGCACATCAGAAAGTTGCAACATGAACTTGTCGAACAACACAATATGACAAGTAAATCTGTAGGTGAAGGTTCCGAGAGACATTTAAAAATTATCGGCGGAACTGATTACAATAAGAAAATTGTGTAACAGTGATGCCAAATTTATGGTTTGTTTGTGACAAATATTAACAATTGCTTGCAAAATTTTAAAAAACATCTATAATTGTAGTAAAAATTGCGGGGTAAATTATGGGGGTTTTCAATGTTTGGTATTGATATTTATACATCGAACACATGTTCATGTTGCGATGTGGTAAAAGAACTTTTTAAGTCTTTGAATTTGGAATATCGTGAACATAATATAGACTTTGATTTTGAAGGAATGTGTGAAGAATTATCTTTAATGTTTGGAAAACAGCTTCACTCAGTTCCACAGATTGTAATTAATGGAAGTTTAGTTGGCGGATATTCTGATTTAGAAGCTTTGCATAAAAGTGGTAAGCTTAATGAAATTTTAAAAGTATAAAAAATGAGCTGTTGTATAACAGCTCATTTTTTGTTAAGAATACTCAAGTTCAATTAATTTCTGAAATAGTCACAAATTAAAGTTTTTTTTCGCGGGAAAAGAGATTTGACTTTTTTGACCAATCTGTTTTCCTGTAGATTTTCAAGTTCTTTTTTTAGGATTGCTTTTTCCAAAACAATTTTGTTATAAAGATCCGAACAAATTGCACTCTTATCAATATGTGCCTTTAATTTCGACAATTGAACTTCTTTTTCTTTAATGGATTTTACTAGTTCTCTTTTCACTTTCAAGACCTCTTGAACTTTACCATATTAGAATAATATCAATTCTAAAATTTTAAATCGACTTTTTAGTTGAATTTAACGTTAAGCCGGTAATAAATCATACTCATAGCCTATTTTTAAGACTTTAAGGTTGAGCGGCAAAAGATGTTTTCTGTGGGCAGGAAGCACGGAATCAAGCGCTTGCGCAAGCTGTTCAACTGAAATCATTTTTGAGGCTTTGGCAAGAACTCCGAGTGCAAGAATATTTGCCATTTTGACATTTCCAAGTTCTTCAGCAAGTTTTGTAATAGGTGCAAATATGTAGTTTATATCGGTTCTTGTTTTTAGTTCTTTAACAAGGGTTGAATTAGCTATTATTAAACCGCCCTTTTTTATTTTAGAAATAAATTTGTCAAAAGATGCTTGATTTAGTGCAACAATATAATCTGCATTCAGTTTATTAACCGCGCTGACTTCATCTTCACTTGCTACAATTTCACAATTAACGGTTCCTCCACGCATTTCTGCGCCATATGATGGATACCAGGTTACGTTTCTATTCGCCAGCATGAAAGCTGTTGCCAGCACTTCACCTGCCAATAGAACACCTTGTCCGCCAAATCCTGCAATTATAAAATTCTTTTCCATGTTTTTCCTTTAATATTTTTGTGTAACGTCTTTGTATGTTCCTGGAATAAAAGTTTTCATCATCTCATTTCTTACTCTGTCATGAGCCTGTTGAGGCGTCATTTTCCAGTTTGTCGGGCATGTTGATAGGATTTCAACAAAACCAAGTCCGAGACCTTCCAATTGAACTTCAAATGCTTTTTTGATTGCTTGCTTTGCTTTTTGAATATTAGGAATTGTATCCAGAGAAACCCTTGCTGAAAAAGCGGTTCCGTCGCATAGAGCAATATGTTCTGCGATTTTAATCGGATAGCCGTAATATTCTACATTACGACCCGTTGGAGAAGTTGTGGTTTTCTGTCCGAGCATTGTTGTCGGTCCTAATTGCCCGCCGGTCATTCCGTATGTAGTATTATTAATACAGATTGCGGTTATTTTTTCTCCGCGAAGTGCTGCATGCAAACTTTCTGCAAGTCCTATAGATGCAAAATCTCCGTCTCCTTGATAAGTAAAAACAACCTTTTCCGGGCATGCTCGTTTAGCACCTGTTGCAACTGCCATTGCTCTTCCGTGAGGCGCTTCGATTGAATCAACATTAAAATAGTCGTAAGTTGTAACAGAACAACCAATTGCTGCCGCAAGAATAGTTTTTTCTCTTATATTAAGTTCATCCAGAACTTCTGCAACAAGTCTTACTGCAATTCCGTGATCGCACCCGGGGCAAAATGAAAACTTTGCTCCATCTTTTAATGAGTCAGGTATTTTAAAAACTTGTATTGCCATTATATTAATTCCTCAACTTTTGCTTGTATTTCCTCCGGTGAAGGCGGTGCTCCGACTCCTTTGTTGATAAGTTCAACCGGAACTTTCCCGTTAACCGCAAGTTTAACATCGTTCACCATTTGTCCCATATTAACCTCAACCGTGATAATTTTTTTAACTTTTGAAGAAAGTTCTCTAAGTCTTTTGTTCGGGAATGGGAACAGCGTTATTGGTCTGAAACAGCCGACTTTTAATCCTTTTTCTCGGCATAGTTTCATTGCTGTTTTTACGTTTCTGAAAGTGCTTCCGAATGCTGTTAAAATTATATCTGCATCTTCGGTTTCAAATTCTTCCCATTCGGTTTCGTTTTCCTCAATGGTTTTGTATTTCTGGTAAAGTTTTTCAAGAAATACGCATTGATTATCCGCTAAAGGTGCATATGAACGAATAATTCTTCCATCTCTACCCTTTGCGCCTGTTAAAGCCCATTCCGAATTGTCAATTTTTCCATACGGATAATCTTTGAATTCCACGGGTTCCATCATCTGCCCTAGCAAACCATCCGCAAGAAGAATTGCAGGGTTACGGTATTTGTGTGCGAGGTGAAATGCTTTGTAAGTCAAATCGACGCATTCCTGAACATTTGAAGGCGCAAGAACTATAATTTTATAATCCCCATTTCCGCCCCCTTTTGTGGATTGGAAATAGTCGCCTTGCGACGGATAGATATTCCCGAGTCCGGGTCCGCCGCGCATAACGCTTACGAGGACGACCGGAAGTTCGTCTGCTGTCGCATAAGATAAACCTTCTTGCATAAGAGCAACTGCACAACTTGATGATGATGTCATTGCTCTTGCACCGGTTGAGCATGCTCCGATTGTCATGTTAATTGCAGCAAGTTCACTCTCTGCCGATACATAACCTCGTTTCAATTCTTGCATCTTTCCGCTAAGGTATTCCCCGATTTCGCTTTGAGGTGTAATCGGATACCCGAAATAACAGTCGCAACCCGCAATAACTGCAGCCTGTGCAATTGCATAATTTCCTTTGGTTAAAACTTTTTTATTTGATATTGTTTGTGTTGTCATATTATCCTCTATATACTTCGGTAATTGCTAAATCCGGACATCTTTTTGCGCACATTGCACATCCAAGACATTTGCCTTCAGGGTCTGAAAATTCGACCACACGATTACCGAGAGTGTTTGTTTTGTTTCCTATTTTGATAAGTTTCTTGGGACATTCATCCACGCATAAAAAACATGCCTTACATTTGTTTTGGTCAATTACTATATGATTCATTAACACCTCTTCAATTAATATCTCATTCCATTATATCACTTAAACTTTAAAACGACGGCTTAATCTTTACAATTGTAATAATATCCCTTAATATTTTTGCGCTAACTGTTGTAGTTCTGCTAGAATGTATAATAGGGATATTATTATTTAAGGAAAAAGCAGAAAATGGCACAAACAGATATAGATGAACTTTTAAATTCAATCAAGGCGGAGAATGAAGTAAATGGGGAGAGGTTTGTAAAAGCTTTTGATGAAATTACTGCAAAACTTGATGATATGGCTTCGGGTAGTGAAACAGAAGCGCTTGTGAGAGAGTGTCTTTTGAGTTTAAAAGTAGAACTTGAAAATCGCTATCGTTCTGTTATTGAAAAGTTTGAAAGTGTTAAGGATTCTTTTGAAGTTATTAATGAAAAGCAAGATTTGCTTACAAAAAATTCCGACCTTAAAATAATGTTTAATATCCTGAATGAAAATATAGATCACTTTATCCAGAATGTATCAGAGCAAAAATCCATGATAGGTTCTCTTGAACAGAAACTTGATGATTTCCGTAATGATTCGTCAAAAAAAGATGAAATTATTGAGCAAGTTTTAACAGTAAAAGAAAATGTTGATGATGTAAAAAGAGGCTTGGAATCCTCAATCATGGAAGTTAATTCAAGTCTCAGAAATATTACAAAAACTCTTATGACTATGGATGTAACTGATCAGAATGATATCATAAAACGAGAGTTGGAAAATATTTATCTTGCGACAAATGCAATTCTTTCTTCAATTGAAATTTTTGATCAGAAAAATGATGATATTGCAAAAAATATTGTTACAAAAGAGGATTTGATTAATCTTTCCGGTAAAATGGATAGTTCTTTTGCTCTTGTTTCCGAAAAGTTTGATTTAATTAACGGTAATGAACAAATAGTATCGGAAATTCAAAAGAACAGGGAACAATTAAAATCTATTGGGGAAGATATTTCGGCAGAAATTGGTGGATATTTAACTTCATTTAAGGTTGTATTAAGTGATTGTCTTGATAATATTGCAAAAAATCAGCCGGCAACTTCTTCAGAGTCTGATTTGACTGTAAGTAAAAAGTTTGAAATATTGGAAAATCTTTCGAAAGATATTAAGGCAGTTGAAACTTCGTTGAATTCTCAGAGTGACAATTCTGCTGTCTTGATAAATACAAGGTTTAAAGATTTAGAAAGTATAATTGAAAATTTCAAAAAATCTGTTGCGTCAGAGAATATTGAATTAGAAACGGAACTTTCCTCAAAAATAAGTGATTTGGAGGCTGGTATTAAACAAATTTCGTTAATTATCGCCGACAGGTTTGAAAAATGGCAGGAGTTTATAGGTAAAACTATCGACTCAGTTAATGATATGACATCTTTTAATGATTATAAAGTTAACGAATTTTTGGGTACAGTTTCTGATTTGAAGTCAAAATTTGAAGTTCTGTCTGCTGATTTTTCTGAAGTCAGTTCAATAGCCGGTTCAAAACTATCGAATATTGAAAAATGTATGAGCGAAGATATTGTTGATTTTAAAGCAAAATTAAGCGGAATTGACGAAAATATAAGTAGTTTTAAGTCTAGTTTAGAGCATTCTACCATTGAAAATAAAGAATGTTTTACAGAGTTGTTGAATGAAATCTCAACTAATATCAGAGTTGTAATTTCCGAATTAAAGAATGACGAAGCACAAAGTGGATTAGAAAGTATAAGAATTCAAATTGATGGTTTGAATGCACAGTTTGAAAATTTAAAAGGAGTATTCTTATCAGTTTCGTCGGAAAATGTTGAAAAAATTCTTGGAGAAATTAAGTTAAGTTTGGAAAAATCTGATGAAAATTTTCAGAAAATCGCGAGTGTAATTGGTAGTAATTTTGATTGTGTGAGTCAGAATATTGACAAAGCAATAATTGAAAATAAACAGAATTTCGAATGTATAAATTCAAAAATTGAAACATTATCAGATTCCAATACCGAGAAAATAGTTGCAAAATTGGAAAATTTGGAAGTTTCTGCTTTCGAAAGTAAGCGCAACCTTGAAGGTCTAAGTTCAAAAATCGAAGCTTTTTCAACAGATGAATCCGACAAAATTGTGTCTAAACTGGAAAGTATTGAGTCAAAAATTGATATGACCGGTGTAGATATTGCGACAGAGCTTGATACAAATGTCGACTTGATGAAAGAATTTATTGATGAATACAGACATGATAACGTAAAAGGGTCTGAAGAAATTTTAACTTTGTCTGATAATATCAAGAATCTTGAATTGGAGCTTGTTGAGAATTCCAATAAATTTAATTCTGCGATTGGAATACAATTAAATGATTTGAATAACTGTGTATTGTCGTTGAAAGATTTATGTGAAAATGATGATGGTCGAGATGTGCTATTAAAACAAGCTGAAACTTTGCAATCTGTTGAAGGTTCATTGAATGTTATAAGTGAAAAATTCAATGAGAATTTTGTACAATTGCAGAATAAAGTTGTGGACTATTCAAAGGCCGTTGCCGATATCGCCGTCGAAACAAAAGGAAAGCTTGGGCTTTCACTTGAAGAAATAAATTCCGTAAAATTTGAGTTGACAAGTCTTCTTGAAAAAATATCTGAAAACAAGAATGAATATTCCGGTCGTTTTGATGAAATTTCTGGTGTTATTGTTTCAAAGTTTGACGATATCTCGGAAATTTTTAAAAAGGCTCAAAACAATTCATTATCGGAACTTGATACAGCTGTTCGTAATAATTTGTTGAATATAGAAGATAAATTTGTCGAATTGCGTGGATTGTTGAGTGAAAATTCCGAAAATTTAGAAAATAATTTGCAGAATTCAAATTCGGAATTGATTGGCAAAATAGACGATTTACGACAGGAAATCGGGCTTATAAACACTGATTTGTCCGATATAATATCAACAAAAGCTGAAGCTCTTGTTGATAGTTTTGTGCCGTTAAAAGAAACAATTGATACTTTTGTAGAGAATGAGTTTGATAAGCTTGTTGACAACATAAAGTCTCAAGTTGAACTTGCTTGTCTTAATTTTTCAGCAGATGTTAATGAAAGTCTTGCCGAAAATCATGACAATTACGTTCATTTGGAAGAGGCATATAATAGTCTTGTTGACAAATTTTCGGAAGTTCAAACAGTAATTCATGATTTGAATAAAAATCAAATCAGATTAATGGTAGAAACAATAAGAGAAGTTGACAAAACTCAGTCTGACAATTTTGAAAATACGAATTCTCTCATTAATTCTTGGAAGACTGAACTTGAAGAAATTCAAGAAAGACTAGAACTGAGACTTACCGGATTTGAGGGTGCTATAAAAAGAGGTTTTCTTGAGCAGAAAACTGCCTCCGAGTTCAATAAAAAGGAAATCAAGTCTGCAATTGAACCATTATTGAAAAAGGATGAGTTTGAGGCGGAAATTTTACAACATTCAGCTCAATTGCAAGAATTAATCTCAGATAATTCGTCTGATTTGAAATTCGGAATAACAAATTCTATCAACGAGATTAAATCTGAGATTTTGCGCATATCCGAAAAATCAGGATTGGATTTAAGTAATTTAAAATCAATTGTAGATAAATTGGATGAAAAATCTGATAGTTTTGCGATGGCAAATCAGGCTGAACAAATTGAAGAATTGGTAAAATCGTTAAATGAAAAAATTGATATTTTGGCAATGTCGTCAGATGCTGAAGTTCTTCAAGATATGGTAACGGAACTTCATGAAAAGGTTGATATACTTGCAATGTCGTCAGATGCTGAAATTGTTCAAGATATGCTTTCTGCACTTAATGAAAAAGTAGATGTGCTTGCAGCTGTTGATGATGACGACTTATACAATGAAATTCAAGATATAAAAGACTTAATTAATGAACAGAGGAAACAGATTGAAGACTTTGGTAGTGAAGGCTCCGATTTCGATAAACGTTTGCAGAGCCTACTTACGGAAATTTCAAACATTGACTTAGAGAAAAGTGCGAGTGATATTAAAGATTCTGTTATGAATGCAGTTCTGACTATGACGGATCAGATTTCATTTGCAGAGGAAACTGAGGCGATAAAGGGGTTTGTGGAAGAGAGAACCGATGAAATCAATAAAAATCTTCTTGATGTTAAAAAGCAGCTTTGTAGTATTGCCAGTGGTTCTGACGCGTGGGACTATTCATATACAATGCAAGATATTGAATCTGATATTGCAAAATTAAGATTAATTTTAAACGATATTTCTGCTTCTACTTCAAAAGAAGATTTAAACGAAATTTCTAAAAATATGCACAAACTTGCAGCTTCGGTAAATACTCTTCATACGACATTGACAGAAGAGCAGATTAATGAGCTGAAAGACAATGTTTTAAAGATTAATGAAGATGTAGTTAGTTTGAGTACACGCACAAACAAGCTCCTTTTGAATTCTGATGAATCACACAAAGCTCTAACTGATGGAATTGAAGAATTGAACAGAGTTCTTTCAATACTGGGAAATGGCTCTGTGAGTGAGGTTATTGAGAAAAAACTTGATAATATTAATGCTGCAATTGCGACTTCTGCGGATACGGATAATACAATGCGGGAAGTTATGCTTTATCTTGGCGAATGGATTGATGATGCAAGCGAAAAATTGAACACTATTGCCTCTGATACTTCAAATCTTTCTTCGATAACTTCAGAACTTTGCTATTTGAAGTCAATGATTGGTAATTCCGATATCATAGAGTCAATTCGCAAAAAATTTGAAGTTCAACAAGAAAGAATTGATACGCTTGAAGTGAAGTTAGATAGACTTATGGAACTTTTTGATAATAATAATTCAAAAAAAATTGAAAATAAGATTGATTTATTTGAGTCAAGAATAGATTTGTTTATCCAAAAGATGGACTCATTTGATAAAAAATTAAGACATCTTGATGATAAGTTTGGAAAACTTTCTGAAGGACTGGAAAAATTGGTATCTTATGTTGATTAAGAATAATTTAGGAAAAGACTTAAAAAATATTTTACCCTCAAAAAATGTGCTCTTGGAACTTGAAGAAAGATATGCATACAGCCAAGATGCAACAAATTTAAGAGAAATAAATTCAATAGCTGATGCTGTAGTTTTTGTTGAAACGGTAGAAGAAATTCAATCAGTAGTTAGGCTTGCTAACAAGTATAAAACACCTATAATTTGTCGTGGAGCCGGAACAAATGTTGTTGGAGCTTGTTCAATTGAGCATGGTGGAATTGTGTTGAATTTTTCCAGAATGAATAAAATTCTGGAAATTAATCGGCGAAATATGACAGCAAGAGTACAGGCAGGTGTGGTTGTTGGTGAACTTCAAAAACAGGTTGAAAAAATGGGACTTTATTATCCACCTGATCCTTCAAATCTTGCAGTATCTACTATTGGAGGGAGTATTGCGCAAGCTTCCGGCGGTGCAAGGACCTTTAAGTATGGTGCAACAAAAGATTACATTATAAGCATGAAAGTTGTTATGGCAAATGGTGAAATTTTGCAAACAGGAGCGAATACAATTAAAAATGCAACCGGTTATAATTTGGGAAGTCTTTTTGTTGGAAGTGAAGGAACTCTTGGAATTGTTGTGGAAGCGGTTGTGAAACTAATCCCGAAGCCCGAGACTCATAGAGTTTTCATGGCATATTTTGATAAAATAGAAGAGTCTGTGAATGCTGTTGACTCGATTATTGAACAGAGAATTTTTCCGACAACAATTGATTTTATGGACAGAAATGCAATTTTAACTGTCGAAAAATTTTATCCATCAGGATTGTTAACGGATAAGGAAGCGGTTCTTGTTATTGAGGTTGACGGATTTGCGAAATCTGTTGAATATCAGAGTGAAATTATTAAAGATATTCTTGAGACATCAAAAGCTTCTGCAATTCAGTATTCTACAAATGAAGACGAATATAATAAAATTTGGACAGCAAGGCGTTCTTCAATGGGAGCTTGCGCAAAATTAAAGCCAAATGTTACTACAGATGACGTTATTGTTCCTAGAGAAAATCTAGCAAAACTGGTTTTGGGGATACGGGAAATTTGTAAAAAATATTCACTTGAAGTTTGTATGGTAGGTCATGTTGGAGATGGAAGCGTTCACCCACAGATACCGATTGATTACGATGATGAAAGTGAATATAGAAGATTTAAGATGGCAAAATCTGAAATTTACGATCTGACAGCTTCGTTAGGCGGAATTTTATCAGGGGAACACGGAATAGGTTCTCTTAAGCGTGACTATATTGATATGGTTGTGAACCCGCTTGCTCTTGAATATATGCGAAAAATAAAGAAAACATTTGATCCTGATAATATTCTAAATCCATATAAAATATTTTAAACAGAAATGCGGTTTACTTATTTAAGTAAGCCGCATAATTATAATTGTATAAAAACTATTTTTCGGTGTCATCTTCGTTTTCATCATCATCGGTTTTTATTTTTTCAACGACAAGTTTTGCCATTTCTTTAGCTATTAAACGTTGTGTTGCAGTTGGACAGTTTTGGAGCATGTTCATTGCTGTTCTAAGTGTTGTATCAATATCATACCAACGACCCTTTCTATTGTCGTCAAGTCCTGAGCCTACTGCGTTAATAATATCTTCTACTGCTTCAAATTTTTCATCTTCAATATTGTGTTCAATTATAATTTTGATTAAATTCAAAGCGATTTTAATTTGTGTTTCATCATCGCTGTGTTCAAGTGTTGAAACTGCTTGAGAAAGCACCGGATCTTTGTCATACCACCTGCGATGCTGATTGCTGTACTCTTCTTTCATCATAACGTAATCTCCTTAATTGTCCTTTATGCTTATTAAAACATGTGATTCTTGTTTGTGTCAAGTAATTATTATAACTTTTTTAATTACATAACTTTTTGATTTCAAATGTTAGGGTGAGGATTTTAGAGTAAGTTAGTAGAATTCTTTTCTAACTCCCAAATAATAATATATAATGTTCATTTCTTTCTTTTTGTAGCGAAGCAAAAAGAAAGAAATGTAACCAAAGAAAGAAAAACGCACTAACCAAAAAGCAGCCCTAATGTTCAACCTAAAGCTCGCAGACTCGCTTCGCTCAGACAGTGCTCGCTCTGTTATAGTTTCACTAAGGGCTGCTAATTATTTTTGACTTTCTTTTTCTTACTTACGTCCTTCCTTTCCTTTTTTC
>CAZCIW010000027.1:0-22762 GCA_964499135.1 uncultured Muribaculaceae bacterium
GAAAAAAGGAAAGGAAGGACGTAAGTAAGAAAAAGAAAGTCAAAAATAATTAGCAACCCTTAGTGAAACAATAACAGAGCGAGCATTGTTTGAGCGAAGCGAGTCTGCGAGCTTTAGGTTGAACATTAGGGCTGCTTTTTGGTTAGCGCGTTTTTCTTTCTTTGGTTACTTTTCTTTCTTTTTGCATCGCTACAAAAAGAAAGAAATGAACATTATAAATTAATAGAGATTCTTCAGCTAAAGCCCTCAAAATGACAAATCCTGTATAAAGTATACAATACACCTTAGAAGTCTCTTGCATACATTTATTTTTAAATATTGCCATAAAAGTTCAATGACATTATAATATTGTTATGGAAAACTTGGACGACAGCAAACTTGTTAATTTAAGAAACAATGTCAAACAAAAACTTGACGAGACAACTTTATTCAAATTCAAAGGCACAGTATCAAAACTTTTAGGACTTACGGTTGAAGTAAAACTTCCCGGACTTAAAATAGGAGATTTGTGTTACATTGAAACAGAAGCCGGTGAAAAGAAACCCGCAGAAGTCGTTGCTTTTAAGGGTGAAGCCGCTCAATTACTACTTCTTTTAGATGGAAACGGTATAGGGCAAGGGAGTCTGGTAACTTCAATGGGGAAACCGATTATCATCCCTGTCGGAGATTTTTTGCTTGGAAGACTTATCAACCCTATGGGCGAACCTATTGACGGAAAACCTCTTGACACAACAGGCGCAACTTGGCGTCCAATAGAAGGACCTCCACCCGGACCATTTGAACGCCCTATTATAACAGAAATGTTTTCGACAGGAGTTCGCGCGATCGACAGTTGTATGACAATGGGTTGCGGACAACGTCTGGGACTGTTTGCAGGCTCTGGTGTCGGGAAAAGTACACTTCTTGGTATGATTGCAAGAAATTCGGATGCAGATGTTAACGTCGTTGCACTTATCGGAGAACGCGGAAGAGAAGTTAAAGAATTCGTAGAAGATGCTCTCGGAGAAAAAGGTATGGCAAAATCGGTTCTCGTGTGTTCGACCGGAGATCAACCGCCTCTAATCCGTCAAAAAGCCCTTCAAGCAGCAACCGCCGTTTGCGAATATTTTAGAGATCAGGGCAAAAAAGTTTTCCTTATGACTGATACAGTAACAAGATGTGCAATGGCTGGTCGTGAAGTCGGTCTTTCAATCGGAGAACCTCCAACAATGAAAGGTTACCCGCCATCAATCTTTTCATGGCTTCAAAAAGTTCTTGAACGTGCCGGGAATAGTCCTAAAGGCTCAATAACAGCACTTTATACGGTATTAATGGAAGGCGATGATATTTCTGATCCTATCGTTGACATCGTTCGTGGGATTGTTGACGGGCACATCTTCCTTTCCCGTAAAGTTGCAGAAATGAACCATTATCCTGCAATTGACGTTCTAGGAAGCATATCAAGGCTTATGTCCGCAATCGCAACTCCGGAACATAAAGCTGCCGCCGGAAAAATGCGAACTATTATGTCACTTTACCGTGAAAACAAAGACTTAATTGACGTAGGAATGTATCAACCCGGCTCTAACCCACGACTTGATATAGCGATTGAGATGATGCCCAAAATTAACGCATTTCTACAGCAAAGGACAACTGATTTGGTGAGCATGGATACCACTATAAGCACACTCGTAGAAATGATGCAAGGTGTTGAAATCTAAACCACAAGTTAATTCATTACCACCCTATTTCGCGTTTTCTCCTCCGAATTAACCGGTTCAATTTACATTAAATCCAACAAGCTAGCATTCTTCTTTATATTTGCTTATCTCTTCAAAATAGTGTTCCAGCGCGATATATCCTTTGTAAATTTCGTTAGAAATATTGGCATATCTATTCGCACCAATGTATTTTAGCTCTCGAGAACGAATTTCCAAAATTTCGTCAGCATCAGCTTTAAGTTGAATATCCGGAGAAGATGACCATTTTTGCAAAATTGCAAGCTCTTCATACATCTGCTTTATTGTTGTATATTCAAGAACATTAAAATCGTATTTTGCAAGCAACGCTTTTTCAATATTACTAATACGACTCATTACTGCTTGAAACTTAAATACTCGCTTTATAATAGTATAATTATCCGCAACTTTTCTGTGAGAATACGGTATTGTATTTTTTGCAAGAAGCGCAGCAAACGAACGAGATGTGAACGAATCATCATCCCTAGAAAACGCACTTCTGGAAGTTAAGTCAAAACCTGATTTTTTATCTAAAATTTCTTCTATCATTTAATCCCTCAGCTATCATGTCTGCGAATAATAAAAACTATTCCCTTGAAAAAATTCTAGAATAAAAACAAGAAAATTTTAACATGGAAAGTCAAATATTTTACATAAATTAAAAAAGCCCGACATTTCTGTCAGGCTATCTGTTTAAGCTATATTTACAATGAATTAGTCAACAAGTTGCTGCATAATTTGAAAAGGTTTTTCAGCAACTTTCATAGTTTCCTCATCAATAATACCGCGTTTGAGTTCGGTAAAAGTAGCTTTTCTTGAATTAAATTTTTCTTTCAAGAATTCATAAGAAATTTTAGGATCGCACTTGTCACCACAAGTAAACAAATCAACTGCCGCATAACCGAGTTCCGGCCAAGTGTGAATAGCCAAATGGCTTTCAGAAATAATTACCACACCCGAAACTCCGTACGGGTTGAACATATGAAAACATTTTTGTACAATCGTTGCTCCACACTCAAGAGCTGCATCAACCATGTACTTTTCCACTTTATCAATACTATTCAATGTGTTCGGGTCACACTCAAAAAATTCTGCCAGAACATGTTGTCCTAAATGTATTTCTTTTTTACCTGTTTCGTTAAACGCCGTAAAAGGTGATGTTATTGCCAATTCATGTGCCTCCTTTATAAAAATTGTCTGCTACCTGCTACAAATTAAGTAAAATAATTTGCAATAAACATATTACTACAAAAAATTCAAAATTTGTATTTTTTACACTTTAAAAATATTTTTTTACAAATCTTTAAATTTCTCATCCCCAATAACTGCTATTTTACATAAAAAATTATCTGATTTTTAAATTTTCTGTTATAATCAGGTTATGAATAACAAAATTTTAGTAGTTGATGACGATTTTGCAATTAATGAACTTATTAAAGTCAACTTGGAACTTTGCGGTTATAAAGTAATTCAAGCTTTTGACGGAACAAAGGGTTTTGCACTGTGCAAACAGGAAAATCCGTCACTTGTGATTCTTGATGTTATGATGCCGGAAGTTGACGGTTTTACGGTTGCCCAAAGAATTCGCAAAAACGAAGAAACAAAAAGTACACCAATACTAATGCTCACTGCACTTTCCCAACTTAACGACAAGGTTAACGGATTTAACATCGGAGTTGACGATTATCTGGTGAAACCTTTTGAGATGGAAGAGTTGCAAGTAAGGGTTCGAGCCCTGTTAAAACGGTCAAATCAAATACCGGAAAGTATTGCCACAAGAGAATTGTTGACACTTAAAAACATGACGCTGCTTCCGGAAATTTATTCCGTTAAGATAGGTGAAAAAATTGCAAAACTTACCCCGATTGAATTTGATATATTCAATCTCTTATTTCAAAATCATGGGAATATGGTTTCATCGGCAAAGCTTTTGAAAGATATTTGGGGTTATGCACCTGACGATGACATTGAAACGATTCGCGTTCACATTAGACATCTGCGTTCAAAACTCGACAAAATCTCTGATGGTAAAAAATATATAGAAACGATTTACGGTGGCGGGTACAAATTGAGTATCTAAAATTGTTTACACATACACACTTGTATGCTAAAATTTCCGCAGAAATGCAGAAATTTTATGATGTTTCGTTCAACTCTATTAAATAATAGATAATTAAAACATTGAACCTTTTTCCAAAAAGTTTTTCAAACTTTCCACAAAAGTTACTGAAGGCTTTGATACAGACTTAGATAATTTTTGTGCCTGCTGCAAATTGAAATAATCTTTATCTGTATGGCCTAGGACATCTTGCATTGAACGATACATTTGAAGTCTCGTAATCTGTTCTTTCACAGCTGTTCCAACTTTAACCAATCTGCCTCTTTGCGGAGTTATATTGTTTAATGAATTATAAATTGTCATGTTTTTTCCTCCTATTGACTACAACACTATAAAAACCCTAAAAATTTTTTTTGCTACTTCTTACTCGTTCGCGTTTAACGAGTCTTCGGTTGTCATCTTCATGGCTTTGCCATTCCGCTGACAAGCCTTCACTCTCTGCTCACTCGCGCTTCTTACTCGTTCGCGTTTAACGAGTCTTCGGTTGTCATCTTCATGGCTTTGCCATTCCGCTGACAAGCCTTCACTCTCTGCTCACTCGCGCTTCTCATAGCCAAAGTTTTTCAAAGAAATTTCTTTTTTTCGCCAATCCTTTTCAACTTTTATTTCAATCGCCAAATAAACTTTTTTCTCAACTATTTTTTCAAGTTCAAGTCTGGCTTCTGTTCCTATTTTTTTTAATAGCGAACCTCCTTTGCCTATCAAAATTCCCTTTTGACTCTTTGTTTCGCAAAAAATATTTGCGTAAATTCTGTCAATATCTTCCGATTCCTGATATTTTTCAATTTTCACAGCAACTGAATGAGGGATTTCATCCGAAGTGTTTAAAAGTATTTTTTCTCTGATAACTTCTTCCGCCACAGAACGCATAGTTTCTTCCGTCACAATATCTTCAGGATAAAGAAATTCTCCATCAGGAAGCTTTTTAAAAATATTGTTAACTAAAGTGTCAATATTTCTTCCGGTTTTAGCTGAAACTCTTACAAGCGGATAATTCTTTTCAAAAAGAGTTTTGTATGTAAGGAGATTTTCATCAACCTTGGCAGGTTTCTTAACCTTATCCACCTTATTCATAACTATAATTATCGGAATTTCAGTTTCAAGAAGATTTTGGGCAATCCACTTGTCACCTTTTCCAGCCGGTTCAGAGCCGTCAACAAGAAACAATATCAAATCCGCATCCGGAATTGATATCTTCGCCTCATCAAGAAGAAATTCACCGAGTTTGTTCAAAGGCTTATGCACCCCAGGGGTATCAACAAAAACTATTTGCCCCTCTGACGTAGTATAAATTCCTTTAATTCTTTTTCTGGTAGTCTGCGCCTTATCCGTTGTAATAACAATCTTTTGACCTAAAATTTGGTTTAGAAGTGTTGATTTTCCGACATTCGGACGCCCTATTATTGTTACAAATCCGCTTTTCATGTTTACAATCTTAACACAAAAGTATCAATTTATAAAAAAACTAGCAATTTTTTTTCTCTCAATGTATTATATAATATATAGTGGTAGGTAATAAATACGGAAATATTATGATTGGAAAATCCGAAAAGCTCTGTCTTACTTTACTTTTAGGTATTGCATTGACTAATTTTTCAAATGTAGAAGCTTTTGCCAGCAATACACTGAATCAAATTGATGTAAGAAAGAATTCATCTGACGGACTGGAATTTACACTATATACATCCAGCCCTTATGCTGATAATGTTGTTGTAACAAAAAAATCAGATAACAAATATGTTATTCTTATGCCAAACGTTAACGGTTCATCTGCGTCAAAACCGGATTTTTCCGCAATCAAAGATATTATAACTGACATTGATGTTAGGGCAGTTAACGATGAAAGTAACGGTTATGCAAAAGTTACAGTAATCACTAATCGTCCGGTGGACATAAAAACCAATACATTAAAAAGCACCGCTCCGACAGAAAGTCAAAAGGAATACCGTGCGCTGATAGCGCAGCAGCAGTCTAAAGCTTCGACTTCCAAAACCTCAGCTAATACAACAGCAAATAACAATTCGACATTTAAACTGCCTGAAATTCAACCTACCAAAACTGCAACGGACATAGCTGCCTCAAAACCGGCTCCCCAAAGCTCCAAGCAAACACAAAACACACCAAAACAAGTGTCTGTTCCAACAGCAACTGCAAAAGTTGCACAAAACAGCACACCTGTAAAGAAACAAGAAGCAAAAACTATTGTTCCACCATCCGGAACAAATCCGGTCAAACCTGTCGCAAACAAAATTTCGGAACAACCCAAAGTTGATATAAAATCTGACACTAAAACAACTGTGGAACAGACAGCAATTAAAGACCCTGCTCCGATTCAGGAACCTGTTATTGAGACAAATTCAGAGGTTGAAAACACTACACAACCAACACCGGTTCAAGAATCAACAATTCCCGCAGAGGAAACCATGCTGGTTGCTACAACCGCGCAAAAAGGTTTTACATCACAAGATTTTATTGACAAAATAACAGACATCAAAAATAAATTTTCAGGAAGGATACCCGAAAGCATGCCTGTAACTCTAGCATTAATTTTAATACCTTTAGTTTGCGTGATGATATTGTTTAACATCATCAAAAGTTCACTTCAAAGATCTCAAATGCTCAAAAAAGTTCTTATGGAGAATATGGCGAGACGTCAAAATGAACCTGCATCTTATGACAATATTATCAACAATGAAAATTTAAGCTGGCAAGAAAAATTTCAACAATACAGAGAAATTACAAACGAAGCTGAACAAGCCGAAGCAAATCAACCTCGATATAATTTTATTGCCAAACCGCAAAGTAACGCACAGATAAACCCAATTTCCGCAGTATCCGGCACGGGTGTTTATACAAAAGGAGTTATCAATAAGTCAAATAAAAATAAAACAGCGGACAATCTTGAGAGAATTCTTCAAGCTTCTCCGGAAATCGAAAAGACCGAAATCGCAAACGATATAGAAGAATCAGAATTTCCTACAATATCTGACGTAATTGCAGAGGACAATTCAATTCACCACGAAATGTCAAAAACAATCAAATTCAAAGCTTTTGAAGAAAAAATGGTTCTTGAAGAAACCCAAAGAAACAAAAAAGTTAAACACAGAAGAATTCAACTTGAACTTCCAAAAGAGGCTCCACATGTAAATCTTGGATACTCTCAACTTCATTCAAACCCGAGAAGTTTCAAAAATGCGAACTTGAGCGTTTCCGACCTTATCGCAAGAAGTGACAAATTATTAAATAACCTTCCGGACGAAAATTCTAACTCTGCAAATAATTTTGAAACTGTTTCAGTCAATGAATACTTAAATCTGCTTGATAAAGAAAAAGCAAGAGCAACAAGCCCTCTTTCAAATGTTGTTGCCGAAAAATTATCAAAAAAACAAGAGAAAAAAAATACTCAATCGGTAAGCTCAAACACAACGACAAACCCGATTACATCGCTAAGAGATGAAACAAAAGAAGATTATCTTAGTAATCTTATAATAAAATCAGGTTTTGACATTGACAACGAACGCGGGTTCTATCTTGTTTCGATGGACGGTAAATCTGCAGTAATAGGGAAAGTTGGTGAAGAAATATTTGTACTTAAAAAATTCGACAGAAACATTAACAAACCTCTTCAAGTAAGAATGGATAACCCTAATGTTTATATGGTTAAGGCAGATAACTTCAAGTCACTGGTTGAAGTCCGCAAAAATGACATGGATGTTTTAATCGAATTATAATAAGAAAAACGGTGAAGAGTGAAGCTTAAATTGTGCAAAATAATATCAGCCGCAGTTCTTGTACTATTTTTGAGCGGATGCGCGCCAAAGGACACAAGAACTGTCGTTCAATTTTCAAGCTGGGGGTCTAAATCCGAAATTGATATTCTAAAACCTATTTTAGAAAACTTTGAAGTAGAAAACCCCGATATAAAAGTTGATTTCATGCACATTCCGCAGAATTATTTTCAGAAAATACATCTGCTTTTTGCCTCAAACACCGCGCCAGATGTAATTTTCATAAACAATCTTTACCTGCCGGTTTATGCTAACGCAGGACTTTTGGAAGACTTAACAGAAAACAACGTTTTAAACGACAAATTCTACCCTAAAGCAATAAAAGCACTGAGTTATAACGAGAAAATTTACGCGGTACCCAGAGATGTATCAAACCTTGTTGTTTATTATAATAAAGATTTATTTGATAAAAAAAATCTTTCATATCCAAACAAGGACACAACATTTGACGAATTTTTACAACTTGCAATAAAAATTACGGACAATGACAATGGGATTTTTGGAATTAGTTTTGAAGAAGAACCGCTTTTCTATCTTCCATACCTTATGAGCGAAGGGGGCGGACTTTTAGCAGATGACTTAAAAACCAATATTTTAAATACACCGGAAAGCTTGCGGGCAATAGATTTTTACGCGAATCTCCGAAACAAATATCACGTATCCCCAACAAGAAGTGAAAGTGCAAGCGCTACTATGGCTCAAATGTTTTTGCAGGGTAAAATCGCCATGCATATTTCAGGCAGATGGCTTGTACCAAAATACAGAGAAAGCGCAGAATTCAACTGGGATATAACACAGTTTCCAAAAGGTACCAAAGGAAGTATTGTACCGCTTGATGCCTCGGGCTGGGCAATTTCTGCAAAATCAGAAAAAAAAGAGGAATCAATACGGCTTATAAAATATCTTTCATCAAAAGAAAGTCTCGAAAAATTTAGCGAAAGCGGACTTATAGTTCCTGCAAGAATTGATGCAGCTAATTCAAAATATTTTCTTGACGGTAAAAAACCAGAAAACGCACAAATATTTTTAGACGTAATTCAAACATCAAAACCGACTCCGGTAAGTGTAAAATACAATGAAATACTTGAAAGTACAAAACAAAGACTTGAGAGGCAACTAAACGAACCGCATTATTAGTTTTACACATACTTGAAAAAAATTTAAAAAGCATTTATAATGACTTAGGAACACAAATTTTGAAGGAGAATTTAAGATGCTACAATCCAGTAAAATCAATACTTTTAGCCAGGGGGGGGGGGATTTGAACATTCTCCTTTAAAAACTAGAGATTTAAATTTACCCAATTTTCGTTATGCATTCACTTTAGCCGAAGTCCTTGTGACGATTAGTATAATTGGGGTTGTTGCAGCAATGACAATTCCTTCTGTAATAAGACATTACAAATCATCGGTTTTGCAAACTCAATTTAAAAAGGCATACACAGATCTTAATGCCGCTGCAAAAATGTTTGAACTTCATAATGACATGACAGTCAGCGAATACTCCTCCGGCAACCTTGCGCAAGCATTTTCCTTGTTTAGTAAAGAATTCAGTGCGGTTGTTCGCAAAGATAATTCCAGATATGATAACAACATTAAGGATGATGTTGATTATGGCGCAAGACCATACAAAGACAGCAAAGGCACCCCAAGAGGTTGGTCAACCTTAAAAAACAGAAAAGCAGACCAAGCCGGAATTTGCGATTCAAGCGGTTTCTTTTTTGACGGACAAGGACGCGCTATATCGTTTGATGACCCGCCGCTTCATGGTTATAACGGGCCTAAAGTATGTATTGATATAAATGGTCAAAAAGGACCAAACATTTATGGTGTTGATTTTTTTGTGTTTATGTTCACTACCGACGGATACGTCATTCCATATATGGAAAAGCACAAAAATAATCCCACCTACTGCACAGATACAAATACCAATTGCGTTCCGAATGAGGAGCCACCTGAAACATATTGCGATAAAAATCAAAGCAATCGTTTGCAAAATTTATCTTGTGCCATTTTTGCCATAGCCAATCAACATCCACAAGAAAAAAATCAGGATTACTGGCACGATTTTATCAATGAAAAGTAATTTTCATACATTTGAAAAATAATTTATTCTTGCTAAAATCAAATTATGAAAGAATACGATTTTTACATAGTTCCAACACCTATCGGCAATCTTAAAGACATAACGCTCCGCGCAATTGAAGTCCTAAAATCCGTCGATTTAATTGCGTGCGAGGATATGCGTGTAACCCAAAAACTTCTTAATCACTACGAAATTAAAACAAAATGTATTTCATATCACAAGTTCAACGAAAAAGAACGGCTTGATAAATTCGTAGAAATTTTAACTGAAGGTAAAAAAATTGCACTTGTGTCAGATGCCGGAACTCCACTCTTTTGCGATCCCGGTTCAATTCTTGTTGAAGAACTCAGAAAACATAACTTTTCAATAACTGCTCTTGCCGGTGCAAATGCAGTTGCAACATTTCTTTCACAAAACGCAAAAAAAGGCGAAGATTTTTTCTTTGCAGGATTTTTACCAAAATCGCAAAAACAAATTGAAGAAATTTTAAAAAAATATAAAAGTACGAATATTGTATTCTACGAAAGCCCGAACAGGCTGATTAATACACTTGAAATAATTAATGAATGCCGCAAAAATCCAAAAGTTTCAATAGGAAGAGAACTTACAAAAGTTTTTGAAGAAATTGTTTCCGACAATACCGAAAATATTATAAAACATTTTGAAACAAATGTTCTGAAAGGAGAAATTGTCGGGATGGTTTTTGCTGACAATATCAATATCTCGGACGCTGATTTGGACGAAAAAATTCAGAAATTAAAAGACAAAAACTTTAGTGCAAAAGAAATTTCAATAATTATTTCAGAACTTTTCAATGTAAGTAAAAACGAAATTTACAAAAAAGCTCTGCAAAATTGATGCATATTAAATTATATTAAATTGCCTTTTCGCATTTTTATTTCATGCTATAATGTAGGGAGAATAAGAGAAACTTTATAGGAATCAGATTTCTTGGACTCAAAAAAGATTATATACAGCGCGATATTATCATTATCATTAATGGCATTCTACCCGTTAAGCGGGGTTGGAGCAGACAGCTTGTGGGATTATGAAAGCATGGACTCCCGTGCAAGCGAAATGTCTGAAAACTTTGTTGTGGAAGAGTTTAAGCCCGACAATATAAATTTCAATCCGACACAAAATGAAGAACAAAAGAAAAAATTCTTTGATAAATTTAAACGAAATAAAAAAAATAAAAAAAATCTAACACCGGAAAAGGAACTTCCAACCCCACCATCAGAACTCCTTTACGAAACTCCGGAAGAAGATAATGCCGATTTAGAAAATTTAGAAAATTTAGAAAAATCGAATTCACAAGAATATTTAAATATTCAGGAAAACGAAAATCCGGCAGTATCTCGAGCTTCTACCGGTGGAGAAAAGTATATTAAAGATATCGAAATTCACGGCAATAACGTTGTGGATACTTCGGTTATTTTGAAGGCTCTTACCCAGAAAAAAGGTGAAATTTTTGATAGAAATACCGTACAGGAAGATCTCAAAAACATTTATTCACTTGGGTTTTTCAGTGAGAAAATGCGTGCAATTCCGGTCAACAATCCGGACGGAACAATCACTCTAAAAATCATTCTTGAAGAAAATTCACCGGTCACCGATTTTACAATAGAAGGCAACACTGTTGTTTCTACAGAGGAAATTCTTGCATACCTTATTGACATGAAAGGAAAACCTCAAAATATTTCAAAACTCAACGAAGCAATTGCAGGGATTCAACAATGCTATGCTTCAAAGGGTTACATTCTTGCCCGCATAGACTCGGTAACTGACGATCCGGACGGAACTATCAACATAAGCCTTAAAGAAGGTACTATTAACAAAATCCTTATTGCCGGTAATGAGAAAACAAAAGACTTCGTTGTTGAAAGAAATGTTCTCTCTGAACCCGGAATGGTCTATAATGAAAATCTTCTAAAAGAAGATATCGTAAGGTTATACGCAACCCAAGCTTTCAAAGATGTTACAAGGGAAATAGAACCATGTGAAGATATTCCTGACGCATACGATATTACAATAAATGTCCAAGAACAAAGAACAGCAAGCATTTCACTTGGTGGTGGTTTAGATACTGTAACCGGTGTTTTCGGCTCTGTCGGAATTGCAGACAACAATTTTAGAGGAATGAATCAGAGACTTTCTCTAAACGGACTTGTTGGTTCTGGTGTAATTCTAAACGATGCCTCCATTCAGAGAAGAATGAATATGCAAATAGAATTAAGCTTTTTTGAGCCTTATTTCATCAACGCAGATACCTCTTTAATGAGTAAAATCTTTTACAGAGACTTCGGCAGCTACCAAGTTCCGCTTGCAATTGAAAGGCGCTTAGGCGGAGAAGTCACATTTGCTCATCGAATGAAGAGAAACAAACACCTTACATCAACCTTATCTGTAGGACTTGAAAATATTGATGTAAAAGAGGGTGATTTTAATAAAATTGCAGGATTGTACAACAGGTACAATGTTCCTATTTCTGAACGTGCCAAACAACTCGACGGAGGATTTTTCCTTTCACTCAGCCCGTCTTTAATCTATGACACAAGAGAAGGCGGAACCGTTACAAGAAAAGGTACAATCGCAAGTTTGAGATATGACGAAGAATTTGGGATAATTGACTTTGACAAAACTCACGGAAAACTGACAGGATCAATTAAACACTATATTCCGATAGCTAAAAAATCATCATTATCGTTCACTGCAAAAGGCGGCGGAAAAATCCATGGTGACGATATGCCTGAAGTTATGATGTACAGATTGGGTGGACCTTACACAATTCGTGGTTTCAAAATGAGCGGTGTTGGTACAGGTAGCGCATTTGTAATGGGTTCTGCGGAATTTGCCACCCCAATACCATTTTTGGATAGAACAAGGTTGGCAAGAAAAGTTAATTTCCTAAACAACATAAGATTTACTGTATGGGCTGACGCAGGTAAGGTTTTCAACCCTACAGTTACGAACAAACTGTATGACAGACCGCTTGAAGCAGTTTCTGCCGGTATTGGTCTGAAATTATACATACCGGGAATGGGTCCCTTGTCAATTGACTATGGTATTCCGCTCACAAATCCCGGAGCTAACGGAAATAAAAACGGATACTTTACGTTTGGTGTAGGCGATTTGATGTATTAAAAGTAATATCAAAAGGAGGTTAAGTATGATAAAAAATTTTGTAGCGCTTGCTTTAGCACTTGGTTTGTGCGGATTCTGCAACCAAGCTTTAGCCGGTGGAATAGGATATATTAACTATGTAAAAGTTCAGGATAATTTTTCTTTCGCGCAAGCTGCAATTAAAGAAGTTGACGCAAAAGGTTTAGAACTTCAACAATACATGGTTGACAAAGAAAAGCAGTACAAAGCTCTTGATACACCGTTAAAAAAGCAAAATTTTGAAGATCAAACAGCAAAAGAATTTTCTGCAAAACAAGATGCTCTTTTACGATTAAAAACGCAAAAAGAAGAACAGGTATACAACAAAATACAAGCAGCTGCGAAACAGGTTCTTGTAGAACAAAAACTTGACGCAATCGTAGACATAAGAGTAATCTTTGTTGGCGGTGTTGACATTACGGACTTGGTAATCCAAAAACTTAAAACAGGCTCATTTTAATTGGATTTTCGGCAGAGTGAAACGAAAACAAACGAACTAAGACTGGAGGTTACGGGGTCAATCTTGCGTTGAGCAGAATGAGCATGTTACCGTAAGCCATTAAATGCAAACGAACAAGACTGCAAAAACGAAACCCGGCATACTCAAAACTTCGTAGCGAGTGACAAAATTGCGTAAGCAATTTGAAACGAGCGCAAGAAGTTGGACAGCTGAATAATCCAAGACAGCGGATTTTCAGCAGGGTGAAGCAAAAAAATTAAGGACAACAATTGCAACAACAAAATTACGGAAAGGATGAAAAAATGAAATATTCTCAAGATGGTTTACAATATCATATCGGAATGAAAGCCGGGGATGTCGGTGAATACGTAATTTTGCCCGGAGATCCGAAACGATGTGAAAAAATTGCACAGTATTTTGACAACCCGCAATTAATAGCCGATAAAAGAGAATACACAACCTATACAGGATACCTAAACGGAGTAAAAGTTTCAGTAACTTCAACCGGCATAGGCGGACCATCGGCTTCAATCGCACTGGAAGAACTCGTAAAAATAGGAGCAAAGAAATTCATTCGCGTTGGAACATGCGGCGGAATTGATATTGATGTTAAAGGTGGAGATTTGGTGATTGCAACAGGTGCAATTCGAATGGAAGGAACAAGCAAAGAATATGCGCCGATTGAATTTCCGGCAGTAGCAGATTTAGATGTAGTAAATGCGCTTGTTCAAGCAAGCAAAAACTTGAACAACGATTGTCACATCGGAATTGTTCAGTGCAAAGATTCGTTCTACGGTCAGCATAGCCCCGAAAAATCTCCGGTAAGCTATGAACTTTTAAACAAATGGGAAGCCTGGAAAAGTTTAGGTTGTAAAGCGTCTGAAATGGAATCCGCCGCGCTTTTTGTGGTAGCAAGTGCACTGAAAGTTAAAGTAGGTTCAATATTTTTGACAGTCGCTAATCAGGAAAGAGAAAAACTCGGACTCGAAAATCCGGTAATTCATGACACTGATAAGGCTATCAAAACATCAATTGAAGCTTTAAAAATTCTTATTGAACAAGACAACACAAAATAAGGTTAAAAATACTTACATTTATAAAAATACAATATTCAGGAGTAAAAAATGTTTGAGAAAAAAATGCAATACATAATAAAAACATGTTCCGGCGATAATATGCAAGAACTTCAAAATCTATTGAACGAAATGTCAATGAATGGTTGGGAATTGTACAGTATGAACGAAATTGAAGGCGATGACGGGATTAAAATTAATTGCATTTTTATGTCTGAAACAACACCGGAAGACGAGATTGCAACTTCAGATATTGTTAGCATTTCAACATTCAAAAGCCAGATGGAAAAAATGTTATCACCAAAACTTTCACCGTATGAAAACTGTCTCGATATTCAGGCAAAAATAAGAAGTCAACAAAATAAAATTACAAAAATAAAAAAAGAACTGGAAAAAGAACAACCGGCATCTGTAAACAGAAAGAAACTGAACGATAAGATTTCTGCGAATTTGAAAGAACTTGAGGAACTTAAACAAAAACTTTCAAAAACTACATCTCCGGATGTTATGTATGAAAAATTATTTGAAGAAAAACTATCAATTAATTTGAGTGAAGAATTAATCGGATATGTTGAAAATGAGTCGGAAGATGTTCACGAAACATTGCTCGCCGAAACAGTTAAATCCAGATTAAAACTTACTGAGGAATACGGCTATATCATCCCGAAAATCATTTTTCAGGATGATGAAAACTTAAATCCGTATGAGTTTTCAATCAGAATTCGCGGATTGGATGTTTTTAGAGCCTGCGTTTACCCAAATCATGCAATGTATTTTGAAGATGAATTACATCTTGAAACAAAAATAAAAAACTCTATTCACGATACCGATTATATTTCCGGTAAAAAAGTTATCTGGATAGAAAAGAATAAAACAAAAGACTTCTGGGAAAAAGGCATATCAGGTGCTGAATATATAGCAAAAGCACTTGAATACTGCGCAATAAGATACGTTGATGAGCTTATGGATTACAGCGATGTTGAAAAATATGTAAAAATAGTAAGTAAACGCAATGAATTTTTAGTAGAGAACCTTATCCCTGATTTTGTTTCAATGTCAGATTTGAAATTCATTTTGACAAGCCTGATACGAGAACAAATTTCGGTAAAAGACATAACGCACATTTTTGAAAAAATGAATGATTTTGCTGAAGACAGTGCAAAATCAGATCTCTTAAAGAAAATTCGTCTTTCCATTGCAAGAAAAATTTGTTCAAAATATGCAAACGAAGACGGAATAATAAGCTTAATCGAAATATCGGACAAAACAATTGATACTTTCATGCCAAGTTTTGAAGAAGATGATGACTATGTTATAAAAATAGATGGAGATTTTGCAGAAAAACTTGCGAAAAAAATCTCACAAAAAACAAAAACATTGGGTATAACATCCCCCAAAATCCTTGTTCCAATGGAATTACGGCATCTGTTTTTTACACTTCTTTCAAATTACATACCAAACATTACAGTTCTTACAAGAGAAGAAATCGGATGTAATTACGGAATAGAAATAATTGCAAATATCTAGCAAAAAAAATTTTTCACGGTTTTTATAACAGCATGCGTATAACACAGATTCAAAACGGACTAATTAACAAAAATTTCTCTTTTCAAAGAAAACTAAAAGAAAACGAGAAAGCAGATTATCAAAAAACAATGGAGGACGGTTTCCAAGCTGCCGGAGTTAAGCAACGAATTGCAATAACCCACGGTTCGGTTTTTCCGGCTGTCGGACGTGACACATTTGTAGGATCACCCTATGGCGAAGCCGCGAAAAAATATATTGAATTTTTGAAATTGAATGGTTTTAACGGGAATCAACTTGGACCTAACGGCGCATTGTCCACCAAAAATGATGAGCAAAATATAAAAGGGAATAAATCATCTTTGAGTTTCAAAAAAGAACGCTCTCCATATAATACTTCGGCTTTCAGTGAAAATAAATTGTTCTTGGATCTTAATGCCCTCACTACAGATAAATACGGAAAACTTCTTTCCACTGAAACGTATAATAAGTTGTCTATTCCAATAATTTATAATGATAAAAATTACACTTTTTCAAATTTTAACAAAGCTGATGTCAACTATGCAGCAGCAATAAATGAAATATGTAATAATTTTCAGAAAAATGTTGCAGCAGGAGAACCTAATACCTTACGTCTAAAAGAAGAATTCAAAGAGTTTCTAAGAAATAACGGTAAAAAAACCGAGGAAGAAGGATTGTTTAAGGCTCTTGCCGCAAAATATAACAGCGAGAATCCAAATGAATGGTCTGACAGTAATGATGCAGATCTTATGACAGAAATAAGGAAAAATGATCCATTTGCAATCCAACGTTACCAAAAGTTGAAAAAGCAATACAACGATGCAATTAAAACATATCAGTTTGAACAATTCCTTCTAAATAAACAGATAAAAGAAAACAAAGAATTTAGAGACAAACTTGGCTTTAAATATTTTTCAGATTTGCTGATTGGCTGTTCACAAATGGACAAATGGCGTTACAAAGAAGCTTTTCTTGAAGGATATTCTATAGGTGCGTACGAATATGACCCTAACACTCCTCATCAAACTTGGAGTATTCCGGTTCTTAATCCGAAAATGATATTTAAAGGCGAAGATGAATTGAATATTGGTGGAGTTTTCATTAAAGAAAAAATTGAACACGCACTCGAAAATTGTGAGAATGTACGTGTTGATCACGTATTGGGTCTCATTGACCCGTTTATATATGAAGAGGCTACGCTTAAAAAAGACTTTGCAGGGAGACAAATTAAGCATTTACTTCATGGAAATTTCATGTCTCAAATGACAATATCTAATGGTGATAAACTTGATGACTACGAAAGTTATCCCAGAATTCTGCAAAAAATAATTATACCTGCACTGAAAGAAAAAAATCTGAACCCAAGTGACCCTGTATGGGAAAGCATTTGCTGTGAGCCTGATATGTTCAAAAAAGTATATCATAACGACCTTCATCTTCCAAGATTGGCGTCCGTTGATTATGAAAAAACTGAAACATCAGATCCCAAAAATTGGTACATACTGGGCTCCCACGATACAATTCCTGCGATGAACATGTTAAGAGCTGATGGCGGAATACGAAGATATTACCCATCTTGGGCTCCCGAACATCTTGCGGGATATCTTTTCCAAGACCCAGCCAGAATTAAAGAAAAGCAAGAATTTGAACAAAAAATTTCCGACAAAAAAGATGGAACTGAAAAAATTGGGGAAGAACTTAGAAAAGCCGACAGAGAACGCGTTATTGCAAAATTCGCCGAACTTTTCACGAACGAAAAAATTCAAGTATCTTTTGACGACATTTTGGGAATTAACGACAAAAACATTACCTACAATGTTGGCGGCTCAAATAACAATTTCAATTGGAAAGAAAGAATTTCACCTGATTTTATTGATAAATACTATGAAAATCTTGCAAGCGACAACCCCACCGCACTGAATATTCCTGAAATTCTTGAAATTGCAGTCCACGCAAAAATAGATATGGAAGTTAATCGTAGCGAGAATAAAGATGCCAAAAGAACCGAACTTCAAGAAAAATATAAACCTCTTCTTGAGCAACTTGCGCATTGGACTTCAGTTCTAAAAGAAAAAGAATAGAAATATCTGACTCAATCAATATTCGCCCTTACTTTATGTTTAAAAAACCATTTTGCTTAGTGGTTTTAATCTCTGTGAACCCCTATTTGATATCCCGGAACACAAAGAAATGCTGGAACAGTTCTGGTTATCGTGGTTGAAAGCGCTGATTTATCAGCCATTAACGTTACAGCCATACCTATGTCATCCACATGTGGAGCAAAATCTGTTGTTTTAATATTTCTTTGAACTTTTTTGTGAAAAACCTTTTCATTTAAAAAGTTAGATAATTTATTTCCTCCGATAATACCCGCACTTAACGAAATTACCGTCAATACAGCAGATGGCAAAGCTTTCAAACACTTATTTGCCCCTTTTATAAATTTAGAATTTCCTGCTACTTGAGGAACTTTACTTAAAATTGAAGTCTCGTAATTTTTATATAATCTTGAAGTCAATCCTACACACGCAACCGGAACAGCAACATTTCCAAGAAGTTGATTTACGGTTTCTCTGAATTTACTTTTTAAATGTTTTTTATCATCAAGAAGCGCGCCCCCTGCAAGTCCTCCGGCAGCAGAGCCAGTAGCTAGAGTAAGAATTTCTTTTTCTTCAATTTTCATTAATTTTGCATTTTTATTATTTCTGTTAAAAATTTTCAACATAGCCCAATTTTTTGGACTTTGAGAAAATATAACTTTGGGGTTAAGAGAAAACCCCTGCCTCTTAGCAATTATTGCAGACGCTGTGGCAACTCCGGCTACAGAAGAAGCAAGAACACCATATTTTACGTTAACCGAAGGCTTATCCTCATTACTTTTACAAGAATGACCATGACCAAAGTAAATATTATTAGTAGAATTAATTTTCATGATTTACTACCTTTTGCAATTATTGTAAAACTTAAACAAAGATTTTGTTGTCAGATTCACACCTAAATTTTAACAAAACTTTAAACATAAAGTTACGTTTGTAACAAAGTATTAATTGACATAAGGAATTTAGCAAAAAAAAATATTTATAGGTATTAATTACGATATCAAAACGGTAAAATTATGAAAGTATCCCCACAAAACATTTCAGATTTCAGTTATCCAAAAAGATTTGTACGTGGTATAGGGCAACGTAGCCTTGTACCATTAATAATGCTTGAATGTTTTGTAACCGGCGGAAGAACTGTTCAAGCCTACAAACGAGGCGGTTTTGAAGAAGCCAGAGAACGTTTTACAGAAGAAAGCATCGGTGCCGCATTTTGGTTTGCGGGTGTAAAAATGTTCAACAAGATGAACGATGCAATCGGTAAAAAAATTCTAAATCTTCCAACGACAGCATTCGATGCCGATGAAGACGGCGTCAGAAAACCTCTGAAAAATTTCCTTCACGACGACAAAATTCAGAAAGCCAAAGCTAAAGCTTCAGGCAAAACAGGTAAACTAATTCAAAACCTTACAAAAGAACAAATTGCCATATTTAAAACTCTCAAAATCGGTTCAAGTATTCTGCTTGCAAATGTACTGGTAGGTCTTGTTGTTCCTAAAATCAACCAACATATCACTGCGGTTTATCATCAAAAACACCTAAATGATAATAACAAACCTGCTGAAAATACTCAACAAAACAGCATTACACCTATCGGAACTCCTCTTTCTTTAGATAAATTTATACAAAAACCGGAGGATAAAAAAGCTCCTTCATTTGGAATGAATTATGCTACAATGCTATCTGTTGCCAACAAATTTGAAAACAATCCCACATATCAACTTCTGTCAACAGATGCCGGAATTGCAGGCGGTCGCGCGATAAGTTCAAGAAATAACCATGAAAGGGTAGAAGTTCTATTTAGAGACTTAACTTCAATATACTTCTATATGTTCAGCATGCCAAACATAAACAGATGGTTGAACCAACTTGAAGATGGAAGAAAAACACGCCTTGACCCAGTTGCAGCCGAACAGGTTACAAGACATCTTAATAGCATTCTGTCTGAAAACGGTGGCAAAATGAGTGTAGAAGAATTTGCGCTCAAAGCTCGCGGAGACAATTCAAATGTTGGATATATTGATAAAGACTTGCTGCAAAAATTCAATAATCACAAGGTTGTAACTCTTGACGAATTTAAAGAATATCTAAAATCACACAAAACATTCTCTGAACAAGATATCGAAACATTCACAAAGCGTGCGGAAAAGATGTCAAAACTGCAACCACAAGTTGAAGGAGTATCACTCCTTACAAAGAATCAAATCAAAGATGTCTTTAGAGGCGGTGCAATTAACATGCCCGAATTTTTGGAAAACATATATAACGTTGCTACAAAAGGTGCTTATAAAGATAAATACAAATTTATCAACAGCACAGAAATTGAGGCAATTAAAGGGGACATCGTTGAATATGTTGAAAATATAATCAAAAAAGCCCGCAAAAATAAAACTGAAATAACTGCCGAATTACTGAAAAAAGCCAATCGCGAAAACTTTATCAAAAATTCTGCTAACTGGGGAATTGGTTTTGCTATTTCTGCAATTTTCCTCTCTACATTAATTCCTAAAATGCAGTATTGGATTACAAAAATGACAACAGGACAAAACAAGTTCCCGGGAACAGCAGATTACTCTAATGAAAAAAACTCCTAGGGTAAAAATTTACTTGTAAAAATAGTTTGTGCGTGCGATAATTCACATGGAAAGGTAAGCCATGGCAAACATTTTAGTTTATAAATTGGATGGAAAAATTTATATTAATTTAACCAACCGCTGCACGAATGATTGTATTTTTTGCCTGAGAAAAGACAAAGACGATGTAGTAGGGCAGACTTTGTGGCTTGATGATGAAAATTCAACATCACAGGATGTAATTGGGCAATTTGAAAATATTTACGCTCAAATAGCTTCAAAAGAAGTTATTTTTTGTGGCTATGGCGAACCTATGTTGAAAATTGATGTCTTGAAAGATGTTGCAAAATATATTAAAGAAAAGTATCCTCAAACAAAAATTCGAGTAAACACAAACGGACACGCGAATTTTGTATACAAAAGGAATGTTATACCTGAATGCAAAGGACTTGTTGATGAGTTTTCGGTGAGCTTGAACGGTGCAACAAAAGAAGAATATAACGAACTTTCTCAACCAAAATTTGACGAGGCTTATGAGGAAGTTAAAAAATTTATCGCCTCTTGCGCTGATGAAGAAATTTCAGTAGTTGCAAGCGTTGTAGAAGGCTATAAGGGACGGCATTTAAACATTGAAGCTTGTGAAAAAATTGCACACGAATTAGGGGCAAAATTAAGAGTGAGAGAGTGGATTGTAAACGGTTATTAACAATTAAAAGGACAAAGACATGCTAATACAAAACAACTCAAACAACCAATCATTTAATGGCAGAGTCGCAATTGTAGGAGACTTAAGTGCAGAGCCGTGTCGGCGGATACGAAATATCACTCCTTATTTAAAAAAATTTATTAAAGACAAACCTTTTGATCTTTTCATCAAAGAAAATTATGAAAAAAAGCATCTCAGTTTTATTTCACAAAAACCATATCATTTCGGCAAGAAGAACAAACCAATTTCAGAATATTCAGTCTCAAAAAATGTCGGTGCACCTTATACAGAAATTGATATTGAAAATTTTTATCTTTCAGCGGCATTGAATTCTATAGAAAAGTTTTCCTCATTTGCTGAGGCAAAAAATAACTCTGTGATGTCAAAGTTCAGATATTTTTTATCTACGGCAGGAAATACAATCAAAAGTGCGTTTAACAAATAAAAATAAAAAATTAAAAACCGGAGGCGAAGCCTCTGACTAGAAAACAATAAGTCCGGTGTAAGTCGGCAAAGATATTAAAAAACAGAGACTAAACCTTTGACGAGAGTTAAATAAGAGCTGGTGAAAATCAGCAGAAAGGATAAAAAGAAAAATGAATGCAAATTTGGACAAAATCATGAAACCGAAATCAATTGCAGTTATCGGAGCTTCTACCAAAGAACACACTATTGGTTCTGACATTATGAAAAGATTACAGGAATACAATTTCAACGGAAAAATTTATCCTGTAAACCCTAAAGGCGGAATTATTGAAGGATTACAAGCATACACTTCAGTCGGCGAAATCCCGAGCGAAGTTGATTTGGCTATTATCGTTGTTAACGCTAAATTCGTACTTGATACAATTGACCAATGCCACGCAAAAGGTATCAAAGGTTTATGTATCATTACAGCAGGCTTCAAAGAAACAGGCAAAGAAGGTGCTGAAGCTGAAAAAGCATTGTTGGCAAAAGTTAAAGAATACGGCATGAGATGCGTTGGACCTAACTGCTTAGGTGTTGTAAACACTCACCCTGATGTTAGAATGGACGGATGTTTCGCAGAAAGCTTACCTGAACGTGGAAATATCGGTTTCGTTTCTCAATCAGGCGCATTGGGCGGCGGTATTTTGAATATTTTGAAAGACTTAAACCTCGGTTTTGCACAATTCATTTCAATCGGTAACCAAGCTGATGTTAACGCTGAAACAGCTATGGAATACTGGGAAAATGAAGAAGACGTTGAACAAATTCTTCTTTACATGGAATCAATCCAAAACCCTGCTAACTTCAGAAACTTAGCTTCAAGAATTTCAAAGAAAAAACCTATTTTAGCATTGAAAGCAGGTCGTTCAGCTGCTGGTGCAAGTGCTGCATCTTCTCACACAGGTTCTTTGGCAGGTGCTGATAAAGCAGCTAACGCTTTATTGAACCAATCAGGTGTAATTAGAG
>CAZCIW010000028.1:0-21888 GCA_964499135.1 uncultured Muribaculaceae bacterium
TTTTCTCGAATTAACAAGTTTATTCGTCTTCAGCTATTCTGTTTTCAATGTGCTGTTCACTTTTAGCCACCCCAAATTATCAGAGGAAAAGCTTTTATATTATTTTGAATGTTTTGCTATTTTCTAGTGTGTCATTCGAAATCTTCAACCGAACTCACTCGGTAATTATTATCATATGACATCAAATTTTTTTGTCAAGTGATTATTTTTAAATTTTTGAATTCATTTACAATACTTAACAAAATCCGCGAATAACGCATCATTAGACTATTTTCCCAAATAAATCGTATTCATCGGCACGTTCTATCAAAACGGTTTCAATATCACCCGGAACAACCGGATTTTCAGAAGTTGCGTAAACCATGCCATCTATTTCCGGCGCATCAGCATATGAGCGCATGATTATAACACCGTCATCAGTATAGCCTTCTACAATACAGGAAAGCTCTTTTCCTATTTTTTCCTGATTAACCTCATAGGAAATCTTTTGCTGGAGTTCCATTAATTTTTTATAGCGAGCATGCTTAATTTTCTTTGGAACATGATTGTCCATAGAATAGGATACCGTATTTTTTTCTTTTGAATATTCAAAAACACCCATTCTGTCAAAACGCATTTTTTCTACGAAATGATAAAGGTGTTCAAACTGTTCGTCAGTTTCTCCGGGATAACCCACGATAAATGCGGTTCTTATAGCCACATGCGGAATTTTTTCACGTAGCTTATTAATTAAAACTTCATAATCAAAAACCGGTCTTCTCATTGCTTCCAGAATTTTCGGATCAGAATGCTGAAGCGGAAGGTCTATATATTTAACCACTTTATCAAGTTTTGCAATAGCGTCAATCAATTCGTCATTCAACTGGGACGGATATGCGTACATAATCCTTATCCAAGAAAGTCCTTCTATTTTGTTGAGTTCTTCAAGAAGTTTGGCAAGAGAAGTTTTGCCGTAGATATCAATGCCATAACTTGTTGTATCCTGTGCAATAAGGTCTATTTCTGTCACACCGCGTTTCACAAGCATTTTAGCTTCTTCAACAATATTTCCAATTGTTCTTGAATGATATGCACCTCTTAAATTTGGAATAATGCAATAACCGCAATGGTAATTACATCCATCAGCGATTTTTAAATAAGAGCTTGCTCCCATCGTAATCTGCTGGCGCTCAACATTTTCAGGATAAATATATTCGGGTTTTTCTGAAATTCTTTCAATATAGGCATTCGTTTTTTCAGCTTCAATTTTATTTATAACATCAACAATGCCGCTGAAATCAGAAGTTCCGAGCATGGCTGAAATTTCCGGAATTGCTTTTTTGAGTTCGCTTTTGTGTTTCTGCGGAAGACAGCCGGTTACAATAACCTTTTTACCATCATTCACCATTTGCAAAATTGATTGTACTGACTCTTTTTCAGCATCATGAATGAAAGAACAAGTATTTACTATTACAATATCGGCATCCGTATCATCAAGTGTAATTTCATGCCCTTTTTCTGCAAGAATACCTAACATCAATTCAGCATCAACCAAATTTTTTGCACATCCGTGATTCAACAACGCAATTTTCATTCACTACCTCTTTACTTTTTAATTTTATAAAAAAAGTCTAGCACGAACAATTGTTTTTGTAATTACCCGATATATTCAATGCTATTTTTTACAGAAAGAGACAGTTTTAATTTTACAAATGTATTTATTAAATCCTGCGGCAATATTGAAATTAATGAGGCGCAAAAAGCATCTCCACCTATTTTATATGAAGCTTTAGGTTTTTTTATTTTATCCACTTTTAAAATAAGTTCCGTAACTTTATGTACATCCAACCCATTTATACCATTATCCAGAGCATTCTGAACAAGATATTTCATCTCTTTTTCATAATGTTTGCTATTTTCAATTGTAGCAGTATTCTCTTTTACAGACTTTTCCCACAGCGGTGTTGCAATAACTCCAGGTTTTACGGAAACAACTTTAACCCGTCCGCCTGTCTCAATTTCAAGCGCATTAAACAAAATATCCAGAGACCTTTTTGAAGCACAATAAGGCGCTACAAAAGGAAAAATTCCATAACTTGCCATAGAACTTATATTTATAATTTTTCCACCATCAAGAAGCGGAAGCAAACCTTGCGAAAACTGAAGATGAGAAAACGTATTAACTTCAAACTGTCTTCTTATATTATTTATATTTATATTTTCAACAGCTCCCGCAACAACGCATCCGGCAGCATTGATAAGAGTATCAACTTTATCGGTTTTGGACAAAATAAATTCGACGGCTTTATCTATACTTTCAGAGATCGACATATCTATAAAAAACGGAATTACATTTTCAGAAATTTTCTGTAATTCATCACGTTTCTCAACATTCCGATATCCGGCAAAAACAATATTGCAAGAAGAAAACTCCCTAACAAGAGAGTTTCCTATACCTGAAGTTGAACCTGTAATTACATATGTTTTCATTATTCCTCACTACATGTTCATATATGATCCGAACAACGGCAGGTACAAGGCTAGCGCCAGAACCAGTACGATAGAACCGATTACAATCAACATGATAGGCTCAATCATCTTTGTCATAACATCAATAATGGAATCAAGTTTTTTGTCAATAAATTTTGTAGCCTGTCCCATCATATCACCCAGACGACCTGATTGTTCACCGGTTGATATCATAAACAAAATCATCTTCGGCATACATCCGGTTGCTCTCAATGCCGTTGACAAGTGTTGCCCTTGTTGCACTTTACCGGTTGCAATGTTTACTTGATCATGAAGAGTAAAGTTTGTCAATGTCAAAATTGAAAGATACAAACACTCAATAATCGGAACACCTGCATCATAGGCAACCTGCATTACCGCAATAAAGTTTGAAAAGTTTGAATACTGAATTAAGTCAGAAAATACAGGAACTTTCAATATATTTTCGTCAATTTTTCGGCGACTCGGTTCCCACTTAAATATGAACGTAAAGAACCCGAATACGGAAATAAATAACAATGGAACAAGATACCAGTATTCTTTCAAAAATAGCCCTGCTTTCATCAAAGTTGCAGTAATCCACGGAAGTTCCTGCCCCATATTATCAAACATTTCTTTAAATACAGGGAATACAAACATCAACATGACGAGTACAATCAATGCCGCCAAAACAATTACGAACATCGGGTACATTAACGTTCCGATAACTTTGCCCTTAATTTCGGCTTCTTTATTCATTAATTCCATTAGACGTTCAAGCGTTTTTTCCAATTCACCGGAATCTTCACCAGCTTTTACAAGACCAATAAATACCTGTCCGAAAATATCCGGATATTTTGCTACAGTATCAGCAAAAGTATTACCACCCATAATTTGACGTCTTAATTCTTTTGATACAAGCCTTAATTTTAATTTTGCAGCATCATTTTCAATAAACATCAAAGATTCAATAATCGGAATACCTGATTGAGCCAAAATCTGCAAGGTTGAAGTAAATTCTATCTTATCCTGCAAACTCAGACTTTTCATCGTGCCCGGTTTATCATCAACCTTGGCATCTGTCTTTTTTAAGTTTTCCTCTGTAACTTTTGTAGGCAAAAACCCCAACTGACGAACACCGTCACGAGCTTCACGTAAACTTTCGGCTTCTATTTTACCTGTTACTATATCTTTATTATTTTTTAACGCTACGTAATTATAAATAGCCATTCTGACTCCTATTCATTAACAACCCCGAGAACACGTACGAATTCTTCAATAGTCGTCTGACCGTTTAATATATGCTGCATACAAGACTGATTAAGAGTTCTCATACCGTTTCTGACGGCAGCTTCTTCAATTTCCAAATCGTGAGCACCCTGAGCAATAAGTCTTTTTATTTCTTTATTCATCTGCATAATTTCGTAAACACCGAGACGTCCTTTATATCCAGTGAAATCACATTTGTTACAACCTTTTGCTCTGTATATAGGGGTTTTCATCATTTTCTGAACTTCTTCTTCCGTTGCAAGTATTTGAGCAGCCTCATCATGATCAGGATAATACTCTTCTTTGCAATGATCACAAAGTTTTCTTACAAGACGCTGCGCAATTACACCTGACAAAGTTGAAGATACCAAATAATCCTTTGCACCCATTTCAATCATACGGGTTACAGTTGCAGCAGCCGAGTTCGTGTGAACGGTACTTAATACCAAGTGACCTGTTAGTGCGGCTGATATCGCAATTTCAAGTGTTTCATAGTCACGAATTTCACCGACGAGAATAATATCAGGGTCCTGTCTTAATATCGCACGCATACAGGAGGCGAATGTAATACCTGCTTTTGCGTTAATCTGAGACTGGTTAATACCTTCAAGCTTAATTTCTATCGGGTCTTCAATTGTTGTAATGTTTACGTCTTCATCGTTCAAACTTTTTAGTACTGAATAAAGCGTAGTTGTTTTACCTGAACCGGTCGGACCTGATGTCAGGATAATTCCGTTCGGACAGCTTACCATATTTTTAATTTTTGCAACATCTTCATCCGTACCACCACTGAGTTTAATATTTTTATCATCGGCATTTAATGACACAGCGGGCGCCAATACACGAATACAAACCTTTTCTTTCCCTGCAACAGGAAGAGTATTGATACGAAAATCGTAGGATCCATTTTTATATTTTATAGAAAAAGTACCATCCTGAGGTCTTCTGTGTTCCGCAATATTCATTCTTGAAAGAACTTTGAAACGAGCAATTACAGACTGTTCAGCAGATGCCGGAATATCAAAAACTTTTTGCAGCATACCAAATTTACGATAACGGACAATATATCCGCTCAATCGAGGCTCAATGTGAATATCTGATACACTTGAATCAATTGCTGTCGTAATAATTTGATTTACGAACTTCGCAATGTTACCATCACTCTTTTCAAGCTCATTACTGACTAATTCTGCAAGAGACTCTTCTTTTTCAATTTCAGCAGACTCTTCTTCAATCTTTTGAATAATTCTTTCAGTCTCTTTCTTCTGTTCGGAAAAGAATGTATCCATTGAGTTCTGATACTCGTAATGAGTCATCAACAACTGTTTTGGATTTTGACCGGTTAAATAGATAATTTGTTTCAGAATATCCGGTTTTAACGGAGCAACTACACCGAGCAAAAGAGTTTTTCCATCAGAAGACAACGGTACAGCCTTGTTCGCTCTGATAAAATCTTCCGGTAACAAACCGATAAACTTGTCTTGTTTTGACAAATCATCATTCGTTACAACTTCATAACCGGTCTGTTCATGAAGCATATCCTTCAATTGCTGTAAAGTTATGAAACCTAATTTGAACAGAGTCGAACCTATAGGCATCTTCAAGCGTTTACTTTCAGCCAATGCCTGCAAGAGTTGCAAATCTGTAATGTAACCTTTTTGAATTAAAAGTTCACCAAGTTTTGCCTGACTTTCAGCAGAATTCAACGGAACACTGTCAGAACCCATCATTGGTTTAACACTGGAAATTAATTGATCCAAATCCGAATCCGATACCTGAATAAACTTTATTTGAAAAGGGTATAATGATTTTAATTTAGTTGTGAGAGTTTCCTTGTCAGTAACAGTCATCCCAATAGCTACGAACAAAAATTTGTCCTTTACACTAATTGGAACAAATTTTAATTGTTCCAACTGTGCAATCTGGACTTTATTAAGCATCTGTTTATCGATACTGTTTTTTAATCTGTTTAATATTTCGTTCATAACTATATATTAATAATTTACAAAATTTCTTGTTCACTGACCGCATCTTCATTATCAGTGATAATTTTTGGAGTAATCATAATAATCATCTCTTCTTTGCTCTTCATTGTTGAAGTGCTTCTGAAAAGAGCACCGATGTACGGGATATCACCGAGGAGAGGGATTTTTGATATATTTTTAGTTTCTTCTTCTCTCAACATACCGCCAATGATTAAAGTTTCACCGTCTTTAATACGAACTTTCTTCAATTCAAGGTTACGTCTCTGAAGCAATGTTGCAACAAGTTCCTGTTCACCATGATCATTTGTCGCATATTCACGATCCTTAATAGTTGCATAGTCAGGATTAATATCAAGAGTTACATAACCATCAGGACTGATAAACGGAGTAATTTCAACTTTGATACCGTTGTCATCTCCGATTTCATAATCTTTTTGAGATGTTGCCTGTTGTGTACCCTGTACAACCTGAGAAGTTACTGTTTTTACGTAGTCTGAAGTTAAGTCAATTGTTGACTCTTCGCTATTTGTAATCAAAATACGCGGATTGGCAACTACACGCCCCTTTTTGTTATCTACAAGATAATTGATAACCCAAACAAGACCTCCACGAACATGCTCTCCAGGTTGCAAGCCCTGCCCATTTTCACGGTAATGACCATGATCAATCAGATAAAGTGGATCAACTACGCTACCACTACCTTTTGAGAAGTTTGCTGAGAAATTCTTACTGTAGAATGACCATGCATTGTCAAAAGTTCTTGTACCTTCTTCACTAAGTTCGATAATGGAAACTTCTAAGTATGCTTGAGGTTCTTTTTTATCATTTCTCTTAATAAATTCTTCAATTAATGCAAACTGTTGCGTAGTAGCCCCGACAACGTTAATCGTACCGAGCCCCGGAGAATATGCAACTTCCATCGCAACCAAAGGTAAAGATTCAAACTCAATTACACTTTTACCTCCGCCACGGTTTGATGTTTTCTGGGAGGAAGTATATCCGCATGCCAACTTACCACCACCAATCGTAATTCCGCTACCACCACCGGATGCCGCAGCACCTGTGATATGACCTGATGAAGATTTTTTATTAACGGCATTAGCATCAATAATTGTGGGCAACAACTGCGTACAAATCATTTCCGCCATTGCATCAGGAGTGACATGATTTACTCTGTAAGTTCTGCTTTCCGGCTTTGTATCAAACTGCGCAATAACTCGACGAGCCATTTCTGCATCATTTTCTGTACCAAAAATCAAAACTTCATTTTTCCGCGGATTAGTTGTGGCTACCATAACACCGGATAAGCCAGGTTTTTTCAACCCGAAAATATTTTTATTCAAAAATGACGACATAGCCAGAGCATCAACATATTTTACAGGAATAGCAATAAGTTCTTTCATGTTAATAGCAGTTTTGGCATCACCGGAATAGATTATAAGAGTATTGTTATCGTCAATAAAATAGAACAATCCGTTCAATTCCATAATAAGTTCAAAAGCATCATTAATTGGCACGTCAACAAGATCCAAGGTAACAGATCCGCGAACATCGTTGTCAAAAATAATATTTAATCCGGCTTTATCCGCAAACATTCTCAATACCTGCTGGAGATCAGAGTCACGCAGACTTAAAGTTACAGGAATTTTCTTTTCTGTCAAAGAAGTTGCACTGCGAAGTTTTATCCTTTCGGTAGGCTTAACTGTTGACGAATTTGCATCATAACCCGATGTAACTCCGGAAGAATAAATATCCGGTAACACAGAAGATGAATTAAATCCTCTTAGCCCTTCTACATTCTGAGAAATCAAAGATTCATTGATATTCTTCAGATACCCGGGTCTTGCGAAAGCCAAAACCGGTACCGATGAGTTTGACAGAGCAAACGCTGTCAACAACGCACCCGTTAAAATTTTCTTTGAAACTGTATTTTTCATATCTGCTCCTGCTTATCTAACTTATTTTCTGCCACTGCCGCCAAATTTATTTTCTAAATTCGATATAGTGTTATAATTAATACCATCTGTTGCAAGAAGTTCACCAACACCTGCTTTATATACATTTGCGCCGTATTGAACAGTTACAACAGTTTTTGCGATTGCCAAAATTTTATACCCGTTAACTACATCACCGGATCTTACAAGATAGTCCGATCCTTCAATATTCAAAATAGCTGATGGACTGTCAACATCATAAATAATTCCCGAAACCTTGGTTGTCATTACTTTTTGCGCATCCGAATCCGATCCTGCACCTCTTGGAGGCTCAACAAGATCATACTTAAGCTTTGCCTCAGAAAGCACTCTTTCCTGTTCCGCACGTTCTTGCGCAGCTGCTTCAGCTTGGGCTTCCGGATTTTGAATGGCTTCATGCTCAGGCAAAAACGGATTTGATCTTCCGGAAGTGGCAACGACCATCGTAACCATGTTTTCTTCTTCTACGGAAATAACATCATCAGCCTCCGCCTTGGAATCTTTACCTTTTTTTGATTTTTTCCCAGCATTTTCAGGTTTAACTCCGTTATTACCCGCCTCAACAATAATATCATCCCCTCCACCCGAAGCGGAAGCCGGAACCATTGTATCCAAGGCATCGGGAGCATTGCTGCCTGTACCGCCGGTACAACCCGTTGCTACAAAGACTAAAAAGGTCAAAAATAACGAAACAAAAACTAAACCAAGCTTTTGGACGTTGAATTTTCTTCCATTTTCCATACCCTTATATTCCAATGTGTTTATAAGATTCTTAATCACTCGAGTCACCCATTTACTCATTTTTGAACTTTGTACAAATTGATTATAGTAAAATTGATTAATTACAGTATCAACTATTAGATGTATTTAATTCAAAAAATCTCTTCTTGTTTAAACAAATTTACAAAATATCACGATAATTCTATCACATTCCGCAATCGAATGCAAAACAAGCTAAAAGTGTTAAGTTTTCTTAAAACTTTACAAACAAAAACACTCTTTTTTTTTAAAAAACATTATTGGAAATTGTTGGTAATAGTATGAATATACTCAAGTATTTTATCAAAATATTCTAAATCTACGTTACCATCAAGTATAAAATCTGCAGAAGATCTTGAAGGCAGAACATACTTTTCTCCTGCATTAACAATGTAATCCCACTGTTTTTCCGCATTTTCTTCGGTCTGATTTCTTTCGGAAATTGCACGCTTCATAAAACGTTCACGGCGAATAGAATTATCTGTTTCAATATAAACTTTGATATCAAAGACATCTCTGACTTCTTCGTACATAGTCGCAATTCCTTCGACAACAATAAGTTTATCCGAAGAAACATCAAGAGAACATGGAACAGAGACACCGGTTCCGTTTGGGATATAGCGAGGGGCTTTGATATTGCAGCCCTCAGAAAGGGTAATCAAATCTTTTCTTAGAAGCTCCATTTGAAAACTTTCCGGCGCATCAACATCATAACCATTGTCTCTGAGTTCATCAAAACCGCCATATTTTTTTATTAGTTCTGATATATCATTAAAGTAATTATCGGTACTCAAAACCGACACAGGCATTGACAACTGTTCAATCAAGTTTTTCAGTTCGCGACAGATTGTAGATTTTCCACATGCCGATTCACCGGTAATCCCGACCAGAATTCGTTTTCTGGGATTTGTAATCAATCGTTTTGAAAAACGCTGAATAAAAGTAGGGTTAATATCTTTGAAAAGCGGAGAACTACAACGCCTGTCGTATGAAAATATTTGTTTAAATTTAGTTTGTAGATAAAACGCCAGAAGTTCCCGTCCTGTTCTTGAATTGAAATCAGGTTTTAAGATTTTGTCGTTTGAATTTAATTCTTTATCAATGAGTAATTGCATTATTTATACCAACAGAAATACTAATATGCAATATATAATAACCGAGAATATTTTTTTTTGCTAGTATTTTGTAAAAAAAAGTAAATATTCTCAAATTTAACCTAAAAAACATTTCTTACTCACATTCCAATTTGCATACTTTGAATTTGTAAACAATTGTAACTAAATTTTCACAAATAACAAATTTCAATTAAAGTTTTTCACAAAAATTCCGTAACTTAAGACAAGACGTATTATAGAAAGGCATATATTATGGGAATGTCCGCCTCTCAGGCAAGATTACTCAGCATAACATCAAGACTATCTGACAACGAACTTCGGAGCCAGACAATTACCAACGCTAAAATGTCGCTTGCAAACAAAACAACAATGGCAAGCCAATCTTATATGAATGCGCTTTCTGCGACTCAACTTAAATATTCCACCTATGACGGCTCCGGCAACAAAATGACCGAAAACCTTACCGGATATAGTTTAAGTCACTATGGAGAACTTAAAAATCAATATGGTATAATTAATAATTCAGGACAAATTTTAGTATCAGAACTTGACGCAATGAATTATGAAACAAGTGACGATATGTACGAATTTTTGGATAAATACGGTGTTTTGGCTCCGGAAGGCACAGGCAACACTATTCAGGTTGTAAACCCTGACTGGCAGGTTGCATGGGATGAATACTATGATGAATACGATGAATGGAAATCCCAAGAACCTGATCCAAATGATGAAAAATATGTTACAATTACCACTAGCACAGATAATGAATTATACAAGAAATTCCTTGATGCTTCAGCAGGTTGCTATAGTTCAGCAATGAACGGCGGATCCGGATGCTATATCCACGTTTTGGCACACTTGTTGATAGCTGATTTTGCCGACGCAGACGGTAGCTACTTAAATAAAAATAAAGATTACACTACAACTACAAAAGAAACAGTTAATATCGGCTCAAGTGATATCATCGGCTCCACAATAAACTATACTGGCAAAACTCCGGATATGTTTGAAGTATCAAATGAAGTTATGACAAGACCGGTTTATGCGGCTGAAAAGGAAGAAGATAAAGAGCGTTTACTTTCAACAATGAATGACCCTAACAAAACTGACAACGATAAAAAAGTTGAGCAATTAATGAATAACTATTATCTTGATGCAAACGGGCAACCGCAACTTAAAAGTCTTGCTCAAAAATGTGTTGATTTAACATATATTTTGAGAAATTACAGCAATTTAGGATTAGATTACAATGAAGACTGTAAACCAATGCTTTTAACTTTCCAACAGGATATGGAACAAGCTTTTACCGAAAAAGTTATAGATTGGGATTTGTACAACAAAGACCACGATGAATGGGCTCAAAAAGAACCGGCAAAACCAACCGTTGACTATTACATAGACAAAGAAGTCCGAACAATTGAAAAGAAAGACGAAGGTCAATGGTACATCAACCTTTGGCACAGGATGAACGGCGAAAGCGAGGTTAAAGCTGGCACCACCGATGAAAACGGTGAAATTGTCGACGGAGGTAAAACCGAAAAAGGACTTCCCATGTACAAAGTTCTTGAAGATGGTTTAATGAACAGCTCCGACTGGCTCAAAAATGCACTTGAAAACGGTACAGTAACTCTTGAAAGAGTCGAGTTCGTAGAAGATGCAGAAGTCGGCACCGGACTTGCAGACTGCAAATGGAATTCCATCATCTGGACAAATGCAATTGACATAACCGAAGAAGAAAACAGTGTTGCCGTTACAAAAGCTGAAATTGAATACGAACAAGCTTTAAACGACATAGAAGCTAAAGATAAACAATATGACAACCAACTTAAACGTTTAGACACCGAGCACAATGCGCTCCAAACCGAATATGACAGCATTAAAGAACTCATCAGCAAAAATGTTGAAAGAACTTTGAAAATGTATTCATAAAACCAAGGCGCGGCAGCACGCTGCCGCGCCTTAACTCAAAAAAAACAGTGAAGTGTAACATAAGGAGAAAATTATGGACAAGTTCAAAATTGGACATCTGGTAGACTATTTTTTGAAAGTAAACAAAAGTGTCACATCATATACCGACCTATCTCAAGAAGACAAGGTAACTCTTGCAATTTTGTCAGTATTTGATACAAAAGGTAAAACTGTCAAAACCCTTCAATATACCTATGAAAGACCTGACGAAACTATTTCACAGGACGAGTTCAACATGACAAAAGCCGAATATGAAAAGAAAGCTGAACAAATAAAAAAAGAGTTAAAAAAAGAAGCCGGAAAAGATTTCAGCGAAATAAAAATGCCAACATATGAAGATCTTCAAGCAATGATGAAGGATGACAATAAGATTGATTTTACGGAACTTCACACCTTTGCAAGAGAAGGGGTCGTGCAACCTTCAACTGCCAAAAAGCCTGAATTTCACGGTCTTCCTGAAAGAGCAGCAACAAACAAAGCATCAATTGAAACAATGAAAGATTTCGTTTCAAAAGTCGCAAACGATGACAACAAGTATGCTATTATTGAAAAATTTGAAAATATGACAGATGCCGAATATAAGGAATTTGTAAAAAATCTTCCTGAAATACCAGCAGAAATAAAATCTACAATCGCAAACTTTAAACCTGATACCGAAGTTTCATTTAATAAACAAAACGGACTTGACGGCATTCAATTCAACAAACACGGACAAAAAATATACAGAATCAACGGCAATGCCGGAGTTTACGAAAGTTACACCTATGCATCCAAGGATGATACTCGATTTGACTCAATGATGAGATACAATGCAAACGGTTACAAAACAGAATATTGGAAAAGCGGAACCGCCATAAACAAAGAAGGTAACAAAGTTCCGATTTACACAGTATATTCACTGGACGAAAACGAAAAAGTTCTCAACATATCAACAATTCCATACGAATACACTTCGCCGGAAGCAAAAAAATTCAACGATTTTAATTTTTACCAACAATACGTTAAATATTACGAAGAACTGGATAAAAACGAACAACTATAATAATAATAATAAAACCTTTTAGATTTCCCTTTCCTGCGTACAAAAAAGCTGCGAGAAAGGGAAATCTGAAATTTTACGGTTTTACAATTGATAAAACATAATTTGTTGTAAAATATTTATTTGCAACTTCTATGATATCTGATTCCGTGACGGAATTTATAAGCTGAACATATTCATCTTTAAAATTGTACCCGCGCCCGCTAACTTCAAACCATCCGAGAGTTGACGCTTTTTCGAGATTTGTTTCTTGCGAAATTATAAAGTTACCAATCAGTTTATCTTTCGCTTCCTGAAGTTCTTTTGATCCGACGAACTCTTTTTTTAGCCTAAAAACTTCTTCAAGAAGTTTTTTCTGGGCTTTGTCCAAATTTTTCGGATTTGTTCCGATATACACAACAAAAGCACCACCCATCATATTCGGTCCATACGCAGAACCTAATTGATATGCAAGCCCCTCTTGATCTCGAATATTCTTAAACAAACGAGAACTCATACCTGTCCCAAGCATTGAATCTATAACTTGCAATGTCGCATAATCCTTTTTATTTTTCAAACCCGAAACTTGCCAAGCCATGAAAATCCAATCTGTTTTTGTTTCCGGCATACTCTTTATTTCAGATTTAGGAGAGGTAAGTCTTCCGATTAAATTTTCATACATTTTATAATCAAAAGTTTCACCTTTTTTATTTGCAAACATTTTCGCAAAATCTTTTGCGACTTTATCTCCGTCAATATTCCCATTAACCGAAATAACAACATTTTGCGGTGCAAAAATTTTGTCATAATATTCAACGATATCCCTATGCGTAATTTTCGGATATGTTTTTTCTAAAACTTTACCGGTATAAGAATATGGAGTTCCCTCAAAAATTAAAGATTTATAATTTTCAAGCGCAACCTGAAGCGGAATATCTCTATCACTTTTTATTCTGTTTAGCTTTTCATTTACAGTTTTTTCTATTTCAAAATCGTCAAAAGTTGCATTATTCAAAACCTCCATCAGAAGTTCCATTGTCTTTTCATACTGTGGCTTCGTTGTCAAAACATTTACGATAAAAGCATCGGCGCGTACTGACGGTGAAATCTTAATCCCGTTATCTTCAAGGATTTTTGCAAGTTCGAAGGACGAATAATTTCTCGTACCCTTCATCATTACATCAGCCGTCAAAACAGAAGTCCCGGGGATTTTGTCAAGGAAAGTTCCACCCTTGGCATAAATACTTATCGCAACTATTTCATTAACATCGTTCGGAGTTACAAGAAGTTCAGCGCCATTTGAAAGCTTATATTTTTTTGTTTGTGGATTTTCACTAACAACAGCCGCCGATTCCAGAGTTTCAGATATCTGATTTGCAGAAATTTCAATCTCATTTACATTTTCAGGCAAAATTATGGAAACTGCCGATTTTTCAACTCCAAGGTATTTATTTGCAACGCGTTTAACATCATCTACAGTAACTTTTTTTATATTTTTAACATAATCATTATAAAATTTAATATCGTTTACCGTCACCATTGTATAACCAATTTCCTGCGCAATATTGGAAATTGATTCTCTTTCATAATACGTATCACGCTCAATTATATTTTTCGCAAGTTCAAGCTGCTCTACAGTAACTCCTTTTTTTTGGACATTTTTTATTTCATCAAAAATTGCAGCCTCTAACTTTTCAAGATTTTTGGGAACAAAATTTGCAGAAACATAAAATATGCCATCATCTTTATAACTGCTGTTTGAAGTTCCTATTGAATAGGCAAGCTGTTTTCCGTCTTTTATATTCTTGTAAAAGATAGAAGAACGCCCGCTTCCAAGAATTGTCGAGAGAACATCCAACGCATAAGTATCGTTATGTGCAATTTTAACGCTTCTAAATCCAATCAACATATATCCCGATTGGGAAGGAAGATTTACAACTTTTCGAAGCTGCATACTCAACGGTTTTTCCGTCTGAAAATTCTCGGCATTTACTTTTTTAAACTCTCTGTTAAAATCTTTTTTCACAAGTTCAAGAGTTTTTTCAGTGTCGACATCTCCAACAATCACTGTTACCATATTAGAAGGAACATAAAATTTATTATAATAATCGAGAATTTCCTCACGCTGAATTGTGCTTATTATATCACGTGTACCAATAACTTTTCTTTTGTAAGGATGAGTTTTATAAAGCATTGACACAAGATTTTCATAGAGAACATTCTGCGGATTTGTTTCATCTTTTGAAATTTCTTCTATCACGACTTTTCGTTCTTTCTCAAGTTCTTTTCTTGGGACAAGAGGGTTTAGAAGCATATCAGAATGCAATTCAAGTGCTAATTCAAAATAATTCGACGGAATTGTTATATAATAATGGGTAAAATCTTTACTTGTAGCTGCGTTTGTAATCGCACCTTTTGTCTCAAGAATTTTATCAAACTCACCGGGTGCAAGCGTTGTTGTTCCTTTAAAGAATAAATGTTCCAAAAAATGGGAAACCCCGTTATTTTTATCGTTTTCATTTATCGAACCTGTCCTAATCCATGTATCAACTGTCACAATAGGATTTGAGTGAACTTCCTGAATTATAACCGTCTGACCGTTTTCAAGATTATAAACCGTAGCATCTGTTGCAAACACTGATGTTCCAACAATTAGCGAAACAAAAACTATTAATATTTTTTTCATCATATCCCCTTCTTGTTATCAACCGGAATTATAACACAAATTTAAACGGTAAAAAAATTACCTTACAGAACTACCACTTAAGTACTTTTTTAAAGGTAATTAAACCGGCAGTAAAAGCTGCCAGACAAAGTGCAACTTTTACAGAAAAAGGTGTTTTCTTTTGATTTTCAAAATTATTTGCCTGTTCTTTTTCATAAATATCATGCATAAGAACACGGGATTTCTGCGATGCTTCCTTATGGGAATACAACACAGGTTTATGAAGTTCGTTTGGAGGTGTTAAAACACCTACATGAAGCTTGTTATTAACGTTTAAATTATTTTCTACACCATTCATACATATATGAAAACATGAACGCAAAAAAAATTGCGCATTCTTAAAAAAATGTTAAAATTATATTCTTCAACTTGACAAGAAAATTTTAATAAAATAAAATGATAATTGTTACTACTTTTAAGGGCAATATATGAATTACTCAAAGCAAAGAGAAATTATAATTGAGACATTAAAAGAAAATGTTGTCCATCCGACAGCAGAATATTTATATGAAAAAGTTAAAAAAAAGGACGAAAAAATAAGTCTTGCGACCTTATATCGAAATCTAAACAAACTTAGTGAAAACGGTATAATAAAAAAAATTGACGGACTTGAAGCCTCATCACATTTCGATCATAACACACATGAGCATTATCATTTTATATGTAAAAAATGCGGAAAAGTTTTTGATGTAAGTGCAGATATTGCTCCGGACTTGGTAGAAAGAGCTTCCAAGCTCACAGATTTTACTATCGAGTCACACGATGTAGTATTTTCAGGAATTTGTAAAGATTGTAAGAATAAAAAAAGTAAAGGAGATTAATTATGGAAAAATTTGTATGCACAGTTTGCGGGTTTGTATATGATCCTGCTGAAAACGATAATGTTTCATTTGAAGCTTTGCCAGAAGACTATACTTGCCCTTTATGCAATGTCGGCAAAGATATGTTTGAAAAAGAATAGACAAATTTAATTACCCCGAAAGAAGGAGAACAAAAATGAAATTTCAGGAAATAAAAAATAATATTTTCTATTGCGGTTTAAACGATTGCGACAGAAGAATTTTTGATGAACTAATTCCGCTTGAACACGGAACAAGCTACAATTCTTACCTTGTCAAAGGAAGCGAAAAGACTGCAATTATAGACACAATGTACCCGCCCAAAACAAAAGAATACATTAAAAGACTTGTTGAAAACAATGTTGGAAAAATTGATTATATAATTGCAAATCACGGAGAACAGGACCACTCAGGTTCAATTCCGGCACTATTAGAAAAATATCCTAACGCAATTGTTTTGACAAATCCGAAGTGTGCCGAAAACATAAAATCAATGCTTCTTGTTCCCGATGAAAAAATCAGAGTTATCTCAGACGGAGAGGAAGTTTCACTCGGAGACAAAACTTTAAAATTCATTTTCGCTCCCGGTGTTCATTGGCCTGACACAATGTTCACTTATATAAAAGAAGACAATGTAATTTGCACATGCGACTTTTTAGGCGCACATTATACATTCAGCGATGTTTTTGCAGTTGAAAGCGAAGCGTTAATGAAAAGTGCAAAAAGATATTATGCGGAAATCATGATGCCTTTCAGAATGATGAGTGAACGTTACACAAAAATGCTTAAAGAAATGAAAGTTGACATGATTTTACCGAGCCACGGTCCAGTACATAAAAATCCGGATTATATTCTTGATTTATATACAGACTGGACTTCTCCAAACCCTAAAAACCTTGTCGTGCTTCCTTATGTTTCAATGTACGAAAGCACAAAAGAAATGGTTGAATACATTGCTAAAAAACTGGAAGAAAAGGGTATTGAGACATTCAAATTTGACATTGTTGACGACGATCTTGGCGAGCTTGCAATGAGGCTTGTGGATGCGGCGACAATAGTTCTCGGAACATCAATGGTACTTGCAGGACCACACCCAATGTCAGTCAATGTCGCATATTTAGCTTCTGTTTTAAGACCGAAAGCTAAGTTCGCAACCATAATCGGCTCTTATGGATGGGGAGGAAAACTTTTCGATATCATAGTAACCCTTCTTGCGCCACTTAAACTCGATTTGCTTGAACCGCTGATGGTTAAAGGAAAACCTAAGAAAGAAGATTTTGAAAAACTTGATAAAATCGCAGATGAAATTTTTGAAAAACATAAATCAATCAATCTTTTATAATACAAAAAAGCTCCTGAATTCAGGAGCTTTTTTAATATTAAAATCAGTTATTCTTCATCATACTTGCCTAAGGCTAAACCATTTTTAATAAAATCCATCTTCAATTCAAGTTCAATAAATTTTTCAGATGTCATTGTATCATAATTTTTCTTGTATTCAGATTCAAGCTTGCGCAATTCGGCTTTAGCCTGTTCCTTTTTAGACAGTTTTTGAGTACTCTTGTCCATATTTTTAGATCGTTCAAGTTTAAGCCCCTTATTAGGTTCTCCAGCCTTTTTAAAGCATTTACTAATTTCATTATTTGTTGTGTCTTTTTCAAGCTTTTCTTTGTCAACAGGTTTTAGATTTTTCCCAATACCTGCTGTATCCTTCGGTAAACCTGTTCTGTTAATTTCGTTTGGACTCATAATAAAATTTTCTCCTTATTATTCTACACAAATTCTTTATTCGGCAGGTTTTGTGAAAAACTTTAATATTTGTGAAGAAAAATTAACAAAGGCGCCGGAACATTCGTTCCGGCGCCTTATTTTATATGAGTAATACCTCATATTCCCTATATTTATTCGTTAGCTTCGCTCTACTTTTTGGTCGGAATTCTCATTGCATAGAATGAACGAACAACAAAAATCAATGCAATTACTAAGAATACCCAGCCTGCTGCAGGTGCAATGTATCTGAATGAATCAGAAATTGCAATTTCCATTGCAAGAAGACCGAATAATGTTGTGAACTTGATAATCGGGTTCATAGCAACTGATGATGTATCTTTGAACGGATCACCTACAGTGTCGCCAACAACAGTAGCTTCGTGAAGCGGAGTTCCTTTTTCGGCAAGGTCAACTTCAACGATTTTCTTCGCATTATCCCAGCAACCGCCTGCATTTGCCATAAATACAGCCTGGAAAAGACCAAATACTGCAATTGCAATCAGATAGCTTACGAAAAAGGCAACTGGTGCCGATGTCGTACAGCAAGGTGCTGAAAGACATGCAAATGCCAGTGCAAATGCAAACAGTGCGATAAAGATATTTACCATACCTTTTTGAGCATATTGAGTACAAATTTTTACAACTTCTTTTGAATTTGCGACATTAGCACTCTTGCAATCAGCATCGCCGAGTTTAATGTTTTCTTTAATATATTCTGTAGCCGAATATGCACCTGTTGTTACAGCCTGCATTGAAGCGCCACTGAACCAGTAAATTACCGCACCGCCTGCAAGTAAACCGAGAATTGTATATGGATTTAACATATTCAAAATCATTTCCGGTTCAATTCCAAGAGTTGATTTAATTACAAGGATTAACGAGAAAATCATTGTTGTAGCACCGACAACCGCTGTTCCGATAAGAACAGGTTTTGAAGTTGCTTTGAATGTATTACCTGCACCGTCATTTTCTTCCAAGAATCTTTTTGCGTTGTCAAAATCAGGCTTAAAGCCGTAATCTTTTTCGATTTCTTCTGCGACATTCGGAACTTCTTCAATTAAAGATAATTCATAAACTGATTGCGCATTATCTGTTACAGGTCCATAAGAGTCAACCGCGATTGTAACAGGACCCATTCCAAGGAACCCAAACGCTACAAGACCAAACGCAAATACTGAAGGATAAATCATCAATGCGTCAGGAATATGGTTTGATGCAACATAAGCAAGTCCCATCAAAAGTACGATTACCATACCAATCCAGAAAGCCGAGAAGTTACCTGCAACAATACCTGAAAGGATTGTCAAAGACGAACCGCCTTCACGTGAAGCCGTAACAACTTCTTCCGTATGTTTTGCTTTTGGTGATGTAAATATTTTTGTGAATTCAGGGATTAATGCAGCGCCCAAAGTTCCGCAAGAAATTATGCAGGAAAGAACTAACCACAAATTATTTCCCATATCGGCAAGTAACCAATGACTTACACCGAATGTCATAATAATTGACAATATTGAAGTTAACCAAACTAAGTTTGTTAAAGGTTTTTCAAAATCAAATTTTTGAGTTTTAGCTGCGTAAACTTTGTCAGCAACACCGTTAATCCAGTATGCCACAACAGAAGTTACAATCATCAAAAATCTCATAACGAAAATCCAAGTTAAGAGTTGAACCTGATTTTCAGAACCTGCAACAGCAAGCAGAATAAATGAAACAAGCGCAACACCGGTTACACCATAAGTTTCAAATCCATCAGCTGTAGGTCCGATAGAATCGCCAGCATTGTCACCTGTACAATCGGCAATAACGCCAGGATTTCTCGGGTCATCTTCCTTAATACCGAACTGAATTTTCATCAAATCAGAGCCGATATCAGCAATTTTTGTAAAAATACCACCCGCAACACGAAGAGCTGATGCACCTAAACTTTCACCGATTGCAAAACCGATAAAACAAGCACCTGCAATTTCGCCCGGCACAAATAAAAGAATAATAAGCATCAAAATCAATTCAACTGATACAAGGCAGACACCGATTGACATACCTGCTCTTAAAGGAATATTCAAAACATCAAGCGGATTTCCTTTAAGCGATGCAAAAGAAGTTCTTGCGTTTGCAAGGGTATTCATTCTGATACCGAACCAAGCAACTCCGTAAGAACCGAGAATACCGATTACTGACCAACCGAGAATGATAAATACGTTTTTCAACGGCATCCCCTGAAGATAACCGAAATAAAACGCAATGCACAACCCGATAAGAACTTCAAGAACAAGCAAGAACTTACCTTGTTGAATTAAGTAAGTTTTGCAGGTTTCAAAAATAGTGTTACCAACTTCTGCCATAGAAGTGTGAACATCGAGTTTTTTAATCCTTAAAAACTCAATAAATCCGAAAACAAGACCAATAACACAAATACCGATTCCGATCAATAAATACTTAAAGAAATCGGGATTAGCGTCCTGAATGCTCGGGACAATCAAATCAGCTTCACTAGCAAGAGCAGGCGAAACCGTTGCAAACAAGGCAGCACAAAGAGCAGCCATTGCTTTGGACGAAAATAATTTTCTAAACATAAAACCTCTCTCCTTTACAAGTTTTTACGCAAAATATTATAATCTAAATCAAAATTTGTGACAACTTTGTAATAATTAAATCATCCTCCTGACTGATAAAACTAATAATTTTAATAATTTAAAAGAGGTGAAAAATATTCACCCTTTTTACTCTATTAATGATCCACGCACATTGCATATGCAGAAGCGCTACTAAAACGAGTGTCCCTATAAACGTTCACCATGTAATCTTTATAATTCATAATATAAGCATGTTGTCCATCAACTTCCTCACCTGACCAAACATAAAAATCGTTATAAGTATCCCTCAAAGCAAAAGACGAAATTATTTTAGGATCCATTTTCCCAGTATATGAAGTATTATATGAATATATCTTTTTTCCGTATATTAATTTCCCGAATTTTGCCAAGTCACTCATCGTTGGCATATTACCTACCCCACCGCATTTAGCTACGGCTCCTGCCCAATAGTCTGGCAAGCTATTAAATAGATATTCACATTTTTTTATCCCCAGAGCATCTTTTTGTGCATCACATTCAGCCTTAGTTAACGGTTCCGGTATGAACGGAGCGGAGAAACATACCCCATCGGATTCAAATGCACATGAATTTCCCAAACCTTTTGCCACTCCGAGTGTTATAACATCTTCTCCAAGTTTATTCGGCTTTCCGGTACCATTCCAATCAAACACACCGGATAGACAAGATGTTGAATTTGACAAACCGTTGGTAACTGCATAACCCGTAATATCCGGATTAAAATTACAATCTTTGTCATAACTCAATATCATCGCAGTTCCATCCACAGTAATAATGCCAACTGTATCAGTCCATCTATCTGCAACATTACTACTTATTTTTAATGTTTTTGCATTTATCGTCTTTCCTATTTCCCAAGTTTTACCCTCATCATTTAGTATAACTTCTCTTGTCGGCCAGCAACCTGCAATGTTTGAATTGTCACAAACAGCCGCCAACTTCACGTATTTGCTCATTTCTTCCACAAACTTCTCAGTATTTCCCCAACCGTTTATTCCGCTAACAGCAGACATTGAGTCTGTTACCTGACTTAGTTTTTGTTTAATATTTTCAATACGTTTTGCTTTTACTGTATCTTTGTAGTGCGCAATTAATGCCGGAAAAGTCATCGCTGCAACAATTCCGATGATGCCAAGGGTAACTAATACCTCGGCAAGCGTAAATGCTGCACCGCGCTCAAAACGATACCACTCACGATTTAAACGGGAAACGTCGTTTCCGTTTGTGATTGTTCGTCTCCGGCTATCGCTCGCACCTCTGCTTGGCTTAGAGAATGCTACATCCTTAGATGGCACATCGCCGCTCAAGCACTGAGACTCTAAGTTTGTATCGGGGTTAATTTCACCTAGACTTTTCGGCAATTTCACGTTCAAAATCTTGCCAACATTC
>CAZCIW010000029.1:0-20989 GCA_964499135.1 uncultured Muribaculaceae bacterium
ATGGAAAAGCTTGAATATGCAGTGAGATACGGTGCTGATGCTGTTTATCTCGGGGGTGCTAGAGTGGATGTGAGTATATTTGTAATAAAAAAGATGGCAAAAATGCCATCTTTTTTAAGTTTTCCTTTTATCCTATTAATTATGCAACGACTTTTGATACGAAGTTTGTTATTTCAAAAAGTGTATCTTTAACGAATTCTTTTGCCAATGTTGATATTGGTCTGTTTTCTAAACAATCAAATACGTAGTATATTGGGTCTTTTGAATTGTTAAATCTCATTCTTCTGTCTGTTTTGTCTAAATATGTGAAATCTTCGTATGAAAATCCTTTAACATTCTTGCGTCTGAGTCTTTTTCTTGTTAAGGATCCGAATTGCCCGTTTCCGTTTGTATCGTTTTTTGAACCTGATGCTGTTGGTAACATTTTATTGCTCTCTTTCTTTATCTCTTATGTATATATAAAGTATATAGCTCCCCAAAAATTGCTTTTTCGGGAGCTATTATATTAAGAATTGTTAATATTATGATTTTATGTTTAAGATTGATTGATGTCGAGTTCAATATCTTTTTGTTGGTGAGCAATATTTTTACCGATTGCTTTTTCGAGTGCAGCTTTTGCGGAATTGTACTGGTAGAGTGCTCCGTAGTAATTTAACTGGGCACTTTGGTATGTTGTTTGCGCTTCTTTAAGTTCAATCGGATTTGCTTCACCTACGCGGTATCTGCCGTAAGAAAGTTCATAATTTTCTTTTGCTTGTTTTACTTGTAAAATTGCAACCGGAATTTGGTTTTTCTTTTCTATCAGTGTTAGATAAGCATTTTGGATTTCAAGATATATCTGGTTTTGTGTAATTTGAGCGTTGGCAAGTTCTTTATCATAAAGGTATCTTGCCTCTTTAATTTCATTTTTTATTAGCATTCCGTTGACTGTCGGAAAATTCAAATATCCGCCAAAGTTGTAACCATAGTTTGAATTCCAGCTTTTTCCGCCTCGCTGGTATTGTCCTTCCAGTGAGATTGTCGGGAAATATGATTTTTTTACGAGTTTCAGTGTTTGTTTTGCTGTTTCAACTTTTGTTTCTGCAAGTTTTAAATCAGGTCTTGAATCGCGCGCAATTTCTACGGCTTCCTCAAAAGTTATGTCAGTTGGAGTGTAGTGTAGTCTTTCCTGAACTGAATATGGGTCGATGAATGGAACTCCCATTATATTATTTAATTTTGCTGCCGCAAGATTAACCGCATTGCTTGCTTGGATAAGTTGTAATTTTGCATTACTTAAGTTTGACTCGGCAATTGTCACATCAACTTTCGGATTTAAACCGATTTCGTAGAATGCTTTTGCCTGATCGTAAAACATTGTGTATTGTGCAACCGTTGTTTCCGCAACTCGTTTCGCTTCATATGTGTAAAGAAGATTAAAGTATGCCTCTTTTGTTTGATAAATTACTGAATTTATTGTTTCGGAAAGTGTTGATTTTTGTCCTTCATATTCAAGCTTTCTTATTGTTGCCTGATTTTGGGTAACTCCAAAATCGTATAGCATTTGCTGTAATGTAATTTGTCCCAAAAGATAGTAATTGAATATTAAGTTTTGACCAAGAGCGTCAGACAATTGTAGTTGCCGCATTCTTGTATAACCGGTTTGCCAGCTGAATTGTGGAAAATAATTTGACCAGACCTGACGAATTCTGGTATCAGAAGCAAGTACGTCATGAAATGCCGCGTTAATTTGAGGATTGTTTCCAAGCGCTATTTCAAGGCATCTTTCCAATGTAAGGTCGATGTTTTTTTCAACAGAACCCTGAATTACTACTTTCTTACCTTCGGTTTTTGCCGGAAGAACTTCTTCGGCATTGGGATATTCTTTCGGATTAATTTCGTTGCCAAAATCCAGTGCAAACGCACTCTGTCCGCTTATTCCCATTATCAAGCACAATATAAGTATATTTTTTAGCATAAGTTTATGATATTCCCTTGTTTTTTTTCTTTTCTCTATATTCTTTTGCAAGTTTGTGAGTAAATTCTTTAAATCTTTCGATTAATGTGTAAAATGCAGGTACTAAAAATGTTCCGATAAATGCAACCGCAATCATTCCGCCTATAACTGTCATACCCACAGAGTTCCGGCTTGCAGCACCTGCACCTTTTGCAAATACCAACGGAAGCAATCCCAAAATAAATGCGATGTTTGTCATCATTACGGCTCTGAAACGTAATGTTGCCGCTTGAATTGCAGCTTCACGGTATGGCATACCCGATTCTTTTGCATCTTTTGCAAATTCAATAATCAAAATTGCTTGTTTTGTAGATAATCCGATTAACATTACAAGCCCGATTTGCGCGTATATATCCAGCGAAAGATCTGAAAATGTTCCGAAAATACCTGACGTATATTGGAAAAATAATGCGCCAAAAAGTGCGACAGGAGATACAAGAAGTACTGCTATCGGCAGCATCCAACTTTCGTATAAACCAACCAAGAACAGGTAAATAAATACCAAGGACATTGCTATAATCGGTAAAATCTGTCCTGATGATTCCTGTTCCTGAAGCGAACTTCCTGACCAAGCATAACCTGTATCTTTCGGTAGGACTTCATCTGAGATTTGTTCCATAATGTTCATAGCATCTCCGGAACTTATGCCAGACCTTGTCATTCCGTTAATCGTAATTGCAGGGTACATATTATGTCTTGTTAAACTGTATGGTCCGACAATTTCTTTTATTTCCACTACAGAGGTTAGGGGAACCATTTTTCCATAAGTGTTTTTAACATATATTTTATCAAGATCTGCCGGTTTCTCTCTGAAATCGGATTCAGCTTGAAGATAAACACGATACACACGTCCGTATTTATTAAAGTCATTTACATAAGATTTCCCGAAATATCCGGCAAGTGCAGAATAAATCTCAGAAATTTCCACACCTTGTGCCATTGCTTTATCTGCATTTACATTGATTAAGAGCTGTGGTAAATTCGCCGTAAATGAAGTGTATACAAGTTGAAATGCCTGATTCTTGTTTGCAGCTGCAATAAGTTTATTGGCTTCTTCGTATAATTCCTGCGGAGTTCGGTTTCCTTTGTCCAGAAGTTGATATTCAAATCCGCCGAACATCCCGAGTCCTGAAATTGATGGTGGAGAAAATACTGCAATTTTTGCTGATGAATAGTTCGAAAATTCAGCTTGCATTTTACTCATAATGGATTGCATTGAAAGCTCTTTTGTTTTTCTTTCCGACCATTCGGTCAGCTCTGCAACTATAAGCGCAGTGTTTTCTCCTGAAAAGCCGACTAAATTAATTGTAGTTTCAACTCCAGGAATTTTAAGAATTTTTTCTTCAATTTCATTCGCTACAATATTTGTCCTTGACGCTGTAGAACCGTCAGGAAGCTGTATTTGCGCAAATATTGCACCTTTGTCTTCTGTCGGTAAAAACCCTTTTGGTATAAGATTTCCTAAAACTATTATAAATCCTACCAGAATTAAGAGAATTGTCATCGTCGCTTTTGGTGAATCAATAAAGAATTTTGCCCCAATAAGATATTTATCTCGAACTTTGTTAAACCATTCGTCAAATTTTTGTATGAATGTTAATTGACTTTGCTGGTCTCCTGATTTTAAAATAACAGAGCAAAGTGCAGGGGCAAGAGTCAATGCAACAAGAGTGGAAAGTCCTATTGAAGAAGCGATACAGAGCGCAAATTGTCTGAACATCTGTCCGGTAATTCCGCCCATAAACGACACCGGAACAAATACTGCCATCAATACAAGTGATGTTGCAAGTACTGCGCCAAAAACTTCTTTCATTGTGATTTCTGTTGCGGTTTTCTGGTCTTTTCCCTCTTGAATGTGCCGCTGGGTATTTTCCAATACAACGATTGCATCGTCAACAACCAGACCTACTGCAAGTACGAGTCCGAAAAGAATTAACAGGTTTATGGAAAATCCGAGAAGCTGCATGAATATGAATACTCCGATTAGAGAAACCGGAATTGCACAAAAGGGAATGAATGCGGCTCTTGCACTTCCAAGAAATAAGTATGTTACAAGTCCTACGAGAATAATTGCAAGCCCGATTGCTGAAATAACTTCGTCAATTGATTCTCTTACGAATTTTGTTTCATCTCGCTGAATTTTATATTCAATTCCTTGAGGAAAACCTTTTGAAAGTTCTGCTATTTTTTTACTTATTTTGTTTGAAAGGTCGATAGCATTTGCTTCCGGCAATTGGCTAACAGAAATAATCGCTGAATCTTTTCCGCCTATACGTGAAAAATATGAATAACTTTCAGCACCAAGGTCTACCCTTGCAATATCTTTAAGTTTAATTTGAGAGCCGTCAGCTTTAGAACGAATAATTATATTTTCAAATTCTTTTACGTCTTGAAGACGCCCTTTAGTTCTCATTGTAAGCTTAACCATTTGTTTGTTTTTCATTGGTTCAACACCCAAATCTCCGGCTGGAGACTGTGTGTTTTGGTATTGAATAGCTTTGCTAACTTCGGATATTGATACTCCCAAATTAGCCATTTTTGCTGCGTCCAACCAAATCCTCATTGAGTAATCAGATGAACCGAACACTTGAACCTGACCGACACCTTTTATGCGGGCAAGTTCGTCTTTGATATATATAGACGCATAATTCGCAATATATAAAGAATCATAAGTATGCGTAGGGGAATTTACTGAAATCATCATTAATCCCGGACCACCTGTCGTTTTTCTGACGGATAGGCCGTACCTTTTAACTTCTTCGGGAAGACGAGGTGTTACGAGCTGAAGTTGGTTTTGAACGTTAACTACTGCCATATCAGGATCTGACCCTATTCTGAAATATAGAGTCAATTTATATTGTCCATTCTGGGAAGTTGAATTCATGTAAATCATGTTTTCAACTCCGTTCAATTGCGCTTCTACCGGTGCCGCAATTGTTGATTCAATAACATCAGAGCTGGCTCCCGCGTATGTTGCAGTTACTACAACCTGCGGAGGTGTTATTGAGGGGTATTCTTCCAGAGGAAGAAGTTTTATCATAAGCATTCCGGCTAAAATTATTGCCAGAGAAATAACGATTGCAAGTTTTGGTCGTTTTATAAATAAATTTTCTTGTTGTTTTGTCATATCCCTTATCTCTTATCTCTTTTGTTATTTATTTGTACTTTTTTGAGTATTTTCGGTTTGTGTATTCTGTTGTTGTTTTATTTTCTGCATTTCTTCTTGCGAAACTATTGTAACAGGACGTCCGGGAGTAACTTTTTGTAAGCCGTCTGTTACTACTTTGTCACCTTTTTTTAATCCTTCTTCTACAATCCAGAATGCACCGTCCTGACCTTTGGTTTTTATGTAAGTTAATTGCGGAAGTTCATTATCATCAATCAAAAATACATATTTTCCTGCCTGATTTTCCTGAACGGCTGTTTGTGGAACTACAGGGACATTTGAAGGTTTATTGGCAAACAGTTTTACTGTTAAAAATTCACCTTGAATGAGCACATTATTTGGGTTTTCAAATGTTGCTCTCATTGTTATTGTACCTGTGGATTGGTCAACTTTGTTGTCTTGAAAATCCTGAATTCCCGTAAGGTTATATTTTTCTCCGTTGGGCATATAAAGTTCGACTTTTCTGTTTGAATTAGCTTCCCCATCAGAGTTTGCAAGCATTGCATAATCTGTTGAATCAAGCGGAAACGTTACGTAAATCGGGTTCATACTGTTTATCGTTGTAAGAGCACCGGAAGATGGTGTAACGTAGTTTCCGACAGTTACGTTGATAATTCCAACTTGTCCGTTAACCGGCGATTTAACCATTGTATAACCGAGAATACGCTGAGCGTCATTGTAATTAGCTTCTGCTGATGAAAGTTGGGCTCTTAGAGCATCTCTTTGGGAGAGCATTTGGTCATATTGTGACTTTGCTATGTAATCTTTTTCAACAAGCTCCTGAGCTCTTGCAAGTTGTTTTTCCGCATAAATAAGTTGAGCTTTAAGATTGGCAACATTAGATTTTGCCATTTTTTCAGCATTTGCATATTCGGTGGGTTCTATCTGAAAAAGAGTTTGTCCCTGTTTGACGTAATCGCCTTCCTTAAAGTAGCTTTTTGTTAAATATCCTGATATACGGGCAAGTACATCGACTCTGTATTTTGAAATAACTCTTCCCGGGGCCTCATATGTTCTAATTATGTTATGTTCGGTTATTGTGTCAACCGTAACTTGGGGGGCAGGACGGTTTTTCATCTTTTTATCAGTGTTTATTGAGTCAATAACGGTTCCGCCGTATCGTAGTAAAATAGTTGCAATTAAAATTGTAAGAATTATAATAATGACTTTCTTCATTTATCTCTCTCTCCCGATATGTAAATTATCTATCTGATTATGTAGTTTTTACAACATAATTATATCTAATACTAGGCAAAACGCAATAGGTTTATAAATTGCTTTGAGGAAATTATCGTTAAATAAAAAAGTAAGGTAAGATAATTTGAAAAATTTTTATTATAAACATTATTACAAAATTGTTTTTGGGCGTGTTTTTGAAATTTTTATTTTTATAAATTATAAATTTTTAGTGGTCGTATCAAAAACGGTTTTTTAAATAATCTAAAATTTTCTGCAGAGCGAGACTTCTGTGAGAAATTAGGTTTTTTTCATTTTCTGTCATTTCTGCCATTGTTTTGCCCGTTCCTTTTACGAGAAATATTGGGTCGTACCCAAACCCGTTTTTTCCGGATTGTGTTTCTGTGATACATCCAAAACATTCCCCGCGTGAAGAAAATTCAACATCACCTTTTGGGTTAATTAAGGTCATTGTGCATACAAATTTTGCATTTTTGTTTTCTGAATTTTTTGTTGCATCAAGAAGTTTGTCAATTCTTTTTTGCGGAGTTTCGGCATATCTTGCGGAATGAATTCCCGGCTCTCCGTTTAAAGCGTCTACGCATAGTCCGGAATCATCCGCTAAAGTGTATTCACCTGTCAATCGGTTTGCTTCTTTTGCTTTTATGTATGAGTTTTCTTCAAAAGTTTTTCCGTCTTCTAAAGGCTCAAAATTTAAAGATTTATCTATTGGTAAAAATTCAATATTAATCGCATTAAAAAGTTTTGCAATTGCTCTTATTTCTTCAACTTTATGAGGATTTTGGGTTGCAATAACTATTTTCATAAAACTTTTCCTCTTTTCTTTTCTTTGTTGGGTGTTAGATTTGTGGCTATTAATGGAAAATTTTCCATTGACTCTATTCTCCACGCTTCAATATTGTTTACCCCTATTTACCCCAGCGTCTCTGACGGTTTTGAAAATCTAAAATTGCGTCAGCGAGAGCATATTTATCAAATTCAGGCCAGTATTTTTTTGTAACTAAAATCTCTGAATAAGCAACTTGCCATAATAAATAATTAGAAATTCTCATTTCACCTCCTGTTCTGATTAACAAATCAGGATCGGGAATGTTGTGAGTGTATAAATTTTGAGCGAACAAATTTTCGTCAATTTTGTCGTAATCAAGTTTCCCTGCTTCAACTTGTTTGCATATTTTTTTGCAGGCATGAATTATCTCATCTCTTGCTCCGTAATTAAATGCAATTTGAAGATTTACTCCGGTATTGTTCTTTGTTGTTTGAGTCGCGTTTTCTAATATTCTTTGAAGTTTCTCACTAAGTTTTGAAGTATCTCCCAGAAAAGAAATTACAACATTATTTTCATTCATTTCTTTTAGTTCGTTTTGTAGAGTCGTACCAAGTAAATCCATCAGAAAATTAACTTCTTCACAGCTTCGATTCCAGTTTTCAGTCGAAAACGCGTATACTGTAAGATATTTAACTCCGAAATCATCACAAGCATACATAACATTTTTTAAGGCATCAACACCTTTTTTATGTCCGAAAGCTGATGGAAGATTGTGTTCTTTTGCCCATCGACGATTTCCATCCATAATAACTGCGATGTGTTTGAGGTTTGTATCTTTAACTATATCTAAAATTTTGCTGTCTTGAGTTTTTAGTGACATAACCTTATCCTCTGTAAAAATTATACAGAAAATAGAACGTCGTGTAAAGTTTATTGTCTGTGAAATAAAAAATGGCAGAGGACATTAATTTAACCCAGCGCTTACTTATATGACTGTACTTTATTATCTAATTTCAATAAAAGCGCTAGCTATATGGCAGCTCCAATGTATAGATGTGCCTCAGGCACCAAAAAGACATACAGACTGCGTTTCTGCAAAATGTATGTCTTTTTAAGTTTTATTATCCTACTAAAAATTCGAGTATGTACAGCCATTCACTTCGTTTTCATTTGCCTTGCGACAAAATACAGCTCTGTCAGGCTGTTACTCTTATGGTTTTCCGCTCACTGCGTTTACTCAACAGTACCGAAAATTCTTCGGATTATTGCTTAACGCATTCAATGCGTTCGCTATATTTTACCTTCGCAAAATTGCAACTCACTATTACTACGCAACTTTGAGTTTGGCTCATGCCGCTTACCCCTCACAAAACAACACTTAATTGTTTTGTGAGGCAGAGTGCAAAATCCGTCTATGAGCAACCGGAGTATCCACATTTCAAGCAGATGAAGCAACCTTCAGCCATCTGAATTTCATTTCCGCATTCAGGGCATTTCACGGTTTTAATTTCACCTGTAGGGTTGTATTCTTCCTTTTCTTCTACTTTAGTTTGTGCAGTTTCAACAGGTTTTGCTTCCGGTTCCGAGACGGTTTTCATCGACTTTTCAGCTTCAATTTGAGCGTCAGATTTCTTTGTATCAAGATTCATTGGCTGGAATTGGCGGCTGTTGTTTCTATAAACAGTGATTCCCTTAAGATTGTTTTCATAAGCAAGAATGTAAGCTTCTTCAATATCAGCACGAGTTGCATGTTCTTCAAAGTTTACAGTTTTTGAAACAGCGTTATCTGTGTGAAGTTGGAATGCTGCCTGCATTTTTACATGCCAATACGGCGAAACATCGTGAGCGGTTGCAAAAATATGCTTAACTTTATCGGAAACACCGTTAACATGTGCAACCGATCCGGTTTTTGCAATTTCCTTCATTAAATCTTCCGAATAGAAACCGTGTTCTATAGCATAATCCTTGAATATAGGGTTGATTTCAAGCATTTCAGTTCCGTCCATAATCAGTCTTGAGAATACAAGCCCGAATAAAGGTTCAACTCCGCCAGAAGCGCCTGCAATCATTGAAATAGTACCGGTTGGAGCAATACATGTTGTAGTTGCGTTACGAATTCCGTATTTTTCAATCTGTCTGTCAAGCTCAGCCCACTGAGTGTCTGAGACTTTTCCTGCCGATTTCCCTTTATATTTGTTGTAAAGGAAGTCTTTGCCGTCATAAATACTTCCTTTGAAGTTGTTAAATTTCCCTCTTTCTTTTGAAAGTTCAATTGATTCGCATTTTGATTCGTAATCAATAAATTCCATAACTTGAGAAGCCAAACTAGTACCTTCTTCCGAGTTGTAGGAAAGTCCCATTTTCATGAGCATATCAGCCCAACCCATAACACCTAAACCGATTTTTCTGTTGTTTTGAACCATTTCGGAAATCTGTGGTAGCGGGTAGTTATTAACAGCAATTACATTGTCCAAAAATCTGATAGCAGTTCTTGTTGTTTTTGCAAGTCTTTCCCAGTTAATAACAGGACCGTTTGAAGTTTGGTCAATCATTTTGCCGAGGTTGATAGAGCCTAAATTGCAGGCTTCATAAGAAAGAAGCGGAACTTCACCGCAAGGGTTAGTTGATTCAATTTGTCCAACCAAAGGAGTCGGGTTGTCAGCATTCATTTTGTCAATGAAAACAATACCGGGTTCGCCGTTTCTCCAAGCACCGTCAACGATTAAATCGAAAACTTTCTGTGCGTTCATTTTGGCAACAACCTGATTGTTTTGAGGGTTGACTAAATCGTAATCAGTACCGTTTTTAACAGCTTCCATAAACTTATCGGTGATAGCTACGGAGATATTAAAGTTATTCAATTTGTTGTTGTCGGATTTGCAATTAATAAAATCTAAAATATCCGGATGATCAACTCTTAAAATCCCCATATTTGCACCACGTCTTGTGCCACCCTGTTTAACGGCTTCGGTTGCAGCATTAAATACTTCCATAAACGAAACCGGACCTGATGAAACTCCCATAGTTGAACGCACTACGCTATTTTTCGGTCTGAGCTTAGAGAATGAAAATCCTGTGCCTCCGCCTGATTTGTGAATTAGTGCGGTATTTTTAACAGTTTCAAAAATACCTTCCAAACTGTCTTCTACCGGTAAAACGAAGCAAGCTGCAAGCTGTCCAAGCTCTCTACCCGCATTCATTAATGTCGGCGAGTTTGGCATAAAATATCCCTTTGTAATAAATTCATAAAATCTGTCTGTAAGTTTATCCACATCAGCTTGAGTTTTGTTAAATTTCAAATCTCCTTCAGCGATGGCTTTTGCAACACGCTTGAACATATCTGAAGGCTTTTCGGTACAGTTACCGTCTTTATCTCTTTTTAAGTATCTTCTCTCAAGAACTTTGATTGCATTTTCGGACAAGTTTAAATTTTCTTCCACTAAGTTCACACTAACCTCCATTTTTATAAAATATGAAACTTCTTACTTAAAAAAGTGAAACTAATCATCCCCGTAAATATAAATAAAATATTTAAAGCATGGTTTATTCAACAATTCTACATCAATTTAAAAAGGCATGCAAGAAGGTATTTGAACTATTACAAAATCGTTACGGTTTAATTTTTGAAAAATATTGTTTGTTTGAAGTTTTGTATACCGGTTAATATGTAACGAAATATTTTAAAATTCAAAGGTGGTTAAAAAAAATCTATGTTTGTAATATAATACAATTCGAGGTGAAAATTTTTGAAACACTCTAAACTTACAGCCCTGATATTTTTAGCATTAATTCTAGGTGTGGCGGTCGGGCACTTTTTCCCCGAATTTGCAGTAAAGATGCGTCCGTTTGCGTCTATATTTTTACGCATGGTAAAAATGATTATTGCTCCTTTGTTGTTTGCTACTCTGGTTATCGGAATAGCCGGTCATGGCGATACAAAACGTCTTGGAAAAATAGGTTTAAAGACAATTATTTATTTCGAAATTGTTACTACTCTTGCGCTAATAATTGGTCTTACGATGGGGAATATATTCAAGCCGGGTGTCGGGTTTGTTTCAGGAGCTTCAGTTAATGCTATGCAAATGAAAGAAGCAGGACTAATGGCGATGACACCGGCTCATACTTCTGCCGGAGCAATGGTTACTGAGATTTTTCCGACGAGTATCGTTGATGCTATGGCACAGGGAAATTTGTTGCAGATAGTTGTGTTTTCAATATTTTTTGCACTTGCAATTGTGGCTGTCGGTAAAAAGGCGCAACCGGTTTTGGATTTATTGAATTCGGTTTCGCAAATAATGTTTAAGTTTACTGAATATGTTATGTACTTTGCTCCACTTGGAATTTTTGGGGCAATAGCTGCAACTGTCGGTGCGAATGGTTTGTCTGTTTTAAAAAACTATTGTAAAATTATAGGATCACTATATGCGGCATTGGCAGTCTTCGTTTTGTTAGTATTGTTTATAGCATGCAAAATTGTGAAAATATCTTTTAGAAATTTGCTGAGAGCATTACAGGAACCTGCACTTCTTGCTTTTACTACGGCAAGTTCCGAGGCTGCATTTCCGAAGGCTATGGAGATAATGGAAAGGTTCGGAGTTCCTAAAAATATTGTCGGATTTGTAATGCCGACAGGTTACACATTTAACCTTGACGGAAGTACTTTGTACCTTGCAATGGCGGTAATTTTTTCATCTCAAATAGTTGGTATTGATTTGAATTTAAATCAACAAATTGTTATGATGCTAGCGCTAATGCTCACAAGCAAAGGTATTGCTGGTGTTCCTAGAGTATCTTTGATAGTTCTTGCAGGAACTTTGGCAAGTTTTGACATTCCAATATTAGGAGTTGCAATTCTTCTGGGAATTGACCAAATTCTTGATATGGGACGTACAACCGTGAATTTAATCGGCAACTGTGTTGCTACAGTTGTGATTGCGCGGTGGGAAAATGTTTTTGATTATAATAAAATGAGAGAGTTTGTAAGAGTTTCTAAAGAAGAAAGTCTTGCTTCAAATTTTACAAAGAAAAATAACACGATTGATAAAAATATAATAGAAGGGTAACAAAGATGAGTGAAACTACAAAAGTCGAATTAAAAGACACATTGAACCTTCCGCAAACAACTCTTGCGATGAGGGCTAATGCTACTGTTCGTGAACTTGAAATCCAAAAATTTTGGAATGAAAACAAGATTTATGAAAAATCAATTGCGAATAAGGATAAAGCTAATAAGTTTATTTTGCATGACGGACCTCCGTATTTAAGCAGTGAAAAAATTCACGTTGGTACGGCACTCAATAAAATTTTGAAAGATATTTTGACGAAATACAAATCACAAAGAGGTTTTTATGCACCGTATGTTCCCGGTTATGACGGTCACGGACTTCCTATTGAAAATGCGGTTGTAAAAAATATTAAAGGTGGAAGAAGCGCACTTACACCTTATGAACTTCGTCAAAAATGCCGTGAATTTGCGCACAAAAACCTGATAGGTCAGGAAAATGAATTTAAACGTTTGGGTGTTTGGGGGGATTGGAAACATCCTTATTTGACGATTAATCCCGAATACGAAGCTGAACAGGTTCGAGTGTTTGGAGAGATGTTCAAGAAAGGTTTCATAGAAAAGGGTATGAAGCCTGTTTACTGGTGTGCATCTTGCGAAACTGCGCTTGCAGAAGCTGAAGTCGAATACGCTGATCATACATCGACTTCAATTTATGTAAGGTTCAAGTTTGACGATGATGCTGTTGAAAAGATAAACGGACTCGTTCCTGCAACTAAAGACAAAAATGTTTATGCAATAATCTGGACAACAACTCCATGGACGATTCCTTCAAATATGGCAATCAGTATGCACCCTAATTTTGAATATACGTGGTTTGAAAAAGATGGTGATGTATATGTAGTTGCTCAGGAACTTTTGGGTTCATTCCTTGCAGATGTGGAATGGGATGAGGCTGAGATTAAAGTTCTCGGCTCTTGTATTGGTAGGGATTTGGAACTTTTGAATACAATCCACCCGCTTGTGAAAAGAAAATCTCCGATAATCTTAGGTGAACACGTAACACTTGAGGCAGGTACGGGTTCTGTTCATACTGCCCCCGGTCACGGTCTTGAAGATTATGAAGTCGGATGCAGGTATGGAATTGAGGTGTTCTCACCGCTTGATAGCAGAGGTGTTTGGACTGAAGCTGTAAACGATAAAGATTTGGAAGGCATTCCGTACTACAAAGGAAACAACATCGTAATAGAAAAACTTCAAAGTTGTGGTGCCCTTTTGAAAGCTCAGGATATCAATCACAGTTACCCGCATTGTTGGAGATGCAAAAAACCAGTAATTTATCGTGCAACTCCGCAATGGTTTGTTAAAGTTGATAAGTTTAGAGATGAAACTCTTGAGGCTATAAAAGGTGTAAAATGGATTCCGGCAAGCGGTGAAGCAAGAATTTCAAACATGGTTGCAGGACGTACTGACTGGTGTATTTCACGTCAGAGAGCGTGGGGAGTTCCAATCCCTGTGTTCTATTGCGAAGATTGCGGTGAAGTAATTGTAACAGATGAAACCATTGAACATGTTGCAGAAATCTTTGAAAAAGAAAGTTCTGATGCGTGGGTAAAATATTCTGCGGAAGAGCTTCTTCCAAAAGGTTTTGTTTGTCCGAAATGTGGAAACCGTTCACAAAAATCTCAAAATCCAACTAATAATAGCGCAGATGTTAAAAAAACACACTTTAAGAAAGAAAACGATATTATGGATGTCTGGTTTGATTCTGGTATAAGTTGGAGGGCTGTTGTTGAAAAACGAAGTGATGAACTTGGAACAACTCCTGTTGAAATGTATCTTGAAGGTTCGGACCAACACCGCGGATGGTTCCAATCTTCCCTTTTGACATCAATTGCGACTCAAGGAAAAGCACCATACAAAACAGTTCTTACTCACGGTTTTGTTTTTGGTGAGGATGGCAGAAAAATGTCAAAATCTTTAGGAAATTACATCAGACCTGACGATATTATCAAAAATTATGGCGCTGACATTTTGAGACTTTGGGCAGCGTCAGTCGACTACAGAAATGATACAAAAATCGGTGACAATATTGTAAAACAACTTGTTGAAATATTTAAAAAAACGAGAAATACTTCAAGATTTTTACTTGGAAATCTTTTTGATTTTGATCCGTTGGTTGATTACGTTGAATACAAAGATTTGAAAGCGTTAGACAAGCTTGCTCTCCATAAACTTAATCACTTAATTGAAGGTGTGACGGAAGCTTTTGAAAACTACGAATTTTACAAATATTTCCAACAACTTCAGAATTTTGCAGCGGTTGACTTAAGTTCATTCTATCTTGATATTGTAAAGGACAGACTTTATACAGCAGGTAAAAAGTCGCTTTCTCGCCGCGCTTGTCAGACTGTATTGTATGAAATTTTACAGGCATTGGTAAGAATGCTTGTTCCGGTAATGCCTCATCAGGCAGAAGATATCTGGATGAGTGTTCCTGAATGTCAAAAGGGCGGTTTAGAAAGTATTTTATTGTCTAATTGGGTTGAAGTTCATGAAGAATGGAAAAATGAAAAACTTGAAGAAGATTTCTCTCAAATTTTGAAAGCCCGCGAAATCGTAAGCCGCGCAATTGAACCTTTGAGAGCGGACAAAAAAGTTGGAAGTTCTCTTGAAGTTGCAGTTTACGTAAACACAAAAGACGACAGCGTTCTGAAGGCAAACGAAGATGAATTATGCAACATTTTTATCACTTCTCAGGCTTGTGTAACTAAGGAAAAGCCGTCGGATGTTCTAAATGAATACAAAGAAGACGATTTTACAGTCTGGGTTACAAAAGCTCAAGGCGAAAAATGTGCCCGCTGCTGGAAGTTCAGGAAACTCAACGCAGATGGTATTTGTGAAGAATGCCTTGAGGCAATTAAATAAATTATATTTGTAAGGCGCCGCTGATTTTCAAATCAGCGGCGCCTTATTAGTTTTTTCGATTATCAGCTAATATTATTTTTTACTATTTAGAGTATAATTATTTTATGAAAAGTTTGATTGATAAAGCAAGTGAGAGACATGAACTTTCAAAATCCGAAATTACCGGAATTTTGAAAGATAATTCTGTAAATGAATATTTGTTTGATATTGCTGATGAAGTTAGGCGAAAATATATCGGTGATGAAGTTTATTTGAGGGCTTTAATTGAGTTTTCAAATATTTGCCGTTGTAATTGTTTTTATTGTGGGCTTCGTGCTGCAAACAAAGATGTTGAGCGTTATCGATTATCGAAAGATGCAATTCTGAATAGTGCTAAATATGCGATATCTCAAGGTTATAAAACGATAGTGCTTCAAAGTGGTGAAGATTTGTATTTTTCCGCCGAAATTTTAGCGGATATGATTTCTGAGATTAAAAAATATGATATAGCAATAACTCTAAGTATTGGAGAACGTTCATTTGAAGAATATAAAATTCTAAAAGATGCCGGTGCTGACAGATTTTTACTTCGTATTGAAACTACAAATTCTGAAATTTATTCAAAAATGCATCCCGGCATGAGTTTGGAAAATCGCAAACGATGTCTTTATGATTTGAAAAAACTTGGATTTGAAACTGGTACAGGCTCACTTATCGGGCTTCCAGAACAAAGTGAAGACGATCTTGCGGAGGATATTTTGTTTTACAAAGAACTAAATGCTGATATGATTGGGATAGGTCCTTTAATAACACATGACGGGACTCCATTAGCAGGACTGCCGAATGGAGATTTGAAACTCTCTTTGAAAGTCTTGGCGCTTACGAGACTCCTACTTCCGGATATAAATATTCCGGCAACAACGGCGATGGAGACCCTTCATCCTGATGGCAGAATTCTTGCCCTGAAATCGGGTGCAAATGTTGTAATGCCGAATGTTACTGACAATGCGCACAGAAAGAATTACGAAATTTATCCCGGCAAAGTTTCGGTGAATTATGCAGAACTTGAAGAAAAATTAAAGAAAATCGGACGGAAAATCTCAACCGGCAGAGGTTTTCGCTCAGATAACGGAGGATTTAATGAAGGTTGCAAATAACATTTTGGATTTGATAGGCAGTACACCGCTAGTGAAAATAAATCGTATGAACGAAGGTGGAGCGGTGATTTTGGCTAAACTTGAAAAACAAAATCCAGCGGGTTCAGTTAAAGACCGTCCGGCATTGAATATGATTGAAGAGGCTGAACGCGTAGGTTTGATTAACAAAGATACTGTTATAATTGAACCTACAAGCGGAAATACCGGTATAGGACTAGCCATGGTCTGCTCTGTCAGAGGCTATCGTATGATTTTAACTATGCCTGAAACAATGAGTGAGGAGCGTATAAAGCTTTTAAAAGCTTACGGCGCGGAACTTGTTCTGACTGATGGCTCAAAAGGTATGCAGGGCGCAGTTGACAAGGCAAATGAACTTCATAAAGAAATTAAAAATTCCTTTATCCCGCAGCAATTTTCAAACCCCGCAAATCCTTCTGCCCATTCGGTTACTGCGGAAGAAATTTGGCAAGATACGGACGGTAAAGTTGATATTGTCGTTGCAGGAGTTGGAACAGGCGGAACAATCAGCGGAATTGCAAAAGCTTTAAAGTCTAAAAACCAAAACATAAAAGCTGTTGCGGTTGAACCTCTATCATCTCCATTGCTTTCAAAGGGTCAGGCAGGAGCGCATAAAATTCAGGGTATCGGCGCGAATTTTGTACCTGAAAACTTTGATAGAAATGTAGTTGATGAAATTTTTACTGTCTCAAATGAAGATGCGATTGATACGGCGCGTCGTTGTGCGACGCAGGAAGGAATTCTTTGCGGAATTTCATCAGGCGCGGCATTGTATGCGGCAATTGAGTATTCCAAAAAGAATGAGGAAAAAGTTATTGTTACAATTTTACCTGATACGGGTGAAAGATATTTGAGTGTTTTGTGAAGTTTTGTAAAGATTTGTGTATGCTGCAAAAAGGGTGTAAAATCACTCATAGCATAGCATAGCATAGCATAGCATAGCAGGAGCCGTATGACTTGATGTGAAATTCCGCTTTTTAATTTGTTTTTATAAATAAGAGAGCACAACAAATGGAGAGCTTATGGTTCAAATTAATGTTTCTAACGGACAGGGTATTACGCAGGCTATAAAAGCAAAAGTTCAGGCGGATGGAGGGACAATTTCAAATAATACTTTGTCTGTCTGGCAACAGGTTATGTCCGAGGTGAAAACCGCACAAGAAGGTGGCTCTCAGATTTATACCGGTGGTGATGATATTGACAAACTCAATGATAGATCAAACTGGCAGACTGATTTTAAAGTGAAGGCAGAGTCGGTTATAGAACTGGCTCAAGATGTTTACAATAGGATTGTACAATTGTTAACAGGTACTGCGCCAGCACCGGAAATCGAACGAACTATAGTGTCGCCAACTGTTCCGTATGTAGTTGAGGACACTGGTGCTGATGATGCTCCAGATGAAGTTGTTGCTGATGAAAATGTAGCTGATACAGTGTCTGTTACGGGGGGTACAACTATAACAAAAGCACAGGCTGATGCTCTTGTTGAGCAAACATTAGGTAAACCGTTACCAGAAGGTGTTGAAGTTTCATTTATTATGTCAAATGGTACTATTCTACCTGCTTTTAAGAGAAATGGGCAACCGGTTAGTGCAGATGAGTTGAGAGGAACTACACCTGCTTTTGTTCAAGCTAATCCGCCAAAAGATCCTCCTGTTACAGGACCTCCAAGAGGTGAAAACCCTCAATATGAGGCTATTGTAAATCCTGAACCGGTCGAACCTGTAATTGAGGATGGATATATTACCAATATGGACGAGGTACTTTTATCATTAGCCGGAATAACAGAGGTTGCACCTGGTGAAATGGGAATAACTATTACACGTGCTGACGGTCAAACATTAGAAATTGGTAATACTCTGGCAGAATTAGAACGAGCAAAGACATTTATCAGAGGTAACGAAGTTGCTGTAGTTTCTCCTGTAAAAGTTATGCAAGGTCCGCTTACTCCGGAACAACTGGAGGAGTTCTTGGCAAATGATACTACTTATCAGGGATATAATGCTAAGTTAACACGTATGGATGATAGAATGACTGAAATTGAAACACAGTATGGTATGCCTCGCATTAGAGATAAGTTTAAAGATAAACCTAAATTTGGAACTGATGAATGGAAAGCAACATTTAATATATTTGATAAACCAGAACAAGATGAATACACAAGATTGGGTTTAGATTATTCTTTCTTGCATAAATGCTTGGATAGATATAAAACAGTAATGCAGAATTGGACCGACGGTCCTTGTGGAGAAAAATCATTTTTTCAAAGAAATAGTACAATGTATACTAATCTTGAAAGAATTACTCTGGAAGATGGACGTCGTGCATGGAAAACTGATCAGGGAACATTTTTACCGGCTCCTGATGGTATGCCTGGTGGGAAACGAATTGATGAATAAAAAAGACGGGAAATATTTCCCGCCTTTTTTATTATTTAGAAATGATTATTATATCATTCCACCCATGCCACCCATTGGAGGCATAGCCGGAGTTGCAGGTTTTTCTTCCGGAATATCTACAACTGCTGCTTCTGTTGTAAGTAACATTGAACCAACTGAAGCTGCGTTCAAAAGTGCTGAACGTGTAACTTTTGCAGGGTCAACGATACCTGCTGAGAACATATCAACGTATTTGTCGTTTAAAGCATCATATCCATATGCGCCGGTGTGAGCAAGAACATTATCAACAACAACATCTGCTTTTGCGCCGGCATTGTGTGCTATTGCTCTTAAAGGTACGTCGAGTGCTGCTGTTAAAATTTTGTATCCGACTTTTTCGTCATCTGTAGCAAATGTCAAACTTTCAAGTTTTGCTTCAAGTTCTTGTTTAACTCTCAAGAGTTCAACACCGCCTCCGGGAACGATACCTTCTTCATTAGCCGCACGTGTTGCATTGAGTGCATCTTCAATTCTGAGTTTACGTTCTTTAAGTTCAACTTCACTTGCTGCGCCAACTTCAATTAAGGCAACGCCGCCTGAAAGTTTTGCAACACGTTCTTGAAGTTTTTCTCTATCGTATTCAGAATCAGAAGCTTCAATTTGTTTTCTGATTAAGCGAACTCTGTCTTGAACAGCTTCTTTTGTTTCGTTGCCGACAACGATTGTTGTTTCATCTTTTGTAACTGTTACGCGTTTTGCTTTACCAAGCATTTGAGTTGTAACGTTTTCAAGTTTAATACCAAGTTCTTCCGTAAACATTTCACCGCCGGTAAGGATTGCGATATCTTCAAGCATTGCTTTTCTTCTGTCGCCAAATCCGGGAGCCTTAACTGCAACGGCTCTCAAAACTTTTCTCATTGTGTTAACAACAAGAGTTGCAAGAGCTTCGCCTTCGATGTCTTCAGCGATTAACAACAAAGCTTTGCCATCGCGTGCTACTTGTTCTAACAACGGAACAAGATCCGTGATAAGGTTGATTTTCTTGTTGCAGCAAAATACATAAGCGTCTTCAAGCACAGCTTCCATTCTTTCAGGATCAGTTACGAAATATGGTGAAATGTAGCCTTTGTCAAACTGCATACCTTCAACAACTTTCAGGTTTGTACCAAAAGATTTACTTTCTTCAACTGTGATAACCCCGTCGTGTCCGACTTTTTCCATAGCTTCAGCAATAAGCTCGCCGATTTCCTTGTTGTTGCCTGCAGAAATTGCTGCAACTTGAGCGATTTCTTCTTTTGTGTTAACAGGTTTTGACATGTCTTTAATTTTTGCAACTGCCAAATCTACAGCCTTATCAATACCGCGTTTCATAGACATGGGGTTAGCGCCTGCTGTTAGGTTTTTCAATCCTTCACGAACGATTGCCTGAGCAAGAACTGAAGCTGTTGTTGTTCCATCTCCCGCAACATCATTTGTTTTTGAAGAAACTTCTTTTAACAATTGAGCACCTGCATTTTCCAATCCGTCTGCAAGTTCAATTTCTTTTGCAATCGTAACACCATCGTTAACAATTTGCGGTGCACCGAATTTTTTTTCTAAAATTACATTGCGACCCTTTGGTCCGAGTGTAACTTTAACCGCATCTGCAACCGCATCTATACCCTTGAGAAGCGATTTTCTTGCTTCTTCGTTAAATACTATACGTTTTGCCATTTTATAATTTCCTCCATTGTATTTCCTTCTTCTATGTAAAATTCTTTGGATTATTCGGGCTTGCGCAGCCTTTCACTTCGCTTATATTTGTCTTGCGACAAATTGTTGCTGCGTCAGGCTGTTGCTTTTACGGGTTGGGTCACTTCGTGACGCGGCGCCCTACCGAAAATCCGCTATTCAATTATTGCTAACGCGTCTTTTATTGACAAAATTTTATATTCTGTTCCATCCATTTTAACATCAGTTCCTGCATATTTCGCATAAAGAACTGTATCGCCGATTTTTACATCCATCGGTTCTCTTTCGCCTTTTTCGTTCATTTTACCTAAACCTACAGCAACAACTTCACCCTTTTGTGGTTTTTCTTTCGCGCTGTCAGGAATAAAAATTCCACCTGAAGTTTGTTCTGTGTCTTCAATAACTTTAATAACTATTCTGTCGCCTAAAGGTTTAATCATAACATTTCTCTCCTTTTCTAACTGATGACCTTTTACAAATCTATACTATATTTATATACCAAATTTGAGAAATAATTAAAATCCTTAAGGTTTTTTTAATTATTTGCATTTTATTGTTCATTTATCTATCTCTGCAAAATGACTCCAGGTTATTTTTTTAAGAAACCAGACAAAGGGTTGAAAAGTTCAGGGAAATATGTTAAGATAAGAAAGTAACAGTAATTAAGA
>CAZCIW010000030.1:0-7916 GCA_964499135.1 uncultured Muribaculaceae bacterium
GGTTATGGCGCAAGCTGTCGAGATGAATAAAGCGCTCAACGATTATGACCTGTCGGAGGTAATACGTGGGACACAACCTACGGATAGAGTTTCAGTTTCAGTTTTGGATGGAGAGGCTCAAACATTATATTCAGTATTCAAAAATAATTTGAATGTAGTTCGAGTTGCTAGAGGTCAGGATTTTGGGAATAACCCTAAATATCCACATAATTTTTATCCTGTATTAAGAAGTGCTAAAGATGATAATAATGAAGCTTTTCGTGATTATCAATATTTTATCTCTAATCATACCTCTCAAGATCGTAAATTTGCGAATCCTAGTCCCGCACAGCTGTTTCCTGGCATTAGTAAATCCGGAAATTCAAATTCGTGGCCAACTGGCATCACATTTTTATTTTTGAATGATGGGATAACCTTGATATTTGATAATGGTCAACGCGCTTGTAGAAAGGCAACTGCGAATTATGATGATAATTATTGCTTGGGATTTATTGATGTAAACGGGCAAAAAGGACCTAACAAACTTGTTGATTGTGATAAAGGCTCAGAAGTTGGTGATTTTGGGACGGATGACTATACTTGCACGGTTTCAAATCCAACTGATATCTACCCTGTCGCAATGTATAATTCGACCATAATTCCTGCATCAGCTGCTGCCAGAGCCGTACTGTTTAGCAAGTAAGCCGCGTCGCTTTGGAAAATAATCCAAACTTCGATAATTTAAAAAGCTCTTCTTAATAAATAAAAAGAGCTTTTTAACAATTAGTTTAAATTAAAGCCAGATGTCGGTACTTATGACGAACGGTGCCGGCTGTACATACAAAGCACTCAATGAGAAAGATTATTTCAAAAATTTGCCAAGGTAAAATAATAATTTTGTAAAATTTTTGTAATATTATAGCAAAAAAAAGTTTGATACATGTATTATATTACTATAGTCATAATAAAGGAGTTTAGTGTATGAAAATAGGAGCAATAAATTATCAAACAAGACCAAACTGGAATTTTACCGGAGAAAACAATAAAAAAAACAACCATTTGAGAAATACTGCAGGAGCGGTAGTGATTGCGCTTGCAGCTGCAATGCCGGCAAAAGAAGCGGAAGCTCAGATAATTTATCCGCCAATAACTATTTTCCCGGAAGTAAAAATTCCACGGCTAAACGAAGAACCTGCTAAACAATCTACTGTCAGACCGTATGAACCGACATGGTTTTTGTTTGGAGATAAATATTCATCAAAAAAACATAAAGGTCCAGAGGATATATTTTACGAAATTGATGGTAACAGAGACGGTAAATTATCAGTAGACGAAGTTTTATCAATAGAAAAAAGCAACTGGGAAAAAGAACACCCCACCTATTATTTTACTCCGGTACACGAGTATAGGACAGCACGTAAGTTTTATAACCTTGCAAAAGAGTTTGATCAAGATGGTGACCCTTCTACAATAAATTTTGTGGAACATATGTCTATACAAGAAGTCGTGCTAGAAAAAGCAAAAGAATTCTTTAAAAAGAATCCTCATTTGTTGAAATAATAAGAAAAATTTGACCGGCATTTAATTTAATGATTTAATAGCTGTATGAATTATATATTCTATTTTTTAATAACAGTTTCGATTATAGCAGGAGCTGTTAACGGGAAATTGACGGATGTTGTAAATTCAATTCTTTCAGGTGCAGAATTGAGTGTCAAGGTTGCGTTTTCCTTGATAGGGATTATGGCATTCTGGCTCGGAATGATGAAAATTGCAAAGCGAAGTGGGCTGATAACCTTGCTTTCCAAAATAATCAAACCGATTACGAAAAGTTTATTTAATGAAATTCCGGAAAATTCACCGGCTATGGGTGATATTGCGATGAGTTTTTCTGCAAATGCGTTTGGGCTTACGAATGCAGCGACTCCTATCGGGATTAAGGCAATGGAAGAATTGCAAAAGCAAAATGTTGACAAAAAGTCAGCGTCAAATGCTATGTGCCTGTTTCTTGCAATGAATACCGCAGGATTTCAACTTATTCCTGCAACAGTAATTGCCGTTTTAATAGGTATTGGATACAAAAACCCTACAGAAATAATCGCACCAACACTTCTTGTCACAACTATTGCATTTTTAAGCGCAATTTTTATGTCAAAACTTTTTCAGAAATTCTGGCAGCCCCAAACAATTCATTCAAAATCTAGCAATGATAATTCCCAAAATAATCATGGAGGATGTGTTTAATGTTTCACTCAATTATGAACACAATATCGCTCTGGGCACTTCCTTCATTAATTTTGCTGATCCTTACAGTAGGGCTTGTTAGAAAAGTTCCGCTATACGAAGTTTTTACGGATGGGGCAAAGGATGGATTTAAAGTTGCAGTAAACATAATTCCATATCTTGTGGCAATAATTGTTGGGATTTCAATGTTCAGAGCCTGCGGAATTATTGAATGGATGGAAGAAATATGCACACCTCTACTTGCTCATTTTAACGTACCTTCTGATACAATTCCGATAATGATTGTAAGGTCACTTTCAGGCTCGGCAGCGCTTGGGGTATTTTCAGATATTGCCCACAATTCGGGTCCAGATGCCTATGCCACGAAACTTGCAGCAGTTATGGTCGGGTCAAGTGAAACAACTTTTTACGTCCTTGCAGTGTATTTTGGCGCAGTCGGAATCTCTAAACTAAGATATGCTCTTATTGTTGGACTGCTCGCCGATTTTATAGGTATTGTGGCAGCAATTCTTGTTTGCAACTTGATGTTTTAGCATCAACCCAACTCTGTACCAAATTTTCAACGTCAGGTTTTACGACATTTTTCTTCAAAACCGCATAATCGATGTCAATAAAATTTATTTTATCGAGCCTTTGAACTACAAATTCCTCTGCCCCGCAATTCTTGCAGAAATGTCTTTCAGGAACAATTTCACCATTCACTATTGTCGATTTCAATTTAACTCCGCAACAGGCGCAACGAGTCAAAAACCACTGATTTTCAATCAGTTCTCCACAATCGGGACAATAGGATAAATCACTGTCAAGTCTTACTCTGTCATGCGTACAGACTTTGTTTTTTCTAAATAAATCCAATATAATCATATCCTCCTTTTAATTAAATTAAATTAAATGTCAAATATTTGGCAAAAAAAATTTTTTAGTAATTTTATAACAGTATGGAAATTAGAAACTTTACAACAAACTCACCAAACTTTGGTGCAAAGCTTGTAGCACTTAAACAAATTAATTTTAATAATATTAAAACTTCAATTGATATATACAAACTTCAGCCACAAGATGAAAGTTTTATTAATATGTTAAAAACAACGATTGACCTTAACGAACTTATGCCAAATATGAATCCGTGCGACATTAATAATTGGCGAGCTATATTCAATCTTTCAATAAATAACGTTAACCCCCAAAAAATGACAAGTTATCTTGCATTAAACAATAATAAACCTTGCGGAATTATAAATTACACAAATAAAAACAACAAATTATTTTTAGATACAATTTGCACATTCCCAACAGAAAAAGAAAAACGTGTTCTGTTTGCCGGAAAAGTTCTGATGCAGACTTTATTTGAAGATTGTATAAAAAACGGACTTGAAACAATAAATTTACTCGCTGTGACAAACGGACCATTCAATGCCGTATCAAAATATTTATCACTCGGTTTCAAAATTATTGGAGGAGAAGACTTCATCCATGTCATGCGTATCCGAAAACCGGATATTGAAACAAGCCTAAATAAATTAGCTAAATTTATAAAAACAACTGCCGTTGATGAAGAAAAAAATCTCTTTGAAGTAACAAAAACTAAAAAGCCTTAACCAAAAATATCTGAATATCGTTACTTATTCTCTCCACCCGTTTAACATATTTCAAATCCATAGGCGATTCCAAAATCAAAACTACAGCCGGCTTTTTGCCTGTCATTTTACCATAATAAAGAGCCTGTCCCGCACTTTCTGCCCACTTTTTAGCAAAATCAAATTCAATAGCGTAATCTTTTGTGAGACAATCAACCCTAGTTCTATCCCACAACATAAATTCACGTCTTCCAAAATCAGGATGACACCAATTTGTAACATAATAAGCTTCACTCTTACCTGACGCCATTGTTTGAGTTTCGTAGAGCCTTTTGGGAACATAATTCAGTCCCAAATAAAGTATTCCGCAGGCAAGCGTAAGAACTGAAATTCCAAATGCAATATATTTATTTTTACGATACTTAGCTCTTCTTCCCATAAAATAATTATACTAAAACAAATGGATTTTGTAAAATGCACCCGAGTCTTTAAACTCAGGCGCATTTTCTAATAATTGAATTTCACATACTCATTTATGCTTTTGGAATAGAATTTGCAATAATTTCCATCTCTTCAAGAGAAGCATAAACAGCGTGACATCCGCAGTCTACATACAAGATTTGACCAGTTGTTCCTGTTGAAAGATCAGAAGCCAAGTACAAACCTGCTTTACCAACATCTTCAAGCGAAACATTGCGTCCAAGAGGTGCTTTTGCAACAGCAGCTTTAAGCATTTTATCAAATCCTGAAATTCCTTTTGCTGCAAGAGTTTTAACAGCACCAGCAGAAATACAATTAACTCTGATACCTTTTTTGCCCAAATCAGCAGCAAGATATCTCATTGAACTTTCAAGCGCAGCTTTTGCTACACCCATTATATTATAATTTGCAACAACATATTCAGAACCAAGGTAAGTCAGCGCAAAAATAGAGCCACCTTCGTTCATAATAGGTTCGGCATGTTTGCACAAAGATATCAAAGAATATGCACTTACACCCATTGCCAAATCCCAACCGGCACGCGATGTATCAATAAACCTTCCTTGTAAATCTTCTTTTGCAGCAAATGCAACAGCATGAACAACAAAATCAATTTTACCGTAAACTTCTTCAATTTCTTTAAATACCGCAGCTACTTCATCTTCTTTAGTAACATCACAGTTCATAATAATTTTTGCGCCCATATCTTCTGCAAGCGGTCTTACACGTTTTTCCATCGCCTCTCCAGCATAAGTAAACGCTATTTCAGCACCTGCTTCATATAGTTGGCGAGCTATTGCATACGCTATACCATGTGTATTAGAAACTCCAAAAATAACACCCTTTTTGCCTTCCATTAATTTCATAACATTCTCCCTCATCAATATTTCTTCACTTTCTGATTTTAACAGAAATATATTTTTTAAGCAAATTTATATCCAAAGACTTTAAAACAAATACCGGAATTTCTCCATCATTAACTTTTGTAACAAATCTAAAACATGCTGAAATAAAGGATTTTATATATTTTTTATATATTTAAGAGAGCTAAAAACTAAGGAGAGCTATACATAAAATGAGTATGAACGGCATAAATAATCTATCAAAAGCCGAAATCGCGAAACTTGCGCTTGCTCAAAAGAGCGGCAAAAGTTCATCTACTCAAAAAGCCGAATACCTAACAAAAGACGGCTCGATTTTTAATGCTCCTAAAGCTACTCAAAACGAACAACCCAAAAGTCTTAGTGAATTAATATCCCTAAATGTAGACAACCTTAAAACTAAATCCCAGTGTGAACAAGCGTTGAAAGACCTCGAGACTTTTACTGAGCGAAATCCGTTCTTAGGACACATTTTAAGAAACAAAACTGATGAAATCAAGGCTAAGAAAAGTCAATTAGGTCATCAAGAATCAATGCAAAATCTTGATAATATCAAAAATGGAGTAAGCTCAGATTCTAAAAGCTCAACCGCCCAAGGTACACAAAGTGATGATGAGGCAAAACAGGCTGAAGCTGCCGCAAAAGCAAAAAACATCAGTGCTTCTGAAGGTAAAAAAATGGCAGCTGATATGGACAAAACTTCAAGTGAAGTTAAAAGTAAACAAGCTGAAACAGAAAAAAATACAAAGCAAGCAAATTCATATCAAAAAGATGCACAAAAACAACAAAAAAATATTGTCAAACAACAAAAATCACTTCAACAACAACAAAAAAGCACCACAAAACAAGTTCAGGAAAACCAAAAAGAAATCCAAACTTTAAGCGAAAGCATGGAAAATGACAATGCTGAGATAGAAAACTTACAGGCTGAACTTGAATCCTTAACAGCAGGTGACAATACAGGAGTCGGTATTAAAAGTGCATTTTCACTTTCTCTTGCCGGAACTGAAGAAAATCAGAAAGCTCAACAAGCTGAAAATCCAAATGCTTCCAGAATTGCAGAACTTGAAGGACAAATTGAAGCAAAAACATCTTCAATGCAGACAACTGGTCAAAGAATAGGGAAACTCCAAACTTCAACCAATAAGCAAATCAAAACAATGCACAAGGTTACAACAAAGTATAATACTGCTATTAATACTGCACAAAATAACCTTGAAAAGAACCAATCCTCAACTCAAAAAATACTTAAAGTAGCGAACACAATTGATGAGATAAGCCAGACTGTACAACAGGTGGGTCAAACCTTAGACTACACAGGTAAAGCACTTGTTGCATTAGGTTCAGCAAGCAGCTGGTGCTTTGGTGCAGGTTCAGCTCTTATTGCAGCCGGTACCGTAATGCAAAAAGCAGGCAACGTAGCCATAGTTGTCGGTCAATACGGTTCTCTTGCTGCTAACGTTACAAAAACAGCTTGCTACGCAGCAGAAGGCAACATTGCAGGAGCTTTAACGAGTGCCGCATCAGCGGTTTCTGCAGGTGATAGCGCAATTAAAGGGACCAAAGAAATGGGTACAACTTTCAATAAAATCAGCGAAGAAGCGGATAAAGCTACCCAAAAACTTGCAGCTGGCGTTGTTGCAAAAGAAGCAGCTAAAGAAGCAAAAGAAAAAGCCGGAGAGCTTTCACAAAAAGAACTTACAAATGCGGCAAAAGATAATGCAATGGAAGCTTTTGAAGGAAAATCAAGAGACGAAATTAAATCCGCAATGACAGACAAAGCTAAAACTGAAGCAGGAAAACAGGCTGCTGCAAACCTTAAAGAAACAGCAACTAATGCTGCCAGTGAAGGGATTAATACAGCTATTGACAAAACCGCAGGTATGACTAAAGCCCAAATCAAAGAAGGAATCCAAAACGGTACAATTAAAATTGGTGCAAATTCAAGTAACATCGTTAAAGAAGCCGCACAAGAAGTTAAGAAGGAAGCAAAGGAAAAAACAAAACTTAATGCCGGAAATATAGCTAATGGACTAAACACTGCAAGCGCAATAATCGGAAACTTTACTCAAACTAAAGGCAATCAACAAACGCAAAAAACAGCTTATGCAACACCTCCAAGCTGGGCATCGCTACAAAAACTTAACCAAATACAAAACAGAAATGCAGCAAGAATGAGAATGTATGCATAAAAAAGACCGATTTCAAATAAGAAATTCGGTCTTTTAAATATCAAAAAAGACAGGCTACGTATTTAACCTGCCTGTCTTTTATTATTACATTAGATCTGGTTAATTAACCCTTGCGACAACTTGTAATCTTCTTCCAGAAGTAAGTTCAAATAGAGAATTCTGTTTGCTATTTCGCCATCCAAATCAACGAACTCTGCACCTGCCCTAACATCAGAAGCTGTTACAACTTTTACGTTTGTGTCAACATCAACATCTCCATATGAAATATGGACAGGGATAACATCACCAACCTTAAGAGTATTGTTGTGCTTAAGTGCAACACCACCTCTTGAGATATCAAGAACATTTGCCACTTTATCAGTTGAGGTGAATGATACAGGGACATTGGTTCTGTCAATGCTGAATCTCATATACTGACGCTTGTCTATGATTGAAATGCTGTCACCTAATTCTCGTTTCCAAGTCAATCTTCCATCCTTTAGATCCGGATTGTCGATACCTGGACCATCATCGTCGTCATCATCATCGTCATCGTCGCCCGGAGGAGGTGTCGGACCATCGTC
>CAZCIW010000030.1:8016-20455 GCA_964499135.1 uncultured Muribaculaceae bacterium
CATCGTCGTCATCATCATCGTCATCGTCGCCCGGAGGAGGTGTCGGACCATCGTCGTCATCATCATCGTCATCGTCGCCCGGAGGAGGTGTCGGACCATCGTCGTCATCATCATCGTCATCGTCGCCCGGAGGAGGTGTCGGACCATCGTCGTCATCATCATCGTCATCGTCGCCCGGAGGAGGTGTCGGACCATCGTCGTCATCATCATCGTCATCGTCGCCCGGAGGAGGTGTCGGACCATCGTCGTCATCATCATCGTCATCGTCGCCCGGAGGAGGTGTCGGACCATCGTCGTCATCATCATCGTCATCGTCGCCCGGAGGAGGTGTCGGACCATCGTCATCATCGTCGTCATCGTCGCCCGGTTCTGGAACGGTTATATGATCATCGTCATCGTCGTCGTCATCATCACCAGGGAAGATCTCTGACCCAGGATTATCATCATCGTCATCATCGTACCAAGGTTCGTCTTCTTGTACGCTTCCACCTGTATAATAATTTCTTTCGTCTTTATCTCTGCCGATAGAAGTTACATCGCCGGGTCTTACAGCTTCAACTCTGATTTTCGGAGCTTCACCACTTACAGTTTCCATTGAAGTTCTGTCATCAACTTCGTAGTAAGCTTTGCCCTCAGGATTTCTGTCTTTACCCATATGGAAATGATAACCGCCGGCATAAACATCATCACCAACAATATGAACTCTATGGTTATCGTCTACAACGCCATCTTTAACGATTACATGAGAATTTGCCCAATGCTTAACTCCGTCGATTTCTTCCATATCAACTCTTGTATTCGGGTTAATGTCAAGAGCTTTCAGAACTACTTCGTCAGGAACGATATCTCCGTTAGGTCCGAAATAATCTACAGGAGTATTCGGAACTTTACCGAGATTATCAATTACGAGTTCAGCACCACGGGTTACAATTTTCAAACCTTTCTCGGCTGTAATTTCTCTGATATAAGTATCACCTGAGAACTCAGCATCAATTGTACCTTCTCTTGAAATCATTGTACAAACATTAGCATCATATTTGTCATCCTGACCTTTAACGTTAATGTCATTTATAGCAAGCATTTCAACACCGTATTCGGCAGTCGGATCATATTTAAGGTTTTCAATATCCAAACCTTCTTTATTGAATTTACCGGCAGTCTGGTTAAATGTTAATTTATTATCTTTGTCACCAATTCTGTCACTTGCAATCAGCGCAAAACCTTTACCTTCAACATTAGCTTTTGTCGTATCAGTAGAAGCATTAAGAATTGAATAACCGTTTGTCTCTTCATCAAAATCTGCTGTAGTCAAAAGGACTTTACCGTCAGCTTTAACCTGATCAATATTCAAGTCTGAATTAAAGCCGGCAATATTAACAACAACATCTTCAGTTAATTTACCTTGATTTGCAATTGCAGTAATTTTACCATCAGAAGTTACGTTAATTGATTTTGTAAAATCTCTTGAATTTGGACCAATTCCGATACAAGCAGCACCGCAATTACCGTCATCAAGACCAATTTCTCCACCATCTGTTGTCATATTTAGGGCAGCACCATTTGTAATATGAATTAATCTGTTAGCTACACCATAATTGTAAATATTACCGTTTTCAACATCTATATTTACATTCGCATTAGACGTAATGTTGGAGTCAGTATCAGTGTGACCGATTACAACATCTGAATTTTTGTTTGTAATTTGAACATTTCCGGCTGCATTATCATGGGCAACTAAACCTTCAAAATTGATTCCATCAGTACCTTCGTTATAGAAGTTCAATTCGGAACCTTTTGAATTTATCTGACCAACAGAATTAAGCTTGATACCGCCTGTTGTACTGTAATTATTAATTGCCGCGTTTCCGGTATTATTGTTTACCTTACCATTAATTACAATATCACTTTCTTGGTTATCAATAGTAAGACTTGAACCGTCAGAAACAATTTGACCATCTACTAATATGCCTTTGGCTCCACTGTTCGCAATTGTCATATCTCCGATTGAATTATAGACCTGACCTTCTTGAGCGATATCAATTCCATTTCCGCTATTATCAATATCAAGATTACCATCATAATTTAATGCATAACCATTCACTACAAAAGTTCCGGCAGTATTTTTATAATAAGAATTTCCGGTTGTATTCGATACTGTTCCGTTAATCGTAAAACCGTCACGACCGGTATTGGTCATTGAAAGATTTCCATTTGTATTTGCGATTGGCGCTCCGTCAATAACAATTCCACCATCAGCCGAATTGTCAAAAATCAAATTACCACCATTATTTTCAACAGAACCTTTTGCCTCAATTCCGATTGTACCTTTGTTAGTAAAAACAGTAGTTCCGTTTGTATTTTGCACAGAAGCATCTTTTGCAAGCTGAATACCGTTTGAAGAAGTTAATTCAACATTTCCACCATTATTTACGATATTGCCGTTTGCTTTGATTGTACCATTTGTAGTTGTCAAACGTACATTACCATTCGGATTTTTAATATTTCCGTCAGCTACAATACCTTTTGAACCGTAACTTGTTACTTCAATATCACCTTTTCCAAAATTTTTAAGATCTGCACCCTGTGCAATATTTACACCTTTGGAACCTGAATATGCTGTAACTTTAATACTTCCGCTTTCGTTTGCAAACATATTTCCTGTTTTCATATTATCAGTATTTACAAGACTGTTAAACAAAATATCGGCATCGCTATTATTTGTAAATACCTGATTATTGTTAACACCGGACATAATCGTGTTATTAATATTTACTGCTGCGGCTCTGATATCAACAGCATCTCTGGCAATAATCTTACCGTCAACCGTAACAGTTCCGGTACCTTGCGAATATAAATCAGTAAGATTATCAGACAATGTACCTCTAATGTCATAATCTGATTTAAATTTATTATAATTACTTTGTTCAGGAGTTAAAACTGTTAAAGAACCAAGATTCAAAACACCAGAAGCTCCAACAACCATACCATTTGGTGATATAAACATCACGTGCCCGTTGTTTAGAGAACCATCTTTATTTACAGCGTTTACAATACCGTTAATATTAATCTGGTTGTCAACGAGGTTAACAAATTTTGAAATATTATGCTCTCCATATTTAAAAATAAGATTTGCAACTTCGTCCTTGTTAAGTTTAAAGTATTCGTAAATTCTGAACCCTGTATCTCCGTTAATTACGCTCGGGTCTATATTATAAACTTTATTACCGCCAACCATATCAGGAGCAATTCCTGTAATAGTACCGGCTTGCGCCCCGGTAAACAAAGTATTTGGAGCAACTAGACACAATGTTAGCGCAGAAACCGTCAGTTTCACATTCTTTGCGTTTTTTTGAGTCATGGCTTAATTTCCTTTCAAATTTTCCCTAATTAAAATTTTTTCTTATCCGGCTATCCTGAGAAGTATTCTATTATTCTAACAAACTGATTTTTATTTTTCTATGAATATTACCGTTTATTACAATATTCTCAAGGTAAAGTTTTTCCACATAATTTATTAAAAGTTAAAAAACAAAAATTATTGCTATTTTGTAAATATTTATTAAGGATATTATAATACCGGACGCTTTAAAATTGTTCTGCTCAAAATCCAATAAACAAGATAAAATACACCCAATAGAATTATCATTTGAACAAGAGCCGGAATAGAAGCTAAATGTTTAAACTCATAAAAAAGTAAAGTAAAAGGTAGAAATGCAATAAGCATTCTAATTATTGACCTTACCGGACAACAGAATTCCAAATTTTTAATTCTTATCAAAACGCTTAGGAAAAAGTATGTAAAATTAGCACCCAAAGTCGCTATCCCGGCACCTTCAAGCCCCATCTTCGGGATTAAAATAATATTTGCGGCAATCCCGACAATACCTGAAATTAATTTCAAAACAAAATCTATATAAGTTTTGTTCGCAAGATGGTACGGAAGAGTTGTATAATCAGACAGCGCCATAAAAAAACAACCAAAAGCAAAATACGGAATTAATCTATAAGCTTCTTGAAACTTTGAACTAGAAAGCATACCAACAAAATCCGGCGCATAAATTGACACAACCGTAATCAGCGGAACTGAAACCACCAGATAATATCCTGTAAATCTTGTAATTATTGGTCTTACATCAACTTTTTCCTCAAACATATTAAATATTCTGGGAACCGCTGCGACCGTAATTATTGAAAAAACTGTCATAAACAGCGGAAGAGTTAAACCGTAAGCAACACCGACAAGCCCAACTTCCTTAAACCCGCTCATACTGTTCATAATAAATTTATTACTCTGGTTTATTACCCAAGCGCTTAGAGAAGTTGCCGCAATCGGAATTCCGTATTTGAACATCGGCAGCAGAATATTCCAGCTCAAATTAGGTTTTCTGAAATATTTCAAAATTCCACTCTGGAAAATCAAAAGAATATCCGTTAACGTAATCGAAATTCCCATACCAAGAAGCAGTGACAAAGCTCCAAGATTGAAAAATTTTATAATCAAAACCGACAAACCCATTGTCATAATCTGGTTTAAAATAGTTGAAAAAGTGAATGAAACAGATTTAAGCTGAGCCCGCAAAAGTTGAAAAAGAAGCGCTCTTATCGCAACAGGTATAATCAGAACTAAAATACAGAAAAAATATTTAGGCTGAATTTTAAAGAAATCATAAAATTCATGCCTGAACAAAAATGCAACAATAAACATCGCGCATATATTAAACGTTAGTATAGAAACGAGCATGGATAAGTATTTCGGTAACTCATCCGCAAGCTGAAATGATCTAAAAAATCTTAATCCCGAAAGACCTACCCAATCTGAAAAAAGAATGCACAGAAACGACAAAAATGCAATCGAAAGAGAATAAAGCCCATATTGTTCAGGGAGCAAAAGATGAGTATAAACAGGAACTATAAGAGCATTACCAAGCATTCCACACAACTTTGAAGGAGAATACTTAATTATATCCTTGAATATTGCATTTAGCTGTTCTTTATCAATAGGTTGATCTTCTGCAAATCGCATTCAATAATTCCACCACACTAAATCTGAAATTTATTATACAATAAATTCCTCAATAAATCCAGTTATCATTAAGATTGAATAAAAACAGGAACTACCACGGATAGTCGTCTGAAATTTTCCAACCATCTTGCATTATTAACGCAGCACAAGCATCTCCTGCATCATCTGTAACTTTAGGTGCATTATGATTACAAGTTCTATCAAGTGATGTTCCCAAAAGTTTCTCACGGTCGTATTTACTAAAAGGTCTAAAACAGGTTGAATATGCACCTGGATAAATACCCGATTGAAGTGTTCGAATTATTGTATCACAACCCCGATAATTAGATATCTTATTTTTATTTATAAGAAAATAGTAAAAAATATCTCTGCCTGACCAATTTGGACCTTTTGCACCATTTATATCAAAATAAAACAAAATACCACCACTATTCTTATATGCCCCTAAAAAAGAACCGTTTTTTAACACCCATAAGCTTCCAGTTTTAATTTTTGTTTTTCTGTCAATTGCAAGAGGAAGCTTACTCCCATAACAGAAATTCAAACTACTACACTCCTGTATTGTATCCAAATACGGAAGCATATATGTCTGCATAAAAGTTTTATCGTCCAAAGATGTATCAAATTCATCAAATGTCAAATCGTTCTCTGCCTGATACATCATCGCAGCGTTCATTAAAGTCGAATACATTTTTTGTAAAGAAGTTACAGTTACCTGTTTTTTATGATGTTCCATCAATGTAGGCATAGTCATCGCCGCAACCACACCGATTATACCTAAAGTAACCAATACCTCCGCCAAAGTAAAAGCTGCACTTCGCGCGAAACTGCACGGCTCGTTATTGCTCGTGCCTCTGCTCGACTTGGTGAATGTGGCAATTTTATTCTTAAGGCAAAAAGATGAATTAACTTGCGCAGAAACTTCATTTTCGGGTTCCATCTCGTCGACTTTTTTTAATAAATCCGAGTGCAAATGGGCATTTTTACTGGGTTTTATCATAGCGATACCCCCAAAACCCTGTCTACGAGACCTTTTAGAGTGCCCCCCCCCCCGCAAATGCAGTCATAGCGCGTCTTTCCATGCTTTTTACCTCTTTCATCTTTAATACCAACATTCTCATTTTAGCACATTTGCAAAATCTTTTCAAGTCATATTAAAAAAATCTCATGGACACATGTCAGGCTGAACATGTTTTTTTTGGGGAAATTTCTATCAGGCTGAACCGCGTAAAAAGAAAATCTAAAAGATAATTAGCAAGCATTAGTGAAGTATCATTAATACTTGTCATTACAAAATGGAGAGTAAAGAACTCTTTTAAAAAGACATAAAAAAAACCACTCATAACTGAGTGGGTCGTTTTCTGCATCCTAATGGTCTCTTTTAGTGTTTATTATTTAGGAGTTTATATGTTTTTGGGGTTAATGAATCTATTTATATTTAGTGTTTCGACTACACTTAAATCTTATGTCCTTATTATTGCATATCATATTTTAAATGTCAACAACTTGTTTTAATAATTTTTTTCAAAAGTCAAAAATCCAGCAATAGTGTAGATTTTACACTTTACAATTCTTAACATTATGTTATTTTTGAGGAATTTTGGGTATGAAAAGTATGTAAACAAATGTAAAGATAAACGAAGGAAAAAGGCAATTATTTAAAACGTATATATTTTATATATACATAGAGTATAAAATATGATTGGATTTAATCTTAGCATTGTAATCGATGAATTACACGTGTAGTTTAAAATCACAATCAAAAGGTTAAGGATATGACAAGCGGTTACAACAACGGCGGAATAGCCCCTATAAACAGAGTTAATCTGGAAAACGATGCTCAGGTAGGGCTACGCCCAAATAATTACTACGATACATCAAGCATTCAAGGAACCAGCGAAACTGCAAGATATCAACAGAATATGGATCCTACAAGTTTCAGCTTCCTGTCGAAGACCGGTATTGGATATGGACTAAATCCATTCCAAAACAATTTTTCAGAACAAATTTTGGCATACAAAGATGATGGTTCAGTTTTAACAGGTAGAACTATCGGAATCGGATAACAAATTTTTACTCCTCTCATCATTTTTATTAACCCGCGAGACAACTTGCGGGTTTTGTTATGTTTTGTAAAAATTTCATTAAAAACTAGCTTAAAACTAGCAAATTATATATTGTTGAGGTTATATATATTGGGTATTGGCGAACATGAATGCAAGACAACATGAAATTAATCCGGTCATTTCATTTTCAACAATACTTGCAAAGTAAACAATTTTTCACATACAGAATCTTATTTGGAAAAACCTCAAAATATATGGAATAAATATAGCGGGTTTAAACTAAGAATTCTTAAAAGTCACGCAGACGTTGATTCGAGTATAGGAGACATTTTTCGATGAAAATAGGAACAGTCAATAACGGAATTAATTTTACAAGCGCAATAATCGACTCCCACGTACATTGTGGGAATTTCCCCAAAAAAGGAAATCCTAATGAATGTGCTATGTATGGAGCAGAGGAGCTTGACAAATTTATAAAATCACCGCTTGAAATTTCTGTGAATGGGACAAAACAACAAGACAACGTCGAAAAGGCAATTATTTCTAATCTCGACAGTATCATAAAAAACGGAATGAAAAATGAAACAGAAGGCAATCAGGCAATACTTGATTTTTGCGCCAAAAATCAGAATTATTACCCGCTTGCAGTATGCCAACCTACTAAAACCGGCGGAAATGCAAAACATATAGCAAAACTTTTAGAAGAAAACCCAAACAAATTTGTGGGGCTGAAATTTCATCCAAGGCTTTTAAGTGGACAAGATGCGGATAGCTTTGTTTATAGAGCATATTTAAGACTTGCACAAAAACATCAGTTGCCATGCATATTCCATAGTGATGCAGAACTTGATAGTGCCGGAAAAATAAAATTCAGAGCGTCGTCACCGGAAGCAATTTACTACGCAGGAAGAGAATTTCCGGAAGTACCGATAGTAATGGCGCATATGGGTGCAGGGGATGAAAAATCTCACAAAGAAGCTATGAAGTACTTATTTAGATCCATTGACAACGACGATGCAAAAATTTATGTAGATTTATCTTGGGTTGACTGGGGCAAGGACGGATTAAGCAGTTCAAAAAAACCGAGTGTTGTAACCTTGATTAAAGAACTTCAAAAACGCAATGCGACAGACAGAATTCTTTTTGGCACAGATGCACCTTTAGGATGTTTTGGAGAAGCCACTGCCGGTGGATTAACCCCAAAACAAGCGTATGAGAAATCAGTAAGTGATTTAAAAACAGTTATTAAAGAAAACTTTGGAGCACAAGCTGATGATTTAATCAACAAGATTTTCTATAAAAATGCTGACGATTTATTTTTCAAAAAAGAATGGCTCAAACCCAAAAATGATATGAGACCGGCACCTTCCATTACAAAAATTCTTGGAATTGTCGCTCTTGCGGTTGCAGGAATTAGCGGAGTAAATTATGTATTCCACAAATGCTTTGATTCCAAATTTGCAAAAGACCCGCGCTTTGATAAATAACAGATAAATATTAACTTTTAAATCTCTTTGTATCGCGGATTTGGTTTTTAGATATTAATTTTTGTAAATAAACTTCTTATTAAATGTAAATCTTTCTTGAAGAAATTTCTTTATATATAAGGAAATCTATTTTTTTAAAATAAAAAAGGAGTTAATTTAAGTATAGGTTGTTTTGGAAAAGTTACCATTACATCTGTTTTTTGCGAGAATAAAAGGAAATTATTAATATCCCATAACAACAAGCATGACAGATAGTTTGTGCTTAAAAAACAGACGCATTAACTATGCGTCTGTTTCCTTTTTTATAAGTGTTTTAAAGTTCTAGTGTTCCACAGAACAACCCTATTGGGCAAAATTAGAACATTAAACCGGCTTCTCTTGCAGCATCTGCCAAAGCAGCTACGCGACCGTGATACAAAAATCCACCGCGGTCAAATACAACACATTCGATACCTTTAACTTTTGCTTTTTGAGCAATTGCAGCGCCAACAACTTTAGCAGCTTCAATGTTGCCACCGTGTTTAAGTTGTTCTTTCAAATCTTTATCATTTGAAGATGCTGATGCAAGAGTTACCCCATTTACATCATCAATCAACTGAGCATAGATATGTTTTGTACTTCTGTAAACTGCAAGTCTTGGGAACTCTGCAGTTCCTGAAACTTTCAGTCTAATTGTTTGGTGTCTTTTTTGTACTTTCGGTTTTCTAATTTCTTGTTTAATCATTTTTCTTTCCTTTCATACCCAAACCTTCTTGAAAAACCGATTTCAAGGGTTTATGCGGGCTTTTGTAATTATTTTTACACCTGATAGACTATGCGTCTATACTTAACCGTTATTTCTTACCAGCTTTACCGGCTTTACGTCTGATGTATTCGCCTTCATATCTGATACCTTTGCCTTTGTAAACTTCAGGCGCACGTTTTCCTCTAATCAAAGCAGCTACATCACCAACAGTTTGTTTATTTGAACCTTTAACACTAATTTTTGTGTTAGCTTCAACTGTAATAGTAATTCCTTCCGGAGGAACAACAACTACAGGATGAGAATAACCAAGTGCAAGATTAAGATTTTTACCTTCCATATTTGCACGATAACCTACACCCTGAATTTCAAGTTTCTTTTCAAAACCTTCTTTTACACCGTGAACAGCATTTGCAACAAGAGTTCTTGACAAACCATACAAAGCATCGGTTTCTCTAGACTCACCCACTTTTGTAAGAATAATGTGGTTATCTTCAATTTTAACAGCAATTTCAGAACGAACAACAACGGTTTCTGTTCCCAAAGGACCTTTTGCTGTAACTGTTTGACCGTCAAGAGTAATTTCTACTCCTGAAGGAATTTCAATCGGTTTTTTACCAATACGTGACATAATTTTTCTCCTTATGGTATATTGCTACTTCCTGCAAAATCAGTTAAATTTCGGCTGAGATTTTGCTTGCGGGCTTTTCTACCAATTGCACCCACTATATCAGCCTAACATAGATAAAATTTTCTGTAAACAAGTTATTAATATTCGTAAAGAAAGACAGTTAGAACAAAAGTTTCATCCATTAACATGATGATTTTAAATGAATTAGCGAATTATAATTCTTGTATTATGGTGCTTTCAAACGAAATTGATACATATATAAAAAATTCACTTATTAACGGGAAACTGTGCAAATGGGAGAAGTCACAGGTAACGGTTTATACAAGCCCTATTACCGCAATCGGAGCAGATAAAAGTTTTATGTATTCTCTGGTAGAAAAATCCATTCAGAACTGGAATTCACACTTAAGAGCGAACGGAATTAACGTTCAATTTCAGCCTGTCTCGCAGCCTGCGATGGCGGACATTGTAGTTCACTGGGTAAAGGTCGGAAGAGTTTTTGAGGGAATGTGCAAATACGTAAGCGTGATTAACGGTGAAATAAGAAAAATTTCTATTGATATTGGGCTTCATAATGAACTTTCACCCAAAAACATAACAGATTTAAGTATTTATTGTACCATTATGCACGAATTTGGTCACGCTCTCGGGCTTGGACACGGAGTAGATATTGACGATATTATGTTTGTCCCACACAAGAAAAATATTTCTGTTCCAAGCGAAAATGATTTTTATGTCCTAAAACAAATTTATCAATAATTAAAGAGCGCGGACGGCAAATGCCGTCCGCGCTCTGCACATGAATAAAGAAAAACTCCGGTTTTCACCGGAGTTTTTCTTTATTTTTTTTAATTAGTAAACATAGCAGAGAACTTCGCCGCCGATGTTTTCTTTTCTTGCTTTTCTATCAGTCAACAAACCTTTGCTTGTTGAAACGATTGCAATACCCATTCCGCCAAGTACTTTCGGAAGATTTTTAGCTTTGCAGTAGTTTCTCAAACCGGGTTTTGAAATTCTTTCCAATTTTGTGATTACAGGTTTTTTCTTATCATCATATTTAAGAGTGATTGACAAAACTTTAAATTTTCCGGCTTCTTTTACTTCATAATCAGTAATAAAGCCTTCGCTTTTTAACAATTTTGCTAATTCAACTTTCAATTTTGAAGACGGCATTTCAACAGTTTCGTGAGATACCATATTAGCGTTTCTGATTCTTGTAAGCATATCTGCTATCGGATCTGTCATTGACATAATTATTCCTCCGGACTTACCTCCAGTTAAAGGCAGTATCCTTAATTTACTATCACACCGCTTGCCGGATTAAGGTTGCCCTATAGGTTCAATGTGATACGCGGGTTACCACGCTTTGCCACCATTTTCGCCCCCTAGGCGTGTACCGGTAGTTCGGAACTGTACCTGTAATTTATCATGAAAAAATTTGTTTTACAAGCATTTAAACTTTTTGTGTTACTTTTTTTAACGGACAGAACATATTATTATAAAAAATCAACCTTTAAACAAGGTTGATTTTTTAGTTATTGCTCAAACTGATTATTTTCAGCATTGTTCAGTATCTTTTAACTCAGTTTCGTCTTGTAGGTTTTAGACTTCAGTCTACTTTTTGCTTAATTTTTTTCACAAATTTCCTTACCTTCCACATTGCATTAGTTCGATTTTCCATACATTCAAATAATATTGTAAAATAACAGAACAAAAACAAGAAACTAAAATTTATATAAGTTTTAGTTTCTTGTTTCCAATTAATTTATATAGTTAAGAATAAATATTTCCAATAGCTATCTATTTCAAACATTTACTTGCCAAACAACACCGCTTTAGCAGCCGGAGTCATCGGAGCTACTGTCTCATTATACATTACGATCGGGTAGATATCTGTCGGATTTGAAACTGTACAAGAAACAATATCATACCAATCGGAATAGCCGTGCGAAATGGACGTGAGATTTCCTGTATATGAGTCTTTGTCACATTCAACAACTTTATTAGGACCCTTTTGCCCGTTTACATCTATAAAGCCAAAGCAAAAATTAATATTTAAATTTGCTGTTCTCTGATGACAAGCTTCTTGAGTATTATCAAAAATCAGCGTTATGCCATCATTCAAAAATAAAAATGTCGAATTTTCACTCCATGGACTGTTCGAACGCCCTGCGGTAGTCATATCGCCTTGGGTCATTATTGTCGTAACCAATTGATTACGACAACCTTTATTTGAATTACAAAGAAGAGTATAAATCAGCTCATGCTCCATCCTATCCCTAAAAGATATAACAGGATAATAATTCGGGTCACCAGGCTTCATGTTAAAATCTTTACCATTCGCAACTTTAACGACATTCAACCTGTTTCTGAAAATTGAATACAGAGTCTGTGCCTCTCCGTCCTGAACACTCCCGTTTGCACCTTGTGCAGGGTTTGTACCTGCGATTGTTTGCGACAGGTCATAATCGTTGAGCGCTTTATTCATCT
>CAZCIW010000031.1:0-19708 GCA_964499135.1 uncultured Muribaculaceae bacterium
CAAAAGCAAATGTTTCCGGTAAAAAATCATCAGGTTTGTTTGCAGGTGACAAAATTGCTCTAAAAGGTGAAGGTAACACTGAACTCGTGTTGGGTGTGGGTTCCGGAGGTGGCGGCGGAGCGGCTGGAGTTGGAGCAACTGTTAATACTGTTGTTGTTGATAAAGATATTGAGGCTACAATTGATAATTCAATAATCAATTCATCTATTCTGGATATTGGAGCGAAAGCACATGACAAAATTCAAAACCATGCAGTTGCAGGTACGATTATTGGCGCGGCTGATGTTTCCGGAGTTATAAATACAACCGTTGTCAGTTCTGATATGAAAACCGGTGTTAGTAATTCTACAATTTATGCAGATAGTATAAGTATTGATTCAGACGCTAATGCGGAATATTTCCAAATTGTGGGTGATGTCGCCGCTATTAATGTTGTTGGAGTTGGGGCATCTGTTGTTACAAATGTTGTGGAATATAATTCTTCTGCATATATTGATAACTCAACGGTAAAAGGTTTTAATAAAACTGACAGAGCAAAGAAAATAAATGTTAATTCATCAGTAGATACTGATTATAAAATATATGCAGTATCAGGAGCTCTTTCAGCATATGTTTCTGTCGCCGGAGTTGTTCAAACTAATGTTGTGAATAATACAATAAAAGCATATACTACAGGTAATGTTTTAGCAGAAAATCTTTCTGTTAATTCAACAGATACTGTTAATTTTAAGGCTTTCTCAGATACAGTATCTGGATCTATGGTTGGTGTTGGGGCTACAATTCTGACAAATTCTATAACAAGTACTGTTTTATCATATATTGGCGGTAACGATGTAAATGCAAATAGTATAGAGGTAAAAGCTAATGGAACTCAGAACTTTAATGATTTGGTTGCATTCGGTTTTGGTATTGGATTGATAAACGGTGATGCCGGTTGTTCTCTGGTAAATCTTATTGATGCAACTACTAAGGCTTATGCCGTTAAAGATGCTAAAATTACCGCAAATGATAGTTTGAAAATTAGTGCAGAAAATACTACTAAAATTACTGAACTTGCCGGAAGTAATGCTGGAAGTGGAATTGTTTCTGTTGCCCCTACAGTCGCAATTAATAGAATTAATAATACGACAGAAGCATTTACCCAAGACGGTGTGTCATTGAATTCTAAACGAATTGATATATCTGCACAAACTACGACTAAATTGGGTGAGCAAAATAATAGAATGCAAGCCGGTGCGGGTTCCGAAGCAGGAGTTGTCGGTGCTGCTGGTTCAGGATTGGAAAATACAATAAAGAATAAAACATTGGCTTATGTAGGTAAGAGTAACAATGTCAATGCCAGTGAATCATTAAATATTAAGGCTCAAGATGATACATATGTTTATGAAAATGTGGGTAATTTGGCTGTTGGTTTGGTTGGCGGAGTTGGAGCTTCTGCAGGCTTAATTAATATTAAAAATACAGTATTGGCTTATATAGGTTCTGAGTCTGTCTTAGGTAGTGAGAAAAATCCTAGTGGAAATGTGACGATAAAGGCTATCAGTAATGAAACTATAGATGCTTATGCTTTAGTCGTTGGTGGGGGAATTTTAGGTTCTTTAAGCGGTGGCGGGTTATCTTTAAAGCTAGGAAAAGAAGTAGATAATGCTTCATTTGCTGACTTATCTGATGACGATGCTAAAACTCTAAAATCAGCAATAAGTCAGGCTGATAGTGCATATACATCTTCTGAAGAGTTTAAAAATAAATCCGACAGTGACTTTAGACAATATTACAATCAAGCGTCAGTTGATATTGACAGTGCGATAAAAGAAGCAAATACAAATATTAATTCTAATTTGGAGAAAGGTCAAAAAGTTACAGTTAGTGCGAATAATATCTCACAGAAAAGCGAAGATTTCTCTTTAATGACAAAATCAAGTGAAGCCGGTTCAAGCGCAACTCCTTCTACTGATGTGGATGGTACTACTTCCGCGTATATTGATTCAAAAGTAGAGATAAATGCAAAAGATGTAACAGTAAAAGCAGAGAATACTGATGATGTAAAATTAGAAATTGATGGACATTCTTATGGCAGTTTAGCGGTTGGTGTTGCTGTTGCTGTGTCAAATGTTGCAACAACGGTAAATTCATTTATATCAAATGATGTTAAAATATCTTCTTCCGGTAAGATTGATGTGGCGGCGAAATCGACTGATAATCAAAATTTGATTGTAGAAGCAGGTGCCGGAGGAATTGTTTCAGGTTCTGGCGGAAAAGCAGGAATTAAATCTAAGAAAAATACTAATGCGTATATTTTGAACAATTCTACTTTAAATGCAAAGAATGATTTGGATATAAGTGCAAAATCAGACGAAAGTATAAATTCTAAAGTTATAGCCTATGAATATGGTTTAGGGTTGAATATCGGAGTTTCTGATGCTGATGCCGTTATAGATGGCGAAACAAACGTCAAAATCGGAAATGATGTTACTTTAAAAAGTTCAGAGGGAAATTTATCTTTAAAAGCGGAAACAACGGAGAAAGCTGAAGCATACGCAAATGCTACATCGGGTAGTTTAAATAGCGGTACAGGTGCAGAAGCTGATGCAAATGTTAAAAAAGAAAATACTGTAAATATTGGTAAAAACGCAACAATTTTATCAAAATTAGCAGCATTATTTTCTTCCAATGCTAAAAATAATGCTATTGCCAAAACAGATGGACATGCTTATGGTAGCATTTCTGCAGGTGGAACTAAAACTAATGCAAAAATAAAATCTGTTAGTGGAGTTAATATTGCAGATTCAGATGCAAGTAACAAGGGTTCAATTAATGCAGAGTCAATAAAAGTTACTTCAACGACAAATAACAACGTTGATGCCTTGACTTATGCCGGTGCCGGTGCTGCTGTTGGAGGAGTTGGAGGTTCCGGCGTATATACGGACATAAATTCTAATAACAGTGTTTATGTTGGTAAAAATAATGATGTTACGACAACCAGCGGAGCGTATGTAGTTGGTGCAAATAGTGATAATACCTATAATGCCTTTAACGATTCTTCTGCATACGGTGCTATCGGGGTTGGGGTTGCATATATCGGGAATTCTGTAACTTCAACTGTCAGTGCTGTTTCCAATGCAAATGTAAACTCAGCAGGTGCAATTGATTTGGAGGCTATAAATAAAACAACAAAATCAGCTGCCCAAAATTATGATTTATATGGTGGTTTAGGAGGAGTTGTAGATGTTGGTTGTGCAAGCTTAACTGATATTATCAAAATGACAACAACTGCAGAACTTGGAGGTGATTTTGCTCATGCTTCCGGTGCGTTTGGAGATGGTTTTGTCATGGCTTCTGCTGCCAGTGTTTTAAGTGTGAGTGAGAAAGTTGATGTTGAAGCTGATGGTGTAATTCCGGCTTCTGATGGTGATGTTGAAATTAAATCAAATGTTGAAACCAAAACAACTGTTTCAAATAAGGATGTTAAATCAGATAATGATGATATATATTTCTTGGCAGATTCTGATATTGATATTTATGCAAAGTCAAATGTAGAAGCTAATGGTGTAGTTGGTGGCGCAGGCGGTGACAGTATTGCAAAAAATAATAAGGCAATCACTTCTGTTATTATAAATTCGGGAGTTAATTCTATTAGTGGAAGAGATTCTTATATTCAAGCGGTTTGTGACAAAAATATTGAAGCTTATATGTACGCAGTAAGTCATGGATTAGTAGGTATTGCCGGAAATTCATCTGCAAAGGCTTATAATGATTCACAGGTTAAAATTTTAATTGAGAATGGTGCAAATTTGAAATCTTATGATTCAATGAATGTGACTGCTCTGGATTCAACTAAAAAGCTAGTAGCGGAACGAAAAGCTAAGAGTTATATTTTATGGGGTATTCCAATATCCAGTAATAGTGCTCCAACTCCTACTAATAAATCAGATGTATCAATTACTTTAAATGGTACTTTGGAAAGTGGGTTAGGCGCAAATAAAAAGCTTGTTATCAATAAAGATGGTACATATACATCAAATGGTGTTAATGTTATAGGTAAAGAGAAAGTCGGAGAATATACTTCAGAGGATGTTGAGGCTGATATACAGGCATATAAAAAATCCAAAGAAAGTGCTATTAAACCTTATAAAGATTATATCGAAATTGAACAAAATGTTATAGATGAAGCTAGTACAGAGCTTAGTCAGATCCAATCCGAAAAAGCTGCTCTTGAAGCTAATAATACAAGTGTTCAAAATTCAATTGATAATATTGATTCTTTGACTACTGCTTGGGATAGTGCTTTTGACGGAGATGCTAACATTGTTGATGACAGTTTTGGAGTTGTGTTAGATGGAATAAGTGATTCAAAAGTAGATTCGGTGAAAGTTGCATATTCAAATTATTTGTCAGATAGCTCGGAAGAAAATCTTTCGATATTGAAAAATTCTGTCAGTGATTTGAGTTCTGTAAAATCCGGTCTTGAAACAAAAATCGAGACTAATAATAATTCAATTAAAAATTGTGAATCTGCTATTACTTCGCTAAATACAAGTATTGATGCTGCAAATGACAAGATTGGAAAAGCAAATGCAGAAATTGACAATATTAGTGCAAAGTATGATACGATATTAGCTGATTTAGAAAATCAAAAGCAATCAGGAACAACGGATGTTTATTCCTTTAGAGTAGGAGATGTAGCTGTACGTTCCGGAGAAACAAATATTATCGGAAAAATGAATGGAACAGGAAGTATTACAACTCCCGGAAATAATTTCTCTATAGATATTGTAAATAATTCGACGATGGATATTGTTTACAAAAATTTAATTATTGATAAAGCTGCAATAGGTACAATTAATGGTTCTGATATTGCAAATACAATTACAAAAAATATAAAAAATAGTGGAGATAATTATACAATCTCTATATTGAATACTGTGGATGGAAATGATCCGTTAGTTGATTTGAATTTAACTTTCGGTTTTGGCGATATGGTATTTGAAGGTAATGTTGAAAATATTCGCGGCTCGGTAAGTTTTGTTAATAATACCGGTAATATTTTATCAAGCGGTTCAATTACAGCAAAGGATTTAACAATTTCTGTGCCAAATGGAGCTTATGAGCAAAAATATACTAATTCAAATTTAGTTACAGGTGGTTCTGATGGAACCGGTGCTATTATAGCTTCCGGTAATATTGATATTTCTTCAAAAATAATTGATGTGAACGGACTTATTCAAAGTGGTTCGGAAGTGAAATCAATTACGATACCGGACTTTGAGGTTATTTACAGCAATGGAAAATATTATCAAAAAAACAGTGGCAGTAATGTTCTGATTGAAATGCAAAAAGGCTCTGAGGATGGTTATTATTACATTAATACGACAGGAAATGGAGAGCTTGATTCAGATTTAGAAACAATTAAAGCATATTTCAAAGTTACGGATACATCTAATTCTTCAGACATAAAAGGGGAAATTCAGTTATTTAATACTGAAATACGCGGTGGAAATATAACTTTAACAGGTAATATAATCAGTACGTCAAACAATGGTAAAATTGTTTTAGTAAACGGTTATGGTCACATTGACGTAACAAACAATTCAGATTTTAATCTTGTAACTAATACCCTGGATGCCTCAGCAAAGGTTAATGGTAAATTAACAATTAACGATTTTAAGTTTGATGATACAGATAAAGCCGGTACAAAATTTGACAGCTTAAAACACAGTGATATAACCGAGGATTGGTTGTCTAAAAATTCAGGGACATATACAGCTAGTGTTGGAGAAGATGGTGTTATCAAGACTACATCAACCGGTCAAACTACAGGCAATGGTAAATGGGATTCTTCTTCTACAAGTACAACGCGTAGTGACGGGGCTACTGTTAGTACTATATCTTATATTTCCGGAGATGACGCGTATTATGTTACAAAAGCCGGATCAATAGAAACAAAATCTTATCAAGAATACGTAAAACGTTCTTGGTGGACGGAATTGTGGCATGGTAAATTATATAAAACCGTATACTATGAAGTCGTTACAGATCCTGAATACGGGGTTGCAAAAAATCCTATTAGTGTTCAGTTCCAAGGTTTTGATAAACCGCAGGTAAATGTAACGTCTAATGGTTCAATTATAATGAACAAAAATATCGGAGCTTTGAGCGGTGATGTTAATTTGACATCTAACCAAGGTTCTATATTAACAAATAGTATGAACAATTCTATAATCGCGGAGAATATCAGTTTAAAAGCAACGAAAGGCAATATTGGTGAAGAGTCGGGCAGATTTATGAGTGTCTTGTTGAATAATGGTTCTTTGGCTGTTGATGCAAAAAATGTTGCAGTAAAATTGACCTCTACCGGTGCTTATGATTTGGATGTTACTGCTGCTGATAGAGCATATTTGTATACGATTGGGAATTTAGGTAATGTTGATAAGAAATTCAATGTAAATGCTAATTATCTACAATTAGTTGCAGAGAAAGGTGCGATAAATTTAGATTCTTCAAAAAACAGTAAAGTTGATATAACTGCAAATAAACTTAGAGCCGAAGCTGCTGATGATATTACGATTGTGGCTAAAGATGATTTGAAAATAAGTAACGTAATATCAAATAATCAGGGTACAATCACTTTAGGTTCTCAGAATGGATCAATATTAGTTGCCGCAGATACTATTTACCCTCACAATATAAATGGTGGGAATGTTATATTAAGTGCGATTAACGGTCAGATAGGCACGCAAGATAAATCGCTTGTTCTTGCACGTGATGGAGTTATCAATGCTAATGCAAAAAATGATATCAATCTGTCTTCTGTTGCCAGACTATTTGTAGATTTGGTTGAGTCGACTGCCGGAAGTGTAAAATTGGATGCTGATTTTGGTATTATTGCTTCTGCAGGTCGAGGAGAGCTTGTTTATAATATATATTCAGCAACCGGAGTTGATTTGAATTCAAAACATGGAAACATTGAAAATCTTGTAATTAACACTGATGGTGTTATAAATGCTTCAGCCGGTTATTATGATGGTGTAGCGTCAGGCATGAGTGATATAAATATTTTCCTAATTTCAAAACCGCAATTATCTAAAGAATATTTAGAGTCCTTAGCTACTGATGAAGAACGCATTGCTGCATACAATGATTATGCAAAAGATTTAAAAGAAATGAAAATTGGAAAGGTACAGGCTTCTAAAGATATCTTTATTTATTCTGAAAAATCTATAAAAAATGCTGATTCAAATTCTTTATTGAAAGCAGAGCGCGTTACATTAGCGGCAGCAGATGGAGATATCGGAACTGAAAATTCTGCAATTAATCTTGATGCAAACAGATATATAACAGCATATGCCGGTGATGGTAAGAGTATTTACTTGACTTCAAATAATGATTTAAAAATAAACAGAATTACTTCTTACGTTGCTGCTAATGCTAATGATGGAATATTAGAAAATATTGTATTGAATTCAACCGGTGGTAATATTACTAATTCAGCTTTAAGTGAAGATGTAATTAATGTTACGGCAAATAATATTAAATTAAATGCTGCTGATGATATTGGTACTTCAACAAAATATTTCACAGTTGATGCAAAAAATAATGATACAGATAAAGGTTTAAATTATGCTGCCCAAAATGCTTATATAAAAGGGTTGGTGGATGATTTGAACGTAGTTTCAGCTAATGTTTCGGGAGATGCTTTCATCACAACGGATGATGCTTTATCTGTATCAATAAAGAATGCTACTGTTGCAGGAAGTATGAATATTTTAGAAACAGAAAATATTGAGATTGTAGAAGCGAATATCTCAGGCAATATGGCAACAGATTCTAAAAATTTGGATATAATCGGCGACTTGACCGTTGGGGGCAATGCAGATTTAACGGCGAGTGAGACTATAACTGTTCATGATACTGCAAAAGCAAACGTAAATGGTAATATGACCACAGATTCTAAAAATTTGGATATACTTGGCGACTTGACTGTTGGAGGCAATGCAGATTTAACGGCGAGTGAGACTATAGCTGTTCATGATACAGCAAAAGCAAACGTAAACGGTAATATGACCACAGATTCTAAAAATTTGGATATAATCGGCGACTTGATCGTTGGAGGCAATGCAGATTTGAAAGCCGACGAGTTAATAAAAATTGCCGACGCGGATATTTCAGGCAACTTGACAACAGAGTCTGAAAATCTGGATATACTTGGAGATTTGACCGTTGGAGGCAATGCAGACTTGAAAGCCGACGAGTTAATAAAAATTGCCGACGCGGATATTTCAGGCAACTTGACAACAGAGTCCAAAAACCTCGATATACTTGGAGATTTGACTATTGGCGGCAATTCAGATTTAACAGTGAGTGAAGTTATAACTGTTTATGATACCGCAAATGCACTTATAAATGGCAATTTAACAACAAATTCAAATATAATGAACATAGTTGGGGATTTGACAGTAAGTGGTGACGCGGAAATTAATGCTAATGATAAAATTGTTATTACGGATGCAAATATTGGTGGTGATTTAGACGCAAATGCTCCGGATATTGTTGTTAGTGACCTGAATTTGGCGGGTAATTTTAATTCTCTTGTAGATAATTTGGTTTTAAATACTTCTAATAATCTGAATATCGGAAGTATTTTAGGTAATTCAAATAGTTATGGCACAAATATTAACATAGTTTCAAGTAAATCTATTTATAACGGTATAAATGCTGATGACATAAATATCTACGGAAAAAATGTTAATGTAAAAGCTGCTAATGATATCGGTACAAAAAATAAACCTTTAAATATAAAATTAGTTGATGGAAATCGTATAACGATGAATTCGGGCAATTCTATTTCCGTTACAACCAGCGGTGCCGTAGCAAATTGGACAGATATAAACACTAATTCTTTAGTATTAAAAACTGATGATGATGTAAGTATCAAAAAACTTGATGTCGATAAAATTGATTTAACAACATCATCCAAAAATTTGACAATTGAGAGTATGGTTGTAAACGAATCCGGAAGACTGAATGTCGGGAATAAAAAGATTGCAATAGATAATACAAGTTTCAAACCGATAATAGATGCAGATGTTCAGTTGAAACTCTTTAAAATGCCTACAATGATAAAGGTCGATGGAAGTAATAATATTATTACAGACAGTGTAAATGTCGTGAGAAAAGATCAATACCTTTTAATTCTTCATGACAGAATTTACCGGAGTATGGAAAGTTCTATCGTTGCGTCAATCGAGGCTTCTTTGAAAAATACAAAAGTAGGTGAAAAAACAATAGAGAAAACTGACACTTTAATTTATCATTTGCCAACAAAAAAACGTTATAGAAGATATGCTCAAAAAAATGCACAAGGAATTATCAGAAATCAAATTGATGAAATTGTTACTCCAGCAAATTCTTTCAGTGTAATAAATTTATCAAAAGATTTTGAAAATGATGATTTAGTATATGACAATGTAGTTATTAAAATTGTAAGGTAAAAAATATTTAACCAAGTCTATTTTGACTCGTACGTAAAATAGACTTGGTTGTTTTTTCTAAAAATATATTTCAGTTAAAATAAAGATTTTGTTTTATAATTCTTTTATGCAAATTTATTCGGATAAAATTTTTACAGAACCTGTTGAAGTTATTGAAGCTTTTGATGATTTGAGGGAATCTCTTTTGAAAATTGAAGAGTATGGGAAAAAGTACTATCTTCTTGGGTTTATAAATTATGATTTTGACTATCTGTATTTTGAAGTTTTCGACAAATTCGAGCCTTATGCGCCGCGTGCTCCAAAACCTCTCGGAACAATCTTAAGACCAAAAATCAGTAAAGAAGAATACTGTAAAAATGTCGAGAAAATAAAGGATTATATTTCAAACGGAGTCACTTATGAAGTGAATTATACATATCAGATTGATGTGAATACAAGTATTGACGGGATTGATTTGTATGAATCAATTCTTCCGAAACAGAAAACTCCATATAATGCTTTTATTCAGACTCCAAAACTTAACCTATTATCTTTTTCTCCGGAATTGTTTTTCAAGCTTCAAGGAAGAAAAATTTTTACAAAACCAATGAAAGGAACTGTTCCTCGTGGAGAAACTTTTGAAGAAGATAAATTGCAAAAAGAGTTCTTATACAATGATAGAAAAAATCGCGCAGAAAATATTATGATAGTTGACCTTTTGAGGAATGATTTAGGACGGATTTCAAAGGCTGGAAGCGTTGAGGTTACAAAACTTTTTGACATCGAAAAACATCCGACACTTTTTCAAATGACATCTGAAATTCAAAGTGAGCTTGAGGACGATATTACTCTCTATGATGTTTTTAAATCAATTTTCCCTTGTGGCTCTATTACAGGTGCTCCGAAGGTTTCCACGATGAGAGTAATAAAAGAACTGGAACCTTTTAACAGAAATGTTTATTGCGGAGCAATAGGATTTATATCTCCTGAAGTGGTTGAGTTTAGCGTTCCGATAAGAATTCTTTACGGCAAAAACCATTCCTACAGCTATCACACAGGCGGCGCTATCGTGTGGGATTCTGTACCTGAGGATGAGTGGGAGGAAACCGTTACGAAATCAAAGATTATTAATACGGATTTTAATTTAATAGAGACTGCTGTTGATGATTGGAATTCGCATGTTTCAAGAATGAAAAATTCCGCTGAAGAACTCGGATTTTTGTGGAATAAAAAAATTGAAAATTTAAAAATTTCTGATGGAAAAATTCTTCGAGTGGAGCTTAAAAAGAACGGGGAATATGAGTTAACAACAAAGCCGGTAAATGAGATTAAAACAAACAAAATAAAAATCCGCGGGCGCGTGAATTCTAAAAATCCCTTTCTTTACCACAAGACAACGATTAGAACTTGTGCTCCGGAAGATGTTTTTGATGAAATCCGTGTTAATGAAAAAGGGGAGATTACTGAAGGTACTTTTACAAATATTGCGGTTGAAACAGATGGAAAATTATTTACACCTCCGCTCTCGTCGGGGCTTTTAGGGGGGACTTTCAGACAAAAACTTATTCAAAACGGCATGATTGAAGAAAAAATTCTTTACCCCGAAGATTTGAAAAATGCAGACAGGATTTTTTGTTTTAATTCCGTAAGAAAGATGGTTGAGGTAGTTTTGTGTTAATTGTTGATAATTATGATTCTTTTACGTATAACATTGTTCAATATATAAAAATTTTAGGGATTGAGCCTATTGTCATAAAGAATGACGAATTGATAATTGATGAAATTGGGCACCTTGATTTTGAACGGATAATAATTTCTCCGGGATGGGGAAACCCTGATAATTCAGGAGTTAGTATGGATGTTATCGATGTTTTCGAAGATACAAAGCCGATTCTGGGTGTGTGTCTTGGAATGCAGTGTGTCGCGAAATATTTCGGGGCAAATATAATTAAAGCTTCTGAACCTTATCACGGAAAAAATTCAGAGATATTTTTTGATGAAGATTTTGAACTTTTTAAAGGTTTTAAACAGGGATTTTCTGCAACAAGGTATCATTCACTGGTTGTCTCTGACAGTCCGGATGTTGTTGAGGTTAAGGCATGGACGCGTGACAATATTCCAATGGCATTAAAAATTAAAGACAAAAATATCTTTGGCATTCAGTTCCATCCCGAGGCAATTTTGACCGATGACGGGATTGATATTTTTAAGAATTTTTTGTCTGTGTAGGGTTAAGATTTTGCCATAGCGTTTTCCAGAAATTTTGTTTTTGTGCAGAGTTAAGTTTGTCATCAAGTTTAGTTTTGTTGTATTTTTCCAGAACGGTTTGCGCTAAAGTTTTTTCGGTAATAACACTTTTAGGAGCGAAACCCAAATATGTAAGAAGGGATGGACGGGCGCTGCTTAATTTCAACTCAACAATATTATCCAATGAAGAAAGGTCTCTTTTGTCTAATTTGTGGGTTGGAACATAACCTTTTTCCAGATATGTTTTGGGCACATAAAATTTATTTCCATCGTATTTTTCGTAAATCAGTTGCTTTTTGTTATCAATTTTATTGGTTTTGTTGTTATAAAAAACAAAATTTGTAACTTCTAAAAATTCTTTTGTTTCACTGTTTTCAAAGCCAGAAACTTGTTTTGTTATTTTTTCGTAAGATTTATTGATATCAAGTGTTTTCGGGTTGATGTTTTCAGAATATTTAATCAATTTGACTGTCGTATATGGGGTGCCTTTTGGGTTTTTTAGAAGATGATATCCTTGAAGTCTTTTCCCGATTGAATATAGTGCTGTATTTATTTTTTTTGTTATCATAATTTCCTCTCAAACTAATTGTATTATAAAAATAATAATGAAAAACAGCAGGCGAAAATTTTTCTGCTGTTTGTTTATATAAAATCGAGCATAAGCTCTGTTGTGAAGGGGTGGAATATATGAAAGTTTCAAACATCGTCAATAAAATTTTTTGCTGAATTTAAACGAGAAGTTTTACAGTTTGTAACATTCTTCTTTGTATTACCTATTTTTCAGAGCATATTTCTCACACTCTTTACCGTGAGCATTAAGTATGCCGATTGCCTGAAGGTATGAATAAATGATGGTTGAACCCACAAACTTCATTCCTCGTTTTTTCAAGCTTTTTGAAATTTTATCAGATAATGGTGACGTTGTTCTCTGTGAATACTCTTCAATAATTGTTTTGCCGTTGGTAAATCCCCAAATATAAGCATCAAAAGAACCAAATTCTTTTTGAATTTCCTTGAAAATTTTTCCGTTAACAATCGCTGCATTAATTTTTAATTTATTGCGAATAATTCTATTGTCTAAAAGTAATTCTTTTACTTTTTTTTCATCATAAGCAACGATTTTATCAATATTAAAATCATCAAATGCAATACGAAAATTTTCTCGTTTGTTTAAAACACATTCCCACGACAATCCTGCTTGAAACCCTTCCAGAATAAGCAGTTCAAAGAGATTTTTATCAGAATGCTCCGGTACTCCCCATTCTTCGTCATGATATTTCACGTATATCGGATTGTTTAAATTGACCCAGCTACAACGATTCATAAAAGTAATTTTAAAAAATTTGGGCTCAGTGGGATTCGAACCCACGACCAATTGATTAAGAGTCAACTGCTCTACCGGCTGAGCTATAAGCCCTTTTATTTTCCTAACATGTAAATTATACAACTATAATTTTTTTTGACAAGAGGTAATATATTTGCAATTTTTCTTTATTCATGGCAAAATGTCTGGTAAAAGGATTCTTTAAGGAGCGAGTATGATAAATAGCAGGGTTAAGAAAGCAATGGTAATGTCAGCCGGTATGGGGTCTCGTCTGGAACCTCTCACTCTTTCTGTTCCCAAGCCGCTTATTCCGGTTGCGAATAAGCCTGTAATGGATATTCTTTTTGAAAGACTTAGGGCTGTTAATATTACAGATGTAATTTGCAACACCTATTATCTTGCTGATCAGATTATTGAACATTATCAACGTAATAGCCTTGGAATTAATTTTAATTACATTAAGGAAGAAACTCTCTCCGGTACGGCAGGCGGATTAAAAAAGTGTCAGAAGTTTTTTAATGAAGGTGAGACATTTATCGTACTTTCTGCTGACGGGCTTACTAATGCAGATTTCGAAAAAGGGATTGAATCTCATATAAAAAGTGGTGCAATAGCTACTATTGGTATTAAACAAATTCCGCATGAGGATGTGTCGCATTTTGGAGTTGTCGTAACCGATGAAGACGGTTTTATTAAGGAATTTCAAGAAAAACCTTCAGTTGATGAGGCTAAAAGTAATTTTATCAACACAGGGATTTATATTTTTAATTACGAAATATTTAAATATATTCCAGAAAATACCTTTTATGATTTTGCAAAAAATGTTTTTCCTGATTTACTTGCGCATTCCAAGATTAATACTTTCGAAATTTCTGAATATTGGACTGATATTGGTACTATTGCGCAATACAAACAATCTACAAAAGACTTATATGACGGATATTGCAAATTTAATCATTCAGGTTTCATTACGAATGCCTATGGAAGTTACGTGAAAGGAAATACTGAAATTCCGGAAAGTACAAGATTTATAGGTGTTTCAACAATTGGTAATAATTGTAAGATAGGTAAAAATGTTACAATTATTGACAGTATAATTTGGGATGATGTCGTTATTTCTGACGATTGTACAGTAGAAAATTCTGTGATTGCATCAGGGGCAGAAATTCTTTCTGATGTAAACGGGCTTGTTATCGGAGCCGATCAAATTTTTTCTAAAGACGGTGTTAGGGTATAATTATAATCTCGTTCAAAGATTTTACGGTATAGGGGGAAGTTTGTTTAAGTTCTTCTTCTTCGATTTGACCTGTTGCCGTTAAAATGCTATTTTTGATACCGGCATTTTGGGCAGAAATATAATCCATCGGGGCATCGCCAATCATAATTGTTGTTTTGGGGTTGGCATTGATTGCGTTAAGCGCAAGTTTTGTCGGTTCTCCGCTCTCTTTTGTATGGGGAGAAGATTCTCTTCCAATTACAACATCAAATAAAGCTTCCCATCCAAAATGTTTGAGCGTCAAAAGCGTTGATTCTTTTGAATCTGAAGTTACTATTCCGAGTTTAATGTTATGCATTCGGACTGATTTTATAAAATTAATTGCTTCGTTAATTGGTTTTGTGTATTGAGGTAGTTTTTCGTGAAAATTTGAACTTACCAAATCAAATATTTCTTCAAGTTCTTTTTTACTCACAAAGACATCGAATTTTTTCAAATCCTGTGCAAAAATTTCAATAATTTTTGAGCGTGAATAAAGTGCTGTAATTCCATTATGAAGCATTTTCCCGGATTTTATATCATATCCGAGACAGAGACAAAGTTTGTTAAAAAATTCATTTTTCATGTGGTATTTTTTTATGATTTCTTTTACTCTAAATTCAGTCATTTTTCCCCAGAAAAAATGTAGATCAATGAAAGTTCCGTCTTTATCAAAAAGAATAGTTTCAATATCTTTTAATTCCCAATCTTTTGTCTTTAGACTAATCATTTTTCAAATTCCTCAGAGAAGTTTCGACCAGATTTTTGGCAATTTTCACTGCTTCATCCATAAGTTTTTCATCTTTAAAAAGTTTTTCATCAAGAAGAAAATCTTTAACAATTTTTCTTGCAAATGAACCTATTGCAACACAATGAGGGTGAACTCCGCATTTTATTGCAAGTTCGGTGGAACGGGTATTTGTTCCGCCTGACATCATTATGTATGCGGGAAGTTTTGCGTTTTGAAATAATTGAGCTGTTGCGACAGCTTGAAGAGTTGTGCCAAGTTCATCATTATTCCCGCTCATTGCTATTCCGTCTGCCTGAATTATTGTAGTGTAAGGTTCTCTACACTTAAGCATTCGTTTTACACGTTCTTTAAGCTTTCTGTCTCCCAGTTCTGAACGGTCTATTGAAATACAGAGTAATCCGTTAAAAAGCTTATTAATTTGTTCCCATTTTTCATTGACATCATTTTCATCCTCTGATATCGCATGAAACTCAATACAGTCAATCCCTTTTGCGATAAGTTTCGGTAGAACTTCATTATAGTCTTGAAGCTGTGATTCCATGTTAATTGCATTGTGTGGGCATTCTTTTGCGCATTGAGTGCACCCGAGACACCGTTCTTTTTTAATTTTATATTTGTCAAGTTCTATAACTGCATCATGAGGACAAATATTTTTACAACGACCGCATTTTTTACATTTTTCCTGATTGATAATTGCTTTTGTAATATGTGGATCTCCGTCAATTCCTATACTTACGCAAATATATCTGTCTTCCTTTATTCCGGCTCTTTTAAGTCCTCTTTTTGCAGCATCGACAATTTCCGGCTTTGCACATACATCAAAAAAATTGCAGCCGGCTTTTGAATATATTGTTACTAACTTTTCAACTTCTGCTGCGTCCTCGTTCCCTGCGCCGCAAACAAGTTTGAAACATTCTTTTCTTTCAAATAAATCTTTTAGCATATTTGCTTCCCTCTATTATTTATTTTCTTTGTGATTTTAATACGGAGAAAGATAAAATGCAAAAAACAATATTATGTTACTATTGACAGAAACATTTTTTATGATTATAATGTTTCTATAGATAGTAACATAAGGTAATAAAATGGAATCGTTGAAAGAAATATCAGAAATCCTTGGTAAAATCAATTCATCGCAGGAGATTTTAATATTTCTGTCTGAAATGTTCACGGAAGCTGAAATGGCTACTTTATCGAAACGATGGCGTATTTTGAATATGTTAAAAGAAGGAAAAAGCCAGCGTGAAATTGCTAAAGAATTAAACGTAAGTCTTTGCAAGATAACGCGAGGGGCAAAAATTTTAAAAAACAAAGATTCAATTACGGCAAAATATTTAATAAAGGAGAATGAAAATGAAAACACAGATAAAAAATAATGAACTTCCTACTACAGATGGATTTTTTGGTGAATTTGGCGGGCAATATATTGAAAATGAAGATTTAAAAAAAGAATTTCAAAAGTTATCAGAAATTTTTCTTGCAATAAAGGATGATAAAGATTTCAATGACGAATTTAATTATCTTTTAAAGAATTATGTAGGTCGTCCAAGTCCGATTTATTTTGCGAAGAACCTTTCTGAAAAATATGGAAACGAAATTTATCTAAAGCGTGAAGATTTGAATCATACAGGCGCGCACAAGATTAACCATGCGCTAGGAGAAGCTTTGCTTGCGAAGAAACTTGGAAAAACAAAAATTATTGCAGAAACCGGCGCCGGTCAGCATGGAGTTGCAACAGCGACAGCTGCAGCATTAACTGGTTTGGAATGTGACATTTACATGGGAGAAGTTGATATACAAAAAGAAAAACCAAATGTTGATAAGATGAAACTTCTTGGGGCAAATGTAATTTCTGTAACATGTGGAACGAAAACTCTAAAAGATGCTGTTGATGAAGCTTTTAGGGCTTATTTAAGAGAATATAAAACTGCAATTTATGCAATTGGTTCTGTTGTTGGACCGCACCCGTTTCCAATGATTATTGAATATTTTCAGTCAATAATTGGCAAAGAGGCGCGTTCTCAATTTTTGGAACAGAGCGGAGAACTTCCTGATTACGTGATTGCGTGTGTTGGCGGGGGGTCAAATGCTATTGGAATTTTCAATGGTTTTATAGAGGCTGCTTCTGTAAATCTTCTTGGTGTTGAACCACTTGGCAAAGGTTCTGGAAAAGGCGATAACGCAGCAAGCCTTAAATATGGCAAGAAAGGAATTTTACACGGGTTCAAGTGTTTCCTTCTTCAAGATGATAATGGGGAACCTGCCAATGCGTATTCTGTCGCAAGTGGATTGGACTATCCCGGAGTAGGACCAAAACATTGTTATTTGAAATCTGCGGGGCGCGTTGATTATGATACTGTTACTGATAATGAAGCCGTTAACGCATTTTTTGAACTTTCCAGATTGGAGGGGATTATTCCGGCGCTTGAAAGTTCTCACGCAGTTGCAATGGCAATGAAATTGTCAGAAAAATTCAAAGGGAAAAAATTGCTTGTAAACTTATCCGGACGCGGGGATAAGGATGTTGAATTTATCCTGAACAGAGTATAATTTATTTGTTATATTTTTCAGAATTTATGAATCTTCCGCCGAAGTCTTGAATTGTTGATTTAATGAGTTTGCCGGCTTTATCGTAATAAAGTTTGGTATAAGTTTGAAGCATTTTGGCATCATTACTCAATGGCAAATCTATATAATCAATGATACTGTCGATTTTTCCGTTAACATATCGAACTATTTTGTTGCCGTTATTATTGATATCTTCGACTTCTACTTTAGGATTTTTCGTTTGGCGAAAGAAGCCTTCCTTAATGTTAAAGTTTCCCGAAATCAACGCATCTGAAACTTTGTCAGCATCAAGCCTTCGAATTTTTGCAGGAAATGGCAAAGACCCGAATGCACTCATTTCTTTATAAATTTTGTTAGAATTTTTTATTGTGTCTGAATACCAATCAAGAAATTTGTTAGTATTTTTTTCTGTTGGTTTTTCGAAAGCAAATTTTGGGGTGGAATCATTTTCTGATTTTCCAAAAAGAGATTTTGTAATTACTTCATGTAAATCAATATGATTTTCTTCCGGCAAGTCTCCAAAATAGTCTATAAGTTCTGTTATTTGATGTACTTTTTTTTGTTCATCAAACATAAGTTTGTTGCCTATATTTTCAATGTGGTTTCCTGTACAAACAAGAAGTTCCATATAAGGCTGTGACTCGGAAACGAACTCAGTAAGTTCATAAACTACTGCTTCGGGAGTTTTTGGATTCATTAGTGATTGAATACCCATTTCCTGAGTAAATCTTTTTGCGGCTTTTCCGCTTCCTTTAATAATGTATGCACCTTGAAAATTTGTTCCAAATTTGGATTGATTAATGTTGTTTATCTTCATAATGTTTTTTATAAAACTCGTAAAAATTTTTTTTGCTATTTTTTACATTTTGGTGAAGATTTTGAAATTCTCGTGCTGTAATTTTTTTACAATCTACTCTTTTACTCCACCTTGCATAATATCATTTATAAAATATTTTTTGCCGAGGAAGAAAACTCCGATAATCGGAATTGTGCAAATTACAGAACAAGCAAGAAGCTCTCCCCATAAGGTTATTTCCCTGAAACTTCCCTTAAAAACCGCTAATCCGACGGGTAGAGTTCTCATACTTTCGGTGTTTGTAACGATTAAAGGCCACATAAAACTGTTCCATGTAGTCACAAATGTGAAAAGCGCTAACGTTGCAATAGTCGGTAAAGCAAGAGGAAGTGCAATTTTGAAAAATGTTTCAAGGATATTGCATCCGTCAATTTTTGCGGCTTCTTCAAGGTCTTTGGGAAGCCCCAGAAAATACTGACGCATTAGAAATATTCCAAATCCGCCGAAAAGTCCCGGTAAAATTAATGCAGGATAAGTATTAATCAAATTCATTTCGCGCATTAAGAAAAACAACGGAATAATGTTTACCTGTGGCGGGACAAGCATTGTGATAAGAATTATTAGAAAAAGCGGTTCTCGAAACTTAAATGTTAGTCTTGCAAACGAATATCCGGCAAGTGCTGAAAATATTACCTGACCGAATGTTGTAATTGATGCGACAATTAGACTGTTTAAAAAATATCTGCTCAGTGGGATTTGAGTAAAAACATTTTTGTAATTTTCAAGCGTCAAGTTGCCGTAAAAAAGCTTTGACGATTGTGAGAAAATTGCGTTTTCGTTCGCGAAAGAAAGGTTTATCATTGCAAAAAACGGGTAAAGCATGCTTATTGCCATACCTATTAATATTGCATAACCTAAAAAAGTTCTGAACTTTCTCATGCATTTGATTATAACACGTAAATTAATTCAGGTACGATAATGATAAATATATTGACCTGTCATCTTGAGAACTATAGAGAGTGGGTTGCAATTAATTGCACCTTGCAAACCTAGTGACTTAAATTCTCAAACTTCCTAATGTTAATATATAATGTTCATTTCTTTCTTTCTTTTCTTTCTTTCGCACTTACACACACACTCTCTCTCTCACTCACTCTCTCTCACCTATTTACGTGTTTCGATAACATTTTTCCACAGGGTTGAAAAGTTCAGAGAAATATGTTAAGATAAGAAAGTGATAGATAAAAAGATGAAAGAGGTAAAAAGTATGGAAAGACGCGCTATGACTGCATTTGCGGGG
>CAZCIW010000032.1:0-19699 GCA_964499135.1 uncultured Muribaculaceae bacterium
TTGCAGTTTCACGACCTGAACCAGGTCCTTTGATATGAACTTCAACTTTTTTCATGCCTTGATCGATTGATTTCTTAGCAACCAATTCCGCAGCGGATTGAGCTGCGAACGGAGTACCTTTTCTGGCTCCTTTAAAGCCTGTTGCTCCTGCTGTTGCCCAGGCAATAGCATTACCTTGAGTATCAGTAGAAGTTACGATTGTATTGTTGAATGTTGATTGAATGTGTACAACACCCTGCAATACATTTTTCTTTTCTTTTTTCTTAGTTTTTACTGGTCTTGCCATTTTCTTTTATCCTTTATCTTGTTTTACTTTTTTATTTTTGAGGATTAGCTTTGTGTTATTTTGTGCTGACTTCGCTTTGCTCACCGGCACAAAACGCAAAATCCGTTATTTTTTCTTGGAAACAGGTCCGGTTTTCTTACCGCGACGTGTTCTTGCGTTAGTTTTTGTTCTTTGTCCGCGGCATGGAAGTTTACGTTTATGACGCATTCCTCTGAAAGATCCAATTTCCTGAAGACGTTTAATGTGCATTGTTACTTCACGTCTCAAATCACCTTCAATATGATAGTTTGCAAGTTCGTTACGAAGGTTCTTGATATCTTCTTCTGTTAAATCGTCAGTTCTTAAGTCTGCCGAAATTCCGGTAGCTGCAAGAATTTTCTTTGCTCTTGTAGGTCCGATTCCGTAGATGTATGTCAACGCGATTTCCATTCTTTTGTTACGGGGTAAATCAACCCCAGCCAGTCTTGCCATTTGTTTTTCTCCTTTTTTTTGGCTTGCAGTGGAAATTTTTACTCCGGATTTCCACTCAGTTGTTAGATTTTTTTATTTATGAGGCTTAAATCCTTCCTCACCAACCGCTGTCACCCGCGGTTTCGGTATATCTTTGCTTTAGTATGTACGTAATTAACCAGCATGTAAGATTTTCTACAAAATTACATGCTTCATCACATACTCACTATCCCTGTCTCTGTTTGTGTTTAGGGTTTTCGCAAATTACGGCTATTCTGCCTTTTCTTTTGATACATTTGCATTTATCGCAAATTTTTTTTACTGATGATCTTACTTTCATTTCGTTTTTCCTTTATATTTATATGTTCGTGAGATTGTCTATTTTAGTCTGAAGGTTATCCTGCCTCTTGTAAGGTCATATGGTGTCATTTCAACCTTGACTTTATCGCCTGGTAAAATCCTAATAAAATTTTTCCGGATTTTTCCCGAGATATGCGCCAGAATTTCGTGGTCATTTTCTAATTTCACGCGAAACATTGCGTTTGGCATGGATTCAATGATAGTACCTTCTATTTCTATTACGTCTTTTGCCATTCGTTCCTCTTTTTTCGGCTAAATTTTTCACATGTGCATAGATATCCCTTTTAAGGATATAAATATATAATATGTGCTAAATATTTGAATGCAAGTAAGTGCAGCGCAATTCAGGCATAAATATTTATATTTCTTAATAGTTGTTTATTTAAAGATAGCACATATTCAATAAATCTTTGATAATGCAAATTCAATAATATTGTAACTTTTAATATGATATGTAAATTTTTCTTAATAATTTAATGTGTGTGTTTTTAATTAAACAATCTAGTTGCATTTCGTTTTTATGTTTAAGTTAAAATGAGAATATTTTAAATAATCCATATTCTCATTTAGGATAATTAACTTTTTTGAGTGTAATTTGATGACTGTAAAAGGGTTTTCTCTGTTGTTTTGGTCTTTCTCAATGCCAGACGTAGTTTAAGCTATTATTCTAAAAGTTTTTGCGTAATGTGCGTAATCTGACATCAGAAATGAGTTATTAATATAATTAATAACTCATTTCTCCAAAATTTTATTTGTAACAATTTCTATTAATCTAAATAGAATACTGTAATAACCTTGTGACCTTCCTCCGCATATTGGACTGCATTGTGAAGGGTTTTGCTGGTGTGAGAGAGAAAGCAGATCAACTGATTACAGTCGTCAATAATTTCTCTGTTACATACTCTTGAGGCATCGGCGAGTGTCATCATTGCACGATCCGAATGTTCAACAATGTTCGGGACACCGATTAATTGATCCTGAACATCGCTTGGCTGTTGTCCGATTGTTTGCGGGAGGATAACCTTTAGCTTGTCAGGATTAGCTTTCATAGCACCTCTAATAGCCGCAGCATTTGTTCCGGAAGAACCACCTGACGTGATGATTGTATTTCCCTGTCTAACAAGTGCTGTGGCAAGGGTTTCAATCATTTGTTGATGAGTAATCGGAAGATTTCGGCTTCCAATTATTGCAATTTTCTTGGCAGATTGTCTGATTGTTGCAAGTTCCTGAGCCAGTTCGTCTACTGTGTCATGCGAATCCGCACTAACTACATCTAAATCATCCATAGGAACCATAATTGAAGGTTGTTCATCTTTGTTTGCTTCATCAGCCATTAAAATTGTTTTGTCAAAATCTGCCATTTTTCCTACTTTCTTGATAAATCACAATTGCAATATATATTTTTTTCGATTATTCTGATTATAACACAAAAAATTAATTTTGGGAATAGGGAAACATGGAAAATCTACTTGAAAATCTTAACAAGGAGCAGAGAGAAGCTGTTCAAACTATTGCGGGTCCACTCTTGATACTGGCTGGGGCAGGAAGCGGAAAGACAAAAGTTCTGACATCTAGAATTGCATATTTGGTTCAAAATGGAGTTCGTCCGAGGGATATTCTTGCTGTAACATTTACTAACAAAGCGGCAAAAGAGATGAAAGAACGTCTGGGTAAAATTATTGGTGAGAATACTGTTAAATACATGTGGGTTGGAACTTTTCATGGCATTTGCGGAAGAATTTTGAGGGAAAATATTGATAATTATAATTTTCAGTCCGGCAAAAAACTTGATAAAAACTTTACAATATACGACGAAACTGATTCAAATGCAGTAATCAAACAAGCGGTGAAAAAGCTTAATCTTGATGATAAAGTTTATGCGCCGAAACTGGTGAAGTCTATTATTTCCAATGCAAAAAACAAAATGCAGGATGCATATACCTATGCAACTTTTGCGCGGGATTTTAAATCTCAGAAAATAGCGTCGATTTATGAAGAGTACGAAAATACTTTAAACAATAATAATGCGATTGATTTTGATGATATGTTGATGCTTACAGTGAAACTTTTGGAACAAAATGCCGAGGTAAGAAGTTATTATTATAACCGTTTTCAACATATTCTCGTAGACGAGTATCAGGATACTAACCTTGCTCAATATCGTCTGGTCAAAATGCTTTATACAAACAATATTGAAGAAATCCCGTCAGAACGTTCCCTTTGTGTTGTAGGTGATGTTGACCAGTCGATTTATAGTTGGCGTGGTGCTGATTACACGATTATTCTTAATTTTCAGAAAGATTTTAAGAATACAAAACTTATCAAACTTGAACAAAATTACCGTTCGACAGCCAATATTTTAAATGTTGCAAACGCAATAATAGAAAACAACACAGAACGCGTAGATAAAGTTCTTTATTCAAACAAAGGTGAAGGTGAAAAGATTGATTACTTTGAGGCGCAGGATGAAGCTGATGAAGCGAATTTTATCGTAAGTAAAATCAAACAGAACTCGGGCGGAGATTACAACCGCTATGCAATTTTATATCGCACAAACTCTCAATCCCGTGCGCTAGAAGAAGCCTGTATGGCGGCTTCTGTTCCTTACCGAATTTACGGAGGTTTGAAGTTCTACGACCGTAAGGAGATTAAAGACATTATAGCATATTTGCGCTTAATTTATAACACGGATGACAGCCAGAGTTTTAGACGTATTGTGAATGTGCCGAAACGAGCTATCGGAGAAACTTCTGTTAAAAATCTTCAGGAGTTTGCTGACAAATTGGACATCAGCCTTTTTGAAGCAGCGCAAAGGATTGATGAGAATACTGAAATTACACCAAGAGTAGGCGCAAAGTTTAAGGAATTTTCTGAACTTATCTTAAAATTCAGAGATGCTCAAAAGAACTATTCACTACAAGAATTTGTGACACTTGTAATTGAAAAGACGGGCTATCTTGCCGAACTTCAGTCGCAGAATACTCCAGAAAGTGAAGCGGATATTGAAAACCTTCAAGAACTTGTAAATGTTGCCGGTGAATATGAACCCGAAGATATGGATAATATTCTTGGAGAATTTTTACAGCAGGTTGCGCTTGTATCAGATACTGATAATCTTGATAATATCGCAAACAATGTCACTTTAATGACTCTTCATGCTGCAAAAGGTTTGGAATTTCCGGTAGTATTTCTTGCAGGGTGTGACGAAGGCATTTTCCCTCATCAGAGAACTTTAAATGTTCCTTCCGAAATGGAAGAGGAACGACGTCTTATGTATGTTGGAGTTACTCGTGCTGAGGAAAAATTGTATCTTTCATCTGCAAAACGACGTCAGATGTGGGGTGAATACAAGTATTACAATCCTTCAAGATTTATTGAGGAAATTCCTCGACAACTTCTTGAAATGACCTCATTTGAAGGCTCTACCAGCGGATCGTCAACTTTTCAAAATGCAGTTTCGAAAGCACGTTCCGGGGTTTCAAAATACAATTATGCAGCAGCTCAGGCTGACAGAGATGGGTATGTTAAACCTTCAAGCGGGTTTGGAAGAGGGTTTGTTGCGACAACAAAAGGACTTGCCGGAGGAGGACAAAATAATAATAACAGGAATGTTCAGAAAAATAATAATAATTACGGCTACCAAAAGCCTGAAAGAACTCCTCAACGCACAATTCTTGTTAAAAATAAAGTTAACAAAGAGCGTGATGATGAGAAAGTAAAAGAGTTTTTCAAGGATAATGCGATAAAAAGAATGTTGGAAGAACGTAAACGTCAGAATGAACAACAAGCAAAGGCAGAACAGGAAAAAGTTGAAAAAGAGAAAAAATCAACTGTTGTTGAGTATGTCTTTTCTGAAGGAGAACGTGTTTTTCACGACAAACTCGGTATAGGGCATGTAAAAGAGGTTATAAATGTCGGTGACAGTATGATGTATACTATTGATTTTGGCAAACAAGGGGTCAAGGCAATGGATGCAGCATATGCAAAATTGAAAAAATTCTGATAATATGTTTATTAACTGAATGATGCTAACTTAAATTTTGTATTTACATCTAAAAATATTCCTTCTATAATAAAGCAGGTAGAAAGGACGTGGATTTATGAATAAAAGAATAGTATCAGGCATGAGATCGACCGGAAAACTTCACCTTGGACATTATTTGGGAGTTATTCAGAATTGGGTTAAGTTGCAGCATGAGTATGAAAGTTTTTTCTTTGTTGCTGATTGGCACGCCCTTACCACAAAATACGACAAGACTGAAAATTTAAAAAATGATGTGGTTGATGTTGTGACAGATTGGCTTAGTTGCGGAATTGACCCCGAAATTTCAACAATTTACGTTCAATCTTTGGTTCCAGAAATTGCGGAATTGAACATTTACTTGGGGATGATAACCCCTCAGAATTGGGTTGAGCGTGATCCTTGCCTTAAGGATATGGCGAAAATTCTTAGGACAAAAGAAGGAACGAACTCTCAAATAAGTTATGGGCTAATGGGGTATCCGGTGTTAATGAGTGCAGATATAATGATGTTTAATTCATCTTTCGTTCCAGTTGGAATTGATCAGGTTGCCCACATTGAGATTACCCGTGATATTGCGAGAAGGTTTAATAATATTTATAATTGCGAATTTTTTAACGAACCAAAACCGCTTTTGAACAGTTGTTCTTTAATTTGCGGACTTGATGGAAATAAGATGGGTAAATCTTTCAACAATGATATCAAAATTTCTGATACGGCTGAAGTTACGGCAAAAAAAGTTATGTCGGCAATTACAGACAGAAGCCGCATGAGAAAAGATGACCCGGGACATCCTTCAGATTGTGAAGTTGCCTTTAAATATTGGGAAATTTTCGGTTCAGAGGATGAAGTTAAAACAGTGAAATGTGAGTGCGAAAAGGGACTTCGTGGATGTGCTGATTGTAAACGTCAGCTTGGCGCAAAGATTAATGAGAAACTTTCTCAAATTCGTGAAAAGCGTGCATATTACGATGCTCACCCTGAAGAAGTTCATAAAATCATAAAAGAAGGTTCTGAAAAAGCTCGAATTGAAGCCCAAAAAGTTCTTAAAGAAGTTAGAAATCTGGTTAATATGTACTAAAATTGGAATTTGAACAATTAGCTAAAATCAAGTTTTTGCTTATGTTAAATAATAGAAAAGCGCCGGAGACTTATTTAAGTCTCCGGCGCTTTTCTATCAATATTTTTACTATTACACTTGTGATACAGAAATACTTGTTACTCCGGAATTTCGTGCGCTATCCATGAGTTTTACGACCGCGCCGTGAGTGGCATCCCCGTCAGACTCAATCATCATTCCATCCGGATAATCCTTTGCCAATTGTGATATTGTTTTTTCAAGATCGGAAACTGGAATTTCTTCACCGTCAATAAAATATTTGTCATCAGCACTGATATTAACCGTAAGAATTTTTGTATCATTCTTAACCTGTTCCTGCGCTACATTTTCAGGCACCGTTAAGTTCAAACCCTGTTGATCTAATAATGGTGCAATCACCATCATTATTATTAACAATACCAGAAATATGTCTGTTAATGGAGTTATATTTATTTCATTAAATTCTGTACGACTCATTTTTTAGACTCCTTGATTATTTTCTTTGAGGTCTTTTTGTTCTTTTTTAGACAAAGGTTCACCCGCTACAATCAATTTTTTATATTCCGCATCTTGAGCGGCATTCATAACTTTCATTATTTCAGAACTCTTGACTTTTTCATCAGCTTTTACCACAACTTCTGATTTTTCCAAAGAATCCTTTGCTGCAATCAGTTCCGTGACAAGATCTTCTTCTCTTACCGGAGTACCGTCCAAGTACATTTGCCCATCTTTTGTTATTGAAACTATTATTTTCCCCTGCTCTATCGCTGTACCGCTATTTATCTCCGGCACCGAGATTGCATTATCCATTGATTGAAATGTTGGCGCTACCACCATCATTATAATCAATAGTACCAGAAAAATATCTGTTAGCGGGGTTATATTTATTTCAGTAAACATTTTACCTTTTTTGTTCGTGCTAAATGCCATAATCGTTTTCCTTTGCCCGATATTTATTACATAGATGTACTTGCTTTTGTTTTTGTTTCATCTTCAGAATCTACAAAACTTAAAAATAACAATTTGATTAAATTAAAATCATCCTCGTAATGTTTTACAATTGACTGGAATGAATTATAAAAAATTACTGCAACAATTGCTACTCCAAGCCCAAATGCCGTAGCTATCAATGCTGACCCGATACCCATTGCAACTGCAGCTGACTGGTTTCCCTGTGTTGCCAAATCCTGAAACGTATATAAAATACGAACAACCGTTCCGAACAAACCTAAGAATGGTGCGACACCGCCTATTGTACCAAGTATTGTCAAATGGCTTTCTAATTTTCTTGTAGCTAATGCCGCTGCAATATCAAATGATCTTGAAAAACCCTGTCTTTGTTCTGAAAAAATTCTTACTGCTTCTTCCGTAACTTCTCCAATAACACCGCCACAGTCATTTGCAACTCTTTCTGCGCCTTTTAAATTGTTTGAAGCAAGTTCTCTCTGAATTTCAGGGATAAATCTAACAACATCGCGTTTGTTTGCCTTGTAAAATTGAAACCGGTTCAACACAACCCCAACTACTAATATTGAGCAAATTAGTATCGGTAATAATACCGGCCAATCCAATTTAATTGAGTGTAATAGTAATTCCATTTTTTTCTCCTTTTTTGATAAAGCTTACGATTTTCTACGTTCCGCCTTTTATTGATTACTCGTTTTTGTTTTTAGGTTTGCCGATATCGTCGGCTCTGTTTGGTTTATGCACTCGGGAAGGATTGTTGACTTTCACTTAATTTAGTTTCTTCTTTTCCCTCGCATCTGTTTTTTTGATAAAGCTTACGATTTTCTACGTTCCGCCTTTTATTGATTACTCGTTTTTGTTTTTAGGTTTGCCGATATCGTCGGCTCTGTTTGGTTTATGCACTCGGGAAGGATTGTTGACTTTCACTTAATTTAGTTTCTTCTTTTCCCTCGCATCTGTTTTTTTGATAAAGCTTACGATTTTCTACGTTCCGCCTTTTATTGATTACTCGTTTTTGTTTTTAGGTTTGCCAACTTGTCGGCTCTGTTTGGTTTATGCGATTTAAATAACGCAATTATTTTAATTTATTGACTTGCTGTCATTTTCTATTGATATCCCGCAGCACCAAATACATTATAATCGAAGGTAAATTGTATATCGATACTTTGACCCTTGTAATCAGCAGGAAGCGGTCTGAATGGTGCCGTTAATTTTACTGCATCCAAAGCTGCTTTATCAGCATTTGGTAAGCCTGATGACTTGTACACACTGCAAGAAAGAAGTCTTCCATCTTTTGTAATTTTAAACAGCAATACTACACGTTTGCTTTCGTTTCCTTTTGGTGGATCCCAATTCATTTTTATTCTTCGTTGAAGTTCTCTCATATATGGACCGAAATCAGGTTCTCTTATTGTATCAATCCCTGGTGCACCATTTGGATTTCCGGGACCTGGGTTTCCGGGAGTTCCCGTTCCGCCTCCGCCACCTTTGGCAAGTTTTTGTCCGGATGGACTTCCGCCACCTGTAGGTGCCAGAGATGGTGCAGGTGCATATTTGCCGGAGCCGCTTCCCGTAATCGGACCACCAGAACTTCCGCCGGTTGGTGCAGTTCCTGAACCGCTTATGGGTCCGGTTGCATAACTTCCTGATTTAGTACCACCAGTGGGCACCGGAACTTGAAATGCCGAACTCGGTTTTTCTACAGTTTTTGGAGTTAATGGCGGTTTGATTGAAGGTTTTGCTGTCGGAGGATTTGGTTTGGCAATTTCTTTTGCTTTTGGTGCTGCCGGTTGGGTTTCCTGTTTTTGTACAGGTTTCGGTGGTGCCGGTTGCTGTACTTGTTTTTGTGGCTCTGATTTTTTTACAGGTTGCTCTTGTTTAGGTTTCGGCGATGGTTTCGGCGCTTGTGCTTGAGGTTTTGGCGCTGTAGCAGGAGAGGGTTTTTGTGCCTGAGATGGGGCAGGAGAAGGTATTGAAACCTTTTTTGTCGGATCGTGATGTCCGCCTGCTCGAGAATCTCTGTCTGAACGGTAAGGGGTGTTTTTGTTTATAGGTTTCCCCTCATTTTCCACTAGCACAAATTCAATATCATTCATTTTCGGTTTTGGTCTTTCAAATATGCTGAATGTTATTCCGAAAAATAAAAGTATCAGCGATATCAAATATACCGATCCCAATACTACCGGATGAAGAATCGCGGCTATTGTTATATGTTTTTTTAAATTGTCGTCGTTGTTCTTACGAACCATTACGGGAATAGTAAAACCTGTTGTTTTTGGGTTATTATCTCCGTTTATCGTATTACCGGTATATTTTCCTAATATCGACATATCCCTTGGTACACCTTTCACTCTGTTTTTCTTTCGACATAATTTTATTTCAAAATTTGAAATAAAGTTATCACCTTACTATCTAATAATTAAGGTTATATATTGCAGGATTGACAGTAATAGCCTGAGTAAGAACAAGCTCTATGCTTGAATTTGCAGGAATTTCTACACTGTCACCTTTATCCCAGATGGATTTTACGAGTCCGCCACCTGCGCCAACCGCAGTTCCAAGCGCGGTACCTTTACCAATTTTACCGTCTGAAATAGCACTCATGACAAGACCTGCTGTCGCGCCTGCCGCAGAACCGATTGCAATATCTTTTGTATAATCTTTTGCGACATCAAGTTTTGTTCCGCCTACCAAAACTCCTGTTCCATCCGCAGTTTTGATTACGGCAGAAATAGGAATCTGAGCTCCTGTAGGGGTTGTTATCTGAGTAAATCTAACCATAAGTTTACCATTTAAACTTCCCCGTTTTGCTTTTGAAACCTCTAAAACCTGACCGGTTACGGAGCTTCCGACCGGAGCAATCAAATTACCGCTATAGTAAAAATCAGAACCCAATGCCACTGTAATATTCTGCCCTAAAGTCAAATTGTTTGAGCTTAATGCCATCATGGTCACTACAGGAATTTTTTCACCAGCCGGAACTGTTACAACATGCCCTTTTAGGGTTTGCTGAGTATTTGGGGTTGCTTGCGTGTAGTATTGTCTTTGATAATCGGTTGTTCCCGAGCCAAATGTAGGTTGTTGAACCTGATTACCATAATATTGATTTTGAGGATAGGTTGGGGTTGCGGGAGTGTAGTCAAAATTGTTTCCTGCAAAAGAAACATTCGCGCCCAACAAAATTGCTGCCAAGACTAAATAAATACGCATATCCGTTCTTCTCCCTTCTGTATTACATAGTTAATAGTATTCTATTTTAATTTACGCATAATGTCAATCTGTTAATATATGAGTAATTTCAAGCGGCTCAGTCAATATTATTATCAAATCTAAACCGGATTGCAAGGTTGTGTGCTCGCCCATTTTTCTATTCATACTGGGTCTCAGTTGAATTGAAGCAATACCTTTAAGCCTATTTTGATAATGCGGCATTTTCTCCCACTTTTCAGGGGCAGAAATTCCACCGCCAATAATATTGTTATTTGAAGTGTAAATATATGCCTTCATCGGAAATTCAAATCCATCGGGTAATATTGCCTTAGCTATTCGGATAATCATAGAAGCATTTGTTCCGACAACCGGTTCGTGCATTTTTTCGATATAGCCTTCAAACAATGTATTCTCAGGCATTACTTTTGTATTGTGCATAAACAAATCTGTGATTCCTATAAATCTCACTCTGTATCCTTCCGTACAGTATTGAGTCGAAATCTCTTGAGCATTAATCACTGGAATAAATGTTCCTGCGCTCAATTCAATCGGAGCAAAATCTCTAAATTCGATTTGAATGTCATCAAGTTTTTCTTCTGCAAAAACTTCTACAGCCGACAGACAAAAAACTATTAAAAATAAGCTTAATAATCTCTTCATAGGGATAATTATAACAGTTTTTATGTGAAAATCAAGAATAAGCTAAAATATTACAATTGTAAAAAAATTTGATAGTAAGAGCAATTTTCAACAGCAAAACAACTTTATATATATGTAATGTAGTGTGAAAAAGGTTATAGAAAGTGTTTAGTCCTGTAGCATCAACAATTTTTGCATTCAGAAATGCCGATAAAACTCGCAATGGAGACGTCGGCAGGAGTGTCGTAACTGTGGGGCAAGGTGTTGGAGTACTCAAGGAAGTCGCAAAATATGATAATATATTTGCAGCGGGAGCAAAAGGCGCACTTGATGCCTTTAATAGCGTTGCAAAAAACAACAGAGCTCTTGATTATGCCGGAAAATGCTTGAAATTTACAGCTGACAATGTAAATCCGTTAATTTGTGCATCGGGAGTATTAAAGGTAGCAATGTCAGATGATAAGGTTCATGACGGGGTAGTCGAAGTAACTGCACTTACCGGAATGTTTGCCGGTGAAGCTATAATGAAAGATAACTTCAACAATATTTTTAGCGAAACTTCGTTCAAAAATCTTGCCCGGAAAGCTTCCGATAAAAATATCATGAAAAAGTTAGCAGATTTCGTCTTGAATTCCAAATATACCGGCACTGCAGCTAATATAATAAAAGGGATTGTTTTTGTAGCAGGTTCAATGACATCATATTTCCTTGCCGAACAACTTGGTGAAAAATATGCTGATAATATTCTGGATACATTCGGGGTTGAAAGATGTAAAGCAAAGAAACTCGTAAAAGATGAAAAACTACAGCAATCCGGCAATGCACCTGCCTAAATATCAATCGAAAGGTCTAGGTCTAATAAGATAAATTATGCTATATTAATTAAATGAAGAAGTTTATGTTTTCATTTTTTATAATTTTTGTGATGTCGTTTTTTGCAAACCCTTGTTATGCAATTAAAATTGGGCTCCAAACAGAAGTTGATCGTATCGGAATAGGAGCTTCTGCCGAAACTTCGCTTATTGATGCGAATACAAACAAAACTGTTATGAAATTTGATGCGATGAAAGGTTATGAACTTATTCCGTATAAAAATACAATGGCAATAAGCTTGGATGGTAAATTTTACCAAATATATTCAGATAATGTTGTTCTAAAATGCCCGACAGGCGGATATGTAAGTGCAAAAGGCAAATGGTACAGAGGAATTTTAATTATTCAAAATAAGAATAAAAAATTGACAGTGATAAATGATATTGAACTTGAAGATTATATTCGCGGAGTTGTACCCTCTGAGATGCCACCGAGCTGGGAAATAGAAGCTTTAAAAGCTCAAGCAATTGCTGCACGAAGTTATGCGTTGGCAAATTTAGGGAAACGGGCAAAATTCGGTTATGATTTAAAAGACACACCGGAAGATCAGGCTTACGGAGGGGCTTCAGCAGAGACAGAAAAAACAAATAATGCGGTTCAAGACACTCAAGGACTTGTTTTGACATATAATATGAAAGTTGTTCCGGCGTATTACACTGCATCTGCGGGCGGGAAAACAGTAAATGCTTCTGTGGCATGGGGTAATGATTTACCGTTCATACGCTCTGTTCCCTCTTATGACGATGAAATTGGGAAAAAAGGACACGGTGTCGGGATGTCTCAACATGGAGCTAATAACCTTGCTAAACAAGGCTTTAATGCATATCAGATACTTGATTACTTTTATCAAAACATTAAATTTGCGAAAGTGAGTGAGTCTTCTTTGAACTAGCTCAAATAGGCTCTATTATTGAGTTTTGTCCTATGTAAATGCCCAAAACCCTATATATGTTTGATTATATCCGAATAAAATTTCTCAAAACCCCTTGTAAAATACGAATATCGTGTTATAATAGCTTTGTCGAGTAGAGTGCATACGGAAAAAGAGAGAATGGTTTCAGTTAACCGTAGGCTAAATAGGTAAGAAGGAGGTTCGAAAATGAACAAAGAAGAATTGGTAAAAGAAGTATCAAAAAAAGCAAAAGTTTCTCAAAAAGCAACAGGTGATGTTATTGCTGCAACTTTAGAAGCTATTGAAAAAGCAGTTTCAGAAGGTGAAAAAGTTACTTTGGTAGGTTTTGGTACATTTGAACCTAGAAAAAGAGCTGCAAGAGTTGGTAGAAACCCTCAAACAGGTAAAGAATTAAAAATTGCTGCAAAAACAGTTCCGGCATTTACTGCAGGTAAAAAATTCAAAGAAATTCTTGAAAAATAGTTTTTTAGTGTATAAATTTAAAAGCGGAGCTTTTTAAAGAAGCTTCGCTTTTTTATTGCAAGCTTATCAAATCGAAAAAGAAAATACTAAGATACTAAGATACTAAGCACGTTTAGTCTAATATGTATTGAACTAGGACACCCCGCGTTGTGTGTTGGAGAAGAGGATTAACAATTGATAAATAAATAGTATTTCCTAATATCTCGTATAGGATGTACTTTATCTGCATTATCAGATGATGAATATTTTGAAAAATTTACGTGGTAAATTTACGGCATATAATAAATAAAAACAGGAACTTTTTCTGAAACAGTTCCTGTTTTTTATTAATTTTTTATATTTGCTAAATGCTCATTACTGCATCTATAATGTTTTGTTTTGCATCTTCCGGAGTAAGTTTTACAATTTCGTCTGTTGCACGGATTTTGCATTCAACAAGTCCTTCTGAGATTGTCTTTCCGACAGTAATTCTGAACGGGAAGCCGATTAAGTCTGCGTCTTTGAATTTTACACCTGCCCTTTCGTCTCTGTCATCAAGAACAACTTCAACTCCTGCATTTTTGAGTGTTTCATAAAGAGCATTTGCAACTTTCATCTGCAATTCATCCTGAATATTTACGGGAACTATTACCGCATGATACGGCGCAATCGAGAGTGGCCATTTGATACCGTGTTCATCATGGTGAGCTTCAATTGCTGCTGCTGCGGTTCTGGAAATTCCTATTCCGTAGCAACCCATTACATAAGGATGTGTTTTTCCGTTAATGTCTGTATAGACCGCATTCATCGGTTTTGAATATTTTGTTCCGAGTTTAAAAATGTTTCCAACTTCAATGCCTTTTGTAACGAAAAGTGGTTTTCCGCATTCGGGACAAAATTCACCTTGTTCTACAAGTCTTATATCTGCTTTGATTACGTCGGAACTCAATACATCTTCAAGGTTTGCGCCTACAAGGTGTTTGTCTGTTTGGTTAATTCCAACAACGAAATTTTTCATATCATAAACAGTTTCGTCTGCTATGATTTTTATTCCGTCCATACCGTTAGGTCCGATAAATCCGGCTTCTGCAATAAAGCCTTTTTGTTCCATCAGTTCTGCTATTTCGGCGGCAGAAGCAATTCTTATGTCTATCCCGCCGGCTGCATTCATTAATTTTGTTTCTTCAATAGCTTTATCAGCTCTAATTAAAGCTATAACGGGTTTTTTATCAATAATATAAACAAGTGATTTCAAAATCAATGTTGAAGGTATTTTTAAAAATGCGCTCAATTCTTCAATTGAATGAGTGTTTGGTGTGTCTAAGATTTCTTTTTTTGAGAAATATTCTCTTCCGTCAACGACTGCTTCTGGAAGTTTTGAAATTGCGTGGTTTGAGTTTGCGGAATAATCGCACTCATTACAGTAGAATACATCATTTTCACCAGCATCAGTGTCTGTGATTACCATAAATTCGTGAGAAACAGAACCGCCGATTGCACCTGAATCAGATTGAACCATTTTGGTTTCAAGTCCGCAGCGTTCAAAAATCCTTTTGTAAGCATTAGCCATATTTTCATACTCTTTATCAAGTCCGGCTTCGTCAATATCAAAGCTGTACGCGTCTTTCATAATGAACTCACGACCTCTGAGTAAACCGTAGCGTGGTCTGATTTCATCGCGAAATTTTGACTGAATTTGATAAAGATTTACAGGAAGTTGTTTGTAAGATTTTAGGCTATCGCGCGCAACTGAAGTGATAATTTCTTCGTGAGTTGGTCCTAAGCACATGTCTCGGTCATGGCGGTCTTTAAGACGCATCAACTCACGTCCGTAGACTTCCCATCTTCCTGATTCTTCCCAAAGTTCTTTTGGCTGAACAAACGGCATCAACAATTCTTGAGCGCCTGCTCTATCCATTTCTTCTCTTACAATGTTTTCGACTTTTTTCAAAACTCGCCACATTAGAGGCTGATATGTGTAGACCCCTGGTGCAAGTTTTTTGATATATCCGGCTTTTCCAAGCATCTTGTGGGAGATTACCTCTGCGTCTGATGGGAAATCTCTCATTGTTTGTACGAATAATTTTGACATTTTCATAATAGATAAATCCTCTTTTTCATATTTTTATTTTGCTCTTGGCTTAATAAGTAAAACTATTTTAGCATGAAAAAAATAAAGAAGTTAGCTGAGTGCTTTAATTTCTTTTGTTACAAATTTGATATTGGTGTTAAGTGTTGCGCTGTTTTCGATTGCAAGATTAAAATATTTTATACTTTCGTCTCTGTTTTTCATTCGTTTTTGGATTTGAGCCATTATATAGAAAAGGTTTCCGTTTTTGCCGCAATTTTCTATTGCTTCTTGAATTTTCTTTTCGGCTTCGGAAAGTCGTTCTATTGAAGCTAAGATTTTTGCATAAATAACGTAGGCTTCAACATCTTTCGGATTTAGTTCAAGAGTTCTATCAAGTTTTTGGAGCGCATTGTTGGTTTGTCCGTTTTCCCAGTCAATAACGGCAAGGTTATAGTATGCCCAACTGTAGTTGGGGGAAAGTTCCAAAACTTTATTAAATTCTTCACATGCTAATTTGATATTATTCGTTTCTTTATAGATATTTCCAATATAAAAGTGGGCATAAACATCTTCGTTGTTTATTTTGACTGTATTTTGAAAACATTCCATTGCATTGTAAAGGTCATTTTTTTTAAGATAGCAAATTCCCAAATTAAAATAAGAATTTGAATCGTCGTTGTCATGTGCCAGAACTTTTTTGAAGCATTCAATTGAGTTGTCATAGTCTCTTAATTCTGTTAAAACAAGTCCAAGGTTATATGCGCAATCCAAATTATCCGGTGAAATTTCAAGAGCTTTCAAGTAAGCACCTTTAGCGTCATTAAACTGTTTTAGTTTCTCGTAAGCAATACCGAGATTGTAATAAATTTCGCTATCATCTGTTATTACTTTTGTAAGGATTATAAAATGCTGCATTGCTTCTTTGGCAAAGCCATTGTCGAGTAAAAGCAATGCCAGTTCGCGCCGTGCAAGAATGTTTGAGCTGTCTTCCTTTAAAAATTCCTGTAATTCTTCTATACGTTCAGTATTTGCCATATTTAAATTATATATTTTTCTGACATTTTTTCAACTTTGTAACATTACTTGCTTTTTTTTGTTAATACGTTTAGAATACTTAACAACAGAGGAGGTTATGTAATGAAAATTAAGTTTTTATCTATATTGTTATTGGTAGTTATGTTTGCAGGGACAGCGTTTGCCGGTCCGTTTAGTGCAAATGCAAAAACAAAAAGAATTCCCGCCGGAACTAAGCTTTCACTGGAACTTTTGACTCCGGTTACATCGGTTTCAAATGCAGGTACTGAATTTTCGGCTGTAATTCTATCTGATCAAACTGCGGATTCCGATGTGATTTTGCCGTCCGGCTCTCTTGTAAGAGGGGTTGTAAATAAGATTGTTCCGTCTGAGCGTATGTCAAAGGGTGCAGTTATTTATATGGATTTTGACCATGTTGTAACTCCGAACGGACGACAGCTTCCGCTAACATTGTCGATAACCGGACGTACTGATTTAACTTATGATGGTGGAATTACGACAACTCGCGGTTTTGGAGATGCGTTTAAGCAAACTCTTCAAAAGAGCGGTGAAATTACAACAAATGCAATTGAATGGAGTCAGGATACTTTTGAAGATACAGGAAATGGTTATGTGAAATATGTTGCGGTTCCTGTTTGCGCAGTTGGAGGTGCAATCGGTACTGCCGGATATTTTGTGTATGATACTGTAGCTGATTTGATTAGGAAGGGTGCGGATGTAAATCTTAAAACCGGTGATGTTATTCAAGTAATCCTTGTAGATCCGATTGATGTTCCGGTAATTTAATATTTTGATGATAAGTTATTGAGCGTGGCGGTTTTACATAAATGTAAAACCGCCACGCTGTCTTTATATATCCTTAAGCAATTCTTTAAAAAATTAAACGAGTTGTTGTTTTTTGCAGTATTGAAGTAAATTACTCGAAGTCTCCAACCTGATTTCTGCCGTTTGCTTTTGCCGTATAAAGTCTTTTGTCTGCTGTCGCAATCATGTCTGATGGAGTTGTTCCGTCGTGCGGATAAGTTGAAACTCCTAAACTTATTGTGACATGACTTTCTTTATCACTGTTTAGTTTAATTTTATTTTGGGCAACTCTCTCACAGATTTTTTTTGCAGTGATAAAAGCTTCCTCTTTGCCTATATTCGGAAGAATTATACTCATTTCTTCGCCACCGTACCTACAAACTATATCTGTTGCGCGGACATTTCTTTTCAAAGTTTGTGCAACTTGTCTCAATACGGCATCTCCTGCCTGATGTCCGAACGTATCGTTGAATTTTTTAAAAAAGTCAATATCCAAAATTATTAATGAAAATTCTGTCCCGTATCGCTTTGAATTCTCTACAAGAAGAGCCATTTGTTCCTGAAAATATCTGTGGTTGTAAAGCTCTGTAAGTCCGTCCGTTGTCGCAAGTTTATATTGCTGTTCAAAGTCGCGTGATTTGATAAGATATTTTACAATAAATGCTGAAATAAACGAAGCAAATGAAAGTATTAGCGGATGGATAACTTCAAGCCAAACATTAAAAATTTTCATTACATAGTACGAAATTATCAGGTAAATCAAATAAATTGAACAAGATGCAAATGATGCTGTTAACGCTGATGAAATTTTTAAGACAACAAATCCTATAAGAAGTGCTAATAAAATTCCTGTAAATACGGTAACTGTTTTGGTTGTTTTTGTAATGAAATTGTTGTCAAGAATGTTGTTTACAAAAGTTGCTTGAACTTCCACTCCCGGGACGGTTTTTCCTGTTGGTGTTGTTTTTATATCAAAAAGTGCAGAGGCTGTTGTTCCAAAATATATTATTTTATTGCTAAAATTATATCCTGTGTCTTTGGCTTCTCCATTTATTACTTTTATAATTTTGTATAGCGGAATGTGAGTATATGTTTGAGTTTCTCCGTACCAGTTTAGAATTGCGCTTCCGTCTTTGTCTAGAAATATTTTTTTGTCTCCAAGTACAAGGTTTGAATGTTCATCAATTAGAAAATTTTTGCTGTTTGCGAAATTTGAATCAATTGCCGCAAGTGCAACCTTGAGCCCGAGTTCCGAATAATATTTGTCTTGATATTTAACAAAGAGAGGCATTTTTCTCAAAATTCCATCATCTGCCCTTGAAACATTAATCATTCCAATGTTGTCAGTATTTCTCAAAATTCCATCTAAAATGCTTCTGCAATTGCTGAATGTCAGGGTTGAAAAATCGATATCTGATTTGTTTATAATATTTACAGCAAGCGTATCAGGAAGAATGGGTGGTTTCCTCAGGTCGCTGTCTTGATTGTCCAAATTCATTGCGGTGTAAACATTGTTGTACTTTTTAAATGCCTCGACAAGAGCATTGTCTGCTTCGGGTGCACTTTTAAATGATTTTACAAACATAAGGTCAAATGCAATAATTTTCGGATTTTGAGTTTGAAGATAGTCAAGGACTTTTACATAAACATCCCTTGGCAAAGGCCATTCTCCATAGTGATCGAGAATGTATTCATAAGTAGCTTCGTCAATTGCAATGATAGCAATATTTTTATTTGGTATTTTTGTTTTTGAATTTACTATGATATTCTGGCGAAGGTCAAAAGTACGATTTTCAATCATATTGATGAATGTATTAAAATTAGTGCTTCTCAGACTGAAAAATACCGCTACACAGAAGAGAATCAACCAGATAGAATATAATATCTTTTTTAGCATACTACACACTTCCCTAATTACAAATTGAAATAAAGATTTACTTTACTTCCTCAGTATAATTGAGTTGGGAATTTTTGGCAACAAAATTTTTAATTATAAACTGTTTTTCAAGAATAAAATTATTAAGCTTTAGAATTTCTGTAGAATAAGAAAGTTCGTCAGGGTTTTGGAGATATTTGAGTAAACATTTTTCGTGCAGATTCATATCATTAATTACCTTAAATATATATTAGCCGTGTGTATTGTCATTATTTCAAATGTTAATAAAAATTACATCAACCTTTTATATTGTAGTTTTGTAAATTTATCGTATGAATGCATGAGTTTTATTTATTAAGTAAGATTGTACTTAAAGAAAAAGTTGCTTAGTCTAATATGTATTGAACTAGGACAAAGACTTGAAAAGTTCAGGGAAATATGTTAAGATAAGAAAGTAACAGTAATTAAGAAAGAAAGAGGTAAAAAGTATGAAAAAGCGCACTATGACTGCATTTGCGGGGGGGGGGGCACTCTAAAAGGTCTCGTAGACAGGGTTTTGGGGGTATCGCTATGATAAAACCCAATAAAAATGCCCATTTGCTCTCGGATTTATTAAAAAAAGTCGACGAGATGGAACCCGAAAATGAAGTTTCTG
>CAZCIW010000033.1:0-18885 GCA_964499135.1 uncultured Muribaculaceae bacterium
ATAGAAACCACAATGAGATATGCACATCCGATACCAAAGAGAAAAAGTGATGCGATAGCAGTTCTTAATTCATATAATTAGGATTTAATTCAAATTACAAAATGGACACAGAATGGACGCAAATAAAATATAGCGAGGACAGATTCGAACTGTCGACCTTGCGGATTCTGCCGACTGAGGACGATTACATATCCGTCCGAAGGAGAGGAAGCTGAACGCTCCAAGAAGACTATTTGAGACAACGAAAATAGGCTTATTGGTAAACTACAAATAATTTTTCACATAAAAAAAGAATAAGTTTTGTACCTTATCCTTTTTTACTAGCTGGGGACAGATTCGAACTGTCGACCTTTCGGGTATGAGCCGAACGCTCTCACCAACTGAGCTACCCAGCCAAATCGCTCTATATTCAATTGAAGACATTCTAAAACCCCCAAACTATCGGAGTTTTTCAATCGTCGATTTCTATTCTTACATAAAAATTTTTAAATTTCAAGTGTTTTGTTTGTTTTTATATAATAATTCTAAAGTTTTTTTACAGAAAAAACCTTTGATTTATATTTTTGTTTTTTGTAAAATAATTTGTGTAGTACTTTGTAATATTGGATTATGGCAGTCTACGGGCAAAAAACATTTTCAAAAAATAAAAAATGCAAAGAAAATTTGTTTAAACCCACAAATAAAGCCATTGCCAAAATCCATAAGGAGAGATTAGATATGAAAAAATCTGTTAATGATTTAGGAGACATCAAAGGCAAACGTGCACTTATGCGTGTTGATATCAATGTGCCTTTGGACGAAAACAAAAATGTTACCGATGACACAAGAATTCAAGCAATTCTTCCGACTGTTAAATTTTTAAAAGATAAAGGTGCAAAAATTATTCTTATGGCTCACCTTGGACGCCCAAAAGGTGAATGGAACATGGAATTTTCGCTTGCTCCGGTTGCAAAACATTTGGCAAAAGTTCTCGGTGAAGAGGTTCTTTTTGTTTCTTCTAAGGTAGGTGAAGGTGCCGAAAAAGAACTCGAAAATCTTAAAGACGGTCAGGTTGCATTGCTTGAAAATATTCGTTTCTATAAAGCCGAAGAAGCAAAAGATGATGATATGACTTTTGCAAATGAACTTGCTAAACTTGGTGATTTCTACGTTAACGACGCTTTTGGTGCTGCTCACAGAAATCACACTTCAACAGCTAAACTCGCAAAAGTGCTTAAACCAGCTGTTTCAGGCTTGTTGATGGAAAAAGAATTGAGATGTCTTTCTCAAGCCCTTGATAACCCGACTCGCCCATTTACAGCAGTTGTAGGCGGAGCAAAGGTTTCATCTAAAATCGGTGTTCTTGAAAACTTGCTGGATAAAGTTGACAACATGATTATTGGTGGCGGAATGGCTTACACATTCGTAAAAGCTAATGGTGGCAAAATAGGAAACTCAATCTGCGAAGACGATCAGCTTGAAGTTGCAAAAGCAATCGAAAAGAAAGCTGCAGATAAAGGTGTTAAACTTGTTATGGCAACTGACGTTCTTGTAACTGATGATTTCTCAGGAAACGGAACAAACAAATTCGTTAAAATCAACGAGATTCCGGACGGATTTGAAGGTGTTGATGCAGGCATGGATTCAAGAAAAGCATTTGCTGAAGTTTTGAAATCATCAAAAACTATATTGATGAATGGACCTGTAGGCGCATTTGAAAATCCGAAATTTGCAGAAGGTACAAAGGCTGTGTTGGAAGCAATAGTAGAAGCAACTAAAAACGGTGCAGTTTCTGTAATCGGTGGCGGTGATTCTGTTTCTGCCGCTAAAAAATTCTGTAAAGCAGAAGATTTCACACATGTATCAACCGGTGGCGGCGCTTCTTTGGAATTTATTGAAGGAAAAGTTCTTCCGGGTGTTGCAGCACTTGATGATAAATAAAAATTAATAATATTTTTTTAAAAGTGCCTGTATAGAGTCCTATACAGGCACTTTTTATATGTATTACAACCAATTTTTGTAATATCAGTTTACAAAATGGCAATTTTTCTTATAAAAAATACTTTTAATAATTAAGGTAGTTAATTTTTAAAGGAATGTTATGTCTTCAGACTGGATAACATGTTGCGATGCACTTGCAGATGCAGGGATAATAAATTTTGACGCACCGGCATATATCACCGGAACAAAACCTCGATATGTCGGGACCCCGCAAATGCCACTTATTAAAATTCCACCGCTTAATCAACCTGCAAAAGACGAATTCACACATTCTTCTAAAGTTGACAATTCTATTGTAAAAAATCCGCTTTGGAAAAAGGTTCTTTTTTCAGTTCTGGCAGCAGGAGGATTAATTTTGGGCATTAAAAAACTCGGGAAACTTCCTTCTGTTTTCAAAACAATAGGCGAAAAACTCTCGGCACCATTTAAAAAAATTTTCAAAAAATAAATACACACAGTTAAATTAAGGATTGAAACGGTTTCTATCAATCTCTTCAAGACTATCACCGCCATATTTTAGGAAAAGTTCATTTACAAGGACACAGGCAATTCGTGCTTCGGCGACCACAGCACATGCTTCAACCGCACAGGTGTCGGAACGTTCAAAATGCGCTTCTGTTTCTGTCATAGACGCTCCGTCTACGGTTCTTAGCGATTTTCTTAAAGTCGGAATTGGTTTCATTGAGGCGTAAACTTCTAAATTTTCTCCGTTAGTCATTCCGCCTTCAATTCCACCGGCATTATTTGTTTTACGAACAACAGTTCCATTCTTAATAAACATTTCATCATGAAACTCACTTCCTTTAAGCTTGTAGCAGTGATGATTTCCGATAGAAACAGTTTTTATTGCAGGAATACTCATGACTGCCTGAGCAATTCGTCCATCAAGCATTCGATCCCAATGAACATATGAACCGAGTCCAACAGGAAGATTTTCGTAAATAACAACAAACTTTCCCCCAAGCGTGTCACCTTCTTCTTTTGCTCTGTCAATTTCATTATGAAAATCCTCCTCATTACTTGCAGTTCCAATTTGGAGAATTTTTGAAAACCCATGAATATCAAATGTTAAAAGAATTTGTTTTGCAACAGCACCGACAGCAACTTCAATTGCAGTCTTTCTTGCACTTGAACGCTCAAGAACATTTCTTAAATCTTTATGATTATACTTAACAGAACCCGCATAATCAGCATGTCCCGGACGGTATGCACTGAAAGATTTTTCAGCAGTCTCATCTTCAGCATTAATACTCATGATTTTTTCCCAATTTTCAAAATCTTTATTGTAAATCACAAGAGTAACCGGCGCCCCGGTTGTTTGCCCAAACCTGACACCTGATGTAATTTCAACCGCATCAGTTTCGATTTTCATTCTTCCGCCGCGCCCATAACCGCCCTGACGACGTTTCAGTTCCAGATTTATAAAGTCCGTGCTTATTTTAAACCCTGCCGGAAGTCCCTCAATTATTGCAGTAAGGCATTTCCCATGACTTTCTCCTGCTGTTAAAAATCTAAATTTTTCAAACATAAAAATTCCCTGCTAAAAAAATTATTTTTTATCGGCATACTTAAGAAATGTTTGAACTTTTGTCTGCATCATTTCTTCCGTAATCAACCATTTCCCGTTTGGCTGTTTTGTAACAACCATGTAAGTTTTAAGCTTGTAAGTTTCACCCGAAGGTTGACGGAGTGAACTAACTTTGTATCCTGTACCGAATTTTTCAACTTTTATATCAGAATAAATATTTTTATATTTTCTAAGTTTTGCACCTGCCTGCCCAAGCTTTAATTGTTTCATATATGTTGCGGTATCCGTGTTTACGTCAACAAGTGTCCCATCCGGTTTAACAACCTGTCGAATAATTTTTGCTTTTGGCGAATACATTGCCTCTATTGTCGGACTGTAAGTGTTTGCAGCATTAACATAGCTGTCAAAAAACGCACGTGCATCAGCAGCATCATCCGCAAAAACTTGTGTACCTGTAAATATTAGCGCTCCAAAAATTAAAAATATTGATAAAAATTTTTTCATTTATTTTCTCCTGTTTCTCGAAAAAATAACGATTTTCAGTATTGAAAAGTTCATTTTTCTTAATTCTAGCACAAAATTTCTTCTTTTGCATTAGGCTTAAATATAAATAAAATTTCCAACTATTCAGCTTTATTAGTATTTTGAATTATCATTTCACAATTTTTACAATCAAAAGACAATTTATATTTTCGCCCTTTTTCATCTATTAGATAAAGTTGTTCTTCTGATTTACAAATATCGAATGCAAATTTAAGGCAGTGTTTAGTTCGCATGAGTTCTTTTTGTGAAAAATTTTTTGTTTTTTCGGGTGCAAATTCGGTTATTTTACATTTGCATTTCTCGTAAAAATCTTTTGCCCTAGCATTCAAAACATTTGCACGATAATCATGGGTTTTAAAAATAAATTCTTCATATTTAAGCTGACTTTCGGATGGGATTACATAATTTTTAACTCTTTCCGTCTCAAGTTTTTTTAAAATATCTCTACGAATTTCATTTATAGATGAAACCGGCAAAAATCCAAGACAATCCCTAACTTCAACATTCGACACATAAAAATTACTCGTCCCTGTTTTCAAAAGCTGTTTTTTAAAAGTTTCTTTCATTTTTTCAGGATTTTTAGCGGGCTCAGTCGTATTAATTTCAATCTTAACAGAATTTTTGTCCTCATCTGTAGCTGTTAAAATATTATTTTCAAAAACAAAATCTACTTTCAAACGCCGCTTGATTTTTGAATTTTTTAATTCCCTATCGAACTTACTGTCAAAATTACGGTAAATTACTGTGCCTGTCTTAATTTTATCCGTACTATTCAAAAAAATTTTCCCGTTTTCAACTTTGTTAACAAGACAACCCAAAAGCCCATCATCTGTAAAGTAACAAAGCCCATCCTGAGGATTAAGATCTGCATTTTTTATAACAATACAGTTATTTTCAATTTTTTTAACCTGCCCAATTTTTTCCCCGACAAATTTCGGGCTGTCAAAACAGTAAATATTTTTTGTGCGATCTTTGCGTTCAGCAGATATTGATTTTTTTTCCGTATTCAAAAAATAATCGGTAAAACCTCGATTAAAAGTTCTATTTAAATCGGGTTCAAAGTCAGAAAAAATCTCACCCGATGAAGTTTTCAATGCGAATTTATCAATCTCTTTTCTATAAAAAGAAACAACATTTTTAACATAATTCTCCGATTTTAAACGTCCTTCTATCTTAAACGATTTTACACCTGCGCGAATTAGTCTTTCGATATGTTTTGAAGCATTAAAATCTTTAAGACTCAATAAATATTTATCTTTCGCGTAAACTTTTCCACTCTTGGAAACAAGAGAATATTTTTTTCGGCAAGGCTGCGCGCATTCACCCCTGTTTGCAGAACGTCCTCCGATTGAAGCGCTCAAGTAACATTGACCACTATATGAAACACAAAGAGCGCCGTGAATAAAGGTTTCAATTTCCATATCGGAATTAAAATCACTTTTTTTAACTTCCGCGCAAATTTTTTCGATTTGTTCGAGTGAAAGTTCACGTGCAAGAATTACTCTCCGAACCCCCATCCGCTGAAAAAACTTAACCTTTTCAAGCGTTCTGTTATCACATTGAGTACTGGCATGAATTTCAATAGGCGGAAGTTTTCCATTCACCGCGAGGTCAAAAATTCCCATATCCTGAACGATTATTGCATCTACACCGATTTTATAAAGCTTATTTATCAAATCAATTGAACTTTCAAGTTCATCATCAGTTAAAATCGTATTAATAGTAACATGCACTCTGACGTTAAAAATATGTGCAAAATCAACAATTTCTTTAATATCATCAAGGCTATTGGATGCATTCTGTCTTGCACCGAACTTTACGGCTCCAATATAAACCGCATCTGCACCGGAATTTATTGCGGCAAAAGCGGTTTCTTTATCTTTAGCCGGAGCAAGAAGTTCGATTTTTTCATTTTTTTTCATAAAATAATTATAATTAAAAAATTATAAAATAAAATATTGCAATCAAAAATTTTTATGATAGCATGAGTTACGGAGGGAATATACAGGTACCCCGAAAACCAAACACTTGTCTAGGCCCTCTGTTCTGAAAAAATAGAATAGCAAAGCCCTGGTAGCTCAGCTGGATAGAGCAACCGCCTTCTAAGCGGTAGGTCATGCGTTCGAATCGCATCCAGGGTATTTTTTATCAAAAAGAGGGTTGAATATGTTTCAAACCCTCTTTTTTATTGCATTTCAGGTGTTATATTAAAAATTTTTACTGCTTTTTTAAAATATTTGTTCCAAATCGTTAAAACACTTCCTGCACAATGACTGTATAGAAGAGCTTATAGAAATCGTAAAAGGATGTAGTTATAATTAAAACCGTAAAATATCTACATCAACTTCTTTTCATCCCTGTCCATAGCCTGTTTGAGGATTGATTTAAGATATGTTTGATAAGGCATTCCAAGCTTTCGGGCGATTTTCTTTGCTCTTTTAATCTCGAATTCAGACCAGCGGAAATTTACGTTTGCGGTCTGCTTTATAGCGGCGATGTCGGAATCCGCCTGCGCTTCAAAGTCTTTAATTAATTCTTCTTCGGCAGGCGACGGAACATAATCGCAGACCTCAGCCATTCCGACAGTCGGGATATGTTCAATTTTATTTTTATCCATCTTGACCTCCTTGATGAAATGCTGTAATCAATAATATATCCTGTCCTTTCAGGTATGTGTAGTAAACTGTTATGTCCAGACTGCTGCTATATAATTCATAACGGCAGCGGTCTTCATTGTAGATTTCGGATGTTTTGGAAAAATATGCGGCAATAGCCTGTTGCGGGGTTATTAGGTGCCTGATGTACATATGATATTCAAACTCATTTGTGAGCGGATTCAAATCCATTTTGACAACAAACTTTTGACCTTTAATTTTGAACATCTTATATTTGTGCTGCATAATTATATTATTTCATATTGTATTGTGATTGTCAATACATTGTATTGATAAATTTCAATAATTGCTCATACATGTAATATCTATTATTTAAATAAATTCTTCTAATTGAGAACTAAGTTCACGTTGGTGTTCATGTTCTTCATTTGTATTAAGTTGAATATATTTTTTATCTTCAGCGATACAATACTTGATAAATACTAATATAACTTCTTTTGGATATTTCCAAAATTCAATATTAGTCACACGTTTAATTTCATAGAAAAACTCATTTTCTAACATCGGTGTTCTTAGAGCCATATTAAACAAATAAACATTTGAGTGCGTTGCAAGGTTTAAATGTTCAATTCCACACGGATTTAAACAAATTTTCTCAGCATAATTAATATCAGATACGCTGGCATCTTGACACCCGATAAGACCGTATTCCAAAAATTGTTGAAGAGATTGTTTGACGCATGTTTCGTTTACACCTAAACCGTAGAAAAAATTATAAATATCGTCAATACTTATAAACACCTCATTGGAAGTATGTTTTAAAAGAGAAGTTTTATATTTTAGAAATGACAGTATTCTTAGTTTTAATAACGGGGTTGTATAATTTTCGGGATTTGAAGTAAACAAATTCAGAATATAATTGTTACTTTGTTGATCAAAAATATTACATTTATCCCTGATTATTGCTTTTTCAATATTTTTAAGACTTATTGTTGATTTTTCAGAAAAATTACTGTTAAATAAGTCTTCGGGAGTTATGACCGGCGAAGTCATTATTGCACGCGACAATACCAGGCATTTTCGCACTGAATAGTTTGTAAGTTTACCAATAATTTTTGCCGTAAACTCGGTATTTATAAATGTTTCTTGAATATGACCTACAAATTTATTTAATTCTTTAATATTAAGTTTTATGCCATATTTTAAGAAATATTTGTTCTCTTCCCGATTTTCATTTCCTCCGGCTTCTATTTTCTTTATTTTATTTTTCATATATTCCAAACGGTTTTGAATTATTTCTTTTGTCGGGGGAGACGGAAGATATAACACTGTTGTCACAAAACTTTGCATAGGACCAGATTTTGAATGAACCCAGATAGTTTTATCCGTTATCGGACAAAGTGTAAAACTTAAAACTTTATCTCGTATAGCCTGAGCATATTGAAAAACTTCATCCTGAACAGATTTTTCATGATGGTCTAGATTATCAAAAATTATACAAGGAACACGACCTCTGGATGATACAACATTTTGAAGAAGTTTAATTAAATATTCAAATTTGTTTTCTCTTTCTTTTTCCAAAAATTCACCAAATTTGATATCAAAAGCATCTCTATCATTTTCATATAAACGTTGAAAGGTTCCCGTTTTAAATCTATGATAATCACTGTTAAAAATTCCTTTTAAATCATTGAAAGTCGGTTCTCCCCAATTTTTGCCAAACAATTGTTTATGTATTTGTTCAATTAATCTTAGAGTAATCCATTCTGTAAAATTTAATTTTCCGGGACTGACACCAATATCAACATTCAAAATCAGACATTTTTTCTTAAGCGCAGGGTCTAAAACTATGTTAAAAAATCTTTTAATATAAGTCGTCTTTCCCGAACCTTTATTCCCGATAATTAATACCGTTCTGCCATGTTTTGTTAAAATGGTCTCTTCAATTTCTTTAGAAAGTTGGTTTGTTTTTGTATCTATTTTATCAATATCAGCTATTAAATTTTCAGAAATTGATTTTAAAGTGGTATCGGCAAATTTGCTTTCTTTAGATTCGACAAAACATTTTTCAAGCATTTCGCTATCCTCTTCATCAGTAATTTTGTCAAAAAATTTGTTAAAAACACTTTCAATGTCATGAGCCAAAGGCGACCTGGGCACAAGAATAGAATTCTTAGAATAAGGCAGCTTTAAAACTTTTGGAGGAATTCCGCCTTTACCGGCTTCTGCATCACGTATTTTAGTCCTCAGGTTTTCTGATAATATACCATCTTTAGAGAACAATTCATAAAATTTTTCAAAATTCTTTTCTATGGACTCGAGGTTCGGAAAAACAATAGCTTTACCTTCCGGCCATTCTACTCCGTCAGTCCTTATTCCTAAAAATCCAATCCAGGTAGTACCATTTGTTACAACAGTATTTCCAACACTTTTATTGATAGCATAATTTCTCGCCTGTTCGATTGCTTTCAAGGCTTTTTTAAGTGCCGGACCGGAAATATTATAAGAATTAAGAGATTTATCGCATAAATCCCACAATTCATTAGAGGTTTTCTTAGCCTCAATAATAAAGCAGCTTCTGGAATTTATTTTCATTAAATAGTCGATATACCCGCCATCTTCAGTATATTCTTCAGTAAAAATTTGTTTTTTATTCCAATCTAAAACTTTTACTATAATATCATCAATTAATTTCAATCTGGTATCGGCTTCAGTTATAATGGTTTGCAACAATTCTTTATCATTAAAAATCGTATCAAAATTTTTCTTAGCACCGTCAATGGACATATAAACTCCTTTTGTTAAATTATACTATAGTTGCACAAAACAATTCTAATTTATAAAGAAATATAAATCTTACGCCGCATATTTCAAAATCGCCCAGGTTCTAATCTTGCGCGCCAGTGGGTATTTTTTGCGACAAGAGTCAAAATTTATAAAGTATGAGAAAGGTAAGTTATAGTTATAGCTTACCTTTCGACCTTCTAAAGTGTAGTTCAAAAGTAAATAATTTAGCATTTTTATCATATCGATAGCAAAGAAAAGTAACAAATATATACAGTTATTTTTCTAATAAGCATAGTTTTATTTGCGAAAGTGCTATTGACTTTTCCACTACTCTTACAAAATTATATCAGATTTTTATTGTAAAATTTTATTTACAAATTAGCAAAAAAAATTATTATTTACATTAATTGAATATGGACATTTTATCAATAGGGTTAAATAACCCTTATCAACAAAAATTTAGCATTTATAAACAGCCTAAATATAATCTTCAAAAAATACCTATAAATGGACTGTACCCAGAAATGGTTTCAGCTCAAAGTTGTGACTCATTTAGTTTTACAGGTCGTCTTCCAAAAGTATATTCATCAAATGCCAAGAATGCTATTATTGGATTGGCAAAGCAAGGTGTAACCTGTTTATGTTGCGGAAAGAAAATGATTGATCCGAACATTATTGCTGCATTTGATGCTAAAAAAATGTTCAACGGTAAAACTGAAGACATTCTTAATACATTAAAGCAATTCAATAGTTATATGAAACCGCTGGAAAAAAGAGTTTTTAATCTTTTAGTAAGTTTAAATAAACAGTATCCTGATAAGAACTTACCTCAGTTATTACAAATGAAGACAAAATCCATAGAATCAAAACTTATTGATAAACAAAGTCAAGTTTTTGGCGAAATATGGGATTATTCTATTCAGAATCTTACTCCGCAAAAAATGCAAGAACTAAATAAAATTTTCAAAATAAGTTATGACGAAATGTATGGACGTATTCCTAAAACAACATTTAGCAGAAAAAAATTCATATCTCTAATATATAAGTATTCAAGAGATTTGGGACTTCAACATCAAGCAAAACTTCTTGAAATAGCTGAAAAACTTCCTTCTTCACAGGACCAGTTTGAAGCTTTTGTAATAAAATACTCACGAAAAAACAATAGGAATATAGCATTGCGATTAATTGAAAAATCCGTTGCTTCAATTGAACACATAAAACCACGCGCAGAGGGTGGAGAAAACAGCATTTATAATTATGCAATTGAATGTTCACACGATAATTGGACAAGGGGTTGCAATTCAATGATTACCCAAATTCAACATAATCCTGATATGCCCAAAAATGCGCAAAAACAAGTAAATCAAATTATCAGACTTGTCAATGCCGGAAAAGCCAGTGTAAACTCTACGTATGTTATTAAACTGAAAGAAGCATTGTACAGAGCCAGCGGTGGAATAATTGATTTAAACATTAGCAAGTTGAAATCAGATATAGACCCTAAAGAAATTTATTAACAGGCAAAATTACAGAGATTTAAAACAAAAAACGGGATTTTCTCCCGTTTTTTTATTTCAAAATTATTTTCCGCAAAGTATCTTCTATATCTTTGCAATTTTTAGCGTAATAAATTCCTGCAAAAATAATTGCAAGCCCAAACGCAACAAGTGCAAGAGGGAATATCGGAGAATCTTTAAAAATAACATAAGCAAGATGCCCGATATACGCAACCATTCCAAGCGCACCCCATACCATAAAGATTTTTCTCTGGATAATTATACTGAAAACCATATAAAAAACAGCAAAAATCGCATATGAAAAATACGCAAATTCATTATCCCATCTAAATTGCCCTAAAATAGAGGCAATTACCCACCAGAGCATCGTTCCGCCGAAAAGATAAAGCCATCTCGAGTAATCTTCTTTTGTTTTCCTGTCGAATTTCAGCGCTAATCCAAGCATAATTATCGCAAACAAAAACGTAGCAAAATTTCTCATTCCCCACGTCGGCTCCATAACTTTTCCGAGAAAAAACGGCATAATATCCATTGAAAGATACCACATCGCATAACATATCGGAAGCGTTAAAAACGGAAACTTCCGGAACTTCAAAAATGCAAGTCCCGCCGCAATTGTCGCAAGCTCCATAAATATAAACCCACTTCTTATCCAGATATGAAAATCTGAATATTTGTGATAGTCATCAGGCATAATCCCGATAAATTTTTCAAATGCCCAGACTCCAAGGGGAACAATGCTAACGGCACAAACATACAAAAGTCCTCCAGGAGTTGTTTTTTCCCGCTTCCATAAAAAATTTCCGATAAATGTGAAAATTACAAAGTAAAGCACGGAAATCACAAGAAGTCCATTATTTCCAAATGCCTCGTAAGTATTTCCCAAATACCAGCCCATCGTGCATATGATAAGCATTGCGCCAAAATAATAAAGAAAATTTTCAATCGTAAATTTTCTCTTTTGCGGTTCTTGTGTAATTTGAGCCGCTGAATTTTTTTGCAATGATTTTAAAAACCTCAGCAAATCCGAAAAAACTTCTGAAGAAATAACACCTTCTTTTTGTGCAAGAAGCAAATCTTTTTCATCAAAATTCATAAAACCCTCCTTCAGAAAATTACATTAACATTTTTGCCTATTCGTAGCAATTTTGTTATTTTTACGTTACAATTTCGGGAGGAATGTACAAAAATAGAAAAGGAATAATTATGCTAACCGGAAACCAAATCAGAAAATTATACTTAGATTATTTTAAAGATAAACATCAGCACACAGTTGTCGAAAGCTCAAGCTTGGTACCCGACAACCCGACAGTACTTTTAACAACTGCCGGAATGCTTCAATTTTTGCCAATATTTTTAGGAATTGTAAAATCACCATATGACCCTGCACGCGCAACTTCATGCCAGAAATGCGCGAGAGCCGGCGGAAAAGACAGCGATATTGAAAACGTTGGAAGAACGCCGCGCCATCATACATTTTTTGAAATGCTCGGCAACTTTTCTTTTGGCGACTATTATAAAAAAGAAATTATTCCTTGGGCATGGGAATTCGTAACAGAAGTTCTCAAACTCGACAAAAACCGCCTATGGATTACGATTTTTGAAACAGATGACGAAGCTTACGAAATATGGAGAAACGTTGGTGTTCCGGCAGAAAGAATTAAACGCAAAGGTAAAAAAGATAACTTCTGGGGTCCTCCGGGAGCTTCAGGTTCTTGCGGACCTTGCTCAGAAATTCACTACGATCTTGGCGAACAGTACAAATGCGATGACCCTAATTGCGGAATTGATACCTGTGAATGCGACAGATGGGTTGAAATTTGGAACCTTGTGTTCACCGAGCTTTATCAGGACGAAGAAGGCAATCAATCACCTTTAGAAAGCAAAAATGTTGATACAGGCATGGGTCTTGAGCGTATTACAATGGTTTGTCAGGGTGTGGCTTCAACCTTTGAGACAGATTTGTTGAGACCGATTTTGGATAAGTTTTGTGAAATGTCTGGTGTCGAATATAAAAAATCGGAAAAAACCGATATTTCCCTCCGCATAATTACAGACCACGCAAGATGCGTAACTTTCCTTATTTCAGACGGTGTAATTCCAGGAAATGAAGGTAGAAGTTATGTTTTGAGAATGATTTTAAGACGTGCACTCCGCCACGGCAAGATTTTAGGTATGGAACTTCCGTTCCTCTATAAACTCGTTGATATTGTCATTGAACATTATGGAGAAGCATATCCGGATTTGATTAAAAATCGTACAAAAATTATCGACATAATCAAAAAAGAAGAAGAACGTTTCAACAAAACACTCGACAGAGGCTACAAACTTCTTGACGAATTTATCTTAAACAAAAAAGATATTGATGGTGAAAGTGCATTCAAACTTTATGATACATTCGGCTTCCCGCTTGAACTTACAAAAGAAATTGCGGAAGAACAAGGTTTAAAAGTTGACGAAGAAGGTTACAAAATAGCAATGCAGGAACAAAAAGACCGCGCAAAAGCCGCAGCTGAAAAGATTTCCGTAACCGGTGATATTAAATACGCAAAAATCGAAAACGAAGTCGGCTCAACTGATTTTGTAGGATATTCAGAAAACGAGTGCGAAGCAAAAATCCTTGCGACAGTCGAAGGTGACGGTTATGTTGATATCGTCTTAGACAAAACTCCTTTCTACGCTGAATGCGGCGGGCAAGTCGGCGACAGCGGTGTTATCGAAAACGACAATCTCAAAGCTGAAGTTTTGACAACTTTTAAAGTAAACAGCCTTTTTGTACACCGTGCAAAAGTTATTAACGGTGAAATTACAATCGGAGAAACCGTTAAAGCTATAATAGACCTTCCACGCCGTGAAGAAATACGTCTTCACCACACCTCGGCACATTTATTACAAGCCGCACTGATTAAGGTTCTCGGAAATGAAGTCCACCAGGCAGGTTCTCAAGTTGAAGAAAACAGAATGCGCTTTGACTTCACATTCAATCGTGCAATGACACCGGATGAAATCATCAATGTTGAAAAAATCATGAACAACTGGATTGCAAAAGGATATGACGTTAAAACAGATGTTATGGACATTGAACAGGCAAAATTAACGGGCGCAACCGCTTTGTTCGGTGAAAAATACGACGATGTGGTAAGAGTTGTATCAATAACTGACGGCAAAACCTGCATTTCAAAAGAATTCTGCGCCGGCACACACGCGCGCAACATTCGCGACCTGCGTCTTGTAAAAATAGTTACAGAAGGTGCTATTTCAGCCGGAACTCGCCGTATTGAACTTGTCGTATCCCGTGCAGCATTTGATTTTATGAACGCAAAAGTTCGCGAAATGGACAAAATTTCATTGATGTTCAAAGCTCATTATGATGAAGTTATCGAACGTATTGAAAAAGTTCTCGATGAAAACAAAGAACTCGGAAAGAAAATCGAAAAGTTGGAAGAAGAAAATGCAAGAGCTAAATTCTCAACTTTCGCGTCAAAAGCCCAAGAAATCGATGGCGGAAAACTCTTTATCTCAAAAATCGAAGACGTTAACCCTGTCGGCGCAAAAATCGGTGTTGAATTCCTTTCTCAACGTCTTGGAGAAAGTATTATAGTTCTTGCAAACAGCAAAATGGTAATCGCAAAAGTTTCTGACAGTTTTGTTAAAAAAGGAATTAACGCAGGCAAAATCGTCGGCGAAATCGCACGCGCAACCGGTGCAAACGGTGGCGGACGTCCGAACTTTGCACAAGGCGGTGTGAAAGACGCTTCCAAATTAAATGAAATTTTGGCAAAAGTTGAAGATGAACTTAAAACAGTAAAAGTATAAAAATAATCGGGCATATGCCCGATTATTTTTTAACCATATGCTCTTATGCTGTGTCAGAATTTTATTTGCGCTTTTTACAAGGCTGAAAACTACAGCGCAGTAAAAATAGTCGCAGGAGCACGGAAATATTTTTTGGCAGTTTATGGTTTACTTATTTTCAACATAAGGTTTTTATTTTACAATATATTTTTGCAAAATGAGTTTTTTCAAAGCTTTTGCCTGAATTGCATCGGGCTCAATTTCGATTAATTTTTCAAGATATTCAAGCGCCCTGTGATATTCGCCAAGTTTTTTCCAAGCCGCAGCCATCGCAAAGAGTGCGTCAATAAATTTCGGGTCAAGTTCAAGCGCTTTCTCTAAATCCGAAACAGCCTTTTCTACATCAGGGTTTTCAATATCTTTTCTTGAAAGCGTGATGTGCGCACGATTGTAATAAGCATCAGTCATCCTGTCGTTAAGCTGAATTGCTTTTGTATAATCAAGCATTGCATCATCAAAATTTTTAAGCGCCTGATTTGCTACTCCTCTGTAAAAATATGGAATTTCCCAATCTTTTTTTAATTCAAGTGATTTGTTGATATTCTCAATTGCACTATCAAATTTTCCGTCCTGAATATCATAAATTCCTTTATCTAAAAATTCTTTATAATCTGTCATAAATTTTCCTTTACGGTTTAATCATCGTAAGCATCAAAAACCCAATTGTCGTCAGTGACATTGTAAATGCAATAAGCATTATTATCCAGAAAACCGAAATTTTTGAAGCTTTTTGCGGTTTGTTTTTGGAAGTTTTTGACGGCTTTCCGGCAGTTATTTTTTTCTCCTGTTTAGGAGGTTTTGTTTCAAAAGATTTTTCTTTTTTTGTCTTTATTTTTGCTTCGGAATACCTTTGGGCAAGCGATTTGTTTTTCTTTCCCGTTACAAGAAGTTCCGTATCATACTGGAGCCTGAGAAGTTTATCAGATGGCCCGTTTTTAAAAATAGAATAACTTATCGCAACTTCAAATGCCCGTTGAAGACATTCAAGCGCCACAATTCCGTCTTTTTTTACCTTTGCGCCATGAACTGATTTGTTTCCGTTTCTTTTTAGAAAATATAAATCGTCAAGAAATTCTTTTTCCTGCGGATTTCCCTTTGATTTATCTTTAAGGGTTGAAAGCATATCATCAAAAGTTTCTTCGGTCGTACGACGGTTTCCAAGAACATCCTTGCAGATATGTTCACCAAAACGCCTTGTCTGCCCCATACACTGTTCAAAATATTCATCTCGGTAAAGCTTTTCGGCTTCTATTATGATATCGAAAAGGTTTCTGTCTGTACTTTTTAAAAAATCAAAATTTGTTGCCATAAATCCTATTATTAACCGAAAATAAAGCCTACGCAATAGAAAAAATTCCATTTTTGAATTTTTACATCGTTTTATTAAAACTGTTTATCCGAATTTTAATATCGAAGCGGAATTTTTGAGCGATTAACAGTTTTCTTTTCATAACCAAAATTCAAAAGCATACGACAAGTGCTTGTGTAAAAAATATTTTCTTCCAAAGTCGGACCAATATTAATAGAACTTACTGTACGTTTAAGAAATTTATATTCTATATATGGGACAAAAAGCCCTTTCTTTTCAAAAATTTTGGTCTGTTTATAGGAGCCGGGACTAAAGTGAGAAATGAATATAATTCGATATTCTTTTTCATCTTTAAAATGTGGATTTTTGAAAAATAAACTTATTACCGACAAAATATCAATAAGTTCAAACATTATGGTCTGTTGTTTTTCTATATTTTTTTGAGTTTTTTTTGAAAAGTCAAGTTTTTTAAACTGTCTATTCCATTTTTCAAATATGGATTTTAGAACAGTAACCTGCATTTCCTGATTATAAATAACATTTCCATAAACTGAGTGAAAACCCTGTTTTTCCATATCAGCAATTAAATCTCTTTTGCAAAATCCAATATTATATCCCGTATAATTCTGCCCTTTTGTGTAATTATTCCACAGGGTAAGATTATCACCTTCTGTAGAAAACGAGATTGTATAATATTCATAACGATTGCTCAAACTATCACTTCCGTTAACAATGTTTTTATATTTTCGGTGAAAGTGTTCCTTAATTCTTGAAAAAAGAGTTTTATCAAGTTCCGGCATATTATCAATAAGGCTTACAATAAGTTTGTAAGAATACGTAACTTCTTCTTTATCATTTAGATAAAGTGCATTAGAAAACCTTATTGTTCCACTTTCAAGAATTCCTAATAATTTCTCAGGCTTTGTATAGTGGTAAAGTGTTGTATTTGCTCCATCATCAAGTATTTTCTTTACTCGTGGAATTTTTTTTAGTAAACCGTCATAATCAATCATTTTTCATCAACCCAAATTCTTACAATTATATTATAACATATTTTTGTATACATAAAAGCCCCTAAACCTGAAATTTCAGATTTAGGAGCTTTATATTTTTTAATTATTATTTTGAAATTCTTCCGGGAACAACAACTCCACCTTTGAGGTTCTTTTTGTAGAATTCAACGTGCGGCTGAAGAACACTGTCCAGAACTTCCGGAAACTCAATTCCTTTTTGGATTTTTTCAACAATTTCCTGATAAACTGTCGCAAACGCTCTCAATTGAGTTAAAGTTCCGGCAGCAGAAGGTGTTAGCCCCATTCCTCTTGTTTCAACTGTTTCACTGAAAAAAGCACCTGAAACTTCATATGATTTACATAAAGCTTCAATGTAACTTTCTGCATTTTCTCTGCATTCTCCATGGTCGTTGACAACCGTAAGTGCAAAAACAAGGTTGTTTGCAGGGTTGAAGTGAGCTTCTGCACTATGATGCATTGCATCCGGAACTTTTGCAACTTGTTTAAGGGTATCTTTAACGGATTCATTTTGCATTTGTGCATGCCAGTAAACCGTATTTTCAAAAATTGCACCCATATATTGATGAACAGAAGCTTCAATACCATTCATTTTTGCATCAGCCCAGAAAATACCTTCTTTAAGAGCCAAATTGCAATTCATATCGGAAGAAAGAGAAATTTTTGAAACTTCTTGAGCGGCATTAAGCATCTCAACCATATCCTCTTTTTTCATGCCTGCATAAGCCAAAGTGAAAAGCGCATGATCATCGAATGCAGAAAATCTTCCACCTACATCATCATGGATAAATAAATCACCAAGCCAACCATTTTCATTGGAAGTTCTTCTAAGTTCACTTTTTTCTTTATTAGCATCAGTTACTGCAATAAAATGTTTTGCAGCAAGCTTTTCGGCTTCTTCCTGAGATTTTCCCTGAGACTTGTAAGCTTCAATTAATCTTTCCTGAATTCTCAAAAAACCGTCTTTTGTTTCGAAAGTTGAACCTGATTTTGAAGCAATCATATAATTTGAAGAAGTAACGTCTCCGCCAAGTTTTGCAAGAAATCTTTCAAAACTTGCTGAATCTACATCAGAATAAAATTCAATGCATTCGTGGCAAATATTCAAACCGTTAATACTCAACATGTGTTCAACAGTGTGTTTTGAACCACCAATACCCATAACACTCAATTTTTTAGCGCCTGTCTGAGCTTTTAATTTTTCGGCAAGAGAATAAATCTCATTTATTCTTTTTGCCTGTTCTTGTGGCAAATTTACCCAATTTAAAAATTGACCTTTTACATTAGCCCTTTTCGAAAATTCGGAAACGAATTTTTCAACATCAGAATCATATTTAGCAAAATCAAAGCCATAAAAATTGCTTTTCAATCCTAAATTACACATACATGCCTGAGTCATATTTCACTCTCCTTTTTGTTAATATTTCAAACAAAAGTCTAACATGAACAAATATTTTTTTAAAGCAGTAAAACAAAGCATATTAAACACAGTATTTGTTAAGTAAAAATTTTACAAATTTTTTGTAAATTTTATTATATTGGCTAATTAAATTAGTTTCAATCAACTATACACTAGGACTTTTCATGTCAATTACCCATTTGTGTTACGTAAAAATACGGACTTGTAGGCTATTGTAAGAATTTTTATAATATCAATGTTTTTAAGATTTACACTACAAAGGAGAGCAAATATGACAAATACAGAATTATTAAAACAAAT
>CAZCIW010000034.1:0-17912 GCA_964499135.1 uncultured Muribaculaceae bacterium
GGATAGAGCTTACAAAATGCGCTTTTGGTGAAATTAGGAATTAAAGTGCAGGTACATAAATCAGTATTTTTAAATAAAGTGATAATGTTACTCTGAAATTATGCTTAAATTCATTATTTCAATGTCATCATAATCGGTATATGCTGTCTGTGTCATATTTATTCCTGTTTTAATAGTAATTTCATTATTTTGATTTGTCCTTATCAAATTAGTTGGAAGTTTTATGCGTTGACCGTCACCGTTTAATTGAATTTCGGCTATTTTTTGTCCGTTAAAAAATACTTCCGGAGGACTTGAATAGGAATTGCGAATTCTATTTTGCCCCATTGAACGTGCAACTGCCGTATCTATGCCGATTATTGTCCCTATTAGCAGAAAATTGTTTTTCGTTATGGCAGCTGTACTCATTTTGAAACTTTTTGTATAAAATGGACCCATCGCACTAATACTAAACTCATTTGAATTAGCGGAATTTTTGGAGTAATTATTGTCTCCAAGGTGCATCATCTGAGTTTCAAGTTGGATATCGTTTTCATTACTTTTTTGAATACCGACAATTAAAGGTGTTGAGGTAGATTTTTTATCAACCGTAAGCGAAAAAGGTCTGTAACCCTCTTTGGTTATTGACATTACGGTTTGACCTTCAACTTCCGTACCCAAATGAAAAATCCCGTTTTTATCTGTATAAGTTTTGTATTGAAGCATAGGAAGAGTTACCTCTGCGTTTGATACCGGCATATTAGTGTTTTGATCTACTACCTGATTTCCATTTATTTCTCCAATCTTGCTGACTCCGCCTTCCATAACTTCAGCCTGCGCCGCCACTGAAGATAATAATAAAACAATACATATAATCAAAACTTTTTTTTTCATAAAACCTCAAAAAATATTTTTTAATAATTTTATTTTACGAAATTTTAGAAAAATCTTAACTGCTCAATCAGGTTATTTTACAAAAAAGATTTGATTTTAACCATTCCACCTGTCAATAAAATATTATTTTAAAAAAGTTATTGAATTTTTAAAATGTTTCTGTTAATATTATCTTACATGACAGTTTGATATAAATGCCGATGTGATGAAATTGGTAGACGTGCCAGACTCAAAATCTGGTGTGGTTCACCCCACGTGCCGGTTCGACTCCGGCCATCGGCATTTTTTAGTGCTTGGAAAACTTTTAGTAACGGAGTCGAACCTCCGGTTCTTGCCTCTCGCAAAACAATACTCAATTGTTTTGCTCGGCAGAGTGGCCATCGGCATTTTTTAGTGCTTGGAAACACGTTACCACTGCCAAGTTTGTTAAAAAATTGTCTTTTTGTGCTAAAATATTTTCAAAGAAAAAGATAAAGGAGTGGAATTTTGAAAAGAGCAATAATTGTTGTAATTGACAGTATGGGAATAGGTGCAATGCCTGATTGTGCAGATTTTGGTGATATTCCGGAATGTAATACATTAAAGAATGTCTGTGAATTTAATAACGGTTTGAATCTTCCTTCTCTTGAAAAAATGGGGCTCGGAAATATTCAGGATTTTAAAGGAATTTCTCCTGTTGAAAATCCCACTGCTGTTTATGGAACTATGATTGAGAAATCTAAAGGTAAAGATACAACGACTGGTCACTGGGAAATAGCCGGACTTGTCAGTGAAACTCCTTTTGCTACCTTTCCTAACGGGTTTCCTGAAGATTTGGTTAAAAAGTTTATTTCGGAAACAGGTTGTGGTGGAGTTCTGGCGAATTGTCCCGCAAGCGGTACTGCAATTATTGAAAAGTTGAACGAAGAACATCATACGACTAAATTCCCGATTGTGTACACAAGTGCAGACAGTGTTTTTCAGATTGCTGTTGATACAGATTTGATTCCTCTTGAAACGCTTTATAATTGGTGTGAACTTGCCAGAAAAATTTTAGATGAAGGAAAATATAATGTTTCACGTGTAATTGCACGCCCTTACAAGATGATTGACGGTAAACCGACACGAATATCAAAGGATAGAAGGGATTATTCAATGGTGCCATCTCATACGCTTTTGAATGAGATAAAAAACAAGGGCGGACGGGTAATCGGTATTGGTAAAATTGAGGATATCTTTTCAAAATCAGGTATTACTCACGCAATTCATACCGGATCGAATAAGGAAGGTTTGGAGTTAACTTTACAGGCTGTGAAAGGTGAACTTAACCTTGATGCAATTTCATATAGTGATTATAAGGGTGGATGGAATTTTGATTTGATTTTTACAAACCTTGTTGATACCGACATGCTTTTCGGACATAGAAATGATGCAAAAGGTTACGGAAAGGCAATAGAAGAGATTGACGTATATATATCTAAAATAATTGACGAAATGCGTGATGATGATATTTTAATAATAACCGCAGATCATGGTTGTGATCCGACAGTTCCCGGTACTGATCATACCAGAGAAAAAGTGCCTGTACTGATTTATGGTAAGGCGGTAATTCCTGAAGCCCTCGGAGAAATTGTTGGATTTGATTATATTGCTGATACAATAAGAACTCTTTCTGAATAAAATTAATTAAAGCGTGTTAAGTAAGTAGATTAGGCTAAATCCTTGTCCATTTTTTCTATTTAAAAAAAGTGCTAAGCAAGGTTAGTCTAGTATGTATTGAACTAGAACACAGGGTTGAAAAGTGCGGAGAAATATGTTAAGATAAGGAAGTAACAGTAATTAAGAAAGAAAGAGGTAAAACGTATGAAAAAGCGCGCTATGACTGCATTTGCGGGGGGGGGGGCACTCTAAAAGGTCTCGTAGACAGGGTTTCGGGGGTATCGCTATGATAGAACCCAATAAAAATGCCCATTTGCTCTCGGATTTATTAAAAAAAGTCGACGAGATGAAACCCAATAACGAAGCCGGTTTTCAGGTCAGTTTATCCTCTTGTTTTAAAAAGAAATTTGAAGCTTTCTTCAAGCCGATTAGGGGCGCGAACGATAGCTGGAGACGAACAATCACAAACGGAAACGATGCTTTCCGTTTAAATTGTGGGTGGTGCCATTTTGAGCGAGTTGCAGCATTCACTTTGGCGGAGGTTTTAATAACCCTCGGAATTATTGGTGTGGTTGCAGCGATGACGATTCCGACTGTAATCAATGCAACGAACGGCGCACAGTACAAGACTGCGTTCAAAAAAGCGTTATCGGTTATGGCGCAAGCCGTTGAGATGAATAAAGCGCTCAATGATTATGACCTGTCGCAAACAATCGCAGGTACGAACCCTGCACAAGGTGCGAACGGGAGTGTTCAGGACGGCGAAGCACAGACGATTTACTCAATTTTCAGAAACAGATTGAATGTCGTTAAGGTTGCCAATGGTGAAGATTTTAATGTAACGCGTGGAGATCCGAACTATTATCCAGTATTAATTCCTAGTGATCAGGCGGTATCAGCTATGCAAGATTTAAGAGGGTTTGGACTTCTTCATGGCACGACACTTTTGGGTTGGGGTGGCTTTGTGTTGTTAAATAACTCCACAGGAGGAAAGCCAGATGCCGGTACTGTAGCGCGTTGGGATGGTGGGTCAACGTTTTTATTTCTTAATGATGGCATAACATTGATTTTCAATAATATGCAATCGAATTGCCGTCAAGCTACTGCGAATTTGGAAGATAATTACTGTTTTGGGTATATTGATGTGAACGGACAAAAAGGACCTAACAAGCTTGTAGAATGCGACAAAGGCTCAGAAGTTGGTGATATTGGGACGGATGACTATACTTGTACCGTATCAAATCCGACAGATATTTATCCTGTCGCAATGTATAATGAAACAATTATTCCGGCATCAGCTGCCGCAAGAGCAGTGTTGTTTAGCAAGTAAGTTGCGTAGCTTTGGAAAATAATTTAAACTTCGATAATTTAAAAAGCTCTTCTTATTTATTAAGAAGAGCTTTTTAACAATTAGTTTAAATTGTTCTACACTGCGTAAACGCTGACTTGTCTTCTGTCGCGTCTGTGAGCTTCAAATTTAACTTGACCGTCAATCAAAGCAAACAGAGTATCGTCAGAACCGATACCAACATTGTTGCCGGGGTGGAACTTAGTTCCACGTTGGCGAACGATGATATTGCCGGCTTTAACAGCTTCGCCGCCGAATTTTTTAACGCCTAAGCGCTTCGCTTCCGAGTCGCGTCCGTTACGGGTAGATCCCATACCTTTCTTATGTGCCATTGTTATATCTCCGTTTTGTAATTTGTACTACTTAGTTTGTTCCACTTCTCCCGCCTTCTGTAAAATCTAAAGGTGATGGGAGAACTTAAGCTTCTTCAGTTGCTGTTTCAGCTTTTTTCTGAGCAGAAGTTCTGATTTTGTTAATCATAACTCTTGTGAAGCCTTGTCTGTGACCTTGTTTTTTTCTGTAACCTTTTTTAGGTCTTTGTTTGAAAACAATAATCTTTTTAGATTTATCTTCTTTAACTACAACACCTTCTACAGAAGCGCCTGCAACATAAGGCTGACCAACTTTTGATTTTTTACCGTTAACAATCATAACGATGTTATCAAAAACAACTTTTGAATCAGTTTCTTTGTTAAGAAGTTCAATGTCTACATAGCGGCCTTCTTCAACCTGGTATTGTTTTCCGCCTGTTTCTACAATTGCGTACATTTTAATGTCCTTTCTATTTTAGGTTTCGTAACCCTTTCGGCTATGCTTTTGGGGTTTTATAAAACGATTTACCTGAGTATACACGTATAGTCATTATCAGATACTCAAAAGTTATTGTCAAGCAGTATTAATATTTATTAACTTTGTGTTTCAGACTGTTTTTTTGAAGTATCATAAAAGTATGAAGTTTAATGAGAAAGAATTGAAAACTGCAACTTGTGCGGTTGTTTTAAAAAAGTACGGAAGTGAAGGAGCCTTCTGGATTTCGACAGACACAAGAACTATTAAAGAGGGTGATATTTATTTGCCGTTAAAGGGTGAAACTTTTGATGGCGAAAAATTTATAGAACAGGCGCTGAAAAAAGGGGGTTGCGGCTATTTTACGACGACGGATAAGGTTTTTGACGGTGCGAAAGTGGTTTTTAGAGTTGAAGATACTCTGAAGGCTTATTTGAAAATTGCGCTTTTTTACAAAAATAAAATAAAGCCGATAACAGTTGCAATAACGGGAAGTTCAGGTAAGACCACAACGAAAGAAATGGTTTATTCGGTTTTGAGTCAAAAATTTAAGACTCAAAAAACTTTTTCGAACCATAACAACGAAATAGGGCTTTGCCAGACTATTCTTTCAATGGAAGATGACACTGAAGCGCTTATTGTTGAAATGGGGATGAGGGGTTTAGGAGAAATTGAGCTTCTGAGTGAGTTCTCTGAGCCGGATTATGCAATAATTACAAATGCCGGCTCGGCGCATATCGGGCGCCTTGGAAGTCTCGACAATATCGCAAAAGCGAAAGCTGAAATCGTTTCTTACCTGAACAAATCGGGTGCTTTGATTTCACAAGACAATCCTCGATTGAAAAAGTTTGTGTCGTATGACGGAGAAAAAATCTGGTATTCACTTGAAGATGCTGTCGTTTTAGAGCAAAGACAAGGGTATTCAAAATTCGTTTATAAGAATTTTGAATACGAATTGAATGTTGAAGGTTTGTACAATGTTGAAAACTCACTTTCTGCAATTGAACTCGGGTATAAGCTCGGTATGACCTATGAAGAGATTAAGCGTGGGCTTCTTGCCTACAAGCCGATTGAAAAACGATGGGAAGTCGAAGAGGTTTCGGGGTACAAAATTATAAATGACAGCTATAATGCAAACCCTGAATCAATGAAAGCTTCTGTTTCTACATTTGTGAAATTGTATTCTAATCCGGTAGTTATCCTCGGTGATATGGGTGAACTCGGTGAAAATTCAGAAGATCTTCATCGCGAGGTCGGAAAGTTTCTTGCCGAAGAATCAAATTGTGATGTGAGATTTTTCACTGTTGGAAATCTTGCCAAAAAAATCGGGGAAGAGCTTAAACTGAAAAATTATTTTGTAAAGAATTTTGAAAATAATGAAGATGTTTCCCGTTACATTCTTGATAACGTGAATATCGGATGTACAATATTTTTAAAAGCTTCGCGTTCAATGAAATTTGAACGGATAATTGAAAATCTTAGGGAGAAAATTTAATTATGATAATGATTGCAGTGGCGTTTTTATTAGGAATGATTTTGTGCCTTTTGCTCGGTGTTCCGTACATTTCTTTTTTGAAAAAGAAAATGATAGGGCAGTATGTTAAAGATCTTGCTCCGGAGGCTCATAAACAGAAAGAAGGAACACCAACTACAGGCGGAGTTTTTATCATCGTTGCAGTCGTTATTGCCTCAATTATAACACTCGCGCTCGGACAAGATATGTCTGAGGAAATATTTATTGTACTTTTGACACTTGTGTTTTATGCGCTTGCAGGATTTCAGGATGACTATTTGAAGCTTAAAGGGAAACATAATGACGGTTTGAGCGCAAAGGGTAAGCTTTTGAGACAGATGGCGATAGCTTTATTGCCGACACTTTATGTAATCCTTGTAAATGATGCAGGCACAGTTTTTTCTGTTGGAAGTCATTCAATAAATCTTGGTTGGCTGTATCCGGTGCTTGCAATTTTTGTCATTACCGGTGCTTCAAATGCGTATAATTTGACGGATGGACTTGATGGACTTGCTGCATCAACCGGAGTTTTTGCATTTGCGGCATGTACTGCATTGTTGTTTTTAACGGGACATCAGGGATCTGCTATAATTGCGGCATCAGTTGCCGGTGCTTTGTTCGGATTTTTAAAATACAATAAGCCTAAGGCGCAGGTCTTTATGGGTGATACGGGTTCGCTTGCTATTGGCGGATTTCTTGGAACTCTTGCAGTTGTTGGAAAATTTGAATTTTTACTTATTTTTATAGGTGGAATTTTTGTTATGGAAACTTTGTCCGTAATTATTCAGGTTACGAGTTTTAAGCTAACAGGAAAAAGAGTTTTTAAAATGTCTCCTATTCACCATCACTTTGAGCTTTGTGGTTGGAGTGAGAAGAAAATTGTGGCCGTGTTTGCCTTTTGCTCCGCTCTGTTGAGTATTTTTGCTCTCTTTCTTTATTATTTGACCCAAAAAGGAGTGTTTTAAATTATGAATTCAAATTGGTATGATAAAAAAATTCTTGTTTTAGGGTTGTCGAAAAGTGGTATTGCAGCAGCAAAGTATTTAAATAAACATGGTGCGTCTGTTTTTATCACTGAAAGCAGAGAATGTTCAGAAAAAGATGCTGAAAGTATTAAAGAACTTGAGGCTCTCGGAATAAAAATTGAAATGGGGTTTCATAGCAATGAATTTTTGAAAGATGCGGATATTGCAGTTACAAGTCCCGGAATTCCGCCGAATTCCGATATTATGAAAATGCTCAAAGAAAAAAATATAAGAGTGATTTCGGAAATCGAACTTGCATTTTTTCAAACCGGAAAACCCTTTATTGCGATTACTGGAACTAACGGAAAAACTACAACAACAGCTTTAACTGCGCATATTTTAAGTGAGGAATTTAAGGCATATCCTTGCGGAAATTATGGTGTACCTCCGTGTGATTTGTTGGATGGAGATGTCGAAATTTTTGTTTGTGAGTGTAGTTCCTTCCAACTTGAGTATAGTAACGCTTTTCAGCCACAGATTTCAGTTTGGACAAACTTTACACCGGACCATGTTAACTGGCATGGAAATTTGGAAAATTATTTTGACGCAAAGGCAAAAATCTTCAAATCCCCAACGGAGCCTGCGTATTCGATTCTGAACGCAAAAGATGAAAAATTGAGAGAATTTTCAAAAATTTGTGGAGGAACAGTGTTTATGTTTGGGGAGGAATGTGGTGATAATTGCTGTTATGTTAAAAATGATGCTATTTATTTTAAGCGTAATGGAATTGAAGAGCACATTATCGACCTTCAAAACTGCCCGCTGATTGGAGAGCATAATTATCAGAATGTTGAATGCTCGGTTATTGCGGCAAAATTGGAGGGAATTTCCAATGAACATATCAAAAATGCGATTATGACGTTTAAAGTTCCTGAACACAGGCTTGAAAGATTTGCAGAGAATAACGGAATGGTTTTTTATAACGATTCAAAGGCTACAAATCCTGAGGCTTCGCTTGTTGCAATAAGATCCTTTGTTGATAAAGATGTGGTCTTAATTGCAGGTGGAAGAGATAAAAACACAGATTTGAAAGAATTTGACGAAGCTTGTAAAAAGCATATTAAAACAGTAATTTTGATTGGAGAGGCTGCTGACAGGTTTGAGGAAAATTTGAGAAAAGATGAGTTTGAAAATATTATAAGAGAGGAAAGTTTGCAGAGTGCAATTGATAAATCAATCGAATTAAAACCTGACGTAGTATTATTATCACCGGCTTGCGCAAGTTTTGATATGTTTAGCGGATATGAAGAAAGAGGAAAGGTCTTTAAGGAATATGTCTTATCACGAGTTGGATAGAGAAAGAGCCGGAAGAAGCAGGCAGCCTATTCAGAGCGTTATAATTTCTTCTCCGGACAGGACTCTGTTGGTTGTCGTAACTTTTCTTGTCATAATAGGTTTTATGGCAATCTTTTCAGCGTCAGCGCCAAAATGTCTTGATGAAGGTATAAATCCGGCTCAATTTTTGATAAAACAAGTAATTTGCTTTATTGTCGGTTTTATCGGACTTAAATTTTTTACAAATTATGATTACAAACAGCTTGCTAAGTGGAATACAATTCTTGCTGCCGGAATAATCATAATGCTTTTACTTGTTGACTTTACGCCTCTTGGGGTTACTGTTAACGGTGCAAAGCGTTGGATAAATCTTTTCGGTTTTCAGCTCCAACCGTCTGAATTCGCAAAACCCGCTGTTGTACTGCTTCTTGCGGCTGCATTTAAGGATAATGCAAATCTTCTTGATGAAAACAAATGGATAAAAGCTTTTATTCCTATCTTAATTATGCTTGCCTTTATTTTTATGCAACCTAATTTGAGTATGGTAATTCTGCTTTTATCGGTTTCGGTCGTAATGTTTCTTTGTGGTGGTGGGTCTTTGAAACTTTTTTTCAGTTGTCTTGCTGCAGGGGTAACAACAATTATTCTTGCATTGACAACAATTATTAAACCATATCAGCTTCAACGTTTAAGAATTTGGCGCCATCCGGAGACCGATCCTCAGGGTGCAGGGTATAACATTATTCAGTCTTTAATTGCTTTTGCCTCGGGTGGTTTTAATGGTGTTGGCTACGGAGGTTCAATTCAGAAGCTTGCATATCTTCCGGAATGTCACACTGACTTTATTTTCGCTATTATTGCAGAAGAACTCGGATGGGTTGGATGTGTATTAATTATAGGACTTTTCTGGACTCTTGTTCATAGAGGATTTATTGTCGCTTCACGTTGTCCTGACATGTATGGAAGATTGCTTGCAGTAGGTATAACTTTCTCAATAGGATTTCAGGCCTTTTTGAATATAAGTGTTGCAAGTTCGTTCTTTCCGACAACCGGTGTTCCGCTTCCGTTTATAAGCTATGGCGGGTCCTCGTTAATCGTTTCATTGTGGATGGTTGGAATTTTGTTAAATATTTCCAAAAAGCGTATTAAAAAAATAAGGAATCAGGAAAATGATAGAATCCGATAAAAAAGGAATTTATTTTATAACAGGCGGGGGCACAGGTGGGCACATATATCCTGCCGTTGCTATAGCTGATGAACTTTTGGCACGCGGATATAAAGTGTTTTATGTTGGAAATCCAAATAATCTTGAGTTTGACATTGTAAAGCAAAAAGGGTATGATTTTTTGCCGGTAAGCATTCATGGCATGCCTCGAAAATTAAATTTAGCACTTGTAAAATGGGTTTTTGAATTAGGATTTGCAGTGATAAAATCTTTTGGTTATATAAAAAAATATAAACCGCATGCGATATTTGGTACAGGTGGTTATGTGTCTGCACCGGCGCTTTTTGCCGGAAAGCTGGCAGGGACTCCTTATATGCTTCATGATTGTGATGCTAACCCCGGGCTTGTAACAAAAAAACTTGCTGTCGGTGCAAAATGTGTTTCTTTGGCATTTGAAGGCGCAAAAGAAAAAATTAACAATAAAAACTTTTTGATTAGTGGAAATCCTATTAGAAAAACTTTTAAAACTCTCTCAAAAGCTGATGCGAGAAAAGTTTTAGGACTTCAGGATAAGATTACTCTTTGTATTATGGGTGGGTCCCAAGGTGCCAGATCAATTAATGACAGTGCCGTAGAAATTCTTAAAAAATTATCGAAAGAGCATGACCTGCAAATCATTTTTCAAACAGGGAAAAAGAACTTCCAGCGTGTCATAGAACAACTTTTAAAAATTTATCCGGAGTACGCGGAAGATAGAAATTTAATTATAAAACCATATTTTGATGATATGGTAACTATTCTTAAGGCTTCTGATATCGCAGTTTCTCGTTCCGGGTCATTAAGTTTATCAGAGCTTTCAGCATCCGGTGTTGCTTCAATTCTTGTTCCTTATCCGTTTGCGGCAGCTGATCACCAGCGAAAAAACGCAAAATATATGAAAGAGCATGGTGCAGCTATTTACCTTGAGGACGACGAGATTAATGGAGGAACTCTCATTGGATTGATTTTGTCTCTTGTGGAAGATAAGGCTAAGTTACTTGAACTTCAATCAGGTGCGATTGCCCTTGCAAAGTATGATGCCGTTGATATTATTTCTGAACGTTTGCTTTCTCTGTAATTTCAAAATAAAAACGGAGTCAAATGACTCCGAGGAATTAAGAATAGCTGGAAGTATGAAAAAGATTTTATGATTATATTAAATGTAAATCGGTATTGGTTAACAATTCCCTAACCGGTTATATTTGCATGACTAATATTCTAGCCAACTGGCTAATAGATTTTTGTACAATAAACTTATAATATTAAGTAAAGTGTAATAAAAACACTTATATAATAAGTGTAAAATGGTCACTTTATGCCTATAATAGCGCCAATTCACGCTTTTTGCCAACTTAACAAAAGTTAATAGTGGGGGTTGACAAATAAATTATTATAGTCTATAGTTAATTTGTAAGGATGAAGTGTTAAAACAACACTTAATAAGGAACCTCACGAGAGGAGGATAATATGAAAGTAAATTCAATCAATGTAAATAACTTTAATAAAAAATATATTTCTTTCGGAGAAGGAAATATGAATAACATTGCTCCGAGTGTAGCAATTCTTGCATTGCAAGCTCCGAACGCTAAAATTAATTTTGAAAATGATATGAACCGTTCTAAAAGAGCAGATATGGTTCAAAATCCTAACTTTATTTCAGCATTTGTTAATAAAATCACAAAAGCTGTTAATGAATTTAGAAGAAATGACAGCAACGTGAATATCAACCCCGATATTTACAACCACATCAGCTATACAGCATAGCTAATGATCTGTAGACAAGATATAAATTACATTTACCCATCATTTAACCCCATAATATAAGAATATTACATTTACCAATCTTACTAAATTATTTACCCCACAAACCATGCATTTTTTCATAACTTGATTTTCCTTAAAGGAATTTCAGGTTGTGGAAAGGGTGCGGTATGTGGTTTATTTTTTTTATTATAGAAAATATACGGTTTGCCATATTTCATTAGGACTATGTTGTTATATTGTTGTGTGAGATATTTCTTATAAAATGCTTCTAAAATCCATTTTATTGAATTCTTTTGAGTAAGGTAATGATGAAATAAATTAGTTGAGACTGTGCAAGCAAGTGTATTTGGTGAATGCTAGTTGATAAGTAACAATCTGCAAAAGTTGACATTTATTGTATCATTCGTTATTATTTCTAGGGAGAAGGAATTTTTTATGAAGAAGCTTTTATCAATTTTTCTGGTATTGGTGTCATGTTTTATATTATGTGGCTGTGGCAAAAAAAGTCAGATGACAGATCTTGAAAGAGTTCTTAAGCGTGGAAAACTTGTAGTTGGTGTTAGAACAGACGTAAAGCCATTTGGGTTTATTGGAAAAGATGGTTATAATTACGGCTTTGATGTTGATTTAGCTTCGCATCTTTCAAAAGCTATTCTGAATAAATATGAAAATGCTGTTGAATATGTTCCTGTTACACTCAGAAATCGTATTTCGTATCTTAATTCAGGAAAGGTCGATTGCCTTATTGCAACAATGTCTATAACCGAACGTCGTGGCAAATTAATGGATTTTTCCCAACCTTACCATGTTGCAGGGCAAGCAATTCTTGTTAACTCTTGGAGCAAAATTTCTACCCTAAAAGAGCTTGATGACAAATATGTTATTATTGTTTATGGTTCAACAACAGACAGTAATATCAGAACTCTTTTACCCAGATGTAAAATAATTGGTTATAAAACTTATGATGAGGCTGTTAAAGCTCTTAAAGCCGGCAAGGCGGACGCATTAATTGCCGATGATACAATACTTTTAAGTTATACTTATGATGACAAATCAATAAAAATTCTTCCCGGAAGATATTCAGTGGAGCCTTATGCTGTGGCATTTAGAAAAGGTCCGCAATCAGAAAAACTGCGTGAGTATACAAATATTTTTCTTGATCAATACTCAAGAACCGGAAAATTAACTAAACTTCAGCAAAAATGGGGAATTAAATAATGAAAATAAAGATAATTCTTATTTCTTTTATAATTTTAATTACATTTTTAAGTAGTCTTTGTGTTATTTATTACAAAAATACTGTTAAAGTAAATCTTTTTTGTGAAGTAAATAACGGTGAATGTGGATATATAAAGCATGATAAGGTTTTGGAAAAAGTAAATTTCCGTTATGAAAATATTATTCAATGTAGCATTGAAACTTTATACAAATCTGTTCAAAATAAAAAAAATGGCAAAGAGAAAGATGCTATTGATATCTATGAGCTTAATTTACATTTAATAAATACTGATGAAGTGTTAAACGTAAAATCCAAAAATCCAAAAGAATTAGCAATGATTTGTGCAAAAATTTCAGACAAACAGCCATTCAAGATTCAAAAACGACAAAAAAAGTAAAAAGTTTTATGACAATATAACAATGAAACAGTACATGTATATTGTTGGTGAAAGCTGTTAAGTATATTTATTGAGATAATAAATTAAAACCTCTCCGAAATATTTTCAGAGAGGGTGCTATTTATTTGGTAGTGTAGAAAAAATAAATATTGTAGGGTGTTTAATTTTTTACCAAACCTTCTTGATGAAATTTCATCAATTTTGCCAAATGCCATTGGCGTGCTTTGATGTCCTCAATCGTGTTTTTTATTTCTTCAAGTTCCGCGAGAAGAAGACTTAAATCTTTCCTCTCGGGAACAAAAATTTCCTTTTCCTCCGTCTCTATCCAGTCGGGGGAAAAACATCCGTTTTCAAAAATTTCTTGCATATTCATAATTTAAACCTTTTTTGTTGTGTACTTATGGGTTACGCTCACGCTGACTTGCTCGCTCGCTTTTAACGGCGTTCCGGTAACCTGCTCATCCTGCTCACGTAGGTTGACCCGTTACCTCCAGCCTCAGCTCGCTCGCGCTTCGCCCTACCAAAAATCCTGTGGATTATTCGGGCTTGCATAGCCTTTCACTTCGCTTATATTTGTCTTGCGACAAATTGTCGCTCCGTCAGGCTGTTGCTCTTACGGGCTGGGTCACTTCGTGACGCGGCGCCCTACCGAAAATCCTGTGGATTATTGCTTCACTCAGACAAGTCGCTCACTTAACTGTGTTGTCGTTCGCTATTGTCCTCATTACTTCGAGTTTTGGGCTTTGCCCTTCACTCTACGCAAAATCCGCTTCTTAGATTTTGCTCTTTGCTCACAGAGTTTCGACTACGGACTTACGTCCTGACGTCTCAATCTGTTCGCAATCCGGACTCACTTACGTTCCGTCCGTCCGCAAAATCCGCCTCTTGGATTATTGCTTCACTCGGACAAGCCGCTCACTTCACTGTGTTGTCGTTCGCTATTGTCCTCATTACTTCGAGTTTCGGGCTTTGCCCTTCACTCTACGCAAAATCCGCTAATCTTTTTGCGTGATGAAAGATTGGAACAAATCAACCAAATCAAACTTGCCGTATTTAAAAGGTACCGCCTGCTCTGCGTAATCAGTGCCGGTAAGATTTTGCAAATCCTGCATTTCTTTAAAGCTCATTGAGTTGAAGTCAAAGCTGGTCATTTCGCCATAATCAATCATCAAATCTTCCATATCAAGAATTTTTTTGTCATTCATTTTTAACACACTCCTTATTGTATAGACTTAAGTACATTTTCTCTATCGGCTCGGTGTACCGAAAACTTTAGTAATTTATGCAAATTTGTAATAAAAGTTAATATTTCAGGCTCTGCATGTTGATTTATTTTGAAAAAACACTAAAATCATGGTAGGTAGAAGAGTTTTAAATAGTAGAGGGCTTTTATATGACAAGTACATTAAACGGTATATATAACGGATTAACAAACGCATATTCAATTTTGGCATCACAATATAAAGATGGTGTTACACTGGAAAATATTATTGACGCGCAGGGAAAAGTTACTACCACGGGGTCAAGTTCTTTGAATACAACTTTTGCGTCATATCTTCAAAATAATTTTGCATCAATTGATAAAGATAATGATGGTATTATTTCTGCATCTGAAATGCAAACTTTGACAAATAATATGTCATCGCAGGGACTTACCAAAGAACAATTTACACAGCTTGCACTTTCAGGTAACAGTGGTTTATCCACAGCAACAATAAATAATATACTTGAACATTTTGAAGATATGGATACCAATGGTGATGGCAAAATTACTAATGCTGAAATAGCTGCATTTGATTTGGATAGTTCAAGACAAGAAAAATTGGATGAAATGAACCATAAATTTGCGACAAATATGTCAACATTCTACGGGGATGATTCATCTTCTGACAGCACATCTTCTTATAGTATGTTGAGCTACAGATATAAAAAATCTTCAGATTAATTAGTAACAATTCTATTTTTATGGAAAGGATTTAGACTCCGAGGTTTGGTAAAAATCTCGGAGTTTCAATGTATAATTGCTTTTACTTTTTGAGGTCATAAACTTTTTGTAAATGTAAAATCCCCCACCTGAATAACCACAATCGGTAATGTTAGGCGCCTGCAATAAAGTACATAATCAGGTATGAGTTTTTTAAGGAAACTTATTAAAGGGTCTTTCTGAACAAAGACCCGACAATACAAGGAGGTAAAAATGACTATTAAAAAACTTACTGTGGCAGCTGCAATTGCCGTTGGAATAGCAACTGGTTCCTTGACTCAGGCAATGGCTGCTTGCCCGTGTGAACAACCTTTGCCGGAGGTTACAGGTGCTGCTTGCCCGTGCGAAAGACCTATGCCTGTGGTTACAGGTGGCGCTTGTCCGTGTGAAACACCGGCTCCAAAATGTGACAAATGTAAAAAAGCTTTGCCTGATTGCGGTTGCAAAAAAGCCGATCCCTGTGACCCTTGCGAAAAGGAAAAATCAGATTGCGGTTGTAATGATGAAATCAGTTGTGATGCTCCGGCAGAACCGGCATGTGCTGTCTGCCCCGGAACAGGTAAACCTGACAGAAAAGATATGAAACAGGTTTACGGTTATCCTAACGCTGTTTACGGAACAAACAATTATGTAGGTCAGCCTGCAAATTCTATTTTCTCGACAGACACACCGCTTGCAGCTACACCGAGAACACTTTCTCAGGAAATTAATGGTGCAACTGTTGCTCGTGATGGATCTGCTGTAACCGGTGCGGCAGCACAGCTTCCGTGCTTAAATGAAGCTCCGACACGTCATAACGGTATTTTGATTGATCGTGACGAAAGAATTATGGATGGAAACAATTGCCCCATAGACATTCAAACTGAAAATTCTATTGATGCTGTAAAAAAGTCTTTCGTTCCTTACGAAATTAAGGAAAATTCTTGTACTGGTGCGGCTTCTCCAATAACAAGAAGCAATACATGTATGTTTCCGGATGTTCCGAACAATTATTGGGCATCTTGCGACATTGACAAACTTGCAATAAACGATGTTGTAGTAGGTTATCCTGACGGGATGTTTAAACCAAACCGTGATATTACCCGTGCAGAATTTGCTACAATGCTTGTTAAAGGTTTCAACCTTGATAATTGTGGCTTGAGTAGAGAAAATTTATTTAAAGACGTTCCTGTTTCAAACTGGGCAAATCCTGCAATTGCAAAGGCAGTTGACGAAAATCTTCTTGCAGGATATCCGAATGGAATGTTTAAACCGGAAAACCGTGTGACAAGAGCAGAAGCATTGACTTCTATCGCTAAAGGTATGACTTGCGATATGGATGAATGTAAGGCAAATGAAATTTTGAGCAAATACGCAGACGGAAACTCAGTACCAAGCTGGGCAAAAATTCCTATCGCAAAATCTATTCAGAATGGTGCATTGAATGATATGCCTAATCCGAACATGATTATGCCTCACAAAGATGCTACTCGTGCCGAAGTCGCTTCAATGATGCAGACAGTTCGTGTTGCATTAGGTTATGATACAAATCCGAAAACAGCAAACAACATTTGTCCTGCTTGCCCTGTAAATAAAAATGCTTTTGTTGAGCAAGAAGAAATAGTTCAAATTCCGACATTAAAAGTTAAGATGATTGACCAGATTACTGCAAAATCATCTCATGTAGGTCAGTATTTTAGGGCAAATACTCTTGAAGATATTACAATTAACGGTGTAACGTATCCTTGTGGTTCAACAGTAACTGGTCAGGTTGTTGAAGTTGTAAGACCTTCAGGTTGCGACAAGGGTGCATTGAAACTGTCATTTACATCAATTAAAAATGGCGATTGCAAAGCTAATTTGCCAAAACAAATTTTGCAGGCACAGGTTAATAAATCGAAACAGGTCAATCCTGTAGCTAGGCTAGTTGAAGCTCCGTTTACCCTTGCCGGTTCATTGGTAGGTGTGACAGGGCGTACTGTTGGCGGAGTTGTAACAAACCTTGGTAATGCGGTAGAAAACGTATCAAATGATGCAGGTTATATGCTTGGACATGTGTTCCAAGGTAAATTTGGTGCAGCCGCACGTAACCTTGGTGACGGATTGTGGGAAACAGTTAAGGCTCCTATTGACGTAACAAGAACAGCATTGTCAGGTACAATGGGCTTGTTCCAGACTACAGGAGATGAAATTACTTATCTTATCGATCCGAAAGGACAAAAAATTTCGGCAGTCAACCCGAGAGAACATATTACAATTGCTTTTGGTTGTACAGGTCAATAACGAAATTTGTGAATTAGTAAAACCAACGGTGCAAATGGCATTTGCCATTTGCACCGTTGGTATAAATTTTTTAGTGTGGGGATTTTAAAGAGGGTAAGTTAGTAGAATTCTTTTCTAACTCCCAAATAATAATATATAATGTTCATTTCTTTCTTTTTGTAGCGAAGCAAAAAGAAAGAAATGTAACCAAAGAAAGAAAAACGCACTAACCAAAAAGCAGCCCTAATGTTCAACCTAAAGCTCGCAGACTCGCTTCGCTCAGACAGTGCTCGCTCTGTTATAGTTTCACTAAGGGCTGCTAATTATTTTTGACTTTCTTTTTCTTACTTATGTCCTTCATTCCTTTCTTACTTACTCTCCCAGTCACCTATTTACGTGTTTCGACAACATTTTTCCGAAGGACGTCCTAGTTCAAACACATATTAGACTACAGGTTATTTTTTTAAGAAACTAGACACAGGGTTGAAAAGTTTCGAAAAAAGTGTTAAGATAAGAAAGTGATAGATAAAAAGATGAAAGAGGTAAAAAGTATGAAAAAGCACACTATGACTGCATTTGCGGGGGGGGGGGCACTCTAAAAGGTCTCGTAGACAGGGTTTCGGGGGTATCGCTATGATAAAACCC
>CAZCIW010000035.1:0-17227 GCA_964499135.1 uncultured Muribaculaceae bacterium
CTTTTCTGTAAACTGTACCTAATTCAGCCATTCTTAACGGCAATGAACGATATGAATGTCTGTTTGCTTGATAAATTAAGATATGGAACGGACAGTTCATCGGTTTTACAACAAACTGGTCGTCAGAATCTTCATCTTTCTGAACAAAGAACATGTTTTCTTTATAGTGATCCATGTGACCTGAAATTTCCCATAATTTTGATTTTGCAATTTGCGGAGTGTTAACAATTACATAACCGCGTTTTCTATGTTCTTCTCTCCAATAGTTCTCGATTTGTTCTCTAACTGTGGCGAGATTTGGATGCCATAAAACAAGACCGCCGCCCATTTCTTCTCTAGTCGAAAACAAATCAAGTTTTGCGCCGAGTTTTCTATGATCACGTTTTTCGGCTTCTTCTACAAAAGTCAAATAATCCTGCAACTCTTCCTTGTTCCAGAAAGCTGTTGCATAAATTCTTTGAAGCATTTTATTTTTAGCGTTGCCGCGCCAGTATGCACCTGCAACTTTTAACAACTTAATCGCATTTGCTTTAATAAATGAAGTGTTTGGAATATGCGGACCAGCACAAAGGTCATTAAATAAAACTTTTCCATCTTTATCTTTTGTTAAGTACAAAGTCGGATTGTCGTTCTTGTGTTCTTCAAGAAGTTCAGCTTTGTAGATTTCACCCTCAGCTTTAAATTCTGCAATTTGTTTTTCAACGTCAGGAATTACGTATTTTTCAAAAGAAAGATTTTGTTTAACGATGTTTTTCATTTCTTCTTCAATTTTCACAAGATCATCTTCTGTGAAAGAATAACCGTCAGTCATATCAAAATCGTAATAAAAGCCGTTTTCAACAGCCGGTCCGATAGCTAACTTCGCTTGCGGAAAGAGCTTTTGAACAGCTTGCGCCATGATGTGAGAGCAAGAGTGTCTCAGTGTGTGTAAAGTTTCAGCATTTTTTTCCATAAAAAATTTCCAATCTGTCCTTTTGGGTACTTGGCAGAACACTTAGATGCACAAAAACCTCTCATACATCTCTTCAGCCCCCGGGGTGGACCCCCCAAACTAACTACAAGCATTAGTTTAGCACTGATAAAAATTAATTACAAGAAAACTAAACGGATTGAATATAACAGACGAAAAAGTTATCTGCTTAACTATTACAAATTTCTTCCCAAAAACACACTATAGAATTTGCAACTGACAACCTAAACCAATTATTTTCTGTTTATGCAAAATTTCAGTCCAAAAACAGTGAATTCTTTTAAAGTTTTATTTTTATTTCGTACACAAAAAATCCATTGTAATACAAATTTCAAAACTCTTGCAAAATACATTTTCAAAAGAACAAATTTATATCGGGTCTTAATAACATTTTTCAAATTTAAAAATACAAAATCACCTTTATCATGACCTATAAAATGAATTATTGAAGCACCTTTAATAAGTGATTTGTAATCGTCATATTTCAAACGAGCCTGAACATTCCATTTTTTGTTAATAATTTTAAGTGACTCTTGAAGATAAACATTTATAGCATCTTGATCATGAAATTTAAGCATATCACGATGCTCACCTATCCATGCTAATATTTTTCGCGAAAAATCTATTTCGCGCCAATTTGCCAAATTAATCAACAAAACACCGGAATTGCAATAATTTGAAAGTTTCAATCTTTCCAAATGTTCATCGCTTCCTCTATCAGGAACACCCGCAGCCGCATATTCGGAAATATCAGTATCAAACAATTCACGAAGAGAAGTTTTTACCTCAATATCACAATCAAGATAAATTATTTTATCAATATTTGGAATCAGTTCAGCAAGCCCAAGTCTGTAATATGCTGCAATAGATAAATAGTTGTCAGGCACTGGGCAATTTTTAAACTTATCTATATCCACTTTTATAAAACATATCTCACACCCTGCAATATGTTTTAAATCCAAAATTTTTATTTTGTCTTGCTCAGTCAACCCACCATCAATAATGTAAAAACGAATGTTATCTTCTGGTGATTTTGAAGACAAAACGGACGCAATGGAAAGCGCCATTAACTTTGCAAATCTTTTATCACTTGCATAACAGACGTTAATAACATTATCCCGATTTTGTCCGCAACAAGGAGCTTTACGAGACTCCTCCAAAATTTCACTCATAGTACGCTCCTTTTTTATACATCCATCATATTACTATGATAACAAATGCAATAATCGGTGTATAGAACTCCGTAATAAAAATTAACAGTTTTTTACGGAGAAGATTTATTTGTTGTAGAATAAAAAGGGATTAAATACCGCAGGGAAATGAAAGAGGTAAAAATGAACACAGTAACCGTAGTGGGAAGAGTCGGCAGAGATGCTGAAATAAGGTATTTTGAATCAGGAAAAGTCAAAGCTTCATTTTCAATGGCTGTTAACAGATGGGACTCAAAAACAAAATCAGAAGTAACCGATTGGTTCAACATTGATGTTTGGGATAAGTTGGCTGAGTTCTCGGGTGAATACGTTAAAAAAGGCATGCAAGTCGCTGTCGATGGAAGAATTGGTCAAAATAAATGGACCGACAAGGCTACAGGTAACGACAGAGAAGCTTTTATGGTTATTGCAAATAGCATAAGATTACTTGGTTCAAAAAGAGATGCTGAAGTTTTATGATAATTAATTCGAACACTACAGCAATAATAGCAGATGATCTTACCGGCGCAAATGATACAGCATTGCAGTTTCACATGCATGGGGCAAATACTCAAATTCTTCTTAACAATGAAGCAGAGTTGTTAAACGAAAAAGGTACTATGACTTGGGCAATTTCAACAGAAACACGAAATGTTGATGCAGAAACGGCTTATCATTGCGTAAAAGCTGCCACTCAGACTTTTGTTGACAATCTTAATCCCGATTACTTTTACAAAAAAATCGACTCAACCGTACGCGGAAACATCGCTATTGAAGTTCTTGCCATACTTGAAGTTTTACAGTGGGATGCCTCGATAATAATTCCGGCATTCCCTACTGAAGGAAGAGTCACTATAGGCGGATACCACCTTCTTAAAGGTATACCGATAGAAAGAACCGAAATGGCTCGAGATCCTCATTCACCTATTAGAGAGTCCCACCTGCCAACACTTTTAGAAAGTCAACTTGATGAAAGTTATCATCATTTAGTAGGCTTGATTGAGCTTAAAACTGTAATCAAAGGTGCAGGTCCAATTTTAATGAGATTAAATGAACTCATAAAAGAAGGTAAAAAACTTATTGTAGTCGATGCCGTTTCAACAACAGATATTGAACAAATTGTTCTCGCTATGAACAAATCGGATTTCAAAATACTTCCGACTGGAACTGCCGCTGCCGCACAGGTTTTAAGCAATATCTGGTACAGTGATTTAAGCGCAAATCATATCAATAAAACTATTCCAGAACTTCCGAAACTTGTTGTGTCAGGAAGTGCAACGGAAATAACAGCAAAACAAATCCGACGTCTTGAAGAAAGCGACGAGTTTGAAAATACTTTGTTCATTGAAGTTAACCTCAAAGATATTATCGGATGGAATTTTGAAGAACTTACTGAAAGAATTTCAAACAATCTTGTTCAAAATAATATTGTAGTTGTGCACACCTCAGCTCTTATTACTGAATTTGACGGATTTTCAGAAGAACTTTTAAAAGCAGACCTCACAAAAGCAAGCCTTGCCTGCCTAATTACTGATTACCTCGCAGAGTTGACAAAACTTGTATTGGAAAAGCGCCAAGCAATTTTAATTACACTCGGCGGAGAAACTTCATACAAATGCTGTCAATCAATCGGCGCTTCTCAACTTCAACTTATTGATGAAGTTGTTCCGGCAATCGCACTTTCTCTTGACCATAACGCTCAATGGATTGTGACAAAGTCAGGTAATCTCGGCGGAATTAACACTCTTATCGACATTCTGAAATACTTTGAACACCACGAATAGGGGGTAAATGGGGGTAAATGGGGGTAAATGAGAGTAAATCGGGTATAAAGCGGTGTAAATTTGGGTTATATCGGAGTACTCGAGGAGAGTAAGTTGACAGTGTGTCGAAAAAATTTAAATAAAAAACAAAAAATTGCACTACATTTAAAACCGGAATTATTTGAGATTTAAATTATGAATAAAAAAATTGTAATAACAACAGGAGATCCTAACGGAATTGGAGCAGAAATTACTATAAAAGCTCTTAACAAAATGGATATTCCACAAGATAATATCCTGCTTGTTTCTAATAAAAAAATATTGGATTTTTACGGGAAATTAGATAAAAATTATGAAATTCTGGAAATTCCGTTTGAGAATAAAATTGAACCCGGTAAAGTTACAGCTGAATGTGGCGAATTTTCGTATTTATCGGTAAAAAAAGCTTGTGAAATCAATGCAAAAGCAATAGTTACCGCACCAGTTGCCAAAAACGCACTTTACCTTGCAGGACATAAATTTAACGGGCAAACAGAAATTTTACAAAAACACCTTGCTCATGACGGACAGTTAGCAGAAATGCTTTTTGTTGCAGGGAATTTTAGAGTTTTGCTTTTGACGCGGCATGTTGCATTGAAAGAAATTAACCTATCACAAAAAATGGTTGTTGAGAAAATTTCTAACCTGAAAGATTTCTTTGTTTCACATTTTGGAAAAGCCGATCCTCAATTCGCGCTGTGTGCATTTAACCCTCATGCCGGCGAAGACGGAATTTTAGGACGAGAAGAAATCGAAATTTTACAGCCGGCGGTTAATGAACTTCGCCAAAAAGGAATTAACATTACAAACCCATTACCTGCTGACACTCTATTTGTAAAAGCGCTTGATTATGATTGTTGCATCGCAAATTATCACGATCAGGGATTAATCCCGATTAAAACAATAGCAGGAGATAAAACGGTTAATATGACAATCGGTTTGGATATAATAAGAACTTCCCCCGGACATGGAACAGCTTTTAACATCGCGGGAAAAAATATTGCAGACGAAACAGGCATGATTGAAGCGATTAAAGCTGTATTGTAATAAAAAGGGGATATATGTTTACGACAAAGGTATCAATAGAGCAGAAGTAAAATGACTTCTGTGCAATACAGAAGTCATTTTTTACTTACCTAGTGAACATTGCCTTTTTCTTTGTCTAGTTTTTAGCGGCAGTTCATATTTGAAAAGTTTTTTTATTTACAGATTTTTATAATTACGCTGCAAGCGGGTCTTTTTTCTGCTGTAAATTTTTACGTAAACCCATTAAAGTTTTTACAAAACTCGATGTGTCGGGTTAAGCGGCACGCTTATCGTTCCAGAAATCAATTAACATTGAGCAGAAGAAAATTGATGAATATGTACCAATTACAATACCCAAAATCATTGCTAATACAAAATCTTTTGTTGTTACCCCACCCCAGAAATAAAGAGCGAGAAGCGTCAATAATGTCGTCAATGAAGTATTGATACTTCTGGTTAAAGTTTGGTTAACCGAAGCATCGACAATTTCTCCAAAAGTCATTTTCTTTGAATAATAACGTAAATTTTCACGAATTCTGTCAAATACAACAATAGTATCGTGAACAGAGAAACCAATTACTGTAAGTATTGCTGTAATGAATAATCCATCAATTTGAACATTATAAACAAGACCTAAAATTGAAAAGACTCCAACTACAAAAATTACATCATGGAATACACCTAAAATTGCAGCTAAAGCATAGTCAAATCTAAATCTGAAAGAAAGATATGCAACAATTCCCAAAAACGCAAGTGTCATCGCAATGAGAGAATTTTTAAATAATTCTTTACCCATAGTAGGTCCGACAGAACTTACAGACATCAATTCAGGATTGTCATACTGTGCATTCATTACACTTGTAATTTTGTCACCATCAGTAGAATCCTTATCTATAAATTTTGTTCTGACAGAAACTATTGACTGAATTTCAGCTTTAGTCTTGTCTTGCTGATCATTATTAACGTTCAGAATTTGAATATATGGATTTTCAATTCCTTCCTTTTCCAAACCTTCCCTAATAACGGTTAAATCCTTGTTTTCAACTTTCTCAACAATACCGTATTGAAGAATTGTACCACCAGTATAGTCAATTCCCACTTTTAAGGGTGCATGGTTTTCATAAGTTATGGAAGAATAAATCAATGCTACAATACCCGGAATTAAAAGAATTACGGTCAATATCATCCATAACCATCTATATTTTACAACGTGTACTTTATGTTTTGTTCCTAAATCAAACATTTTTATTTACCTTTCTATTTTGCCTTAATCTTACTAATCCAAAACTCCGAAACGAGCTTTTTCGCGTTTTGTTTCCGTTGCCTGAAATCCTGCTCCGATTTCCTCTTTCTTTAATCCAAACATACCCGGATGCTTAAGTTCACCGGTACCAAAGATTAAGTGCATAAAGTTTTTGGTTACGGTTATCGCCGTAAACATAGATACAACAACACCTAAAGCTAGTGTTAGGGCAAATCCTTTTACAACACTTGTACCCAAAAGGTAAAGTATTACACAAGTTATAATTGTTGTCATATTTGAGTCAAAAATACTTGTAAACGCTCTGTCAAACCCTGAATTAATCGCAGTAAAAAGATTTCTTCCGGCTCTAAGTTCTTCTTTCGTTCTTTCAAAGATAAGAATATTGGCATCGACCGCCATTCCAATAGACAATATAAAACCTGCAATTCCTGCAAGTGTTAATGTTACGGGAATTGTCTTAAATAGAGCAAATAAAATCAAACTGTATATTAAAAGTGCAATTGTCGCGATTACACCCGGAACGTGATAGAAGAGTATCATAAATATCACAACAGCACCAAGTCCAATTACTCCGGCCTTTTGAGAAGCTGCAATACTATCAGCACCAAGAGTCGGACCAACCGTATTTTCTTCAACTATTTCAGCAGGAATTGGCAGTGCACCAGCATTTAACAAGTCAACCATTCTTTTGGCTTCATCATAAGCAAACCCGCTGTCTCCGCCAGAAATTTGAGCACTTCCTCCATAAATAGCCTCTCTTATAACAGGAGAAGATTGTAGTTCCCCGTTAAAAAATATTGCCATTTCCTGTCCAACAAGAGCTTCTGTTAATTGGGCAAATTTCTTTGCACCTTCTGAGTTAAACTCCAATGATACAACCCAACGTCCTGAAGAATCTGTCGTTAACTGAGCTTTTGTCAGGTCACTTCCGGTCAAACCGGTTGACTCCCAAGATCTAGCACCTTTTTCACCCTCTGCCGGCTTTTTAAATTCAAGTTGCGCCGTTTCACCAATAAAAGCTTTTGCTTCTTTCAAATCAGTTACAGCAGGGATTTCGACCAAAAGTCGTTTTTCTCCAACCTGTTGAACCACCGTTTCGGCAACACCCAACTTGTTTACACGCTGTTCAATTGCAAATTGCAAGTTGTTCATATTATCAGGTGTAATTTCACGAACTTGCTCAGTTGTCTGAGCTTCAAGAACCAATCTTGAACCTCCGACAAGATCAAGCCCAAGTTTTGTCGGTTTTAACAGAATTACGGCAATTGATGTCAAGACAATTGCAACGATAACCCAGAACATGATAATTTTGTTTTTCACTTTTTATTCCTCTTTTACTAATTACTCGTATCTTTTTTATATTAAGTCAATAACTACAACTATTTATATAACCTGATCGGCTAATTCACTCTTCACTGAATCCAAGACTTCAAACAATTCCGAACGCTGAACATCATCTAATTCTACAAGAGGTCTTCTCACATAATCTTTTATCAAATAGTTATGCATAAGCGCAGCTTTTACCGGAACAGGATTTGGAGCCATGAACAACTTTTTAAACACAGGGAAAAGAACTTTGTGCATATTTCTTGATGCGAGCAATTCGCCTGCTTTAAAGTTTTTAATCATTGATTTAATTTCGGCACCAAACAAATGCGATGCAACAGAAATTACACCGTGCGCACCTATAGATAGCATTGGAAGCGTCAAACTGTCATCCCCCGAATATATTGCAAAATCAGAAGGACATTGAATTTTTAATTCAGAAATCAAATCCATATCGGGAAAGCTTTGCTTTAATGCGACAATATTTTTATACTTTTCTGCCAGAAAAGCAACTGTTTCCGGAAGCATATTCACTCCCGTGCGCGATGGGATGTTGTAAAGAATTACAGGCAAATCACTTGATTCCGCAACCGCAGAAAAATGTTCAATCATTCCTTTTTGAGACGGTTTATTATAATACGGAACAACCGACAAAACAGCATCTACATCTTCTTTTTTGGCGAGTTTAGTCATTCTGACAGCAGTTTCGGTTGAATTTGAACCTGTTCCCATAATGACTTTTGCTTTGTTTGCAACGGCTCTTCTTACAGTCGAAAGAAGTTCGATTTCCTCTTCGTGAGTAAGCGTCGGACTTTCACCGGTAGTACCTGCAACAAGTACAGCATCACTACCATTGTTTATCAAATGTTTAGCCAGAACTTCTACCGCATCATAATCTATTTCACGCTTCTCTGTCATTGGCGTAACCATTGCAGTAATAACTTCACCGGCATCATATCTCAATACCATATAAACCTCTTTCTGTTATAAAATATCCCTATTGCCTTAATTATATTACAAAAGAAACAGAATGTTTAAAATATTAAGATTTTTAATCTACTTTTTGTTCAATTGAAGTAATTTATGCTAACATTTTATGTATGGACTATTGGAAAAAACTTAGTAAAAAGAAGAAAGCTTATATACTTGCATTGCTCACCGTCATAGGTGTTCTGGCATGGGCATTTATCACAGCAGGGGTTATTACGCATAATTTCAACAGAAGCCAACTTCAAACACAGGAAGATAAACAGGAAGCTCAGGTTAGCGGACTTATTCTGACCGAGACAAAAGACACTGAAAAATACTGGGAAATATACGGGGAAACCGGAACATACAGCAGTTCCAACGAAGTTGCGATGCTCAATAACTGTATCGGAAATTTTTATGATGAAAAAAACGAAGTTTCCATGAGTTTTGAATCAAGCAGAGGTTCATACAATTCAAACAAACACGAAATCATTCTATACGAAGACACAACAATAGCACTTCGTGACGGAACAACCCTTAAAACAGATCGCCTTACATGGTCAGGCTCAGACAAACCAGTTATTGCAAAAGGCAATGTCAAAATTACCAAGAATCAGGATTTCTACGCAACAGCAGAAGAGGTTGAAATAAGTCCTGATTATGATAAATTCAAAATTATTGGGCATGCCGTTTCAAAAATTTACGATACTAAGGAGAAAAAATGAAAAAAATATTAACCGCACTTATAGCGATATTTATCCTGTCCGGCTCCGGTGTAATCGCGTCGGATCTCGTGATTGAATCTAAAACGCAAACTTTTAATGAAGGTGACAGCAAAATAAAGTTTATTGGAGATGTAAAAGTTTCGGTTGACAACATTAGAGTAGAAGGAAATTCCGCGGATGTAAGTGTAATTAACGGCTCTAAACTTGACACCGCAACTTTCTATGATAAACCTTATGCCTACGAAATTAAAAAAAATAAAAAAAGAGAAGTTAAGGCAAATATCCTAAAACTTTCTCTTATTACAAAAATTATAAGGGCGGAAGGGGATTCCCAGTCAGTAGTTTTTGAAGGGAAAAAACCTGTAGCGGTAATCAACGCGGATGTTCAGGAATATAATACAAAAACCGGTGTAATGACTGCAACTGGCGCAGTCACCATTCTTTATAAAGAAATTGAAACATTCTCCGACAAAGCTGTTTTAAAAACCGAGGAAAACGGGGATTTAAAGAATATTGAACTTATCGGACATGCCAGAATCAAAGAACAAAACAATGAATCCTTTGCAGACTCATTTTTCTACGATTCAGCGACAAAAGTTTTGGTTGCAAAGGGAAATACGACCTCAAATGCAAGAATGGAAAACGGAGAAATTTTAACACTAAAGGCTCACCGACAAGAATTTATTCAGGACAAAAACGAATTTAACGCAAGTGGAAATGTCAGAGTATGGTATCAGGATTACTTTGCACAAGGTCCTAAAATAGCAGTTTATCCGGATAAAACTACCCAGAAACCAAACGAAATTTATTTCGTCGGGCGTTCCAGCATTACTCAGGGAATGAGGACGATTTATGCAGACAAAATTCGTATGTATTTAAAACCAAAAGATTTTCATGCAGAGGGTAATACCAGAACCGTTATTAAAAATGTTGGTAACGGTGGCGATGAAAATGACGAAATGACATTGGGCTTGTAAGGAGATATTTATGGGTAACAAAGTTGAACGGGCACTTGAAGCCTTCAAAAAACAGGACTACGACAAAGCACTGAATTTATTCAGTTCCGTGACGGAAAAAGGTGAAGAATCCGCTGAAATTTATAATAACATAGGACTTTGCTATTCTTATAAGGGTGATTTTGAAAAAGCTGAAGATAATTTTTTGCATGCAATAAAAATCAACTCAAAGCTTCCGCAAATATACGTAAATCTTGCAGATTTATACTACAGAGCGCACGATTATGACAGCGGGATTCAGCTTCTTTCGCAAGGTGTTTACGAAATGCCTGACGAAATGGTTCTCTCACACTACCTTGCAAGATTTTACATGGAAGATGCAAGACTTGATCTTGCAATAGATGAACTTGAAAAAATTCTTGAAAAGCAGCCAGAAAACTACGATGCTTATTACGACCTCGGGAAAGTGCATTTTGAACTTGGAAACTATGCTGTTGCGGCTGAGAATTTTGAAAATGTACTTGAATATAAAGATAATAACGAATGGATTTATTATTACCTCGGACAGGCATACGAAGCAAACGATGAAGTCGACAAAGCTCTTTCTAATTTTTTAAAAGCAGTTGCCATCAATGACGCATTTCATCCCGCCTATAAAAAAGCTGCAATATTATTTCTTGCCCGCGGGGATTACGATGATGCAATAGAATATTTTGAATCTTATCTGGAATTAAACATTCCGGAAGAAGAAAAACAAAACATAAAAACTTTAGTAGAAAGAATTAAAAAGAAGCAGAAAAATGAACGGTAAATACTGGATAGCATTCTCATCCATAGAACAGGTTGACAGTGAATTTACATTGAAACTTTTTGAACATTTTCATGATATCGAAAAGGCTTTCAACGTAAACTCTGATGAAATAAAGAAAATTGACGGATTAAGCGTAAAAAAAGCTGAAAGTTTTTTACGTCTGAGAGACAAAACAGATCCTGACAAAACTTTTTACACTATTAAAAACCGCGGTTTAAAATACATAACTTTTGAAGACCAAGATTATCCGCAACTTTTAAAAAGCATTGACAATCCGCCTTCAATAATTTATTACAAAGGTGATTTGCAAGACGTAAATTTCAACAAGACGCTTGCAGTAGTAGGCTCAAGAAAAACCAGTCGATATGCAAAAGAAGCGGTAGATATGATTATTTCACAGCTTACCGGAACAGACATAACGATAGTTTCGGGACTCGCCTCCGGGATAGACACAACAGCACACATTTCCGCAATTAAAAACGATATTAAAACCATCGGTGTAATTGCAAGCGGATTTGATTACGTTTATCCTGCGGCAAACAAAGATTTATACAAACAAATCGAAAACGGAAACGGTGCAATTTTCACAGAATATTATCCGACATTTGAACCTTTAAGATTCAGATTTCCGCAACGAAACAGAATTGTATCAGGACTTTCATACGGAACATTAGTTGCAGAAGCCTCATTAAAAAGCGGAGCACTGATTACCGCAAATCTCACATTAGAACAAGGGCGAGAATTAATGTGCATACCGGGACTTATAACAAATCCAAACACCGGCGGAATTTATAAACTACTAAAAAACGGGGCAACCCTTGTGACTCAGGCGGAAGATATTTTAGACGCCCTTAGTTGGGAAATCAAACCTGCAGTACAGCTTAAAATGAATTTAGAAGATCTAAACGAAGAAGAAAATAAAATTTTAAGTGCAATTGAAATTGAGGAAAAAGGAATTGATGATATTATGGCACTAACCGGCATTGATTTTGATACTCTTTTAATCAACTTGACAACAATGGAGCTTAAAGGCATAATAGAACAAGTCAGCGGCGACAGATATAAGAGGATATAAATGGCAAAGGCAGCAGTAAAAGAAACTACAAAACCCGCTAAAACAACAGGAAAAGAAAAAGCTCTCGTAATAGTCGAGTCTCCTGCAAAATCAAAAACCATAAGAAAAATTTTAGGCGACAGTTTTCAGATTGAAGCAAGTTTCGGACATGTAAGAAACCTCCCGACAAAAGACCCTTCAACCGAAAACCTCGGATTTGATATCCAAAACCATTTTCTCCCGAAATTTGAAATTATTCCGGGAAAACAGGCTGTTGTAAAAAAGCTTAACGATATGGCAAAAAAAGTTGACCGTATTTACCTTGCCTCCGACCCTGACCGTGAAGGAGAAGCTATTGCATGGCATGTAAGACAAATTCTTAAAGTGCCTGATGAAAAAATTTTAAGAATAGTTTTCAATGAAATTACTCCAAAAGCAGTAAAACATTCCGTCGACAATCCTCGCGGAATTGATATGGATATGGTGCAGGCACAGCAGACCAGACAAATTCTCGATAAACTCGTAGGTTACAAGTTAAGCCCTGTACTCTGGAAACAAATCGGAAACCGAAACCTTTCGGCAGGACGCGTTCAATCAGTAGCATTAAGAATGATTTGTGAGAGAGAAGAAGAAATTGAAGCCTTCATTCCGCAGGAGTACTGGTCTATTCACGCAAACCTCGATAAAGACGGGAAAATTTTTGAAGCCGAACTTTCGAAATACAAAGACAAATCGATTGAAAAAACAATCAAAAATCAGGAAGAAGCACAAAAAGTTGTTGATTACCTGAAAGCACCGGAGCGCGAATTTGAAATATCAAAAGTTACGCAAAAAACGATGAAACGAAAGCCCACAGCTCCTTTTATAACGTCAACCCTACAACGTGCTGCCAGTTCAAAACTTGGATACGGTGTACAAAAAACAATGCAGGTTGCACAAAAGCTTTACGAAGGTATTGAACTTGAAAACGGTGCAGTCGGTCTTATTACATACATGAGAACGGACTCTGTCCGAGTCTCCGATGACGCTCAAGCAATGGCAAAAGATTTTATTCTTTCTAATTACGGTGAAAAATATTACCCTGAAGCACCTAACACATATGTAAAAGGAAAACAAAATGTTCAGGATGCGCACGAAGCTATCAGACCGTCTTATCCTGAGCGAACTCCCGAAAGCATTAAACAGTACCTCGATAACGATCAATATAAACTTTATAAACTTATTTGGGATAAATTTATGTCATCCCAGATGGCGAATGCTGAAGTTGCAAACAAATCCATAGAAATTAAAGCCGGCGATTACACCCTTAAAGCCGGAACTTCAAAAATTACATTCGACGGATTTTTGAAGTTATACAATGATGCTGAAGAAGATGAAAAAGATACTGATGCAAAAATTCCCGACTTGGAAAAAGGCGACAAAGTTATCTGCAAAAAAATAGACCCAAAACAACACTTCACCCAACCACCGCCAAGATACAACGAAGCTTCTCTTGTAAAAGCGCTTGAAGAACACGGAATAGGACGCCCATCAACTTATGCAACAATCATCACAGTAATTCAGACAAGAAAGTACGTAGAAAAAAAAGAGAAAGCTCTCCATCCAACACTTTTGGGAAGAACAGTGTGCAAACAGCTTGTTGCGCAATTCGCAGATATTATGGATTACAAATTCACGGCAGGCATGGAAAGCAAGCTTGACGACATTGCAGAGAAAAAACTTATCTGGAACGAAGTTCTTGAAAAATTCTACACACCTTTCATAGAAGAAGTTAATAAGGCTCTCGGAAACTCAGAAAGAATTAGAATTGAAAGCAAGGTAAAATGCCCAAACTGCGGAAAGCCAATGATATTAAGGACAAGTAAATTCGGCTCACAATTTCTCGGCTGTTCCGGATATCCCGAATGTAAGACAATATTATCATTAAACGCACTTACAGAGAGTACCGAAGAAGAAATGCCGAATAATGAACCTGAAGTTTGTGAAGAGAAATGCGAGAAATGCAACTCTGATATGGTATTCAAAACCGGACCTTACGGCAAATATATGGAATGCACAAATCCCGAATGCAAAAACCGCAAACCTTACCGAAAATCAACAGGTGTCACCTGTCCAAAATGCCAAAACGGAATAATAGTTGAGCGAAAATCAAAACGTGGCACAGTGTTCTACGGATGCAACCGATATCCCGACTGCGACTTTGTACTTTGGAATGAACCAACCGGCGAAACCTGTCCAAACTGCGGATCTCTGATGGTTAAAAAACAGTTAAAAGGTGGAACCTCAATTGAATGTTCAAACCGTTCCTGTGGGTATAAAGCAGAAATAAATACGAAGAATACAGCTAATGAAACAGAGGAAAACAACTCCTCTACAAACTAAAAAAATCACCCTTGGCGAACTTTAAGCAAAATAACTTAATTTATATTATGTTTGTATACATTCTTGAATGGTTTGAATTCAGAAAAATAAAACAAAAGCTCTTTCCTCCTAAAAAGAAAGAGTTTTTGTTTTATTTTATAGAGACGCTACTATCGCCGCCCTATTTTATTATTCATTTGAGCAAAATTCGTAAAAATACCTAATATTCGCAACACAGATCAGATGAGTAAAAATCAATATTTTTACAAACATTTTTCAATTCGTTGCAAGTTTTCAAGCATTAATTTTGAAGCTTCATACAAAGACGACTGCGCCCACCCCAAAGGAGTATGTGACCCCGGAACAAATACGATTTCTCCATTTGATTTTTCAACAGCCTGATAAGCCTCAGGTACCTGATACGGCGGACAAGGCTTATTATTTGCTTTAAAGGAATTTTCGCCCGTAATTCTTCCATAAGCACGATTTATATATTCTGTCTGCTTATCTATTGCAGTATTAAGAACCGCTTTTACCTCAGCATCAGGTTTTATGGTTTTATTTTCTATCGCATCAAGAATTCTTTTTGCCGCAACTCCATAACTTTTTGAAATATCACTTGTCATAAACCACTGTGCTTCAGTATCTTTGTTGAGTTTACTATAATTAACTTTGTGTCCTGAAGTCATATTTAAATACCTGTCGCCAATATATCTTAGAGTTCCGTTATCTCGAACCAGACCGCTTTCCAATTTACCATTTACAAGTTTTGGCTCCAGTAATTGCATTCTTTTTATTATCATTTTTGCATCATCCAGAACTTTGTCACTGAATTTTTCGGTATGCGGAACAAAACTCAACGCACCATCAAAATCTCTTTCTGCCGGAACTTCTTCCAACGAATTTGTTTTAATTCTGTATTCACCAACTTTTAAAAGATCTCTCAACGCATTTTCATCCTCAAAGACTTTTCCGTGTTTTGAATTCAGGATACGTCCGCGAAGTTTCAAAAGCTCGGGATTCGCTGTTTTTGAATACATTAAGTCAAGAACTTTTCTAAACCCTTCATTTATAATCGCCACATCACTTGACGGAGTTATTTCAAAAGTTTTCTCTTCCCAAGCTCCTGTATCTTTTGCGTAAGGATAAACAATAGCTTTCAAATAAGAAGTTACATTTGAAATAGCATTAACGGTTTTGTCTGAAACACTATCTGAATTTTTGTATCCATGTTTTGCACCCTTAAATCCTTCCGTAATTAAATCGGAAACTGTTTGAAGATAAAGCCCCGGGGAATCAAGTCTTGTGCGAGCAAACCACTTGTGAGTATTCATAGCTTTCGGATTAAAAACATGCCCGACACCATTTTTTGCTGTATTCGGCCAATCGTGATTTAATTCATACAGAAGAGGATCATTAATAATTTTATTAAAATTTCTTTCCTGCTTTGCATAAAAATTAGACATATTTTCAATCAGAGGAACTGCAGCTTCAGGATATTTATCTTTCAAAATGGGCATATAACGAGCACTATCTGTCACCCAAACCAGTTTTCCCATCAGAGGATTTTCTTTGGGATCAATTAAGCTGGTCGTAATATAGTGAGTTTTTTCGTTAATATCTAAGTCAAAAACCCCTTTTTTATTCGCAAAATCAAACAAATTCTTAAACTGTTCTGAAGAATAACTTTGCTTCATTCTTGCAAAAATTTTAGGGTTATGGACGTTAAAGTTATCAAACTCTTTTACCTTGTATTTGTCAAAGATTTTTTTTACTGAATTTTGAACAAGTTTTCCGCTGAAAGAAACCGTATCAGACGGATATTCAAATTTTGAATACTGATATTTTCCGGCATTTGAAAATTGATTTTTAGCGGAATTATTTCGAACCGAAAAAATTCCCATGCCAACAGGTGCTATAAACATATACTTTCTCCTTTTCTCCTAGTACAAATATAAATTGAAAAAAAAAAATTTTGCTACTTTTTAAAATAAACTTAACTTTTTCTTAACAATTCATATAACCTAACCCTATTGATTAGTTTTTTTGTTAATGATATAAGAGACATGTTATAGGTTTACCAAATAAGAAGGAGTAAAAACTTATGAGTAAAAGAAAAGTTGCAATTAACGGCTTTGGAAGAATCGGACGTAACACATTGAGAGCCGCTATCAGAGAAGGTATTTTTGAAGAATTGGATTATGTAGCAATTAACGACCCTGGTTTAAAACCTGCTGATGCTGCAAGAATTTTCAAATATGACTCAGTTATGGGTAAATTCTGCGGAGAAGTAGAAGCTTATGAAGAAGGTATTATTATCAACGGTCACAAGATTAAATTCTTCTCAGAAAAAGATCCTGCTCAATTGCCTTGGAAAGATTTGGGTGTTGAAGTAGTTATTGAATCAACAGGTTTCTTCACAGATGCTGAAAAAGCTAAAGCACACATTGCTGCCGGTGCTAAAAAAGTTATCATTTCTGCACCTGCTACAAACGAAGACATTACAATTGTTTTGGGTGTTAACGACAAAGAATACGATACAAACAAACACAATGTAATTTCTATGGCATCTTGCACAACTAACTGCTTAGCTCCTGTAGCTAAAGTTATTGATGAAAAATTCGGTATTGTTAAAGGTTTGATGACAACAGTTCACTCTTACACTGGCGACCAAAGAATCTTAGACGCTGGTCACAAAGATCCTCGTCGTGCTAGAGCCGGCGCTCTTAACATCGTTCCTACAAAAACAGGTGCAGCTAAGGCTGTTGCATTA
>CAZCIW010000036.1:0-16853 GCA_964499135.1 uncultured Muribaculaceae bacterium
CTTAGCAGGGTGCCGCCTTCAGCCACTCGGCCATTACTCCTCGTTATTCAATTTTCAGTCCGCAATACCGATAATTTATCCATCCCATGCGATATATTAATACTATCACAAATATCTTTTTTCGCAAATATTTTATTTTAAATTAACTAAAAAATCCATAACCTTTATTGGTAACTTATGTACGAGTCTATACAAGGCAACGTCAGAACCGCCACTATGAAGTCGTTTCAGGAACTCATTTAGATAATTATTATTGAAAGTACTTCTTTTTAACGGAAAGTTGTATGCATTACCCCTTGTTTTTTATTTAGACGACATAAGAAACTTAAATCATTTTTCCGTAAAACCTTTGATTCCGAATTATTGTATGATGATACCTTTAAATCCATTTAACCTCTTTTTTTGGTTATAACACAAAAAAGAATACACCTTTATCAGTATTGACCGAATTGTAATGTTGGTCTAAGATAATGCTAAATAGTAATTTGAAAGGTTATAAAATGATTGAAATGAGAGTTATGGGCATCGCCCTTGATACAAGAACAGGTTCCCCCATCGTTGTATTACACGATAAAGATAACAGAAAAGCACTTCCGATTTGGATTGGATCTGCTGAAGCCAGCGCTATTATCAGAAAAATAGAAAACCTTAATGTTTCTCGACCAATGACACATGATCTTATCATCAATATGATTGAAAAATTAGGCTATACTCTCGATAGAATTGAAATTAATGATGTTGAAAAAGAAACATATTACGCAACTATATTTATCACAGACAAAGATGGGAAAACAACCGAAATAGATTCAAGACCATCGGATGCTATAGCTGTTGCTATTAGAGCTGACGCACCGATTTTTGTAACCGCAAATGTTATATCTAACGGTTCAGTTTCTACCGACAGCGCGAAAGATGAAGAAGAAGCTCAGGAATTTAAACAATTTATTCAAAGCATCAAACCGTCTGATTTTGAAAAGCTTATGAAAGACAAAGATCATCACGAAAGCGATCAATAAAAACGGGAATGTAACCCAGTTTTTATTACTTATTCTCTTGACGTCCTGTTTTACTTCATTAGTTCATTAATTCGGGCGAAAGTATAATTTGTAAATTTAGGCAACATAACTTTTAAAAAAGGCTCAAAGAATTTAATTCTTTGAGCCTTTTTTATTCAAATAAAAATATTTATAAATATTTATCCAAATCATTAATCCTTTCAAGCGTACTACCAATTTCCCTATTGTCCAAAGCTTTAAGATTAAAGTACATTTGGGCATATGGGAGCTCTGGACAATTTTTTATATGCCAATTACGCATTTCTTTCAAAGACATTTCATCAAAATTTACTTTTGCATTAGCTGAGGATTGTGGCAGCGGAAGCCCCTTCTTATTATAAGCAAGCGTCATACCGTCACGCCGCACTAGTCTTGATGGAATTGATCTTGCGAAACCCAATTTAGCCTGTTTGCTACAAACAATTCCATTAATAAAGCGCTTTTCTTGGAAGAATATATGAACATCTGAAATCTTAGCGCTGAATTGCTCACAACAATCTATATCTGGGGTAAATACCTCTCTGGCACCACGAAAATGACCATACCGATCATACACCCTATCATAAACAGATTTACTAACAACACCACTATCATTTTGGTTAATTTTGATAGTAGTCAAAACTTTTTTATTACCGACAGTCGAACGCTCAAACGCTTTTACACGGTCAATTAATATTTCACCATCCGCACCTAAAACTTTTGTATAAGTTTTGCCGTCTACGCATTCAGTTACAATTTTTCTTAAATTTTTACCCTCGCCAAAAGTACGCATCAAGCGAGAACCAATAGTAACAACACTCATTTTCCATTTTCCTTTCTGTTTTTAATTAAAATTTCCCTTATACTTTTTATAAAAACAGATTAGAAATTTATTTTACACCGCACCCACATATCATATCATATCATATCATATAGGGGATTATAACTGGGTTTGAGGCATTTTTAAATTCATCTTTACATTTATTAACAAAAAAAATAAACCACATTTTATTAAGTTTGTAACAAATATTATTAAATCTGAAATTTTCATATCCCTGAAACCTTTATATTTTTGGAGAGCTTAAATATGAACATAGACAAAATTCAACCAAATTACATCTTTAAAGTTGATCCTGTCAATTTCTTTGAAGCCGGAAAACAGCGGCAGACTGAAAGAAACAACAGTTTCAACACGGGGCTGTTTACTCAGCAGACCAACGAAGCTTACAATCTGAACCACCCAAAAGTTGCAGGCAGCCAAACTCAGGCTAAAAGTTTAGATTTATTAGCTTAATATTTCTTAATAAAGACCAAAAATTTAGCAATTCCCTGTATTAATATGTTTTAATATAAATATAGGGAAATATTGAGGTCTTTTCATGGGAACTTACATTAACAACAATCCGACATTTGCGCCAATTGGCAGGGTTGAAGGTTTAAACCAAAACAACACAACACCTTCTGCTATCACTTCACAGGTGCGTATTGATCGTTTAAAGGCTACCCAACCCTCTTTTCAAGGTGGAAATTTTATAAAAGATTCTTTTGCAATAAAAGGCAATTTGTCACATCCAACAACAAAGAGTGACTTTACGCGAGATGAACTTTGTGGTGCGCATGTAAAAGCAATGCATCTCGATTTGTTAGCTTAATTTAGTCATTCTAACTCTCTACAGCAGAACATTTTTCTTTATATTTGTGCTGTAATAGGTTCTGTCGTTGTCAAATCTGGGGAACGAATATGTTCTGACTTTTCCAAATTTGAATGCGCACAAACCTATAATCTTATCGTCTTCCAATCCGAGAAGTTTTTTTAAAAATTTCATTTTTTACCTGCCTTCTATTTTTGATGTATAATGTCTTTAATGATTGTCGTATAAAAGTCAAGGAGGTATATATTATGGCTAAAATCAGTAAAGAAATGAATATTATGGACATTGTTCAAACATGCCCGGAAAGTGTTGCGATTTTCCAAAAATACGGTTTAGGATGTATCGGTTGTGCAGCCGCACGCTTTGAAAACCTTGAAGCAGGAGCAAGAGTTCACGGATTTGATCCTGATGAAATGGTTGCCGAAATAAATGAATTAATTGGTGAATAATAATATTCATAACACACTCCAATTTAAAAATTAAATTTATACTGCAAGCACCAAATATTGCATACGAGACTTTGTCAGTTGGAGATTTGTTGTAAATTATTAAATACGTTTAATCAAAAATAATGCCCTGTAAAGTATACAGGGCTTTTGAAATTATATTAGGAGTCTAAGTCTTTTTATTTCATAAATCCAGCCATAGATAAATTACTATTCATACGATACTGGTTAGAAATCTGCTTTACCGGAGTTTCAGAAGTTGCAACCGGAACATCTGCTGATTTTTCATTAAGTTTTGCAAGGTCTTCCTTCATACGGCGTTCAGTCATCCTTTCACATACGTTCGTCAGCCACATAATCAAGCCTGGAACAAGAAGTATTGTAGAAATAAATCCAAATGCTGCATTATATGTTTTTGCCTGCTTTAATAAAGCATTATTTGAATCAAAGAGTTTATAGAATTTGTTGATAAGTTCAGATTTTTCGGTATTTGCTTGTTTCAGCGCATTTTTAATATCTTCAACCGTTGCATCTTTAAAAGATTTATTTTTGTAAGCTTTTACAATTTCTTCTGTAGCTGCTTTTATTTTTTTATCTTTAGCAAGTGCTTTTTTGATATTTCCGCTACTACCTTCTATAAAGTCAACGAATCCGTTAACACCATCTTTGTAATCCTGAATATTTGTATATTTAGATTCGAGCTGTTTCTTAGTTAAGACACTGTGAGCGGAATCATTCGGACTAAGGTATCCGAGAATCTTCTGGAATGTATTTTTACCTTCCATATTTTTCTTATTCAATGCAAGACCGGTAAGATTTGTAAAGGCATCAGAGAAAAGTCTTGAAAGTGCTTTTGCTCCGAAAAGAAGTGCCGTAAATGCAGTAAAGTCACGAACAATAACTTCACCTAAATCGTATTTATCTTGAGCATGTTCTATTCTTGGCGGAATACAAAATCCATAAAGCAATGTTGCCATGGCTGTTCCGGAAATTGAAGGACCGTTAAGTTCAAAAATATCAGAAATATATTTTGCTTTTCCTGAATTGAACATTTTCTTTCCTGTAGCTTCAAGAGCTGAAGACACTCCGGTGAAAGCAACATTCTTGCCCTCAAAAGCTGTATTATCTCCATGCTTACTATCAGATGCTGACTTTATATTTGCAGAATCATCTGTTTTTGGAGCAGAAGCCGGTGCATTAGCTGCAACCGCAGTTCCTTTAAGCGCCGGATTACCTTTTAAGCCCATATTATAGAGTTTTGGAATTTGGGTGAAAAATGCAGCTACCAACGCAAACAAGCCCATATTAGTAAAAATTCTTGATCCCATTCTACGATTTGTGAATTTTTCAACAAGTTCACCAACATCTTTTAATGAAGTTTTTTCATTTATGGATTTTTTAGCACTTTTCAAAGCATCATCAAAATAATCATCCATAGCACCAAGAAGTTCACCGATACTACCATGTTTTACTTCACCTTTTGATGAAGATATGCTGACACCAAGTTCATTTACAGTACCACCAACTCTGCCTTTAACAAGCTTCATAAAATCATCTTCAAGAGAACCGACTTCTTTAAGTTTTTCTTTACGAGCGTTCTTATTCAAAGATTTGTCCGCATTTATACTTTCAATTTTCAACTGCTTTTCAGTAAATTGTTTTGCATAGTTACGGATTTCTTCAGCAGACATTTTATCTTTAGCTGAAACTGTGTTGTTAATAGTTTTTCCAATAACGTCTTTAAAAACATCTTCATAGAAGGCTGCTTTTTTTAATTTACTTAACTCATTTGCATCTGTTGCCTTAATTTCATCAAGATTATCTTTAACAAACTTTGTAAATGGAATCTTAAAACTGTCTATATAATTCAACTTTACATTATTACCACGTCCAAAGTGCTTATTAATAACAGCAAGACCACCCCAAGGAATTAAAAAAGCGCTGGGTCCGGTAATTAATTCACGAATACCTTCTTTACGTGCATATGCCCAGTTATACTCACGAACCTGCTTACCTTTTTCATCAAGAACCGGATTTCCATTCTCGTCAGTTTTTTTGCTTCCTCGCAATATTCCCTTACCGACACGCGGCAAAATGAATCCAAAACCGTCTTGAATAATAAATGAAGCCGGATAACCACCTTTTTCAATAAAATCCATAGTAGCCACGACAATATTTTCAGAACCTTTAAATGCTACTTGATTCTGTTTTGAATGAGATAATTGTTTCTGATTTTTTTTGTCTAATGACGCATTAATAGATTGTATTGCCATGTCCCTACTTTAAATTTTTCATAACTATTTCTACACACATACTACTTTAAAAACTTTTACATCACATTTATTGCCCTTTTTGTCCCTAACATTAAAAAAATTTAACAAAGATAAATGCAATTAAAAGATTAAGTGTACTTATTATACTTAATAATTCTTTTTTTGGCAAGCTATTTACTATGTTTGTAATAGTATTTTTACAAATCTTAATAATTGTAACAACTGGGAATATTTTAAAAATTGACACGACGGCATTTTCATAATACCATTCGGGAATGGAAGCAAACATTATCGGAGCCGGATTAGCAGGTTCAGAAGCTGCGTTACAGCTTGCAAAAAGAGGAATTAAAGTTAATTTATTTGAAATGCGTCCCGACAAAACCACAGGTGCGCACATTACGGAGAGGTGTGCAGAATTTGTTTGCTCTAACAGTCTTGGTTCCTTTGACATTACAAACGCAAGCGGTCTTTTAAAAAAAGAGATGGAAATTCTCGGCGGAGAACTTATAAACATTGCGTATGAATCAAGAGTTCCTGCGGGTGCAGCACTGGCAATTGACAGAGAGGGATTTTCGAAAAAAGTTACGGAAAAAATAGAACAAAATCCTAATATCAAACTTTTAAGAAAAGAAATTACAAAAATTCCGGAAGTTCCAACAATAATTGCTTCCGGACCTTTAACAAGTGCTGATCTTGCCGAAGATATCAAGACTTTCACAAAAAATGAACATCTGTACTTTTTTGATGCTATTGCACCAATCGTAGAGGCTGACAGCATAAATTTTGATATTGCATTTCGTCAAAACCGATATAATAAGGGAAACGCAGATTACATAAACTGTCCGATGAACAAAGAGCAATACAAGAAGTTTTACGAAATTCTAATCAATGCACCCCGAATTGAGCTCAAGGAATTTGAAAAAAATGCTAAATTTTTTGAAAGCTGTCTTCCTGTAGAAGTTCTTGCTTCACGCGGAGTAGACACCCTGAGATTTGGGCCTATGAAACCAATTGGTTTAGTTGATCCGAGAACAGGAGAGGAAAATTATGCGGTTGTTCAACTTCGTCAGGACAATTCTGCAAAAACATTATTCAACCTTGTAGGATTTCAAACAAATCTCAAATGGGGAGCGCAAAAAGAATTAATCCATTCAATCCCGGGGCTTGAAGAAGCATCTATCGTGAGATATGGCGTAATGCACAGAAACACATTCATTAATTCACCGAAAGTTCTTAATCCGACATTACAGTCCCGTACGCGCAAAGATTTATTCTTTGCCGGACAGTTAACCGGAACTGAAGGTTACACAGAATCGATCGCATCAGGACTTCTCGCCGGAATCAATATGGCAAAATTTTTAAAAGGAGAAGAACTTTTAACCTTACCCAAAACAACTATGCTCGGCGCATTAACACAATATATTACAGATACTGCGCACGAGAAATTTCAGCCAATTAATTCCAATTGGGGAATCGTTGAAAAAATTGAACTACCTAAAAAAGAGCGTAAAAACAAAAAATTAAAAGCAGAACTTCTGTCTTCCCGTTCAATTGAAATTTTGAATGAACTACACTCTCTTGTCTAAGGAACTTTTACCGCCATTTTTATCTTCAAACCCTAAAAGTTTTAATGCCGGATGAATGAAAAGATGAGAAACCTGAGGCGCAAAAATTGCAAGTCCGAAAACAGAACCAACAATATTACCAAGTTCAACTGCACCTTTCAATACCGGATATACGTTTGGATTATCTTTTTTAAGTTCCGCAATAATTGTTTCATCATACTTTTCGCCGACAGTTGTTCTTGTTCCGTTGCTGTTTGCGGTACCTTTAATTTCTTTATCCAAAGTCAAAATACGGTTTTTGGGAGTTGTATCACAAAGTTTCAAATAATGATTGTACTGTTTATTGGACTTAAATTTACCGATATCAGAAGCATCAAAAATCTTGTTTGCTAGTTTAAAGGCACCATTTTTAAAGAGCGGGACTACAATTGAAGCATAAACAAGAAGACAAGTTGCCTGATATAAAAATTCTTTTGCTGCAGCATAGCGCCTTGTATCATTATCAATATCGTTATCAACGAGAATAAAACCCGGTCTTCCTATTGATTTCAACGTAGTTTCCACAACAACCTGCGAATTTGTATTCCGAGTCATTACAGAAAGCGAATTACTTGTTATAAATTTTGAAAATCCGTTTATCATCAAACGCCTCCCACTCTGGTTCCAACATTATTGGAAAAAGTTTGGAAAACCGGACGTTGAATACGATTAATCGGTTGAGATACTGTCTGTGCTGGCTGAATTTCGGTTAAAGAGTAAATTTTCGGAACTTGAGATGTCACATCAAGCTTTTTATCACTTTTTTTATTACTTGAATCATCCTTAAAAAAAGTATCCATAATCGGCTTTATTGCAACCGAACATAAACCCGGAATTACAAAAAGAGCTGAAGCACAAACACCTAAAAACATTGCATTTTTTGCACCTGTTTTTTGCAAATCTTTAGGCAGAAACTTTGCGCATTTCGCAGAAAGTTCCCCAAGCACAAGATATACCGGAATAGCAATAACCTCGGTTAATCCCTCACGAATTGCCGTATATTTTTTTGTTTTTGGTTCTTCGTGCTTATCCATCATTGTAAACAAAGGACGACAAATCCCCTTAACTGCCGCAATTGCAACAACTACATATGTCGGCTTACAGTTTTCGCCAAGATTTTTACACAAATTTTTAAGCTTACCTGCTACATTCACTTTTTACTTCTTTCTCTATTCACATTCGACTTTAAAAATCGTAAATATATTTTTTTGCTATCAATTAAAGATATATTACAAAAAATAAATTTGCACCAATTAATATTTATTAAAAAATGAACTTTTTAAAATCTTATTCGTTACAATGATACAAGAGGTTACAATAATGAAAGATAAATGTACAAAATACGAAGCTTTATTCACTTTTGCAGACGATAAAACATTTTCAAAACACCTTGAACAATGTGAAGATTGTCAAGCTGAGCAGTCAAAAATGGACAGAGTTTCAGAATTGATAGCAGAAGTAAAACCTTTCTACAAGCAAAAAAATAATTCTTTTAAGCAATTAAAAGTAGCATGTATACTTTTTGCACTTGTATTTGGTGGAGCTTCAATAGGTGTAGTGGGCACAAATCAGGATTTTATGGATTATGTAAAATACGGAGAAACTCTCAGTGCAGAGGATTTTGGATTTCCGGTTGATTCATATGGCCTGTTACTGGTGGAATAATGGATTTTAACAAACTAATAAAAAGTAACAAACAAAACGTTAAAAGTATAATCAGACTGATTACAAAAGAAGAAAATAACGAAGATTTAGAACAGGAAGTTTATATCAAAGTTTGGAAAAATACGGACAAATATAAAGAACAAGGATCCTTTTCAAGCTGGATAAAAACTATTGCAAAAAATGTTTCTAAAGATTATCTAAAATCTTCCTACAGGAGACACCAAGACAAAACGACCTCAGAAGACAATATTCTCGTGCTGATAAAAGACAACAAATCTACACCAGAAAAAAGAGTTCTTAAAACTGAACGTCAAAAACAAATAATAAAGGCTATCAATGAATTAAAACCAAAATTCAAGAACGTCATACTTCTTTGTGAAATAGAAGGATTGAGTTACGAAGATTGCGCAAAAAAATTAAAATGTCCGCTAGGAACCGTAAAATCAAGACTTTACAATGCAAAAAAAGAACTCGCAGAGAAACTAAAAGACTTAATGTGAATAAGAAAGGAATTTCATCTATGAAAAAAACACTAATTATGACACTAATTCTTGCAATCACAACAGGCACAGCTATGGCAGCAACAAGCACAACATCTCCAATTTCAACTCCGACAAAACAAGTAAAAACATTGCCGGAAGCTTTGAAAAACATTGAAGAACCTAATGGGGAGTTAATGCCGCCACCACCGCCACCAATGCACAAAAATAACAAAGCTGCTGAATTTGAAAAAAGACTAAAACTTACTGATGAACAAAAGGCTAAAGCTAAAGCTATGCGTCAAAAAAGTCATGAAGATATGCAGCCATTAATGGAAAAAATCAAACAACTTAAACAAGAAAGAGAAATGGTTAAATTTTCCAAAATAATAGCTATTGAACAAGAAAAAAGAATTGCAGAAATTGATACTCAATTAAAAGAACTGAAAAAACAGACCCACGAACTTAGAATAAAAAACATGAAAGATTTTGAAGCAATTCTTACAGACAAACAGAAAAAAGAACTTGAGAAAATGAAAAAAGAAGGCAGAAAAGATTTTGAAAAAAACAGAAAGAAATGCGAAAAACAAACAAAATGCGACTGCCCTATGATGCCGCCTAAACCTCCGGTTGAAAAATAATAACTAAATAAATACTAAATTTGAATCATTAAAAAAGGACTCTTTAAAAATAAAGAGTCCTTTTTATTTATTCGTTTCCTGAAGCCCTTTGCTGTCCTCCACCGGCAAACAAAACCGCTCTTGCTGCAGCTGATGCAGGAATTATGGTCGAATTATACATCGCGACAGGGTAGATATCAGTTGGATTTGAGACTGTACAAGTATAGTCGGCAGAACCCTGTACTCCGTTTTCTGAACCGTAGTCACACTCTACAATTTTGTTCGGACCTTTTTGCCCGTTTACATCAATCCAGGCATAACAAAAATTATCTCCTGTGTTTGCAGTTGCAGAATGGCAAGCACTCTGTTGGTTATCAAAAATCAGCGTTATACCATCATTCAAAAACAAAAATGTCGAAGCCTCATCCCATACACTACTAGAACTTCCTGAAGTTGAAATATATTCCTCACTTATTGTAACAAAATTATTAGTTAAACTTATACCGGCACCGGCATCATAACTAACATGCTCTTGTGCAAACAGAAAAGAATCATAAATCGCAGAACCAACTGTTCGTGTATATATTATCGGATAATAATTAGGATCACCGGGCTTCATATTAAAATCTTTACCATTGGCAACCTTAACTACATTCAACCTGTTTCTGAAAATTGAATAAATCGTCTGTGCCTCGCCGTCCTGAACACTCCCGTTCGCACCTTGGGCTGGATTTGTACCTGCGATTGTTTGCGACAGGTCATAATCGTTGAGCGCTTTATTCATCTCGACAGCTTGCGCCATAACCGACAACGCTTTTTTGAACGCCGTCTTGTACTGTGCGCCGTTCGTTGCATTAATTACAGTCGGAATCGTCATCGCCGCAACCACACCAATAATTCCGAGGGTTATTAGAACCTCCGCCAAGGTGAATGCTGCGCTTTTCGCAAAACTACACCGCTCGCTATCGCTCGCGCCCCTAATCGGCTTGAAGAAAGCTTCAAATTTCTTTTTAAAACAAGAGGATAAACTGACCTGCAAATCGGCTTCGGTATTGGGTTTCATCTCGTTGACTTTTTTTAATAAATCCGAGAGCAAATGGGCATTTTTACCGGGTTTTACCATAGCGATACCCCCGAAACCCTGTCTACGAGACCTTTTAGAGTGTACCCCCCCCCGCAAATGCAGTCATAGCGCGTCTTTCCATGCTTTTTACCTCTTTCTTTCTTAATTACTGTTACTTTCCTATCTTAACATATTTCCCTGGACTTTTCAACCCTTATAAAAAAATCTCATGGGCACATATTAGGCTGAACAGGGATTTTTTGGGGAGGAATTTCTGTCATCCTGAGGCACTGGAACGGAAGTTGTTGACACCTTCTTTTTAAGGTACTTATTTCCCTGTATTTATAAAATCAGGTACTCGGTTTTTTGCTGCGTGCATTTGTATATATTGTGCCTTTAATTTTTCTTTTTCATCTGAATCAGCGGTCTTTGCTTTTTCGTTCATCTGCGTGTATAGTTCTTTTTCAACCTTGTTTCCCTTGATATAAACATCCATATCCTTACCTTTTGTAAATGTATTTACTTTACTCTGGTAGTTTATATTCGGAGTTTTAAATAACGTATAAAGTACAGCAAACCCGCCAACCGCCAGTGCCAAAAGTCCTGCGAACGAACCTAATCCATAAAGAAATCGTTTGTTTTTTGAAGCATTTTTAAAATTTTTATTTACATTTTGCTCTGCTTTATTACCCAATTTTTCAAAAACGAAATCACAATCAGCCACTTCAAACAAAAGGCGCGCCCCAAGCCCTAACCCTGCAAGAAAAGTTCCCTTTATGAGCAAAGCTCTTTCACCTGACTTTGAAATAGGGTTTGTGTCAGGACTTTTTTTATCCTTTTTCTGAGATTGAAATGTATTTATTTTGCTTGTTGCCGGACTGACTCTCACAACTTTTATGCTCCCTTGATAAGCATTCCGTTGCCGTTGTTCGCCATCTGAACAGAAGTATAATGACTGATTTTTTGATCTAAAGATACATCTTCGTCCTTAACTTCTTTATCAACTTCTTCCATGATATTTGATTTTAATTCGCGATCACGGCTAAAGACATCCATTTCTTTTTCACGCGTAAAAGCATTAACTTTTGTATTATAAATTTTTGCAGGAAGAGTAAATGCCAAATATGCCAAACCTGCTACAGCACCAATTCCGCCGGCTTTCCACCATCTAGCCTTGGCTCCTTCCTTAATAAAACAGCTTGCAATACCGGTTCCGGTTGCACCAACAAGAACACCGGCACCGATGTTCGTCCAGATTGCAAGATTCTTTTCTGATTTTCTGTTAATAGGATTTTCGTAACCTTCATTTTTCGCTCTGAATTGAGGTCTATAGCAATGTTTGTCAATAGCTGAAATTCTCATAATAAAACTCCTTATTTTTGTTATCTATATAATAACTCTAAAAATAGATTTTTGCTTCTTTGTTAACTTCAAAAGTAAAATTGTTACAAATATTTGAAGTTTTCAATCTTTGTGATAATATCAGAATATAATCAGACAATTATTACTTTGAAAAGGGGAAAAATATGATTTCAGTAAACGATTTAAAAACAGGTTTAACACTCCAGCTCGACAACGGTTTGTGGTCAGTTGTGGAATTTTTGCACGTAAAACCGGGCAAAGGTGCGGCTTTTGTAAGATCAAAACTCAAAAATGTTGAAACAGGACAGGTTATTGAAAAAACTTTCCGTGCAGGTGAAAAGGTTGGAAAAGCTACTCTTGACCGCCGTGAAATGCAATATTTATACAAAGAAGGCGCTGACTACGTTATGATGGATAATGAAACATATGATCAACTTCACTTGTCCGAAAATCAAATCGGAGACGGTTTGAAATATTTAAAGGAAAATATGAATGTTCAGGTTCTTATGCATGATTCAAGAATTATCGGAGTTGACATTCCGGCTCACGTTGAATTGGAAGTTGTTGACACACCTCCGGCTGAAAAAGGAAACACTGCACAGGGCGGTTCAAAACCGGCTAAGCTTGAAACAGGTGCTGTAGTTAACGTTCCTTTCTTTATTTCTAACGGTGACATAATCCGCGTTGATACAAGAAGTAACGAATACCTCGATAGAGCATAATAGTAAGCAGGTTAGTAAGTTAATAGGTAAGTAAGATTTTGTCTTTTGATAATTCGTAATACTAACGTCCTTGCTTACTACCGAAAGGAAACTAAATGAAATTTGATATTGAATATATAGAAAAACTTGCAAAAATTTTAACAGATGCATCTCTGTCAGAGATTTCACTTGAAGATGGAGAACAGGCTATTACAATTCGCAAAGAAGTTATCACAAATGCACCGGTTTCTGTTGCGGCACCAGTAGTTTCAGCTACAGCATCACAACCGGCAGCGGCTCCGGCAAAAGAAGAAGGAGTTAAGCGCGGAAAACCGCTTACTTCACCAATGGTTGGGACTTTCTATAAAGCACCTTCTCCGGATGCAAAACCGTTTGTTGAAGTAGGACAAACTGTTACTCAGGGAGAAGTTGTTTGTATAGTTGAAGCAATGAAACTTATGAACGAAATAGAATCCGAATTCTCCGGTAAAGTTGTTGAAATTTGTGTTCAAGACGGGCAACCGGTTGAGTTTGGGCAAGTATTAATGTATATAGAATAGTTGATTTTAAGGTGAAGGATAAAACTTCTTCACCTTATTTTACAAAGGATAGAGATGTTTAAAAAAGTATTGATAGCAAACCGTGGAGAGATTGCGGTTCGAGTTATAAGAGCGTGCCGAGAGTTGGGAATTCCGACAGTGGCAATATATTCACAAGCCGATGCAAATTCACTACACGTCAGACTTGCAACCGAAGCCTATTGTATTGGACCTGCGCAGAGTGCAAAAAGTTATCTAAGCATTCCCGCAATAATATCAGCCGCTCTTGTATCCGGTGCAGACGCTATTCACCCCGGTTACGGCTTTATGTCTGAACGCGCAGATTTCGCTGAAATTTGCGAAAAACATGGAATAAAATTCATAGGTCCGACAGCTCAAGCTATGAGAAAAATGGGCGATAAAGCTACTGCTCGCAAAACAATGATTGAAAATAATGTTCCGGTTACTCCGGGTACAGGGATTTTAAAAACAGCGCAAGAAGTAAAAGATTTTGCCCAAAAAGCAGGATATCCGATTATTCTTAAGGCTACAGCCGGTGGCGGCGGAAAAGGAATGAGAGTTGTAAGATCTGATGACGAAGTTGAGACAAATTTCAATCTTTGTCAGTCAGAAGCGCAGAATTTTTTTGGGAATCCGGATGTTTATGCCGAAAAATTCCTTGAAAATCCTCGACACATTGAAGTTCAAATTATAGGCGATCAATATGGAAATGTTGTTCACTTGGGCGAACGCGATTGCTCAATTCAACGTCGACATCAAAAACTATTAGAAGAAGCTCCGTCACCTGCAATTGATGAAAAAACAAGATCAGAAATGGGTGCAGCAGCAGTAAGAGCCGCAAAGGCAATCAACTATGAAGGCGCCGGCACATGTGAATTTTTGCTTGACCACGACGGAAGGTGGTATTTTATGGAGATGAATACCAGAATTCAGGTTGAACACTGCGTAACAGAAATGATTTCAAATGTTGATCTTGTAAGAGAACAAATTATGGTTGCGGCAGGAGAACCGCTCGATTTTACTCAAGACGATATTATTTTGAGAGGTCATGCGATTGAGTGTCGTATCAATGCAGAAAATCCGGAAAAAGACTTTATGCCTAACCCCGGACAAATCACAGGTTACGTAACTCCTGGAGGATTCGGAGTAAGAGTTGATTCTCACGCTTATCAGGATTATAAAATTCCGCCTTATTATGATAGTATGATAGGAAAATTAATTTGCTGGGGCAGAACACGTAACGAAGCAAGACGCAGAATGTATCGAGCATTAAAAGAATACGTTATTACGGGTGTAGAAACAACGATACCTTTTCATCAGGCAATCATAGAAGATCCGGTGTTTATGAGTGGAAAATTTAATACGGGCTTCATCGAAGAATTTTACAAAAGAACAGATGCCTGAAATTCGCCGATATACTTAACAGGTGTTCAAGCTAACTAGCTGGTATATTGTTGTATGAGTTTTTCTCCGCTTATTGCATTACGCTGACGTATCCAATAACTTATTTTTTACTAACACAGAAGTTTTTGAGGTTGAGACTTCCTTACATTTGGCTGGATTCTTGTCAACTGCATCATAGACAAATTCAGAATAATCAAACATCCTATCTTTAAAATTAGTAAAGTAGCAAATTCTGTCAAAATCACCCAATTCAATTGATTTTTTCAGTCGCAATGCTAAATTATTCATTACCGAGTTAAAGTACAGAAAAACTTCATCAACATTAACTTTTATTTTTGAGAACATTTTAAATTTTATACTGTTTAAAACTTTTCTAAGCATAATATTTACTTGAATTCTGTCAATTTCCGTATCTCTAATATCATTTGACAAACTTTTTAGCAAACGAGAATGAATTTCTTCTTCTTTGCTGACTTGTAAAAAATCTGCGTTACAGGTTCTTCTGAATTCATTAACATAAAATTTTGACATCTCATCATGATAATCAGCTTTCAATTTCATATACATATCGAAAACATTTTTTGCTTCTTCGCTATTTGCATTCACAAAATAATGAGACAAAAGATCATATTCAAATGAGCGAATATTTCCCACATTATAACCTGTATCCGATGTAAAAAGTTTTAATATAAATTTTTGATTTTCGGAACAATTAGACTTATTAATCCGATTTGAAATTTTTTCACTTGATGATTTGACTTTTGCAACACACCCGAAATCAATCAATCCGGCATCATCATCCGTAATCTTTACATTTGCCGCACGAAGATCAGTATGAAGAATTGTTTCTCCATACATTCCCTTATCCATTCTTGTTAAAATTTCAACAAGTGCTGATAAATTTTCTTTATTAAACCTATTTTGCAAAGGATGAGGACTCTTTCCTTCGACTTTTGATGACAGCAAATAATACTTATCTAAAAACTTCAATCCCAAAAAGCCTTTTTGAGTATTATGAAGATAGTTCGGATCGTTGTTTTTTATGCAAAGATCTCTTAGACAATCTAAATTCGATACTTCATCATACCATCTTTTGACAGCAGAACGAAAATTTTCTTTTTGCTTAAAAACCTTTAAAATGAAATCTTGCATATCAAAAGCAATTCCACTCTGCCCCTCACCCATAGGAAGTAAAGTCCTTTTACTCGAAATTTTCAAAATATCAGCATCTTCCAGACATTTTGAAATCGGATAAACGAAACCTTGCTCAATTTTATAAGGCGGGACTATACCTTGAAATGATGTTTTTTGGGGTTGTGAAATTTGCATAATATTTTAAAACCAAAACAAAAATATTTTTGCGTTGAAATTATAAAATTTTGAAGAAAATATAATATAAATAAATAACTAAAAAGCTCTTCTTAATAAATAAGAAGAGCTTTTTAAATTATCGAAGTTTGGATTATTTTCCAAAGCTACGCAACTTACTTGCTAAACAACACTGCTCTTGCGGCAGCTGATGCGGGAATTATGGTCGAATTATACATCGCGACAGGATAAATATCCGTCGGATTTGAAACGGTACAAGTATAGTCATCCGTCCCAATCCCTCCTTTGACGAGTGAAGTCATGTCACATTCTACTATCCTATTAGGTCCCTTTTGTCCATTTACATCAATCCAAGCATAACAATAATTATCATCTAAATTTGCCGTAGCTTTGCGACAAGCACTTTGAGCGTTGTTAAAAATAAGCGTTATGCCATCATTAAGAAATAAAAATGTTGAATTGCGCTCCCAAGCGCTATTAGGACTTACAGAAGTTGAGTTATAAAATTCACTACTAAAGTCAATAAACATATTACGAATAGAGTGATTCAGAGCAAACTGAAAAGAATCCATAATCATTATATTAGCACCTTGCGTATATATAACAGGATAATAATTCGGATCACCAGGCTTCATATTAAAATCTTTACCATTTGCAACCT
>CAZCIW010000037.1:0-16350 GCA_964499135.1 uncultured Muribaculaceae bacterium
TCCGAAAGGAACGTTAAAGAAGCTTGAAACGAGAGATGAACGTTACAAAGATGAAAACGGAGTTTTTCAGACAAAAACTATTTACAAAGCAACTTTGACAGACGGAACTGTTGTTGAATATGAAAAACAGGAGCCGATTAGAGGTAAGGATGGTGGCTATAAGCAACCATCAATAACTCGAAATGAAGATGGGTCAATAGATTTTGAAGGTTTGCAAAATGCACAAATTATAGATACCCCAAAGAATGATAAGTACAATATAATTGGCTGTAAGCGTACAGAGGTTGTTGCAAATAAGCATGGTGGTGATAGTGATGTTATTGATAATGCAAATTTGCAGTTAAGCGATGGTACAATTATCAAAAATGATGATGTAACAATTGCGTATAATAAGGGAGATAGTGTTACAGATTTGTATTCCGGACGTTTCCCTGGTAGACCTGTAACTAAAGAGCATGACGGCAATATTCATTTAGAGCAAAGAGATGGAAACCCAAGAATGGTTGATTACCAAAAGCTTGACAATGGACGTTACAGCATGCGCGTGGTTCAAGAAGGAAAGGGCGTAACCACCGAAATATATTCTCATGATGGGAAACAACTTAAAGAGTCTTATGTGAATGCGAAAGAACAAGTTCTTGCAGACGGTTACAAGATTAAAACCTCTCCGGACGGAAAAGAACAATGGTTTTATGATCCTGATGGAAACTCTATTTCGAAAGAAGAATTTAGAAACAGAGGTTTGAAGTAGATATCTGTAGAAAATTTTAAAAATGTTCAGTGAAGCAAAAAGGCGTCGGATTTTTATTAAAAATCCGACGCCTCCGTGTCTATATAAATTTCATTTCCGTTTGCTCTTTGCTCTACTTGCGCAACTTAGGGCGATAGACATTTGTCTTACACTTTCAAAATCCAAGTTCAGTATGACAAGTTTAGACAATATTTTTTGTAATTTCGGAAATAATATGTTTAGTTTTTTCACGTGTAAGCCTGTCAGTTTCAAAGATTTGCTCAATATCAGGCAACATAACAACTTTATGGGTATCAAATATTTGTTTTGTAATTTCGTAAATCTGATAAAGTTTAATTTTGCCATCCAAAAATGCAAATACCGCTTCTTCGTTTGCTGCATTTAGACAAGCAGTCGCGTCCCCTCCGATTCTTCCGGCAAGGTATGCAAGTTGAACCGTTGGAAATTTTTCATAATCAGGTTTTTCAAAATCAAGTCTGGCAATTTCAGAAAAACTGAAACTTTTTGATTTAATCCCCTCAAAACGTTCAGGGTAGGTAATTGCATACTGGATAGGAATGTGCATGCTCGGCAAACCAAGTTGCGCAATAACACTTCCGTCTTTGTATTCTATTGCTGAGTGGACAACACTCTGCGGGTGGATTACAACATCTATATCATCATAACTCATTCCGAAAAGATGGTGTGCTTCAATGATTTCCAAACCTTTGTTCATTAAAGTTGCGCTGTCTACCGTAATTTTCTTTCCCATGTTCCATCGGGGATGGGAAAGTGCCTCTTTCACGGTTGCTGATTTCATTTCGTCAATACTTTTGTTCAAAAAAGGTCCGCCACTTGCTGTTATTATGAGTTTATCAACCTGATTGATATCTTTTATGCACTGGTGGATTGCGCTGTGTTCGCTGTCGACAGGAATTATTTTAACCCCGTGTTCTTTCGCTTTTTGCATTACAATGTCGCCTGCCATAACAAGTGTTTCTTTATTTGCAAGTGCAATGTCAATGCCGTTTTTAATTGCTGTCAGTGTTGGTCGTAAACCTATTTTGCCAGAACATGCAACAAGAATTAAGTCATTTTCTCTGTCAGAGCAGATTTTTTCAAGACCTTCTGAACCGTGCAAAACCTTGGTTCCATTACTCCATACCTCCCTTTTCGATGGTAAATGAGAGTTGTGGCATATATATTTAGGTTTAAACTTTTTTGCTTGTTCTGAAAGAAGTTCTATGTTGCTACCGCCTGCAAGTGCGATTATTTCAAACTTATCCTGAAGTTTTTCAATAACTTCAAGTGCTTGAGTTCCGATAGAACCTGTCGAACCAATAATGCTTATTTTTCTCTTCATAAAATTATTATATGACAAATTTCGAAAAACACAAAAATGGATTATCTAGAAAAAATATTCATCATGCAAAGCCACGCCTCATTATAAGGCGTGGCTTTTATATTGTTTATTGTTAGTTGAACATTGTAAATGTCTTTTCTATGTTGTTGTTAATTAAGTTCTTAACGGTGTCGTATTCTGTCGTAAGTGAAGATATTTCAAGGTCAAGTTTTTGCATGTCAAGATCCAGTTCTTCTTCTTTATAGTTTAACTTGTTTTTGGCTTGAGTATATGCAACTTCGGCTTCTTTTATTGCATCTTCATCCTTAACTTCGATAACGTATCCGTTATCAAGATATCTGTCTTGATAGTAGTAGTTATCTGAACTTAATGACGAAATAAAGTAAGTTGCATTTTTCAATGTATTTTTCAAGTATTCTTCATCATCAATCTGGTCGTTTTCTACCCATCCGTTTTGACAAATATTGTTGAACATTGTGCTGTAAAACTCTGCAATGTACATTTCTTGTGCTGTAGTTGCCTCAGGGTTTCCAACATTCCACATATAGTATGGATCATCGGTTACATAGCTTGATTTTGAACTTGCTTGGTTGATGTAGTAGGTTTCGTCGTAGCCATTTACACCTTGAGCATAGTATGTAAGGAATGATTCTGCAAGGTTAGAAAGATTAATTGCAGTTGTTCCGTAGTTTTTACCTTTGGAAGCTGATTTTGTAACCCATCCGTTGAAGTTTTTAGATTGTTCTACGGCATCGTCAAACGCATCGGTTGAATGGTTTCTGCTACCCAAGTCTTTTACATCTCCGAGCAACCCAAGTGTTTGTTGTAACGCATATGCAAAAGCCTGTTGCTCCTGTTCGGAAGAGCTGGAACTTACTCCCAGTAATTCTTTTACTCCGTTAGCGATGTCTCCGACAAAGTTTACAAGCGCTTTATCTTCATTACTCATGTCTTCCAATTCACCGCCGTTTGCGCCAAGCAATCCTTTTAACGCGTCATAGAAATTGTTTCCTGTTAAAGCATCTATAAGAATTCCAATACTGCCTACAGCACAGAATTCAACAACTCTTGCAAGGAATTTTTTGAATCCGGATGGATTTTTCGGTCCGGTTCTCGCAAAGACGACATCTCCTGTTAATAAGTCTGACATCGTGAATTCTGCATCGTTGCCATCAACTTTTTTGCCGTCAATAACAAAGTAATTGGTATTTTGGTCACCTTTATCATGAAGTGAAGTCTGGAAGTCAAGGTCAATCTGGTTTTTAGTTTCCCATTGCAAAGTTTGCTCATTCCATACTTTCGTTGTACCGTACTGGTATGTTAATGCTCCTGCAAGTTTTTTCTGTGCCGCAGAACCATATTGAGCATCCTCAACAGTTAAATCCATATATGCAATTAAGTCATTGATACCCATTTGAGATGCTGTTGTTTTATCAAGTAATGGTGCTCCAACTCCAACTTCATCAATCAATCCGACTGTACGGACTGCAACTGCGGAACTCTCGCTCATTCCGCCGTTTTTAACCATCTGATTGATAAATTCACCGTATAATTGGTTATATAAAGTCGTAACTTGTCCGTTAGGAAGTGTTACGGTTTTGTCCAGACAGCCGCTTTCAGGAATTCCTGCCTGTCTCGCAGCCGCTGCCATTGCGCTGTCAAGAACAACTCTGCCGTCTCTTGAAGTTATAAGATACGGAGTATAGTTATTTACGGCAGAAGGTTTCATCATTAAATCATAATTTAAGTTAAAACTACTTTCTCCTGTTCCGTCTGTATCCCATACTAATTTTGTTGCATTTAAAGAATCTTGATATTCAGTTGTTATTTTATCAAGCTCACGGCTTATAGACAGCTTCTCTTGAGCTATCTGCATAGATTGAAATTCACAGTTAGCTTTTCTTGCTGTTATGGCTAAAAATCTTGCTTGTGATGCAGCCAATCCCATTGCTGTCTAAGTCCTTTCGCTGTTAGTAACATTCCTTTGCTATGTATGACGGCTTATTTGTGCTTAAACTTTAAACTTTCTAGAATATTTCGTAATAAATGTTTACAATTCTTTCTTTTTATATAGAAAAATTACTTTACGGAGATTATAAAGTCATAAATTTTGTCGATTTTTTCTTTTATTTCGCCGAAATGATCTTTGAGATCATTGAAGCTATGAATTGAAACAAATTTTTCTTCTATTTCTTCAAGTATTTGTCTGTGTGTTTTTTCAAGTTGTTCCGGAGTAACGATTATTCTCTGTTGGATTAGAAAAATCATTACGGCAACGAGTATTGGAGAATAATCCAGTATGTTTTCCATAAATTTTCCTTTCGTATATTTGACTTGTAATTATGAAAAATTTTTAGTCCGCTGACGGCTGAAACGGTGTTTATAATTTTATCGGCCAGTAGTAATCAACAAGATATGATGCCGCATCCATAGGGTGAGAGAGAAACTTTAATTCTTTTGTCTGTTTTATCTGCTGATATGTAGGAATGTCAATTCTTGATGAACCTTCCCGATATTTTAGGTTATAGATGTTGTAAAGAAGTTTTTCACATTTTTTATCTATAAAAAGACAAATTTCACCGTCTGCGGAGCGAACTTTTGCATTAAATGCTGCTATCCTATTTTTAATAGGCGGGTTAAATGGTTTTATCTTAATATCAACGTCATATCCGTGCTTTAAAAGGGTTTTCTTTATAATGACGTAATTTGTGTATTCACTTGTACATGAACGGTTGTCGCCTGAGGCATCGCCGTTTATGATTATGCGTCCTTTATGGTTTGGGTATCTGTGTATAAATTCAAGACATGCCTTTTCTGTAGTTGTGTTTTCAAGAACAATTTCGTCAAAATAAAAAACTTTATCCTCAGTTTTGTGCGCAAGAACCCATGACATGGGATCAACGTTAAAGTCACAACTAATATGCAAGTCCATTTCCGGACAATATTTTATTTCGCGAATGTTGTTGTCAGTAAAATCTTTCACAACAAGTCCCGAGTTAAAATTACCGTTTTTCGCCAACACAAAAACGTCGTAATATTCTTTGTCGTAAAGTTTTTTGAGTTCATCACAAAAACCTTCCGGAAGATATATGTTCTGGGTAGTTGGCGCTGAAATCAGTCTGTAGTTAGGACGTTTTGTTTCTATGAATGTCTTATAAACCCAACCTTTTTGCATTTCAGGATTTGTATGTGCAAAAATTCTATATGTGAAATTTTTCCATTTTGGATTTGGTGTCTGGCGCATTCTGCTTATCAGCATTTTGAAAGTTTCATACGGGATGTCGGACATTTCCTCTATTTCTACAAAACCGAGGTTTAATGATTTTAGTTTGTTTGGTTCGTCAAAATGCCTGAAAAGGATTTCACTTCCGTTTTTAAAGGTTATTTTTTGCAGAGATGAAGACCATTCAAAGTCTGTGCCGTCTTTAAATTCCATGTTCTCAAGATGTTCAAAATAGGTTTGAAGAGTGGTGTCTCTTACCAGTGTGTAAGTTTGAGCGCCGACAAGCCCCCTGATTCCCGGGAATTTCAAACATAGTAATATCCCCAAAAGTGAGCCTGCAAAAGTTTTTCCTGAGCCGTAACCTCCTTGATAAACTGCAACATCAAGTTTGTATTTGTGAGGTATTTCCAGAAATTCTCTCTGGGCTTTTAAAAGTTTGTAAAGCATTTTTATATTCCTTTTTTGTTAAAAAAAAGGTGCCGTTGGTATTAGAGGAGTATGTTGGTAAAAAGTAGGAAACGGCACCATAGAAAATAGCGATATGTATTATTGGTTAGGGTAATGTATTTTGGAGGTTTGGTGATGTTGTTGAGGTTTGTCTTAAAAAGTTTTCGGAGTTTTCTATTCCGTATTGTTCGAGCGTAAATTTAAAACATTCAAGCCAGTCGATTTTTTCTGAAATTTCAGGCATTTGGGCAAAAGATTGAACTATATCAAAAAGTTCTTTCATTTTGTTTTTGCGCTCAAATGTTGCCTTCCTGTCTCCATAATGGTAAATATAATTACCGTTTCTTATGTGATCATCAACTTCAAGAAAAGTTGTAAAACCTCGCTGGGTAACGCTTATTAATTCTTTTCCAAGTTTGAAGTTTGAAATCAGATCGGCGGTTTTTTCAACCATTGGAACAATTATTTTTCTATTTATTGCATCCAGTAGCATGTTTAATCTTGCTTCCTGACCGTTTGCAGAATAGTTTAATTCGGTTGCTGTTCGCGCTGTAGATTGAGTATTTCCTGCCATGTTTTTAAAAATACCTGTTGCACTTTCTATTGTTGATTTGAAATAGTTTAAGAAATCCCATCCGACCATAGCTTTGTCAAAACTAAGGGGAATTGGTTGAGAGGGCATTAGTGCTGCATCATATTCAATGATTTTTCCGGGTTTCACATCCTGAATTCCGGAAAAACAACCTTTTGGGGCAAGATATGGTGGATTAATCATAAGTGCCAGAGCATCTATTTGTTTGTTTAGAATTGTTGAAGATATATTGTTTAATACAAGGGCTACTTTGAGCGGTGAAAGCCCTCTCCCTGTTTGTGGTGACGGGATGATATTTGCATGTATGAATGGATTTATGACAAAAGGATTAGGTTCAAACCTAATGACAAATTTCCTTGCTGCGACAACAGTGAGCCAGTTTTTTAGTAAAGTACCATCCGGAAGTTCTATATTGCCCCAGTATTCCAATATTTCTACTTTTCTGTCGTCAACTGCTTTTTCATAATTTTTATTTTTCTTTGATGCCACCACCTCTTTCAATATTTCCAATTTCTCATTATCCAGCATGTTGTTTGATTTATCGGATAAAAGTTCATCTATCGTCGAGTATGTTTTGTAAATCTTTGTACACCTGTCCCAGTTGTCTGTGTCGTGAATGTTAAATACAAAATCTTCTGGTTTTATGTATTTAATTTTTGCATTGTCATAAACTATTCGATCTTCAATTTTGAATGATTTTTTCTCTTGTCCGCTAAGTTGTTCTTCAAGTGTTAATGCTCTTCTAACTTGTTTTATCTTTGTTTCCCAGCCGATAAAGAGAGTACATTCCCCGGTTTCTACAATGCTGTCAATAATTTTTTCTATTTCGTTTTCAATTTTCATCTGTTCAAATGTATTGACAAGCATTGCCTTTTGTATGTTAGCATTTGCTTGACTTTCGGGAGTTGCGCCCGATACGTCAAACATTGCCTCGGGATTTGAGTATAAATTTGAACTGATGTGAGATTTTAGTGTTTGTGCTAGTTCGTAAATGTCCGGAAGCTTAATGTTATTATCCCAACCGTTAAGTCTTGGAACTTCGGCATTATAAATTGCTTCTCTAATGGTTCGAATGTCATTCAATTGGCTTGATCTCAGAGAATCATATTCATCAAAAGCTTTTACAATATCGTTTACAAGAGATGGTTCAAACTCCGGTTTGAGTTTTTCGGTTAAGTTTTCTGTTTCAATTTTCATAAAATTACCTTTCTTAATTTATTCTCACAAAATGTAAATCTTTCTCAAGGAGTGAATAGACTTCTATATCTATAAGTTTTCCGTTTTTGAGAGTTTCACCTCGTAGAATTCCGTCCGGTTTGAAGCCTGCAAATTTCAGTAATGTTTTGACTCTGTGGTTAAACGGATAGATTTGTGCTTTGATTTTTTTTAGTTTAAGTTCGTTAAAACAGTAGTCAAGGAATTTTAGAGCAGCTTTTTTGGTGAAACTTCCCCAGTATTTTTTCTCAAAACAAGCGCTGATTTCTGCGCCATGAAGTTCGTTAGCGTTTCCTGTAAGATTGTCTAAATAAATAAATCCGGCAAATTCATTGCTTTTTTCGCTAAGTACTACGAAAAAAAGCGGTGAAGAATTTTCTATAATGTTTAAAACATTTAGAAATGTGTTGCCTTGTACATAATCGTCATTTAAATATTTTGAATATCTGGAGTATAGAAAGATTACGTTTGATAGATAGTGAGTATTTTTAAATATTAAATTTTTTTTGTCGATTATGAGATTTACGAATTTACACATACTTTTTCGAATTTTACATATGCCTCATCTGTAGAAAATGCACTTAATTCTCCATTTAAAAATTTTGTTCTGATGTTGTCTTGTAATCCAATCATTGCCTCTGCCTGAACTCCGTTTATGAATGTTTCCTGTTTCGAAATTCTGTTAAAAAGTCTGTAAATTGCCTGTTTTGAAAATATTAAGTCTTTTGGAACATCTTTTATTTCTGTGTAGATTTTTGAGTTGTTATAATTCTTTCCCTTTTTTGCATTTGCGATTTCATTTTTGAATTCTGATTCTATCTTCATTCTGATTAAGTCATCTAAAGATGCGCCTGTAAGAAGCATTTCTTCAATATTTTGTGATTTGTTTGCCATAAAAATCCTTTCTGCATGCCGGTATGTGCATGCTTAAATCTTGTCATCATCCAGATTTGAAATAGTAATAATCTTTGCTTGTGGATATTCATTGTCAGAGTTAGAAGAATTAAAGCCCAGATATTTACACAAGCTTTCCAGTGCTTTTAATCCGGCAGATGTATCCCGAAGTTTTTTCTTTCCTGTTATATTTCCTTCTTTATCAAGAATATCTTCTTCTTCAAGTGAAAATTCTGCTATTTGCAGTAGTTTTTGAATTACGTACCCTTTGTGCACTCTAAGAGATGCAATTTGATTTTGAAGTTGGGTTTTTATTTCATTAATTATGTATTTATTGGATAGTAATTCATTAGATATTGATTTTAAATCTTTAGATTTGTAACCGGAATTTTTTGCGGATAATTCTCCATCAAGAGTCTTGATATACTCGGTTACAAACCGTTTTTGCTGAGTTGTTAATTGTTTCATAAGTTTACATTTCTTATTAAAATTTGTATTTTTGCAAAAAAAATTGTATAATAATATTGCTATTTATATTTCGGCTAGTGTAAATCTTAACAGGGGGAATGATAAACTTCCTGTTTTTTTTATGCAAAATTTTATACGACTAAAAATTAGTACCTGTGCATATGCACGTATGGTGTACAGCATGCGGATGGGGAGATTTTCGCTTTCATATTCGCAAGAGTTTGATTGTACATGCTTAACCAGTAGCTGAATTTTATATGTTGCGGATTTGCTTTTAGGCGCAGGCATGTTCCATATACCAAAAGTGGCTCCGCATAAATTTCAGGAATGATTGTTTCGTCTGTTTCGTTTTCAAGATGAAGTTTTTCTTTGCCGTCTTTGTCTATTGCGGAATTAGCACTGTAATAGACTACGTTGAGGGTTTTTGGGGTGTCAAATTCAGGAAGAAGAAGATCGTCATTAAAACAACTGTAAGCGCGCGGTATGTTTTTCTTAAAAATGAAAGCTTCTGTGTCTTCTACGAATTTATAAACATGCCCGTCAATAATTATTGATGCAATTCTTCCGTTAATTGAGTTTTTTATGTGTCCTGTTTTGGCAGGAAGTTCAATTTCTGTTTTTCTGAGTTTAAAATTCCAGTTATCAAAGTTGCAAATTTCGTTATTTAATAGACGTAAAATGTTTTTAATTTTTTTGTGATCATTTTTGGTGAGTTCCGAGAAAGCGTTCACTTGTTTGTAATTCAACTCAACCAAGCATTTGTTAACTAATTCAAAGTAATTCATTTTTTCTCCTTATTGCAATGGCTTGCATTTTTGGGTAAGAAACATTTTTAAGGTGTTTTCAATGTTGTGATTATTGTTCGGTAATTTAGCAAAACTGCGGGGCGGGAGTTTTGCACCGCCCGCAGAATTACTGTATTTGCCTCAATTAGCGAATAAGTCCTTTTTTGAGTTGTTCCATAATAGCTTTTTCGTTTTTGGCAAATTCGGCACCGCTCATTTTGCCGATTTGCTCACGAGTGAAAATCCTTGTGTTGTTTTCAGTCGAATTTTGGTTTTGTGCATTTGCTGTTAACCTTTGTTTCGCTGCTGTGTTTTCGTCATTTAATGATTTTTCGTGAGCCAGTTGTTGCAAATATCCCATAACAGCGCCCTGTTCAAGGGCTTCTACAAGTTGGGAAATTTGCATAATTCCATCTTTGTCAAAACCTGCGTCCGAATTTTTTAAATAATCCAGAACTTGCGCACGAGCATTTGTTTTAAAAAAATCAGGTTTTTCCTTTACAAATTCGTCAATTCCGGACGTTACACCTGTTTGTGGTGTTGCGGCAGCGTTGGATGATTGATTAACCAATACTTCCTGCGCCTTATTGAGTATATAGTTTGTCAAATGTTGTCCTTGTGCCGGATTTATAATTCCTGCTTTCATCAAACTTTCAACAGTTGCAATATCTCTCATTACAATTTGTTTGATGTCGGCTGTTTTATCCGGAGTGTCTACATTAAATGCTGCCTGAGTTTGAGTACCGTTTATTGAAGTATTTGCCGGTTGAAAGTTTTGTGCTTGAGCGTATGCAGGTTGCTGACTTCCGGCATTTGATGGAATTCCGTTTATAGGGTTATTAATTGTCATTTTTTTGTATTCTCCTTATTTTTGAAAAAGCACCCATAAAAGGTATATGCAGATGTTATTTAGGGTGCTTTTAAATTAAGCTTAATCGATCAAATATTCTGACTACTCTTATGAAGAAATTGTTGAATCTTCTGTTGTTACAATCATTTTGGCAAGAGCTTTAGGCTGAACGGTCTTAGCGCCATATAGGTAAAGCCCTCTGACAAGATCGGAGAAACTGTCTTTATCTCTTAAGCTTTCAATTTTGGCTAATTGTGATGCAAATGTAATTGCATCGTTAGTACCTGCAAGAATGTAATATTTTTTATCTACAGGAGTTAAATTTGTGCTAACAAGAACATCCATGCCTGCGATTCTTCCTATAGCACCTTCTCTTAAAGTTTCATCTGCAACATTGTTGGCATTAATGAATTCTGTGCTTTGGAGCAAATAAGATTCAACAAGCGGATTTATAACTACCCAAGGACGTTTTCCGGCTTTTACAGCATTTGAATCTTTTAATTTTCTTGCAAGGGTTACAAATTTTTCATAGATTCCTTCTTTAGACAGCGTTATAGGAGTTTCGTCAGACCCAACAATGTTGTCAGCTGCTACGTTTGCGTGCATTGAAAGTAAATAAGCATCTTGAACTTCTTCAATTGCATTTTTGGCATTTGTAAGATGGGCTTCCATAATGTCGGCGTTAGTTTGAACTTGAGCAATGTCATTTATTTTAAATGCGAAGAATTTTTTCTGATCGATAACAAGATCCATAGATGTTGGATTTAATTCGCTGTATGATATAGCTTCTGTACCAAGAGTTGAGATTCCGACGGTTGCCGGTGTAATAATTTTTACTTTGTCACCTTGGTTTTGAATTTCCCCTTCATAGTTTCTGTTTACGCATTGTAACATTACGCATTCTTTTTCAAGCATGTTGTTTAATTTTGCGCTCCAAACTTCAGGGATAAATGCAGCATAAGAGTTTGTTGTTTCAGACATTTTTTAATTTCCTTTCATACATTAAAGTGTAAATACAGTTATATAAAATGAGTGGTGCTAGTTATCACTATAGATTTCTCTGAATTCGAGTCCTATAATTCCAAGATTTTCATTAAGTTCGTTTCCTTCCACGCATAGTTGAATTGCATAGTTAGATTCTGATATTTCAGCTTTTTCGAGAACATCTCTGTTAATTGTCCATACAGGAGAGTCTTCTTCATCTTTAGCCCAACAGTTGTCTAAAGATGAAGAGGTATTTGCTGTTTCTGAACTTTCATCTTCAGCCCATGTAAGTTGATCAAAGTATACCGAGTAAATTCTTTCGGGGTCATCCGCCTGCGTACTGTCATAGTCTTTGTATACGGAGAAGTTGAAATTGTTGTCGATTGCGTCATCAAGTACGAAGTAAAATTCGTCAATTAATTTCCTCCGGTGCGGAGAGCCTAACGCAAGAAAAGGTGATTTCCACATGAATTTTATAGGTGTTCCTGCAAAACTTTGTCCAAAGTCTTCACAATAAACATTACCGTCTTTGTCTGATGTATAAACATAGTTATTAAACAAACAGGCATAAGTTATATTTTGTGGTAAAATCCTTTTGTACCAAGCTTTGTTAACGTAATCATTTATCCAAATTGTGTGGAAATAGTTTTGATTTTTGTATGGTACAAAATACCAAACTTGATTTTTCTTTTCGTAATGAAGACTTATGGCATTGGAGATATTGTTATCGTCAAAGTTGTCAAATTCTGGTTTTATATTTAAAGATATTTCGGAGCCAAGTTGAATTTGATTAAGTTCTCCGACTTGTTCAAGGCAAAATATTCCGCTTGATAGAAAATATTGTTTATTTTCAACATTAACGATACTATTGTTAGCTTTTGTGCCTTTATCTGCAAACGGGACAATTGCAAAATCATCGGCACTGGTTCCGGTCAGGAGATAGACCATATCTTTTTTATAAATTGCGAGGTAATCTTTGTAAGGTTTTAGTCCTGTTATTGCGGCAGTGTCGGTATGAAAATCGTTGATATAGCCGGCATCATTTGAACTTTTAAAATCGGTGTAAGAGCCGAGTGCTGAATAATAAATTGTTGAACCGGAAGCAACCCAGACTCTGCTTTTAAAAATAGTTATAATGTCACTTTTTACTGAATTGTTTGACAAATCAGTAAGATTACATTCAACGATATCAAAATTTGTATTGTTTTTTATATAAAATAGATTATCGGAGTTTCCGGAGATAAGTACTCCGTTTAAAAACGCGGTGAAAACAGGTTTCTGACTTGAAATTGTTTTGTTGAGTTTTGTGAGTGATGAGTTTTGAGGATTGTAAATATAGATTTTCCCGCTTTCGGTTGTGACAACAAGTTTTGGATCATTTTTGTTAACCATCTCAAACATTCCGGTAATTCCATCTGAGTTTGGGATGGAGCATATTAAAGTATTACCTGCTTGTTTAGAAATTCCTCGATTTTTGTATATTTCAACATTTTCAGAATCACTCCAATACATTTTTTTTGTATCAAGTCCGAGTTCTGTTTTTGTCCTAGCCAGACATATTCCGCCAGATAAATTGTAGTAAGCTGTTTCCATAATTAACCCTCGTTTATATGTTTTAAGTACCATTTTATTTTTGAGCGGATGAAAGTTCCGCAATCATTTTTGTCTATCCATGGATATGGTGGTATATACGTAATGTCAATTTTTCCGGCACTGGATGTGTCAGGATGTTTAATACCAAACTCATAGTGCGTCATAACTGTATCCGGAGTAATGGGAATTGAATATTTTTTTGCCAATTTTGCACAAAGGTTCATTGTTGTTTCAAATTGGACGGGGGTAATTGGGTAGTGCCCGCAGTTGAATTTGTTTTTGAAACCGTGCATTGCGCATATTGCCACTCCAATTGAGCAGGTATTTCCGCCTCCGGTGTGGGCTGCGTAATTTCCGAGAACGCATTGCCTGTTGCATTCCGGAGCAAATTTTCCTTTGATTATTTTCCCGTCTTTGTCTATCAAAAAATGATAGCATCTGATTTCAGCCGAATTCGGGTAATACCCGCCGGCACTCCAGTGGATGATGATTCTCTTCATATTTTTCCTTATTTATGCTTGTATAAATCAGGATTTTTTATAAAAAATACAACTGCCGCATTGACTCTGTTTTTCGCTTGAAGTTTTATCATTATTCTTGTTAAATGCGTTTGAACAGTACGTTCGGAAATTTTTAATTTAACACCAATTTCTTTATCAGAATAACCTTCGGCAACAAAAGTCAAAACTTTCAATTCCTTAGGTGATAGTTTCATATTCTTAATTCCTTAACTTATTAGGTTATCTCATATTTTGTTGATTTATGAAATTCTGCTCACCTCAAGTTTTTTACTATTTAATAAAATGGGAGGAAAAATCCTCCCGATGGAGTAAGATAATTTAAGAATAGTTCCGTTTTGGGAAATTTCTTTGAGTTGGTGATTTCTTCGGAATTAATATAAATTTATTATCCTATGTAAAATTTTAAAGTTGTATTTTTAAAAGATCCGATTTTCAATGTGCTAAGAACATACAGATTAAATAAATATCTCATAGTTTTTCCTTACGGTTAAGGCTCTATCCCTTAAAATCATTGGCTTAACCGTGTTTACATTTTGAGTATATAGTTATTTCAAAAATAAAAAAAGTCCGTAATTTCACTTAAGTAAAAATACGTACGTATTTTTACGGACAAAAGACTGCTGAAACTATTGCTATGAGTGTATAATGCGAATTGCAGACAATGATACTTTATTTGTATTTTACTATTGAAAACACTAACCTAAAAGAATTAGACCTAACCAAATAAACAAAATTCCGGTAACAATTCCGGTCATGGAAAGGTGCCAATCTCCATATTCATGAGATAGAGGAAGTAAAGTATCAAAAGAAATATAAATCATAATTCCGGCAACCGCTGCCAGTAGAATACCTACAAGTACATGCGGTAAAAACAGAGAAAATAAAATCATTCCAAGTAAAGCGCCTATGGGTTCTGTTATTCCGGATAATGCGGCATACAACATTGCATAGCGTTTTTTACCTGTAACATGATAAATTGGAAGTGCAACTGCTATTCCTTCGGGAATGTTATGAATAGCAATAGCAATTGCGACTGAAATCCCGAGTGTAAGATTTTGGGTTGCTGTCATAAATGTGGCCATGCCTTCCGGAAAATTATGCACGCAAATCGCAATTGCAGTAAGAAGTCCCGCACGTTTAATTTTATGGTGATGAGTACAGGGCATATCCGGATTTTCAAGTTCTTCGGGGTCAACGTGATCCGGAAGAAAATAGTCAATCAGCATTGCAATGGCTATTCCAGCGATAAATCCAAAATAAATTAGCCAATTTGCTTTATTTGGAAAGTGTTCCAATAGCATTGTTTGAGCTTCAGGCAACAAATCAGTGAAGGATAAAAAAATCATGACTCCTGCCGAAAATCCAAGCCCTATTGAAAGAGCTCTAAGGTTGTCTCTTTTTACAATAAAGGCAACACCTGCTCCGATTGCGGTGGCAAGACCTGCAAAAAGTGTTAACAGCATTGCTATTCCAAAATTTTGAGGTAGGTTTATCATAATTTATCTCCGCAAATATTCTAGCACAAAGTAAAATTTTTTATATTAAATTTTTGAATAAATATTAAGTCTAATAATATGGTGATATAGTAATAGTAGAGTTTTAAAATACAAAAACACACTCCAAGTTTTTTGCAAAGAGTGTGTTTTTGTGTTTTAAATATTGGATCTTATGCTTCCGGTTGAGCTTCAGCGGCAGCAGCTTCGGCTTCTGCCTTAGCCTTTGCTTCAGCTTCTGCTTTTGCTTGGGCTTTTTTAGAAAGTTTAACAGTTTCTTTTTTTATGTAATTTAATGTACCGTCATCGTTGCAGTTTTTAATCAAATACGCAACAGTTTCAGTTGGTTGAGCTCCTTTTTTAACCCAATCAAGAGCAGCTGTTTTATCAAGTTGCATAACCTTAGTTTTCGGGTTGTAGTGTCCCAACTCCTGAACAGGTCTGCCTTCGCGTTTAGTTGTTGAATTGATAACAATAACTCTGTATGTAGGGTTCTTTTTAGCGCCCAATCTTTTTAATCTGATTTTTAACATTTTGTTTTCCCTTATTTTTGATGTAAACTTGTCGGTTTTTTAAACACTGCAGCCGCGCCGTATTCTCAAATCCTTGAACAAGGCTAAGAGGAATTGCCCGTTCCGAAATCATTATATGCAGAAAGTTTTTGATAATCAAGTTTTTGATTAAAAAAGATTACGTAAAAATTCAAAATATTATTTTTTCATTAATTTTTGGCAAATTTTCTGTATCTATGCTAGAATTGTGTCATAGAGGCTTAATGGAGAGGAAAATTTTATAATGATAAGTTTGCTATTGAAGATGTTAGGGGATCCTAATGAGAGAAAAGTTAAGGGTATAATGGGTATTATTGACCACATAAACGCTCTTGAGCCGCAGTTTGAGTCGATGAGCGATGATGAGCTCCGTGCAAAAACAGAAGAATTTAAAGAAATTTTAAGAAATCGCCCTCACTCTGAGGATTTTAAGACGGACCGAAAACTTGAAAAAGAAGCTCTCGACAAGATTTTACCCGAAGCTTTTGCGACAGTTCGCGAAGCAGGAAAACGTGTTTTAAATATGAGACATTTTGATGTGCAGCTTATTGGCGGGTATTTCCTCCATAACGGTCATATCGCAGAGATGAGAACAGGTGAAGGTAAAACTCTTGTTGCAACTCTTCCTGCATATTTAAATG
>CAZCIW010000038.1:0-14264 GCA_964499135.1 uncultured Muribaculaceae bacterium
TCTAATATGTGTTTGAACTTGGACACCCTTCGGAAAAATGTTGTCGAAAGTCGTATTCACTTTGCGATGATTGCTAAATATACAATAATTGTAGATGGTAAATTTAATTCCTAATACAAAATTTGCACATAAACAGTTCTTGTTCTAGCTTTGTTATCAAAATCAATTAAAACAATTTGCTGCCATTGTCCAAGCTGAAGAGCGCCCTCCATCAAAGGAATTGTCGTACTGTTTCCGACAATTGAAGCTCTAACATGCGCATAACCATTACCATCATGCCAGGTTTCATCGTGATGATATTCGGAATCCATCGGTGCAATTTTCTCAAGCGCCTCCGGCAAATCGTTTAACAGCCCCGGCTCAAATTCAATATTCGTAATAGAAACAGTACTGCCAGCAACATATACAAGCACGGACGCATCTTGCAAGTTGTGCTTATATACAGCATTTTGTACCTGTCTTGTAATATCAATTATGTGAGTATTACCTTTTGTATGGACTGTGAATTTTTCATTTAAAACTGTCATAAAGAAAACCTCACATTGCCGGCTTTAATAAGCTTTCTGCCTTTGGAGTACGTAGAATATGGTACAAATAATTCATTCAGCGCATTGTAATCCGAACCTTCGGGAAGCTTGAAGACATTAAAATCAGCATCTTTTCCAATTTTTATAGAACCGGTTGAATTATCCAATCTCAAAATTTTTGCAGGATATATCGTCAAGTATTTTATCAACTCTTCAATTGGTAATCCAACTTCTTTATTCAAGTCGTTTGCGAGTTTTAAAAGACTAAAAGATTTGTCCGGAGAAAAACTTTGACTTGAAAAACCGAAATTACCTTCAAAATACTTCAACACAGTTTCAAACGGAAGCTTCTTGTTACAGATTTCTTCCGAATAAAGAGGCTGATAGACATATTTAACTTCTGTTTCTGCCAGAGAGCGTAAATCATTTTCATCGGCATAATTGGCATTAGCAGCAATGACTTTTTTGGTTAATACCTTCAAATTACTGAGATACTCAACAGGCGAAACATTTTTTAAATACGGAGTAATTTTTCTAAATCCCATAAATTTATGCAAAAGGTCAATATCAGAAAACCCGAAATTAATCCATTCAATCTCATCTTGAGACTCTGCAAATCTTGTCATCAAAAGCATATTATGCTTACGACAATATTTCGAAAAAAGCTCCCAAAGTTTTTTGTGAACACTGGAAATTGAATGAAGCATAATTCCAATATGAGTATTTTCCCCTTTATGGAAAATAAGGTCTTCCACCTTTGCCCTCAAATCTTTAAACTTTCTTTTACTTTTATCTGAACTATCAGCATAAACTTCAAAGAACAAATAGTTCTTAATCGGAACTTTATTTATAATATCAAAATACTTAAACTCTCTTGATACCTGCGCAACACATGTAGTTCCCATTTTTACCGACTCAATAATACCATGTTTGAAAGACGCAATTTTTTCATTTCTATCCATTGAAAAATAGTCACTCAAAATATTTGCCCACTTTAAGGAGTAATTATCAGGTTTGACTCCTGCAAAAGTATATTTTTTTGCAACAGTCTGAAGAAACTTTTTAACTTTTCTTTTAAGACAACGAGGTTTAGAAGAATTCAAATCCGTATACTGATACTGCGTAAACAAATCTATAAATCCCGGAGTGATAACGGCATTTCCAAGCTCCTTGACAATCTTTTCTTCATCGTCAAACTTCACATCACAATTCGGAAGGATATCAATAATTTTGCCTTCATCTACAACTATAGCGTGATTTTCAAGAATTTCACCTTCTGCTGTTAAAATCCATTTTGCTTTATAGCACTTCATATCTATACCCCTATATCTATAAGATAATCTTAACCGATAAATCTGTAAATTGCAATAGTGGTTTATTTGTGCTAAAAAAAACTTATGGAAAGAAATTCGGGCAGAAAAGCAGTTGTAGCGCTAAGTGGCGGAGTAGATAGTTCTGTTGCTGCACTACTACTTAAACAGCAAGGATACGAAGTTATCGGGCTTACAGGTAAAATGGTTAACACCCCTGCTGCTGATGCCGTTGTTCAAAATGCAAAAATTGTGGCAGACAGCCTTGGTATTGAACATCATGTTTTTGATGCATGCGAAATTTTCAAACAAAAAGTCATTGACTATTTTGAAAATACATACCAAAGCGGAGAAACTCCTAATCCCTGCATTATGTGTAATAAATTTATTAAGTGGGGGCTTCTGCTTGATTATGCTGTTGAAACTTTGGGGGCGGAGGTTTATGCAACCGGACATTACGCAAATATAATACACAAAAACGGTATTTATAAACTTTATCCGGCGGCTGATGAACATAAAGACCAGCTTTATTTTCTTTGTCGACTGAGCCAAAAGCAGCTTTCAAAAACTGTTTTTCCGCTATCAAAATTTACAAAGCCGGAAGTCCGTGCTCTTGCGGAAAAATATAATCTTCCTACTAAATCTTCAAAAGAAAGTCAGGATATTTGCTTTATCCAAAAACCAATGACTTCTAAAAAATATCTGATAGAAAAATTCGGGATAAAGCGTGGAGATTTCATAGATATTTTGACTGCCAAAAAATGGGGTGAACATGAAGGCTGTTATCAATACACAATCGGCCAGCGCAAAGGTATTGGAATTGCCGCGCCATATCCGCTGTATGTTATAAAAATTGATGCGCAGAAAAATATTGTTTACGTCGGCCGTGAAGAAGATAATTACAAAACAAATCTTAAAATCAATGATTTAAACATTATCGATACCACTTTTGCCAATAATTCAAAAGAATTTGACGCTATGGTAAAAATACGCTATAACATGCAGGCGAAAAAAGCACACGTGAAGTTGTTCGACAACTTTGCGGACATAACTTTTTATGAGTCCGTGAATTCTGTAACATCAGGGCAGGCAGGTGTAATTTACGATTTAAACGACAGACATTTAATCGGCGGCGGCGTTGTTGTGGATTAGCTCAACTTACTTGTAAAAAAATATTGTAGTTGTATCATGAATTTATGGAGGAGGGATTTATGTACAATCCGAAGTCGCACAAAGCCGAAGAATTTATTAATCACGAAGAAGTTCTTGCATCTGTAAATTATGCTGAAGAAAACAGAAATAATCTTGAATTAATTGATAAAATTTTAGAGAAAGCAAAACTCGGAAAAGGACTTGAACATAGAGAAGCCGCGGTTCTTCTTGCGTGCGAAATCGAAGATAAAAACAAAGAGATTTTAGAACTTGCGGAAAAAATAAAGAAAGAATATTACGGTAACAGAATTGTGCTTTTCGCGCCTCTATATCTCTCCAATTATTGTGTGAACGGTTGTGTTTACTGCCCTTATCATGCCAAAAACAAGCATATTCCGCGCAAAAAACTGACTCAGGATGACATCCGCAGAGAAGTTATTGCACTTCAGGACATGGGGCACAAAAGACTTGCGATTGAAGCAGGGGAAGATCCCGTTAACAACCCGATTGAATATATTTTGGAGTCTATCAAAACGATTTATTCAATCAAACACAAAAATGGCGCAATCCGCCGCGTGAATGTCAACATTGCCGCAACAACTGTGGAAAATTACAAGAAACTTCATGAAGCCGGAATTGGTACATATATTTTATTTCAGGAAACATATAACAAAGACAGTTATGAAAAACTCCATCCGACAGGACCTAAGCATAATTACGCATATCATACAGAGGCAATGGACAGGGCTATGCAAGGCGGAATTGATGATGTCGGTCTGGGAGTACTTTTCGGACTTGAAGGATATAAGTATGAGTTTTCGGCTCTCTTAATGCACGCGGAGCACTTGGAAGCCGTGTTCGGAGTCGGTCCGCATACAATCAGTGTTCCAAGAATTAAAAAAGCCGACGATATTAATCCGGATGATTTTGATAACGGAATTGACGATGATATATTTGCAAAAATCGTTGCATGCATAAGAATTGCAGTTCCGTACACAGGCATGATAATTTCAACCCGCGAAAGCGAAAAATGCAGAAAAAGACTTCTGCATTTAGGGGTTTCTCAAATCTCCGGCGGCTCAAAAACAAGCGTTGGTGGTTATTTTAACCCTATGCCGGAAAAAGATGAATCTGCTCAGTTTGATGTTTCCGACAGACGCCCACTTGATGAAGTAATCAGATGGCTTATGGAATTGGGGTATCTGCCAAGCTTTTGTACGGCATGCTATGGAAGCGGAAGAACGGGCGACAGGTTTATGGAAATCTGCAAAAGCCAACAAATACACAACTTCTGCCATCCGAATGCAGTCATGACGCTAAAAGAATATCTGGAAGATTATGCATCACCTGAAACAAAAGCTGTCGGCGAAAAGCTTATTGCAGATGAAGTTAAAAAACTTGAAAATAAAAAAATTAAAGACACAGTTCAAGCAAATTTAGAAAAAATTCAAAACGGTGAGCGTGATTTCAAATTTTAGAAAAAGCAATTTATGTTTATGGTAATATAAGATAATGGAAAAGAAGAAAATTAAAATAGGATTAATCGGTCTCGGTACCGTCGGAACAGGAGTTTTTAAAACTCTTTTGCCTTATGAAAACATTGAGATTACAAGAATTGCGGTAAAAAACATTAACAAACCGCGAAATATTGAAAACTTTGACAATTCAATATTAACTACAGACTGCTACGAAGTAGTAAACGACCCTGAAATTGATATTGTCTGCGAACTTATCGGCGGGGTAGAGCCGGCTTTTGATTTAATAAAAACTGCGATCAAAAATGGCAAGCATATAGTAACTGCAAACAAAGAACTTCTTGCAAAACATGGTGAAGAATTGTTCAAATTTGCGGAGCAATATAACAAAGTAGTTCTTTATGAAGCAGCGATTGCCGGAGGAATTCCGTTGATAATGCCAATCAAAACAATTCTTGCGGGCAACAAAATTCAAAAAATTGAAGCAATTCTTAACGGAACAACAAATTATATTCTAACAAAGATGGATTCGCAGGGAGCTTCTTACGAGGAAGTACTAAAAGAAGCTCAGGAACTTGGTTATGCAGAAACTGACCCGACAGGTGATGTTGAAGGATTTGATGCTGCATATAAAATTACAACCCTTGCGACAATAGCATTCAGAAAAAGAATTAAACTTGAAAATGTCTATAAAGAAGGTATTACAAAAATTCGTGCACAAGATATGAAAGCAGCAAATGATCTCGGCTATAAAATAAAACTTATCGCCTCTGCTTCAATTGATGAAAACAATCGTGCTGACGTAAGAGTTCACCCGATGCTTATCTCAAAAAAATCAACACTTGCGCACATTGATTACGTAACAAATGCAGTAAGTCTTTCCGGTCATCCGGTTGGGGATATAACACTTTCCGGTCCCGGAGCTGGAGAATTTCCGACAGCAAGCTCTGTCGTTGGAGATGTACTTGCAATAGTTTCAGAACTTGGGAAAACAGACTACATGCTTCCAATGATGAGATGTCTGCATGAAGAAAATGCAAAATCTATCAGTATTAACGATACAATGAACAAATATTACCTTTCAATTAATGCTAAAAATAACAAAGGTGTAATTGGCACAATCGGTAAAATTTGTGCAGAAAACGAAATAAGCCTTGCAAGCATAGTTCAACGTGGAGTTGATGTGGATAACACCGCAAATATTACCGTAATAACGGAGCTTGCACTTGAAAAAAATCTTCAAAATGCGGTTAAAGAATTTGAGCAGGATGAATATATCAATAAGGTTAACAGTTTAATCAGGGTACAGGTTTAATATTGCTATGAAAAAAAGTACAAAAACATTATTAATTATATTTATAATTATGCTTATAGTCGGTATTCCATACACTATTTGGGGTTTCTATCAGTTAGAAGCATCTAAATTGTCAAAAATTTCTCATTTTGTATGTAATGACAAAGTGTGCAAAATAATGGTAAAAGATATTTACGGCAAAATAATTGAAGAACATCCAGTAAATAAAAACACAATGAACGGCTTTGGTGTTCCGACCTGTTTTCCGGATAATTCTGAAATGTATATGTGCCACTTGTGGATTTATGAAAAGGGGAAAAAAATAGGCGGATACCAGATAGGTGCAGTACCTATTATGAAGGTAACGGCACTACCTGTTGAAAGATCTTACGCAAAAGAACAAGCGAAATATCTTAACAGTAAATTAAAAGAACAAATATTAGATATTGATATAACAATACCTAATACGGAATTTAAAGAAAAAAAGTTTTTCTCTTTCTGGAAGAATGATAAAGAAAAGAGGTAATTATGTATTATCAAGGATTAATAAACACATTCAGAGAATATTTACCGGTATCGGACAAAACTCCGGTTGTAACACTGAACGAGGGTAACACTCCGCTTATCAAATGCGAGAATTTGGCTAAAAAAATCGGAGTTGATGCCGAAATTTATTTAAAATTTGAAGGATGCAACCCTACAGGAAGCTTTAAAGACCGCGGGATGACAATGGCTGTTTCAAAAGCCAAAGAAGCAGGTTCAGGCGCAATCATTTGCGCATCAACCGGTAATACGTCCGCATCAGCCGCTGCTTACGGTGCAAAAGCAGGCATGAGAACCTTTGTATTAATCCCTGACGGTTACATTGCACTTGGCAAACTTTCTCAAGCTATGATGTACGGGGCTGAAATTATAGCAATTCAGGGGAATTTTGATGAAGCTCTTGAAATGGTTCGAAAAATTTCTGACAACTATCCGATTACACTTGTAAATTCAGTTAATCCATACAGAATTGAAGGTCAGAAAACAGGCGCGTTTGAGATTTGTAATGCACTTGGACAAGCGCCCGATTACCATTTTATCCCTGTCGGAAATGCCGGAAATATTACGGCTTATTGGAAAGGTTACAAAGAATTCCATGCTTTAGGTAAAATTCCTACACTTCCCAAAATGATGGGATTTGAAGCAGAAGGTGCTGCGGCAATTGTTAAAGGTGAAAGAATTTATAAACCGGAAACTCTCGCAACTGCAATTCGTATCGGAAATCCTGCAAGTTGGAAGTTTGCAGAAGCCGCGCGTGATGAAAGCAATGGAATGATTAATTTTGTAACAGATGATGAAATCATAAATGCTTACAAACTTATCGCATCGACAGAAGGAGTATTTGCAGAACCGGCAAGTGCAGCATCTGTCGCAGGTTTAATTAAAGTTAAAGACAAAATCAAAGAAGGCTCAAAAATTGTTTGTATCTTGACAGGAAATGGATTGAAAGACCCTGATAATGCGATTAAATTTGCAAATTCAGATATCAAAAAGACATCTGCTGATATGACCGAAATTTTGAAAGCGATGAATATCTAAATCAACTACAAAACAACAATATAATTAAAAATGGCCGAAATACAAATTCAGCCATTTTTTCTTATTAGAACTTATAATTCTAGTCAAATCTCAATTGTTATCAAGCAAAATTTCATTTGTACACTACAACTCCATATTTACAGGAAGTCTAAAAGCCTACAATTCTCTTCGACCTTCAATTGCTCTTGCAAGTGTAATTTCATCTGCATATTCTAAATCAGCACCGACCGGAAGTCCGAATGCAATTCTGGAAATTGTAATACCGAAAGGTTTTATAAGTTTGCTTAGATATAAACTGGTAGCTTCACCCTCAACAGACGGTGGAAGTGCAAGTATGACCTCTTTAACCTCATCAGAAGTCAAACGTTTTAAAAGCTCTTTTATCCTAATATCATCGGCACCAATTCCATCCATAGGAGAAATCAGCCCCTGCAAAACATGATAAAGTCCTTTGAATTCATTTGTTTTTTCTATTGCAATTAAATCTTTAGTCTCTGCGACAACACAAATAATCGAACGGTCACGCCTTGGATTTTGACAAATTTCACAAGGACTTTCTGAAGAAAGATTAAAACAAATTTCGCAAGTCCTTGTATTTCTTTTTGCGTCAAGAATTGCCTGAGCGAATTTTTGGACTTCATTCTCAGGCATTCTTAACATGTAAAAAGCCATCCTTTGAGCAGATTTTGGTCCCACAGAAGGGAATTTTTGAAAATGCTCAATTAAGGTTGCAATTGCTTTCGGATAAATCATTAGAACGGAAGCCCCGGAATATTGATACCACCTGTTACAGCCTTCATCTTTTGCTCCATTTCGACAGAAGCCTTATCTGAAGCCTGCATAATAGCAGTTGTTATAATATCTTCAAGCATCTCATTATCCATTCCGCTTACATCTTTTGAAAGCGCAATTGATTTAAATTTGCCCTGTCCGTCAAAAGTAACTTTTACGGCGCCGCTTCCTGCTTCACCTACAACTTCAATATTAGCAAGCTCTTCCTGAGTTGTTTTTAATTTTTGCTGTAAGCTTTGAGCTTTTTTCATCATTTCCATAATGTTCATTTACATATCCTCCTTAAAGTCTGTATTCACCTTTTAGCAATTTTATTATACAATAAAAATATGCAAAAGAAAACTTATGTTTCTGAATCTTTAATAAACGGGAAGTTAATGCGTTGGACTTATATGCCATTGAACGTATATGTTGCTCCGATGAAATTTTACTCTAAAGCAGGAGAAGACTACAAATACAGAGGGATGGTAAAACGAGCACTGGAAGAATGGCAACGCGCAACAAAAAACAAAGTTGCATTCAGAATTGTTGACACTCTTTTAGACTCGCAGATTAATATTGAATGGAAAAGAGTTGAAAGAAAAGCACTCGGATATTGCAATTTTTCCTATGACGGACAGCAAAGACTCTATGGCGCTGAAGTATCAATCGGACTCACCGAAGGAAAAGTACATGCCGATTATATGGATGAGAACGAAGTTTATCACACAATTTTACACGAAATAGGACATGCAATAGGGCTTGGACACAGTCATAACAAAAAAGATATTATGTATACTCCGCATCAGCGAGGAATAAACAGTGTTTCTGGCGGAGATATATTAACAGTAAACTGGCTTTACAAACTTCCACAAGGTGCAACTGTATCAGAAGTCTCATCAATTCTAAAAACCGGTGGAAGCGACATAGATGAAATGATTGCAAAAATTATGGAAGACAAAACATCTCAAGCGTCAGAGAAAGCCACCCGCCCAACCGTAATGAAAAACAGGGATTTACTTGAAGAACAGGAAAACATTGCAAACTTAAAAAAATACAACTTAGCATTACAAAACTTACAGATTTCACCTGAAATGCGCAAGTTTTTTCTTAACAATAAAAGAGAAAAGTGACAATCTTTATTTTTGGTGTATAATATCCATGTTAAAGAGAATTTTTATAGGGATATAAATTATGACAATTCAGGATTGGTTTGAAAAACGCAAAGAAGCACAAATTCAACGACGAGCAATGGAAACAAAGCCGGAAGTTGAAAAAAATCCCGATCTCTGGACAAAATGCGTGCATTGTGATGCACAACTTTTAAAAGAAGATTTAGTTGCAAATGGGATGGTATGCCCTATGTGCGATTACCACTTTAGAATTAATGCAAAAACCAGAATTGAACAGTTGTTTGATGAGGGAAGTTTTGAAGAACTTTTTGAAGGTATCAGACCAACAGATCCGTTAGAATTTGTTGATACGGAAAGTTACAAAGATAGAATTGAAAGAGCTCATGAAAAAACCGGACTTAATGATGCAGTAATTACGGGTATCGGCACCATTAAGGGGCACAGAGTTGCCGCAGCAATAATGGATTTCGATTATATGGGCGGCTCAATGGGTTCGGTTGTCGGAGAAAAAGTAACAAGAATTATAGAAAAAGCTATTGAACTCAAACTACCGGTTCTTGCAGTTACATCATCCGGAGGCGCAAGAATGCAGGAAAGTGCACTTAGCTTGATGCAAATGGCAAAAACCTCATGCGCAGTATCTAAACTTGATGATGAAGGTCTGTTATACATAAATCTTCTGGCAGAACCAACTTTTGGCGGGGTTACGGCAAGTTTTGGTATGCTTGGAGATATTATTATTGCCGAGCAAGGAGCCAGAATAGGATTTGCCGGACGCAGAGTTATTGAACAAACAATCCGCCAAAAATTACCATCCGACTTCCAAACCGCAGAGTACTTACTCAAATATGGTCAGGTTGACGTTGTATCAAAAAGAAAAGACTTACCGGATATCATAGGAAATCTTCTCTCTATGCACGAACCAGTACTTAAGTAGGTCTGTTTAAACTTTAGAATATTTACAAAGAGGTATATAATGACTGTTTTGGATTTTGAAAAACCGATTGCAGAAATTCAGGAAAAAATTGATGAACTAAAAAAAATAAGCGTGGAGTCCGGCATGGATTTAGACAAGGAAATTGAAACTTTTGAACAACAGGCAGAAGATTACAAAAAAGATTTGTACGCAAATTTAAAACCGTCACAGAAGTTACAGATTGCAAGGCATCCGGAAAGACCTAACTTTTTGGATTACGTAAGTCGTATGTGTGAAGATTTTATAGAACTTCACGGCGACCACGAAGGCATGGATGACAGAGCGATCATAGGCGGACTGGCAAAAATTAATGGCAGACCGGTTATGATTATCGGAACAATGAAAGGTAAATCTACAAAAGAAAACCTTGAATATAATTTTGGGATGCCGCAACCTCAGGGTTACAGGAAAGCTCTAAGATTGTTTAAACATGCCAACAAATTCAATATCCCAATAATTACGATAATAGACACCCCAGGAGCGTACCCGGGAATTAGTGCGGAAGAAACTAATCAGGGTGGAGCAATTGCAGTAAACCTTAGAGAAATGGCAAAACTTACTGTTCCTGTTATTGCAATTATTTCCGGCGAAGGTTGTTCCGGAGGAGCGTTGGGACTTGCAGTAGCTAACAAAGTGTATCTGTTAGAGCATGCTTACTATACTGTAATTTCTCCGGAAGGTTGCGCTTCAATTCTTTGGAGAGATGCCTCAAAAGCAAATGAAGCTGCGCAAGCACTGAAAATCACTGCCCCTGATTTGATGAAATTTGATATTATTGATGGAGCAATAAAAGAACCATTAGGAGGTGCACACCACGATTATCAGGCAATTGCTGATGAACTTAAGTCAACAATTATTTCTGCGCTTGAAGAACTTTCGGATCTTACGGGAGAAGAATTAAAAAAATCCCGTTATGAGAAATTCAGAAAAATGGGTGCATTTTTGGAGTAAATATGGCTGATAAATACTTTGAACTTCTAATCAAGATAAATCCGGAAATAGAAGATATAGTTTCAGAGATTTGTTTTGAAAGCCTACCATGTGAAGGTGTGATTTTGGCTGAAGAAACCTACAAAGATCTAGAGATGGTCTCAACAACAGAAGGTACTTTAAAAGTTTTCCTAACCGAAAATATTGACACCAAAACTATTGGGAAGCTTCTTTCCGTGCAGCGCGACCTTTTGAAGTCCCGAGGATTTTCAGATGAGGAACTCGGAAGTTGGGAGTTTTCTATTTCACAAAAAGAAAACGAAGACTGGTCAAAGAAATGGAAAGAGAAATGGGATGTAACCCATGTTTCAGAAAGGATTACTGTCGTTCCCGACTGGATTGAATACACTCAGGAGAGCGAAGATGAAGTTATTATCCGACTGGAGCCGGGTTGCGCTTTCGGTACCGGAACCCATCAAACAACCCAATTGTGTATGAAAGCTATAGAAAAATACATGCCCTTAAATGCAACCATGGTTGATATCGGGATGGGCTCAGGAATTCTGGCGATTTGTGCTGAAAAATTCGGCGCAAAAGAGGTTTACGGATGCGATAATGACCCAACCGTAATTGATGTAGCAAAAGAAAATGCAATTAAAAACAATGCCCAATGCACTTTTGAACTTAACACAGCAGACGAATTAACAAAACAATATGACTTTGTCTGTGCAAATATTTTGCATAATGTACTTGCACAAATCATGGGTGATTTAAAAAATATTATGAATAACGGCGCATTTATGGTTTTATCGGGGATTTTAAACGAGAAAAAACCTGTTGTGCTTGAAGCAATTTCTAAATATAACCTACAACTTGTTGAAGAAATGCACCAAGACCAATGGGTCGCATTTGTAGTAAGAAAGGATAACTGATATGTCTAAAACTGCAATAATTATTCCTGCAAGATACGGTTCTAGCAGGTTGGAAGGAAAGCCGCTTTTAAAAGTTGCAGGGAAACCTGTTATACAATGGGTTTATGAAAAAGCAATGCAGGCAAAATTAACCGATATGATTATTGTTGCAACAGATGATGAAAGAATTTTTGAATGCGTAAAATTTTTTGGCGGTCAGGTTGAGATGACGTCCGTTAACCACAAATGTGGCTCTGACAGAATTAGAGAAGTTGTTGACAGGCATCCAGAAATTTCTTATATCGTAAATCTTCAAGGCGACGAACCTTTAATCGAACCTTCCGCGATTGATGATGTGGCAAGAAATGTTCGAGAAGATGAAAATGCTGATATTTCAACGCTTATTCGAGTTTTAAATACCGAAGAAGAGATTAATAACCCAAACCTTGTAAAATGTGTTACAGACAAAAACGGTTTTGCACTTTATTTTTCACGCTCAAAAATTCCTTTTGAAAGAAACACTGTTTCAGGAAATTTCTACGGACATCTGGGGATTTACGGCTACAAACGTGAAGCGCTTATAAAGATGACAACCCTGGAACAAACACCTCTTGAAAAGACAGAAAGTCTTGAACAGCTCCGTGCACTTGAAAACGGGATGAAAATTAAAACTTCTGTTGTAGATTTTGTTCCGATTGGAATTGATACGGCGCAAGATCTGGAAAAGTTTAAACAATTCGTCGAAAAAAAACTTTGATAAAACACTAGTAAATCATACCAAAGTTTCATGAATATTTCTAAAAAGTACTTGCTTTTTTTATTAAAATAGGTTAATATATTGTTATAAAAATTTAAAAAAGTATATATTTTGTAATAATTATATATGTTTTTATGAGTGGTGTTAGATTATTATAAGTAAGGAAAAGAAACAATTATGACTGAGAATGCTGAATTGCAAAGTGAATCAGAAGATCGTCAACGTATCCTTCTAGCTGACGATGAAGCCAGCATTAGGCGTATACTTGAAACTCGTTTAAAGATGGCAGGTTATGATGTATATACCGCAGCAGACGGAGAAGAAGCTGTAGCCGCATTCAACAAACATAATCCTGATTTGGTTGTTTTAGATGTTATGATGCCAAAAATGGATGGCTACGGAGTTACACGAGAAATTAGACGTACAGCAGATGTACCTATTATTATTTTAACTGCTTTAGGAGATGTTTCCGAAAGAATTACGGGATTAGAACTTGGAGCAGATGATTATGTAATAAAACCATTTTCACCAAAAGAACTTGAAGCTCGTGTAAAAGCAGTTCTTCGACGTACAAATAACAGAGAGGCAATTACACCTTCAGGAAAGGTTACTAAAAATGTTATAACAACAGGCAATATCAAAATTGATACTGCACGTCGTCAAGTATTCCGTAAGAATGAAAGAATTCGCCTTACTGGGATGGAATTCAGTTTGTTAGAATTGCTTGTTAACAATTCAGGTCAAGCATTTTCAAGAAACGAAATATTGCAACATGTTTGGGCATATCCGCCGGATCATCGAATTGATACAAGAGTTGTTGACGTACATATTTCAAGATTACGTTCGAAATTGGAATCAGATCCGGCAAATCCGGAATTGATATTAACAGCTCGTGGAATTGGATATATGTTCCAAAGAATAAGTTAAGTTTATTTTCTGCATTGGTAATTCATAAAAGGCAGGGTGAAAACTCTGTCTTTTTCTATATATATTGCAGGAAGCTAAAAGAGAGCCCTATTTAAAACATGGAATGCCTGTAACGACAAAAATAGATTTAATTTCTTTCATTTTTCCAATCTTATAATAGGGAAATCAATTGTGGCAAAGAAAGAACCATATAAATGAGAACAAAAAATAAATTGGCAACTAAATAGAATTTATAAATACAGCTAAGTAGTACAGTTGGTGAGGGTGTGCGACTCACAAAAATACTGGAGAGATTTTATTATTTACACTGTCACAATCAATTTGCTGATATTTAAATAAATATATGTACAAAAATAAGAAATAGCTGGACAAAAAATATTTTTATGTTAGTATGGAGGAGTAGAGAATTATGAGTGGCGCCTGTCGTCAAGCGGTTAAGACCTCGGATTGTGGTTCCGATATGCATGGGTTCGAATCCCATCAGGCGCCCCATTTTTAACATTTTTCCAATATTTTAGCT
>CAZCIW010000039.1:0-13978 GCA_964499135.1 uncultured Muribaculaceae bacterium
TCCGAAAGGAACGTTAAAGAAGCTTGAAACGAGAGATGAACGTTACAAAGATGAAGTACGTGCTTACATTGTTCAGGCTGAAACCAATAGGGCTATGGGACAAGGACTTTGCGGCAAAGTTTGTGATATGGTAACAAATGAATTTAATGTGCTTGTAAAGGGTATTGATAAAGAGGCTAAAAATATCAGAGCAAACAGGATAAGAAGTGCAATAAATGCTAGAATTTAAAGCTAGACTTTAATATGTTTCTCTGCGTTTATAAATTATAATTTGTTCTCCTTTGTTGTGGTAACTTTGGATAAATCAATTCCACCTGCAGCTTTGTATAAGCCTATTGTTGCAATTAGCGCGTTAATTTTATTTGAAACTTTCTCTTTTTGGGATAGCAGATACGCTTCTTTTGCATACATTAATTCAATATTTCCGGAAACTCCAATTTGATGCTTATCTTTTGCAAGATTATAAATTTTTGTTTGCGTATTAAATCTGTTAACACTTTCATTATAATTTTCTATTGAGGTTTTGTATTCCAAAAGCCCTGAATTAATTTCTTTTATATCAATAAGAATTGTTTTTTGATAATCATTTAGGGCTTCTTCATATTGGTATTTTTTTAGTTTTAAAAATTCCATCTTTCTTCCTCCGGAAAATAAATCCATTGAGGGTAATACTCCAAAGTTAAAAAACTGAGAAGGCGAATTGAAAAGTTTGCCTAAACTATATGCGTTTAATCCAATTTGACCAACAATTGCGAAGTCTGGCAAAAACTCCCTTTTTGCGACTTGAACATCAAATCCTATTCTTTTAATATTTGCTTCACTTTGTTTGAAATCGGGTCTGTTTTCAACTGAAGAAGATGGGTATTCGGTTGCAATATTTTTAATTAATTTAATATTTTCATAAATATTTCTGTCGATTTTATCATCGGAATTAACAAGGTAAACCTTTAAACTTTCTTCAAAAAGTTGTTGTGTTAGTTTGTGTTTGTTTCGTTCTTCTTTTAAAGATGTAAGGAATTTTTCTTCTGCAAGTAACTCATTGATTGAGCATAAGCCAGCTTTATATTTTTCGGAAACTAACGATACGATAATTTCTTGTGTATTAACGAGTTCATTTTGAATTTCAAGAAGTTTATCAGCTTTAATCAGATTAAAATAATCCGCTGCAAAATCAGAAGTTAATGCAATATAGGTTGCTCTTTCTGATTGTTTTACAATTTCTAACTGTTCCTTTCGGCTTTTAGTTTTTAAATGCTGTTTTCCCCAAATATCAATTTCATAACTCATTGTTAGCGGTAAATAATAGTTATATTGCGAATAGTTGGGTATTTTCATTGCCCCGAACTGCTGCCTCGGTGCTCTCAGGTCTCGGTTTAAGTCTCCGGAAAAATTTAGAGTTGGAAGTTCTGACGCAAATTGAATTTTGACAAGTTTTTCGTTTTCTTGTACTTTTAATGCTGCATTCTTCAAATCATAATTGTTTTGATATACTGTCAAAAGATTTTTTGATAGCTTTTCATCTCCAAAATTTTCCCACCATTGCATGTTTAAGTATTCTACCGTAGGGTTCGGTGTAGAAACTGTTTTTGCCTCGGTGCAAATTCCCAAATGTACAAGTATAAAGGCTAATATAAATATTTTTTTCATAGATTAAGTTCTCAAAAGTTTTCTTGTGTTATAATTGCAACATAACAATATTACAACGAAAATAATGAAAAAGAAATCATGCAAAGAAATATTTTAAGAAAAAGAATAGGGGCAAGGTTAAATACAACAAGCGTAGTTATGCGAGCGTTCTCAAATCAGGTTTTCTCGCAAAATGGGTTTGAGATTACTCCAGAGCAATACACAATTCTTACACTCATTGTAGATAATGAAGAGTTGTACCAAAGACAGTTGTCTGAAATTACTTTAAAAGACAGGTCTAATATAAGCCGAATAATAAAAATATTAGAAGAAAAAGAACTCATTGTTAAAATAACTGATTCAAATGGTAGACAAATTTTTAAAGTTCAAGCAACTCAAAAAGGTTTGGATTTGTATAAAAAAATGAAACCTGTTTCAAAGAGTATAAGACAAATTGCGACAAGAGGTATATCTAATAATGATATGGGAATATGCTTGAATACGTTGGACAAAATATTCAATAATCTTGAAGACAAGGTTAAATTACAAATTTAAAGGAGATTTAAAGTGGAAGAAATTATAAATGATAAAAGACATTTTTATGAAAAGAAACGAGTAATAGTTCCTGTTGTAACAGCGTTGATACTGTTATTTTTGGGAATAGTTGTTTCGGTTAATTCAATATTTTATAAATCGACAGATGATGCTTTTGTGGAAGGACATATTATTACTGTTGCTCCGAGGGTTTCCGGACCTGTGGTAAAATTAAATATTGAAGATAATCAGGAAGTTAAAAAGGGTGATTTATTGCTTGAAATTGATCCTGTTGATTACGAAATAAAATTAAAGCAGTCAAAAGCAAAGCTTGATGAAGCCCGTGCAGCATTAATTAGTGCCGGAAATCAGGTGGAAAAGAGTTTTTCCGAACTCGATTTTGCCAGAAACGATTATGCAAGATATTCTCAAATGTATGCAAAGGGTATAGCTTCTACTCAGGACTACGATTCTGCCAAGACAAAACTTACAACGTTTGAATTGGAAAACAAATCAGCAAAGGCAAAATATGATGAATTGGCTGCCTCTATTAAAAGATTGGAAGCAGAAGTTGAAGAAAACACTTTAAATCTTTCGTATACAAAGATTTATGCTTCTCAAGACGGTAAAATTACACATCGTACGGTTGAACAGGGTAATTATGTTCAAGTTGCGCAGCCTTTGTTTGCCATAGCACAGGATGATGTTTGGGTAGTTGCAAACTTTAAAGAAACTCAAGTTGCGAATATGAAAAAAGGGCAACCAGTTAAAATTAAAATTGATGCGTACGGACATAAAATATTTAATGGTAAACTGGATAGTCTTCAAATGGCATCAGGAGCTAAGGCAAGTTTATTCCCGCCTGAAAATGCAGTAGGAAGTTATGTAAAGATTGTACAAAGAATTCCTGTGAAAATAGTTTTTACTGATAATATTTCTGAATATAATATTATTCCCGGCATGTCTGTTGTGCCAACGGTAAAAGTTAGTGGTAAATAAGGGTAAATAGGGGTAAATAGGTGGTAAATTATAAGAGAAAATTCTGGGAGAATTTATGACAACTATGGCGATTGGAGAAGCACGAAAAGTTCCAATATGGCTTATTGCGGTATCAATTTTATTACCTACTTCATTTTCAGCGCTTGCAACAACTGCAACAAATGTTGCTATTCCGCATATTTCAGGATATTTCGCGGCAACGGCAGATGAAGCAAAGTGGATTGTAACATCTTACATGGTGGCTAATGCTTGCATGATAATGCTTTCAGGTTGGCTTGAACATCTGCTGGGACGAAAACAGTTTATGAAAATTTGTATTGTTATTTTTACGTTAGGAGCTTTTATTTGTACAATTGCTTCATCCTTAAATATGATGGTATTGGGTCGCTTAATACAAGGAATTGGGGGTGGTCCTATGACACCAATGGCTCAGACTGTTTTGCTGTCAGCATTTCCTTCCGATAAAAAAGGAATTGCAATGTCTTTATTTGGGTTTGCGGTTATGGTTTGCGCAATACTGGGACCCTCTTTTGGCGGATTTCTTGTTGATAACTTAAATTGGCATTATATCTATTCTGTTAATATCCCGATTGGAATATTATCTTATCTGCTAATTTGTAAGAATATAGCCGAATCACAGCCTGAACGAGGTGTGCATCATATGGATTTTGTCGGAATGACGGCACTTATTTTATGGCTTGTATCAATGCAAATAGTTTTAGATAAAGGACAACAGTATAACTGGTTTGATTGCGGGTGGATTTGTTGGTTAACAGGTTTTTCGCTTGTCGTATTATCATTTTTGATTGTTTGGGAGATTGAGAATAAAAATTCTTTTATTAAAATACGATTATTTAAAGATAAAAATTTTTTGATAGGCACAATAATTTCAACGGCAGTCAGTATGGTAGTATTTACTACAATGTATTTGGCGCCTCAATTTATACAAAATGTTTTAGGCTATACTGCGTTGTTAAGCGGGCTTACAATGGCACCGAGGGTAATTTCCTGTATGGTTATGCTTGCAGTTATACCATATTTAATGAAACTTTATGACAGCAGGTTGTTAATTGCTGTCGGATTTTTATTTTTAGGACTTGCAACATTTATGTATACACAAGTTAATCTTGCTGTATCGTTTTTATATGTATCAATTCCGAATTTTCTTTTAGGGGTTGGTGTTATTCTAACCTTTATACCTGTTTCTGCACTTGCGTTAGGTACTCTTCCTAAAGAACAGCTTGCGAATGGTGCAAGTTTGCATAATTTTTGTAAAACTATCGGAGTCGCAATTGTTGTTTCTATGTCCTCGACTTTGGTTGCAAGGCACTCTCAAATGCACCAAAACTATCTTGTTGACAACCTTTCTGATTTTAATTTGGTTTTTCAAAATAAAATGGCAGGTTGGACACATACATTTATTACCGGTGCATCAAGTACGTTTGCTGTAACTAAGGCAAATGCTTATGCGTATAAGCAAATGATTACGCAGTCAACTTTATTTGCTTATGTTGATACCTTTGCTATTGTTGCTTTGCTGGCTTTTATACTTATACCTGTCGCATTTTTTATGAAACTTAAAGACACGAAATAATGTTAATCCTGTAACTTTTTTTAACAAATCATTCATATAATTGCAAAATTTATTTTTTTTAATTTTTATAAAATCAGGTAGAAGCCATGAATATTAATAAGATTAGCGGTAATTTTTTACGTCAGTCAAAAGAAAATTGTGTGCAGTCCCAAAGGTCAGGGCATTTGAATACTTTGCCTATTTCGTGTAAAAATAATATAATGACGGATTCATTTGTTAAAGATAATTTCAGAAAGTATAGTGCAAATGACATTTTCTCTTTTCGCGGGACATTAAATGTTGACTCAAAACTTAGTAAAGAATATTTTGATACATCATTAGTTCCTGATATGTGTGCAGATTTTGCGTTTATTAAAGGTAAAAAGGAACTTTATGAATTATCGGTTGACGAGAAACGAAACCTATTGAAAAATTTAACACAATATAAAAACGAAATATTAACAAAAAAAAGTCAATTATTGATAAATTCTGATATTATTCCGAATAATAAAAAGGAATATTCGTTTATGATTGATAAATTGGTTAAATCTATCGGTATTAATACATCGCCTGTTGATAAAATTCTTATTGGGAAATATGTACAGGCTATGGAAAAAATGGCAGAATCTGATAGCAGTTTTTTAAATACTGAAATTACAAAAGATACTTTCAAATTAGAACTTGATTATTCTCGGAATGATTTTGTTAATGATGTGTTGGATATACTTAATGAATTGCCGGAAATCGAAAAAAATAAGGTATGTAATTATTTTGGTTTTGAAATAAAAGAAAACAAATTTCAAATTATTCAAATGAACGGTTATCCGTCAACCCTTACAAAACCTGAAGAAGTAACCAATATCGAAGAAAATTTAACGCAAAATGCGATAGAGCAAATCAGGCAACTCGTTGATAAATTCAATAACAATAAAATTACAGTTGAAGGTAATCCTGAGTTGTCAGAACATCTGAATGATATAATTGGCTTATTTCCGGAAGTTTTATCCATAATTGGAAAAGAACAGCATCAGACGCATAGTTATACAGTAGATGTTCATACGTTAAAAGTTCTTCAAGGTGTAATGTCCGATCCTGAATATAGAAATTTGTCGCGAGAGGATAAAAAAATTCTAAATACAGCGGTTTTGTTGCATGATATTACAAAAGCTGAAAAATCTATTGATAAAAAACATCCGAAAAACTCTGCAATTGATTCGTATTATTTGTTACAAAAGACAGATTTTACAGAGTTAGAGAAAATAAAGATTTTCATACTCATAAATAATCATGATTGGTTGGAACGTTATAACGGCAGAGTTTATCTCCAAGATGGAAGTTTTAGACCTTTTACGGATGAAGAACGAGCCAAAGCCGTGAAAGATATTGCTATTGCCCATAAAAACATCAACTTGTTTAAAATGGCATCTATTCTTGCTAAAGCAGATTTAAAGGGTGTAAAGGAAGATGACCTGTTTTTTAAACGTTTTGGCGAAGCATACAATCAAGGTGTTGCAGAAATTTCTCAATACTATCAGTCCGGAGGTTGATTTAGTTTTTCTTCTTAGTCGATATTGAGAAAACGGATAAGTTATAAACAGATTAATCCAAGAAAATGATTATCGGAATATCCTCATCTGCTGCATATTTCCTTAAGTATCTAGGTACCTGCGTAATTGACCTGTCGTATGCGAATACTCCTTGAATTCTGGGTCTTGTAACGAGTACTTCGTTATAATTCCTTCCATAGGTATATTGACCGCCTTGCATTTCCATATAAATTTGTTTAATAGCTGCTGAAACAAAAGGATATTCTTCTCGTATTTCGTTTAATGATTTGTTTTTTATGTCCTGATATAGTGCTTTGTAACTATCAGCGTCTATGTGTAGAGTTTCTTTGATTTTTTGAGAAATATAATCTCTTTGAGGTTTATAATAGCCTTCGAATAAATAGTTTATTTTAAGATCGTCAATATTTTTTGATGAGCCTGAACCATAATCTTTAAAATATGCAGCGTGAATATTGTCGCTATCCACATCTAATATGTAACCTTGTTGTCTGAAAGTTTTCCAGTTTCCTTTGGCAAGATTTACGTATGAAGAGCTGATTAGAGTGTCATTATCAACTTCATCTATTCGTTGAAATATCAAAGAATTCTTTTCCGAATCCAATGCGTGCACGAGAAAATTTAAATCATTCGGGTCTAAATTCTTATTAAATGGAAGACTGCCTTTTCCCATATTTTTTGTCAAATAAATGACTTTATTTTTAATTCCGCCGATATTGGCAACTCTGATAACATTCCCATCTGCAACCAGTTCACTGGCTTTAGGTATATGATTTTGAGGAAGCGGAATTGCAGTTCTCTGTAAGTCTCTTACGTATCTTGCAACTTCATTATTGCCTTCGCGTTGAGCTTTTTCATACATGTTATATGCGGCATCTTTTCTCTGCATACCTTTTAAGTCAGCCTCAGAAAGTATACTTACCAATTCAAAAGCGTTTCCTTCACGTAGCGTAAAGGCAACTGTTTTTGCTCTTTCTATTTTTTGTAATTCGGAAACACCCTCTTTATTGTAGTATTTTAGCCATTCGTGGTTTCTTATTATTGCGAACAACTTACTTTTGTCTATGCTGGAAAATCCTAACTTGTCTGCAATTTGGTAGGCATCATATGCACCGGTAAGAGCGTGTCCTTTATCGACAACACCTTCTGCTTTTGAAATATCGTGTAAAAGAGCCGCAATAAATAATAACTGTTTGTCTTTTTCGTTTAGTTTTTGGAACCTTTCATTCTTAGCCACTTCTTGCATAACGCGTAATGTATGCACAAATGTATCGAAATGATGCCATTCGTTTTGTGGCTTTCCAACAAGTGTTGTTAATTCAGGAATTGCGCATAACAATTTGTAAAATAATTTATTCGTCTTTTCGTCATTGCAAACTTTAATATCATTGTGATTTATAAAATTATCAACGTAACGTTCTATTTCTTGGGCAGCTTCTTTATATTCTTGTTTTTGAATTGTGAAGTTGTAGTTTTTAGGAATTTGCGGGTAACCAACGAGGATACAGTCTGAACTTTTATTGGAAGAAAGCACAAAACCAAATTGGTCTGTAACTTGTTCTTTTTTATCTTCAGGACAGTCTTTTAGCGCTTTTTTTACATCTTCTTTAAAATCGGCAAGAGAGTATCTTAACTTTGGAATAAAATCAGGATTTTCAAAATCAAGTTTCAGAAAAGTACTGTTTGGTTCATACAATCCTTCCAGTATTTGTGGCAATTCTGCGATGGCTTTTCTTGTTCTGGAATTCGTTCTCATTAAGTTTTTGTCAACTGATGCTGTCAGTACAGGTAGCAGCTGACAATAATCTTCGTTGTTCGACGGTAAAAACGGATATAACTTTGTGATTCCGTTTCCTGTTGTATTGTCAAACATATCACTATTATGTTTAATTAATGCCGCAATAAACGCTTTTCGTTCAGTTCGATTTAGAAAATTCTTCTTGTCTTTGAACGGATAGAAATCTTGAACTGCCGAATAATCATTCAACTCATCTTTTATTTCTCTTGGAATAGTCGCAAAATAATCTATAAGTTCATTACAGGTATGTTTGTTTATAAACATTGATTTTGCAATTTTGGTTATATCGGAACAATTGAAATTAGGATCTTTAACCATTCTATCAATACAAGCCAACAAATATTTATCTTTGCTTTCTCCGTTGATTTTGTCCAGAATTTCTACAATTGCCTTATTGTCTAGCACATCTATAGTTATAAGATGCTCTAAAGCGGCAAATTTAGCTTGTGAAAAATCAATATTTCGCATTCCTCGAACAATTTTGGCAATTTCTTTCGCTGAAAATCTGTCATATTCTACAAGTCTTTTTACTGCATTAATTTGAATATTAGCTGTTTCACTTTTTAATAATCTTGCCACAATATAAGCAATAGCTTCTCCCGTCATTTCCGGAATTTTAATAAGTTCTTCTGCTGCGTAACTTTTTACTCTTGCGCTTTCTTCATTATGGCAGCCTGCAACAATGTAACCGATTTGGTTGCCGCTTAATTTGTCAATTTCGGCAAGTTTTTTGGCGACTTTAACTTTTATTTCTGCACCGTAAACTGTGTCTACATTTGTAACAATTTTTGTAATATCTTCACCATTAAATTTTTCTATGTTTGCAAGCATTTTAATCACTGCCATTTTTAATTCGGCAGTTTCCGCGCTTTGAATGTCTCCCAGAATTTTTAAAATATCTATATCTTCAAAATGTCTTAATGCGCTGGCTTCTTTAATAATGTTTTTGTGCATATCAAAGACTCCTTTATCTGAAATATTACACATGATTTTTGCCGCAATTGAACTTTCCATTTGTAAATCTTTGAGAAAATAGTCTGCCATTTCTAAATTCAGATCCGCAATTTGTTTGTTCTTTATTTTGGGAATTAAAATTACCAGATCTTCTGCTTTAAATCCTTTGTTTATTAAGTTAAGGATTGTATTCTTTTTTATAATTCCTTTTTTCTTATCTTCAATATTCATCAACAGAGACATTGCTGTGAATAATTTTGTATCTTTTTTCTTCATTAAATTTTCAAAAAAGTCTAATTGAATTTTTGCAACAGAATTATCTTCAATCGAGGATAGAAATTCTGAAAAAATTGATAACTCGTTTGCGGATTTTTGGTTTCGATTAGGTAAATAAATTTTTTCAATAAGACTTTGTTGTAGTTCAAGTTTTTCGGGGGACAATCTCGGAATTATTGAAATAAGTTCGGCTGAGGTCATGTCCGGATATTTTGTCGAATATTTTTCGGTTTCATCAATGAATAATTGTCCTCGTTCGATTGTGTTAATCTGAGAAATTATTTTGGCGATATGCGCACCTTTTTCAAAAGCAGGATGCTTCATAAAATAATCCAGTGCCAATAACTGAAAATCTCTGACTTCCTGACTTCTCAACCCATCCATCAAGGCGAGAACGTCCTTATCCTTTTTGAATGGAGTATCTCCGTTCGGTTTTGTCATCCTTTTTATATATTTGAATTGGGTAGGATTAACAATTGTAGGTGTTATATAGTTTTCAAGTTTAAATAGTGGCTCTTCTTCGATTTTGCGATTACCAAATACCGGATGATAAAACGCTCTGGCTTTTAATAAGTCTAGCAATATAGGATTATATTTGGTATTATATGGTAACTTAATTTGTGGCTCCGTCACCTTTTGTGAGGAGCGTTTGTATGTCGGAAATGTTTGTTCTTTGTAAAAATTTACACCATTTATTATCATTAATATAACCTTGATTACACAAAAACTAAAAAAATTTTTTTTTGCTATAAATACATATTTTTTTTATTAAGTGTTGTAAACTTTTTATATTAATAGTATAATTTTCATAAAGGTTATTGTTGCAAGTGCGACGGAAGAAAGGATTTAGATGATTACGGCAGGGATTGATATGGAAGAATTGTTATCAGACAGAATTAGGTTTACTCCCCCTTCTTTTATAAGAAGCATTTTGAAAACGGCGGCAGATCCTGAAATTATATCATTTGCCGGTGGGCTTCCGAACCCTATTTCTTTTCCGCAAGAAGATTTACTTGTTTCAATGCAGCGGATTGTTAAAAATTATGGCAGCAAGTGCTTTCAATATTCTATAACGGCGGGAATTCCTGAGCTTCGGGAATATATTGCTCAAAGGTATAACAAAAAATTTGGTTTAAATTTAACGTTTGAAAATGTTATTATTACGACAGGTTCGCAGCAAGCACTTGATTTAATTGGAAAAGTCTTTTTGAATAAAGGGGACGGCGTAGTTTTGGAAAAACCCAGTTATCTTGGCGCTATTCAGGCATTTTCTCAGTATTTTCCGAAATTTCATCAGGTTGAATTGACTGAAAATGGAATGAATACAGAAGAATTAGAGAGAGTTTTGGATAATAATAACATTAAATTTATGTATACAATTCCTGATTTCCAAAATCCGACAGGACTCAGTTATTCAGCGGAAACCCGTCAAGAAATACGTGATATTTTAAAAGACAGAAATATTGTTCTCATTGAGGATGATCCGTATGGTGATTTGAGATTTGAGGGAATTCGTCTCCCGTACATTGGGGCAGGTAGTCTTAAATACAGTATTGTTATGGGCACTTTTTCAAAGACGGTTACTCCCGGAATGAGAACAGGGTTTATTATATCCGAAAATAAAGAAATATTGAAGAATATTTCTGTTGCAAAGGAAGCAAGTGATCTGCATACTAACGTTTTTACTCAGTATTTGATTTGGGATTATCTTGCGCATAATGATATTGAAAATCATATTTCGAAAATAAAATCACTTTATAGGGCACAATCAAGTGCAATGTTAAATGCAATGGATAAATATTTCCCTAAAAATGTTTCATACACAAAACCAAAGGGTGGTATGTTTCTTTGGGTTACATTGCCGGAGTGGATTAGTGCTATGGGTATGTTCCCAAAAGCTCTGGAAAAGAAAGTTGTATATGTTCCGGGCGATCCTTTTTATGTCGGCTTAAAAGATGTCAATGCTATGCGGCTGAATTATACAAATGCAGACAGTGTAACTATTGAAGAAGGCATAAAAAGACTGGGTGAACTTTTAAAAGAAGCAGTCTAATTAAGTTTTAAAAAAAAATTAACAAAGTTACATATTACGAAAAGATGAAAATAGCCTCTCTTTTTTGAGAGACTATTTTTCAAGTTTTGCAGTCTGTAATAAAAGCGGTTTATAATACAAAAATTACTTTGTTACTTGAATTTTGCAATAGTTGCTTTTAAGGCGCCGATAATAGTTAAAATATCACGTTCAGATATAAAACCTAGCGTACCTATTCTAAAAATCTTATCTTTTAAGTCATTTTGACCGTTTGCAACAATAATGTCATAGTTGTTTTTAAGTGCATTTCTTATGTCGGGGACAGAAATTCCTTCAGGCGGATAAACAGATGTTACTGCAAAACTTGCCTTTGTATCGTCATCGACAAAAAGTTTTAATCCCATTTCTCTGAGGGAAGTTCTTAAAAGTTCAGCGTTTGCCTTATGTCGAGCAAGAACATTTTCAATTCCTTCTTCTTTAATCATTTTTAATGCTTTATGCAGTGCAACAACGAGATTTACGGCAGGTGTATAAGGCGTTGTATGTTGCGCAAGAGATTTTTTATACGCACTCCAGTTAAAGTAAAAACCCGGATATTTGCACTGTTTGTGAACCTCAAAAGCTCTGTCGCTTGCTGTCAAAAAGGCTAACCCTGGTGGAATCATAAATCCTTTTTGAGACCCGGAAACAAGTACATCAATTCCCCATTCGTCAGGTCTTATGTCAATTGCTCCGACACTTGTAACTCCATCAACTACAGATAGTGCACCATGCTCTTTAATTACTGCGCAAAGCGCTTTAACATCATTCACCGCACCGGTTGAGGTTTCGGATTGTGTCATTGTAACAATTTTAATCTCTTTATTTTTGTCATCAGCCAACTTTTTTTTCAAAACTTCAGGATCAATCACTTCGCCGTAAGGCACAATAATTCTCTCAACATCAGCTCCGTGAGATTCCGCAATTTTTCCCCAGCGTTCGCCAAAATTCCCTATTACAAGCGATAAAACCTTATCGCCTGCATTTATCAGATTAGAAAGTGCTGCATCCATTGCGCCGGTTCCGCTTGAGGCAAAAATAAAAACATCATTTTTTGTCTTAAAAACCATTTTTAAATCTTCGTTAACTTCATCAAAAATAGCCGAGAATTCCGAACTTCTATGTGGTACCGGTGATTTTGCCATCTCCAAAAGTACATCTTCTGGTACGGGTGTCGGGCCCGGAATCATTAATAAAGTTTTGTTCTTCATGATTTTTCCTCCTTAATTTAAAAAATATATTAACATATTTTTAAATTTTATGTATAATATTAAAGAAATGTTTATATATGGAATTTTATCAACAATTATATTTTTAACACTTCTCCCATTTTACTATATTGTGAGAGTGTTTCAAAAAAAATACCTTTATGGCTGGAAAGAAAAGTTGGGATTTTTTAAATCACCTGAGCTAAGTGGAAAAGTTATATTGATTCACGGAGTCTCGGTCGGAGAAATTATTGCGCTTGAAAATCTTACAAAACGCATAAAGACAGAATTTCCAAACTACAAAATTGTCATTACCACAGGCACGAAAACCGGTCAGGATATTGCGCTCAAAAAATATGCCCAAATTGCGGATTTTATAACCTATTTTCCGTTTGATATTCCGTTTGCAGTGAATTCTTTTCTTGATAAAATCAAACCTTCAACCGTTTTGATTGCCGAGACAGAACTCTGGCCGAATTTCGCATATTTTTGCAATAAGAAAAAAATTCCACTTTACGTTATTAACGGACGAATTTCAGACAGCACTTTTAATGCCTACAAACGGTTGAAATTATTCTTTAAAAATATTCTCAAAAATTATACAGGGATATATACCCAGAGCATTGAGGATCGTGACAAACTAATTGCAATTGGCGCTAATCCGGAAAAAACAGAGTTTATGGGAAATCTTAAATTTGATGTCAAGAAATGTGACGTAAAAATTGATATCGGAAAAGGTCAAAATAAGCTTATTATTGCAGGAAGTACCCACAAAGGAGAAGACGAAATCGTTCTCAGTGCTTTTGTAAATATAAAAAAGGTGGTTCCGAATACAAAACTTTTGCATGTATCTCGACATTTGGAAAGAATTCCTGATATTGTCGAACTCATAAAAAACACAGGACTTTCTTACGGTTTCCGCTCAAAAGGAGATACTTTTACTGATAAAGATATAATTCTCCTTGATACAATGGGAGAACTTGGGAAAATGTATTCAATTTGTGATTTTGCATTTATCGGCGGAAGTTTTAATAACACCGGCGGGCATAATCCGTTAGAAGCTTCTGTTTATAATAAACCGGTTATAACAGGACCTTCAATACATAATTTTAAAGACATTTATGGTATCTTAACTCATACAAATGCAGGAAAATTAGTCAAAACTCCTAAAGAATTTGAAAGCCACATGCTCAAACTTCTTACAGACGAAAACTTCTATAAATCCGCCTGTGATGACTGTTTCAAGGTTTTTGAAAGCCAAAAAGGTGCACTTGACTTTGTTATTAATAAACTTAAACAAAATTCAAATTAAAATAATTATTAAAGTTCTAAAAAGCCCTGGAAACGGGCTTTTTGCATTTGTAAACGCTAATT
>CAZCIW010000040.1:0-12628 GCA_964499135.1 uncultured Muribaculaceae bacterium
ATTGAAGGTAAACAAGGTCGTTTCCGTCAGAACTTGCTCGGTAAACGTGTTGACTATTCAGGTCGTTCCGTAATTGTAGTAGGTCCGCAATTGAGCTTGAATCAGTGTGGCTTGCCGAAAGAAATGGCAATTGAACTTTTCAAACCGTTTGTTGTAAATAAACTTATTGAACGCGGATATGTTCAAAACATTAAATCAGCTAAGAAGAAAATTGAACGTTCTGAAGCTATTGTTTGGGATATCTTGGAAGAAGTGATTGACGGACATCCTGTGTTATTAAACCGTGCCCCGACTCTTCACAGATTAGGTATTCAGGCATTTGAGCCTAAGTTGGTAGAAGGACGTGCAATTCAACTTCATCCGCTTGTATGTACGGCATTCAATGCCGACTTCGACGGTGACCAGATGGCTGTTCACGTACCGCTTTCTATAGAAGCTCAAACTGAGGCTAGAATGTTGATGTTAGCTACTAACAATATTCTCGCACCGGCAACAGGCAAACCGATTATTACACCAACTCAGGATATGGTTTTGGGTATGTACTACCTGACAATTCTGAAAAATCCGGAAATGGCTCCGAAGGGGTATTTCTATAACTTCGCTGATGCAATTTCTGCATTAGAAGTCGGTGTAATCGATCTGCATGACAAAATCGTTGTAAGAGATGAACATGGCGAAAGATTAGAAACAACTGCCGGCAGATTAATCTTCAACGAGGCTGTGAGAAAAGCGCTGGCTTAACAAAAGGGTTAACTTAAAAAAATAAAGCTATTTAAGAAATAAAGGAAATATAGAATGGAAACATACACAAATTCAAAGAAAACTCTTGATTTCATCAACAAACAGATGGATAAAAAGGCTCTTAATAACCTTCTTTCCCAAATTTATCTGGAGTTTGGCGGGGCTAAAACAGCAGAACTTGCTAACAGCCTTAAAAACCTTGGCTACAGGTATGCAACCAAATCAGGTACGACGATTTCTATTGCAGATTTGCAGGTTCCTTCAGTGAAGAAAGAATTGCTTAAAGAAGCAGAAAAAGAAATCGAAAAATCAACTACAAGATACCTGAAAGGTGAAATAACAGAAGTTGAAAGATATACAAAAGTTATCGACACATGGTCTGAAACAACTGAAAGATTAACTGCTCAGGTTGTTGAAAATTTTGATAAATTAAATCCGGTATATATGATGGCATTCTCCGGAGCGAGAGGTAACCTTTCTCAGGTTTCACAGCTTGTCGGAATGCGTGGTTTGATGGCAGACGCGCAGGGTCAGATTATCGACTTGCCGATTAAATCAAATTTCAAGGAAGGCTTATCCGTAACTGAATATATCATTTCATCATATGGTGCACGTAAAGGGCTTGTTGATACAGCGTTGAAAACTGCTGACTCAGGATATCTTACAAGACGTCTTGTTGATGTTGCGCAGGATGTAATTATTCGTGCAGATGATTGTCATACTACTAAAGCGATAAACATGAAGCCGATTACAAATGGTGATGCCGTTATTGTTCCGTTGATTGACAGACTTTTAGGCAGAACAATCGCAGAAGATATAAAAGATACAGATGGTACTGTTCTTGTAAAATCAGGAACAACAATGAATCGTGATGATATCAAAAAAGTTGCGCACTTAAACCTCCAAGAACTAAAAGTTCGTTCAGGTTTAACTTGCGGGCTTGAATACGGTATCTGTCAGAAGTGCTACGGTTGGGCGATGACAACCCAGAAGCTTGTTGATATTGGTGAAGCTATCGGTATTATCGCAGCTCAGTCAATCGGAGAACCCGGAACGCAGCTTACAATGAGAACATTCCACACCGGCGGTGTATTCAAAGGTGCCGGTGCAATGAAGTCAATTGAGGCAAAATCTGCCGGTCAAATTGTTTCAAATGTTAAAACTAGAGAAGTGAGAACACGTCACGGGGATGTTGTTCAAGTTGCTAACTATGAAGCTGATATTGAAATTAAAGGTGCAAAACGCAGCGATAAATATCATATTCCTGCTGGATCAACTGTATTCTTTGAAAATGGAATGCAGGTTGAAAAAGGCTTCAAACTTGCAACTTATGAACCTGTGTCATCAGGAGACGGTTCTCGTTTGACGGAAAAGGCAACAAAAGATATTACTTCCGATTTGTCAGGTGAAGTTATTTATGAAGACTTTATTGCTGATGAAAAGAAAGATAGACAGGGTAACGTTTCCAGAACAACGAACAAACAGGGTGTTATCTGGGTTCTTGGCGGTGATGTTTACAATCTTCCGGGTGGTTCAAGAGTTCTTGTAAAAGATGAACAGCCTGTTAAAGAGGGTGAAAAACTCGCTGAAACTTTGACTATTTCAGAACATGGCGGCGAAGTTCGTTTCGGTGAAGATTTAGTTATTGAAGAAGTTAAATTTGAAGGCAAAAATATTAAGAAGATTGTTCAAGGTAAAGAATTAACAATAGTTATTGCTTCCTTAAAGCCTGAAAATGCTTCGTTTGAACAGACTAAGAAAGAACAGATCTGGACAGTTGACAGTACAGGTGAAAAATACATCGTTAAAGCTCCGGTTGATACTCCTGTTGAAAACGGTATGATTATCGCTGAGCTTATAGATGATGAGTGCGCAGTTGCTTCCTCCGGTGAGATTAGGTACGTAGATGTAGAAGTTGATGAAAATCAAATTATTACAAAACCCGGTTCTGTTGTATTTATTCCTGAAGAAATTCATCAGATTTCAAAAGACAGTTCTTTGAAAATGGTTGAAAACGGAACATTTGTTTCTGCAGGTACTGAAATTGTAAAAGACGTATACTGCCACATTGACGGTATTGTAGAGTTCAAAGAATTCAATGATATTATTCATGAAATTACTGTAAGACCCGGTGAAGTTCATCAGCTTTCAAGTATTTCGGAATTAAAAGTTGATGAAGGCGAAGTTGTTAAAAAGGGTACTGTTATTGCTGACGGTATTAAAGTAAAAGAAACTTCAATTGTTACAATAATGGATTCAGCTAATGACGATATTGATATTGACGACTTGGACGAAGAGCTTGATACAACATTGTCACTTGATGAAGACAACATTGCAAATCAGCCGGTTCAAATTTTGATTAGACCTGTTCAGGTGTTGAATGTTGAACAAAAAACTGTTTCAATTCAATTTAATACAACTGATGACTTGATTGATATAGTTCCGGTTACGCAACTTCAATACAAAGACGGTGCAAGAGTTAGAAATCTTGACGGTTCAACAATTACAAGAACAAGCTTAGTGCTTCAAATGCAAGGATATCTTTCACATCTTAAAGGAATGGTAGAACTTGATGAAAGCGGCAGTTTGAGGATTGTTGTTCTTGAAAACCTTATTGTTCGTCGTGAATTTGAAGGTAATTCAAAATTGATGTCTTCACTTCAAACTGAACTTCTTGTGGAAGATGGTCAGGTAATTGATTCAAAAACTCCTGTTGCAAAAACTCAGGTTCTTGCAATCAATGATGGTACAGCTTCAATTAAACATGAAGCAGAAGATGCAAGAAGATTGTTAATCGTTTGTGATAATTACGAAACTATCGTTAAGTCTACAGGTAAGGCATCTGTTAAAAAAGGTGATTTTGTTAAAGTTGATTCTATAATTTCGGATAATGGTGATAAAGCGCCTGTTTCAGGTCAGATTGCTTCTGTTAATAAAGGTGAAATTAAAATCAGAAATGGTCGTCCTTACTTGATTAGCCCAGGTACAATGTTGCAGGTTGAATCCGGTGCTCTTGTACTTCGCGGTGATATCATTGCCACATTGGTATTTGAAAGACAAAAAACCGGTGATATCGTTCAGGGTCTTCCGAGAGTTGAAGAGCTTCTTGAAGGTCGTAAACCGAAAGATTGTGCGATATTGGCTGAAGTTGACGGTGTTGCTGAAATTGAAACCGATGAAGATTTGCCAAGGTTGTATATTGTTAATGAAAACGGCAGAGTTGAAATTAAATATGCAATTGATGCAAACATTATTGTTCACGATAAGCAAAAAATTACAAAAGGTCAGCCTTTAACAAGTGGTCCTTTGAATCCGCACGATGTTATAAGACTTTGCGGACCGGAAGCTGCTCAACAGTATTTGGTGGACGAAGTTCAACGTGTATACCGTTCTCAGGGTGTAGAAATTGCCGATAAACACGTAGAAATTATCGTTCGTCAGATGACTAAGAAGGTTAGAATTGTAGATGCCGGTGATACAACATTACTCCCGGGAGAGTTGGTTGAAATTCAACATTTTGAAACTGAAAACAAAAAAATGGAAGAAGAAGGCAAAACTCCGGCAACTTGCGAATTCTTGCTTTTAGGTATCACAAAAGCTTCATTGAATACTGAAAGCTTCATTTCAGCTGCTTCATTCCAAGAAACTACAAGAATTCTAACAGAAGCTGCTGTAGATGGTAAGAAAGACTTGCTCAGAGGATTGAAAGAAAACGTAATTATCGGTCGTTTAATTCCGGCAGGTACAGGTTTCCACCATCTTACAAATGCAAATGAAGAAAAAGAACGCGAAGCCAGAAAACGTGCTGTTGCGCAAAGAAATCAGGCAAGAAAACCGTCTGCGATTTTGGAAGAAATCGAAGGAATGTTTGGTGCTCCGGATTTCCAACTTGATGATGGCAGTGAAGAGTAATTGCTATTATTAACAATTAAAAAGGGAAGCGCAATTGTGCTTCCCTTTTTTAATGCGTATGGATTATGCAGGGGGGATGAATTTTTGCTAAAATAATTCAAATATGTAAAGGAATTTTTATGGCGCGTGTGAAAAAAGAAAAAACTTTTGAAGATATAGAAGATATACAAAATGAATTTCATCGTATTTATTATTCTAAAATTAAACCGTTAATGGAAGAATTTGAAAGGAAAAGGAAGATTCAACTTTCAAAATTCATATTGGTTTTGGTGGTTGCCGCAGTAATGATTTATATTTTTATAAATATATGCTTGAGTGCTTATAGTGATGGCATAATGTTAATCACTATATCTGTGCCTTGTTTTGCCTCATTTTTTATGTATGATATTGCGAATAAATTTTCAAAGAATTTAAAAAGAGAATGTTTGCCCAAAATAGTTAAAGCTTTCGGTAAAATGAAGTGGTGTAATGGGAGTCAAATACTTGACTCAAATAGTATTTTTAAAAGCGAGCTTTTTAGTGAGTTTAATAAAAGAGCGGATGATGATGTTTTTGTTGGAGAGTACAAAGATGTTGATTTTACAATTTCCGAAACTGCACTCTGGTACGATTCTGGCGGCTCAAAAGGTAGAATTGTTTACAGACTCTTTAAAGGTGTTATAATAAATTTTTCGTCAAATAAAAAAATAAAAAATAAAACTATAATTGCAACAAAAAATGATATTCATATAAAAGGAAGAAATTGGGGACTTTTGATTGCTCTTTTGATGATGCTTCCCTCTCTTTTTCCGATGTTTGCGGGAGAATATACAATTAGCGATGGCTGGTATGTAGGTTCACTTGTTGTAGTCGCTCTGGTGTGCCCATTAATTTTATTATTTTCAAAAAATAAAGGCAAGGAAAAACTAAACGAAATAAAACTTGAGGATGTGGAATTTAATAAACATTACAAGGCGTTTTCCTCCGATGAAGTTGAGGGAAGATATTTGATTACAACCTCGTTTATGGAACGGTTTAAAAATTTGCAGACTGCGTTCGGTGCAGGAAAAGCAAAATGTTCGTTTTACGATAGAGATATAATGTTTGCAATATCAACTAGGAGAAATCTTTTTGAAATTGGAAACCTTTTCACACCTCTTACAAACCCGAAACATCTGACAAGACTTTTTAACGAATTAAGCTCAATTCTTGCTCTGATTGATTACTTTAAACTTGATGAAAAAACAGGATTATAATCTTAAAAGATATTTCTAAATAGTGTGAATGATTTTGTAAAAGTTTTTGGTGACTTTTGCCGTAAAATTCTTTGAAAGGATAAAATACTATGGCAACAATTATTGAAGGACAAAGACGTATTATAAAAATGTCTGTGGATGATATTTTGAATATAGTAAGAGAATATCAAATTGTTACGCAAAAAGCTTGTTGTTACCAACATACACGAGAATTATTGGAAAAAGCAGCATTTTTTGTTCCGGAAGATGTTTAACTTATGTAAAATTTTGTTATAAAATTGGCAAAAAATCTCCTGTTCGGGTTTAATAAGAGCAAGGAGGTATGTCTAATGCGTATAAATTCTGTTAATAATTTCAATATAACATCTTTTGGTAATGAAAATGTTGAGGCTCCTGTCTCGGAACAGGTTAATGAAAATCCGATTAAAAAAGATGGTGCTCCGGCATTGAAACCTCAGCCGGAACAAGATATTATGCAGCGTGAACAAGCTCCACAAGGGTTCCATATTCCGACGGTTGGTGAAATAAGTAAGATGCAGACTACCCAAAAAGTAATGGGTGGTGCGCTTGCAGGTGTCGGGTTGTTTGGTATGGCTTCTGCATTTATCCCAAAAACTTGGGCGAGATGCTTGTTTGCTATTCCTGTTGGCGGTATAATAACTTATTTCGGCGCTAATATGTTTAATATGGCAAATTCATTAAACAAATTGAAAAGTATGGTTTCTAATAACAATGAAACTATTGCTAAATAGTTCTGTCGGGTTACTGTAATATTAGTCGGTTGTCGTTTTGAAAAATCCCTTTTTAGTTTATGCTATTATTATTATGATTAAGAAGGAGATATTTATATGAAAAAAAACTTGACAATTATTGCGCTGATATTTGCTATCCCATTGGTTGCGTTTGCAGTTTTAAATAATTCAAATGCTACGACGGCAAAAACAAATGTTTTGCCTTCATCCGGTGTTGGGCAGAATTCAAGCAAAAATACTGAGGTTGGTAAACCTCAGGTTATCAAATTCTCTTCTGCAATGTGTTTGGATTGCCAGACAATGAATAAATTATTTAAGGAAGTTTTTCCTAAATATGAAGATAGAATTGTTCTAACGGAAATTCATGTTCAAGATGGGAACTCTTTTACCGGAGAACAAATTAAAAAATATAATGTAACACTGGTTCCAACCATGATTTTTCTTGATTCAAACAATAATCAGGTTAAACGCATAGAGGGTGCAATTGAAAAAGCTGAACTTGAACGTTATTTGGAAGGGCTTAAGTAATGGAAAATTATGTACAACTTTTTACAACCGAAGGTAGTTTGCCGCTGTTGTTTTGCTTATCTTTTTTAGGTGGGCTTGTTGCCTCTTTTTCTCCGTGCTCACTTGCAATGTTACCGTTGATTGTAGGTTATGTCGGAGGATATTCTGAGGGAAAATCTTCCAGAACTTTACTGCAGATGATATTTTTTGTTTTGGGTTCGGCTATTGTATTTTCAATAATTGGTATAATTTGCGCATTAACAGGAAAAGTTTTTGCATCATTTTTGGGTGGGTGGTTCGGACTAATTTTAGCATCAATAATTATGGTCATGGGGTTGAAACTTGTCGGAATTTTGGATTTTGAAATGCCGGTTCTAATAAAGGAAATGCCTAAAAATGAAGGTCGCAATACTTTTTTATATCCTATGATTTTAGGGGCAGTATTTGCACTTGCCGGAACTCCGTGTTCCACACCTATTTTGGCGGCAATAATGGCTTTTGCTTCGTTGTCTGCAAGTCTTGCACAGGCGGTTATAATGCTTTTCTTGTTTGCTATGGGGCAAGGATTAATTCTGATTTTTGCAGGTTTTTTGACCTCTCGTCTAAAAAATTTGAAATGGTTTTACAAATTTTCAGATTGGCTTTTAAAAATTAGCGGGGTTTTGTTGATTTTAGCGGCGCTGTACATTTTTTACAAAATTTTTTTACCGTTTTTAATTTAAGACTAATGAATAAGTATTGTATTTTTGAAAATTTATATTAAAGCAGGTAATAAAAAAGTTCTTGATTATAAACTTAATCAAGAATAATTTCTTTTTCGGATTTGTAAGTTACGTATCCTAAATTTGCACCGGGTGGTTTGCGTAAATATTTTCTCTTTGTATAAATTACCCCGATTTTTGAAGAAAGCGAGCCTGATGAATATTTCTTTGCAAGTTTTGCGCATTTTAAAATTATCTCATTGGTTGGCTCAGCGCATTTTAAAAGTACATGAGAACCGGCGCAGTCTTTTGTATGGAACCAAAAATCCTCATCTTTTGCAAGTTTTGAAACAATGTAATCATTCTGACGGTTGTTTTTCCCGACAAAAACTTTGCATCCGTCAATCTCAATCTCCATAGGCTCCAGTGCTGATTGTTTTTTGCTTGAAGATTTCTTTTCTTGTGAAATCTCAGACTTTATGTCAAGTAATTCTTCAATTGTTGTTGCAACATCCAGAGAATAAAGAATTTGTTCCTGATAATTTATGTTTGCCTTTGTGTTCTCTATAAACTCAGAAAGTTTTGCAATTGTTGTTTTACCTTTGTTATAAAGCTTATAAAAAGAATTTGCGTTCTCTTTTAAAGTTTTTTGTTCATCAAGTTTGATATTAATTTCTTCGTTTTTCAGATAATCGAAAACATGTACAAATTTTGAATAATCTTTGAGATTATACAAATTTGCCATAATCAAATCGCCAAGATGTCTGTAATTATCAAAATCCTGAGATTTTTGGAGCTTATATTCCATTTTGGAAAGAGCATTCTTGTCTTTTTTGAGTTTCGCCAAAACGATTTGCCTGCAAGTATCTTTCAGATGTTTAAATTTGTCCTCATAAATACACTGAGCATAGTAATTGTCAATGCTTTCGTTCGGATTGTCTTTTGCAAAAGCTCCGCCATACCACTCTTTAGGGTTCCCCGGCGGATAAACATAAGGAAGTCCGCCAGCCATCTCTCGTTCGCGACTTTTTTCTGCGCCGACATTGTGTGCGCATCCGATGATAACATTTGTATCATAATTATAAAGCACGACATTAGAATGTTTTCCCATTAATTCGACGGCAAGACAAAGATAAATCTTTTCAGAAAGTTCGTTGAAAGTTTCGATATAAAATTCCAGAATTCTCTCATACGGCGGTTGATTAACTTTTGAAATTAAAGCGTTTTCAAGATATTTTCTAAGCTGCATGCAAAACATCGGCGGCTTTTGTGGAATTTCAATCAGACGGCGGGTTTCATTTTCTTTACTCATAAAACAAACATGGTAATATTGCGGATTTATGTTTATGTAAAGTTTTCTGGTTTCTCCGCGGTTACGTAAAACCAGTACAAAATCTCTTCTTGTCGGCTGCTGGATTTTTTGAATTCTTGCACCTGTCAAAAAGTTTTCGTTTTCTTCAATCCACGATTTTAAACTCAAACTGTCGAATGTAATCATAGAATTATATTATAATAAACATTTTCTAAATTATACAAAGGATATTTTTTGCGAATTTTTAATAAAAAAGTCATAAAAATTTAAATTTTGGTTCATTTCTTTATGTTTTTGTTATGATATTATCAGACGTTTAAACTTATATAAGGAAATGAAAATGATAACAACTAAATTGAAAAACCACAATTGTGGAGAGCTTAATTTAAACAACCTGAATGAAGAGGTAACGCTTTCAGGCTGGGCTTCAACAATCCGTGATTTAGGCGGAATTTTGTTCGTGGAATTAAGAGACAGAACAGGCTTTTTCCAGCTTGTTGCAAACCCTCAGATTAACCCTGAAGTTCACAAAGTTTTTGAAAAAGTTAAAACAGAATACGTTATTTGCGTAAAAGGTAAAGTTACAAGACGTCCTGAAGAAACTTACAACGAAAAATATGCAACAGGACAGGTTGAGATGTATCCAGACTCTGTTGAAATTCTTTCGGAAGCAAAAACTTTGCCATTCGTACTTGATGATGAAAATGTTTCTGAAGACGTAAGACTTAAATACAGATACTTGGACATAAGACGTGAAAGTATGCTTCATAACCTTACTCTCCGTCATAAAATTTGTCAGGCTGCAAGAAGTTATCTTAACGGTGAAGACTTTTTGGAAGTTGAAACTCCGATTTTAATTAAAACAACTCCTGAAGGGGCAAGAGATTACCTCGTTCCTTCACGTGTACAGGAAGGTAAATTCTATGCGCTCCCGCAGTCACCGCAAATCTTCAAACAGTTATTGATGGTAGGCGGTATTGAAAGATATTATCAAATCGCAAAATGTTTCCGTGACGAAGACCTTCGTGCAGACCGTCAGCCTGAATTTACTCAAATCGACATTGAAATGTCTTTTGTAGAACAGCAAGATGTTATCAAATGTGTTGAAGGCTTGATTGTTGAAACATTCAAAGCCGCAGGTGTTGATGTTAAACCTCCGTTTATTCAAATGCCGTGGCAGGAAGCTATGGACAGATACGGTTCCGATAAACCCGATACACGTTTCGGTTTGGAACTTTTTGATATTGGTGATATTATTCTTAAATCAGAATTTAAAATCGTCCGCGATACTCTTGAAAATGGTGGAATTGTCCGTGGTATAAGAATTCCGGGTGGTGCTAAGTTCTCAAGAAAAGATATTGATGATATTACAAAACTTGCAGTATCATTCGGGGCAAAAGCTCTTGCAAACATAATTTACCTTGAGGACGGAACCGCAAAATCTCCTGTTATGAAATTTGTGACAGAAGAACAGGCGAAACAAATTCAGAAACGTGCTCAGGCTGTTGCCGGCGACATTATTTTCTTTGTCGCTGATAAACCGAAACTTGTTTATGACATTATGGGCAGATTAAGATTATACTTTGGTAAACGTCTTGATTTGATTGATGAAAGCAAACATAACCTTCTTTGGGTTGTTGACTTTCCGATGTTTGAATGGAGTGATGAAGAAGGCAGATTTATGGCAATGCACCACCCGTTCACTTCCCCTTGTATAGAAGATTTAGACAAACTTAAATCAGGTGATTTGGGCAACGTAAAATCAATTGCTTATGACATTGTATACAACGGAACAGAACTTGGTGGCGGATCTGTCAGAATTCACTCATCAGAAGTTCAATCGGCTATTTTTAAAGCTTTAGGCTTAACTGAAGATGAGGCAAAAGAAAAATTCGGATTTATGGTGAACGCGCTTCAATACGGAACTCCTCCGCATGCAGGTCTTGCAATCGGGTTAGATAGACTTGTTGCACTTCTTTGCAGAACAGAAAGTATTCGTGATGTTATCGCATTCCCGAAAAACTCGGGCGCAAAAGATTTGATGAGCGATGCTCCTGGTGAAGCTTCCCTCCAGCAGTTGAGAGAACTTCACTTAAAAAGTACGGCTCACAAATAAAATTTAAAAAACTCCCTCAGGTTAATGAGGGAGTTTTTGTTTGCAGATATATAAAATTTTTTTCTAACAAAAAAGGAGAACTTTTTAAGTTCTCCTTTTTATTGAATTATATCGAGCTTAATGTGAGCAGCTAAGAGCGCATGCACTTTTTTTTAAGACGTCGACTTTGTCCAATTGTTCCCATGGAACATTGATGTCACTTCTGCCCATGTGTCCGTAAGCTGCGAGTAATTGATAGAATTTGCCGCCGTTTTTAGCAGGAAGTCCGCGCAAATCAAATTTGTTAATGATTGCAGCAGGTCTGAGGTCAAAATTTTTGAAAACAAGTTCAGAAATTTCATCATCAGAAATTTTACCTGTTCCGAAAGTGTCGACCATGATTGAGATAGGTTCTGCAACACCGATAGCGTAAGCAAGTTCTATTTCGCATTTTTCAGCCAAACCTGACGCAACAATGTTTTTCGCAACATAGCGTGCTGCGTAAGCTGCTGATCTGTCAACTTTTGTGGGGTCTTTTCCTGAGAAAGCACCACCACCGTGACGTGAATAGCCGCCGTAAGTATCAACGATAATTTTACGTCCTGTTAAACCTGCATCACCTTGTGGTCCGCCAACTACGAAACGTCCTGACGGATTAACAAGAATTTTCGTCTCGCTGTCAAGTTTAATTGCTTCGCTTTCAAACACATAGTCAATAACCAATTTTTTAATATCGTTTCTGATAATTTCTTGAACTTTTGAATTATCAGAAATTCCATTGATTTCAGGATCGTGTTGAGTAGAAATCAAAACAGTATGAATTCTGGAAGGTTTTCCATCAATGTATTCAACAGTAACCTGAGATTTTCCATCCGGTCTTAAATAGTTCAAAAGACCTTGCTTTCTAACTTGAGCAAGTCTATATGACAATTTGTGAGCTAAACTGATAGGTAACGGCATTAATTCAGGTGTTTCGTTACAAGCGTAACCAAACATAATTCCCTGATCGCCTGCTCCAATGTTTTCTGTTTCGGAAACAGAAGTATCGGCATTGTCACTTCTTGTTTCAAAAGCTTTATTAACTCCGCCTGCGATATCGCAAGATTGTTCGTCTATACTTGTCAAAACTGCACAGGTTTTGTAGTCAAAACCTCCGCCTTCTTCTCCAATATAGCCGATATTTTTAATAGTGTTGCGAACAACTGATGGAATATCAACATAACAATCAGCAGTAATTTCACCGCAAACAAGAGCCATGCCTGTGGTAACGGTAGTTTCTGCAGCTACTCTTGATTGGGGGTATTTTGTCAAAAATTCGTCCAAAATTGCATCAGAAATCTGATCGCAAACTTTGTCGGGGTGTCCTTCCGTAA
>CAZCIW010000041.1:0-12473 GCA_964499135.1 uncultured Muribaculaceae bacterium
AAGGAAAAATTTTTGAAAATATGGCTGATATTCCGGACGATTTACATCCAAATTGCAGATGTTTTAGAGAAGAAATTGATTTTAAAATTGTTTAGCTGATATAATAATTTTATGAAAAAGTTTTTCTTCTTTATTTTAATTATAATTTGTTTTCCAATACTTGCAGATGCCAAACAGTTTTTGCCGAATATTATTGAAAATAATACGGTAACTATCACTGCTCAAAAAACAGGTGAATTAGGGAAAAATTATTTCTATTGTTCAAATGGGAATAAATGTTCAACCGAACAAGTTGTCAGAGAATATTATAAAAATAATGGATATAATGTTATGCGTGCTGAATATTCATTTTGGAAAGGAATGTTTATACTTTCATTTTTAGAGGAATTTTATCCGCAGACTTTAAATTCTAATTTGACAAATAAATTTTTTGATGTTCCTATAGCAAATGTTTCAGACTTTGATATTCAAACAAAATGCAAGTATATAAGAAAAGCTAATTTGCAAGAATTTATAAATAGTCAAATAAAAAAACACGAAGAAAGTTCATATATTCGATGGTTGGATGAATGGGAAATAGAAGGTTATAAAAATCCTATAGATTATTTTAAATCCCCTGTTGTTCAAGAGTTTTTAACAAAAATTGATAATAAAACTTTTTGTACTGTTCTTTGGCATATATTAGAAGTTAAAGATAGAAATCCTGTTGGCACATCCGATTATATTGTTTGGAATAATAAAGAAATGATTTTTATAGAAGTTAAACGCAAGAATGAAAAATTAAGTCCAGAACAAATCGAATGGGGTGAATATTTAACAAAAAATAAAATACCCTACAAAGTCATACGTGTTATGGGAAAATAGACAATTTTTTATAAAATTTATTCGCTTAACGACTTCAATTTTACAAATAACTTAACATTTTGCCCACCTCTATTCGACATGCTATAATTCTGTCAGAATGGAGAATTTTAAATGAATTGGCAACATATATTTACCGATATACCTATTCAAATTGTATTATCGACCTTTATAATTTCTATTCTGTTTTGTTTAAACAGATATCTTTATGTGAATAAAAATTTGAGAATGCTTTTAAAATTTTTACAGAATTTCAAAAAAACAGACTTGAATTTTAGATTTAAAGAAATTGATGAATGGATGAGTTTAAACCCTTATGTTTCCGGTTCTTGGCTTGAATTTAAGAATACTCTTGTTTTCTCCGAATCAGTTGCTTTGAGAGGACAGAATAACAGTGTTACCTACAAGGAAGTTTCAACAACTGTTCAAAATATTCAAACAACTGTTGATCCTTTGTATTTTTTTGATGAACATTCCCTTGTTTTATCAAAATATAATTCAAAATTTATCGGTGCAGTTCCAACTATCTTGACTGGTTTTGGTCCGTTGTTTACATTTTTGAACATTGCAATTGCATTTGGAAAAGTTGATTTTGCTTCCCAAGAAAAAACGATTTCCTCTGTTGCAGGCTTGATGTCATCAATGCAGGTTGCTGCGCTTGTATCAGTATTTGCGGTAGGTTCCAGTTTGTTGTTTATAATTTTTGAAAAACTTACTTTTAATATCCTATGCAGAAGAGCACTTGCAAGTTGTCAGGCTTTGGTTTCTCACCTGTTTGACAATATTTCGTCAGAAAAATTCCTATTTGAACTTCTTCGCGAAACGAAAGTTCAAAACAATAATCTTCAGCATTTGATTGCAAGTATGCCTGAAAACTTTAAAGTTGCCATGAATTCCGGTATCGCATCAAACCTTGTTCCATATCTTGAGAATTTGATTTTCGGAATTAATCAGCTAAACAAGCAAATGAAAGATGTTGCTAAAGGCGGCAATAAAGATGAAGTGGACGAGCTTTTTTAAGGGAATTTTAAGATGGCAATTGGCGGGAAAAAAGGCGGCTTAAACGAATTTGAGGAGAACGTATTCTGGACAACAATGTCTGACTTGATGTTGGGGATTGCGATTGTCTTTATGACTTTGTTCGTGCTTGCTATGACCGGTTTTACGCAAGAAAGTATCAAAATACAGGAAAACCAGATGAAGGCTACAGAAGAACTTGTCGAAAGACTTCAAGATGCTAAAATAGATGCCGAAGTCGACAAGCTTACCGGAAATGTTAAAATCTCCGAACTTCAGCTTTTTGATCTTAACAGTTATACTCTAAAACCCGAAGGTAAGGCTTATTTAGATAAATTTATTCCTATTTATCTTGATACGATTTATTCAAGAGATGTTCTTGTTAACGGAATTACAAATATTATAATTCAAGGACATACGGATTCTCAATCGTTTATTGGTTTAAAGACCGTTGAAGAACAATATACAAAGAATATGGAATTATCACTATTGCGTGCGAATGCGGTTGCTGAATATGCGTTTAAGACAAATTTTGATAAAAAGAACAGTGAAAAGCTGAGAAAAATGCTTGTTGTAGAGGGAAGAAGTTTTTCGGATCCGGTTCTTGTTGACGGAAAAGAAGATTACGACAAAAGCAGACGTGTAGAATTAAAAGTCAGAGTGAAAGCTAACAGCTTTGCAAAGATATTGGGATTGAATTATGGCGGTAATTAACGAAAATAACATTTTAGAAACAATTAATATGATAAAACTTCACAATCTTGATATAAGAACTGTGACGCTTTCTTTGAGTTTAAGGGATTGTATTGACAACGATGTTAATGTTGTTTGCGAAAATATCAGAAATAAAATTTTGAGATATGCAAAAAATCTTGTCGAATATGCAAATGAACTTGAAAATGAATACTCAATACCTATTATCAACAAACGAATTGCAGTTACCCCAATTTCTCTTATTGGTGAAGCGTGCAAAAATCCGGATTATGTAAAAATCGCAAAAACTCTTGATAATGTCGGAAAAGAAGTTGGAGTAAATTTTATTGGAGGGTTTTCGGCGCTAGTTGAAAAAGGCTGTACAAAAGGAGACCGACTGTTGATTGAAAGTATTCCGGAAGCTCTTGCCGTGACTGATAATCTTTGTTCGTCAGTAAATCTTGCAAGTTCAAAGGCTGGAATTAATATGGATGCTGTTTTGAAAATGGCAGAAATAATTAAAAAATCAGCAGAACTTACAAAAGATCGTGATTGCATAGGTGCCGCAAAACTCGTTTGCTTCTGTAATTCACCGAGTGATAACCCTTTTATGGCAGGTGCTTTTTGCGGAATTGGAGAGCCGGAATGTGCTTTGAATGTTGGGGTTTCAGGTCCTGGGGTTGTGAGAGCTGCTATTTTGGATTTGCCTGAAGGTGCTGATATGAGCGAACTGGCAAATAAAATTAAGCAGACAGCGTACAAGATTACAACAACAGGTGAACTTGTGGGAAGAAAACTTGCAAAACGACTCGGAATACCTTTCGGGGTAATTGATTTGTCACTGGCACCGACACCTGCTGAAGGAGACAGTGTTGCGGGAATTTTTCAGGCAATGGGGATTGAACATGCCGGCGCGCATGGAACGACAGCAGCACTAGCAATGCTTAATGATGCAGTCAAAAAAGGCGGAATTATGGCAAGTTCGCATGTTGGAGGTTTGTCTGGCGCGTTTATTCCTGTTTCCGAAGATGCGGGAATGATTGAAGCCGCAAGAAAAGGATGTTTGACGTTTGATAAATTGGAAGCAATGACATCTGTTTGTTCTGTCGGGCTTGATATGATTGCAATTCCGGGAGATACTCCTGTCGATACAATTGCAGGAATGATTGCCGATGAAATGGCTATCGGTATGATTAACAAAAAAACAACTGCTGTAAGAATTATACCTGCAATTGGAAAGAAAGTGGGCGAGAGTGTCGGTTGGGGAGGACTTTTAGGTGAAGCACCGATTATGAGAGTTAATTCGCTTTCTTCCACAAACTTTGTAAGACGCGGTGGCAGAATTCCTGCGCCGATACATAGTTTAAACAATTAAAAATATAATATAAAATTCTATTCTTACAGTTGAAGTTCTTAAAATAAATGTTATAATTATAATTAGGATAGAAAGTAATCAATGAGGAAAGAGTTAAATAATGGCGAAATCATTTAATGATATGGCAGCAGATTTAAGAGAATATATTATTGAAAAACATTCAAACTATAAAGGTTTGAAGCATATGAGTTTGCAAAAATATAACAATATACAGCTCAGTATGAATCCAAAACGTTTTTCTCAGCCTCATTTAATTATAAGAATCGGTATGTCCGAAGGTGTTTATGCTGTTCCATACGCGAATAAAATTGATGGTGGGCTTGGCATGGATGAAAGATACGCTATGCAATGGATTGAAAGTGGTGTGGTTTCATCAATTCTCGAAGAGCACTGGAAAGTTGCCCGCGCAGAAATGGATGAAAATTAATTATATATATTAATTTATTTATTATAAAATCAGATAGTAGGAATTATTTGTATCTTTCGTTGACAAAATCTGCACCAAGATTTTTTATGCGAATTTCTCGTATTTGATTGTCGTATTTTTCAGTGGACAACCCAATTTTTTTGCATAAAGAAGCAATGGCTTGTAATTGCTTAATTCTAATTTCCGTAAAACTCAAATCTGACTCCAAATCCTTGTTCTTTGATAAGGCTGAGGATACGAACTCGTCGTGAGTTTCTTCCAATAATTTAATTTGTTGTTTTACAAAGTTGTCTATTGGTTGGTTTAGTTTTTGAGCTTTTTCAACCTGTTGTTGAAGTTGGATATACAAATTTTGCGATGCTTTTAAGTTCATTTTATGTCTCCTATTTTATATTAATTTCATAACTCCTACATCAATGATATAGTTGAGCCAATCATTGACAGGAACCTGTTTTATTTCATTATTATGCCATGGATTAGATATGCTTAATATTCCTTTTTCTCTGTCAAATGCAACTATATGATAAGCATGTCCTGAAACAAGATCATATTTTGTATTAGTTCCGTCTACAGAACTAGTTGAAAAGGTTACTATTTTATTTGGATCATCAATAGCTTCATCAATTAATTTTATAAATTCTTTTCTATCAAATGATATTTTAGTAACAACATTATCTATACCCATTATATTAGATATGGCTTCATTTTGAAATCCACCAGTTAGTTGTTCTGTCATTTGTTTGTTCATAAAGAATATATCCTGAATATATTTATCTTTAATATTTGCTTTGCCATATCCATCGTTTCTATGGATAGAATATGCTTGTTCCAACATCCTTATGCCTTTGCTCCCTTTTACATGGGCATCACCAAAACCTATTTGTGGTTTGTATCCATCCAACCATACTGAAACAGGAGCTAACTTATTCAATTCACCATTACTAAATCTTATGGCTTCATCAGCATCCGGGAATTTTACTAAAATATCATCGCCATCTTGTGAGAACATTTTATAAATACCGGCTCTGCCTTTCGGAGAATCCATTAATGCACCCATAGATGTTACCAACCAACAATCACCAATTCCACCTTGTTTGATTTGGTGTCGTTTTTCTATTGGGAAAAGTTCTTCAAATTTTTCTTTTGATAATCCTAATTTAGTCAAATGACCGTCGTCATTTACATACATATGACCATTTATGTTTGCAACTTCACCTGAAGGAATTTTTTGTCTAAATTCTGAACTATGTTCAAATACATAATTTAGAAATTTATCATCCACAGGTGTTCCGTCAGCATTAGTTACCGGTAAGTCTTCTATTTTATGTGATAAATCTCTCGTTGAGTCCAATTTGTATGAACTTGGCTCAAAAAATAAATCTTTATCGAGTTTTTTTAAATCAGCTTTACTAAAAGAATTTCCTGAATTTAATTTATCAAGAATGAATGTTTTTGCTTTGTCCGATTTTAATACGTTTATTATATCATCACAATTATATGTATAAGCCCTGATAGAAGTACTATTTAATTGAGAATCAATTGGCATTTGGAATTTTTTATCAGTAAGTAGTGCATTTAAAATTCTGCTATCATCAGAATTTTTTACAAGTGAATTTAATTCATTTACAGTAAAATTATTAAATCTGGGAGTATCAGTAGTGCCGCTATGCTTAAGAAATGTTTCAATATCAATTTGTGTAGAATTTAAACCAAATAATTCGTCTACAATTTCTTTTCCGTCATTCTGATAATATTTGTCGTTATATGCTTGTTTTTCAACTTTTTCAGGCTTACCTTTTTTATTATATAAATAGTGTTCACCATTTACATCTGTCAAACCATTGTGTTTTGAATAACCCAAAACTTGACCTGATTTATCAAATATTACTTCATAATAAATTTCGCCGGCTTCATAATTGATTTTTCCATGTTTAATTCGCATATTATGGGTTATATCATTTTTGTTAAATTCTTCAATAATATCTGCAATATTTGGTCTTTCTTCTAATTTCGAATTTATGTTGAGTTTTTTTGGCTCTTCAAATTTTTCAAGAACACTTCGGTTAATTTGATGATATTCAAAAAGGTCAATTTCTGAGATTTTATTGTTGTTGATTTTATAAACTTTTGGTAAAGGTGTATCATTTAAATTTACATTGAGCGCTACCAATTTATTATTTGAATCATATACGAGTGTATAATCTATATTATCTTTTTCAAATGTTATGTGACCTTTATCTAATCTTTTGCTTGATGTACAAAAATCATCATTTAACATTGCTAATAATTCTTCAGGATTTTTTGATAAAATACCAGTTTCGTCTAAAACTTTTTTAACTTGACTATTCATATCAATATTATCCTCAATGGTAATTTTACCATTGAGAGGAGTTTCTACTGTCGGTTGATAAATAATTTCTTGTGAATTAATTTCTTCTGTAATTTTGTCGTCGGTCGTCGATTTTGCGGCGTTGGTGCCTTCGGTTTGGCTTTTCATACTGTTGAGGTAAGGATCTTCAATATTGTCGGGTTTGTATTGAACCCCACGTTCTGCACCCTCATGACGGTATGATAAAAATCCGCTTTCGCCGATTTGTGCCTCATTCATTGTTTTACCCGAAGATTTAAGTCCGCTTTTTTCAAATATTTCTTCAAGTGCTTTTGCGGTTTTTACAAACTGTTCTTCACTTTCGAAGTAAATAGTGAATGCTTTTCCTGTCTGAGAAGCTTGACCTTCCGAATTAAGTGTATTTCTGATTGCGTCAAATTCCTCATCACTAAGATTGAGCATAGTTTTGAATTCGATTTCGTTTTTGGTTAAATATGGCATAGCAAGCTTCGCAACATTTGCCCATTCTTCGGGGCTGTTTGCGTAAAGGTGCATTTTCCATGGAGTTCCTTGTTGTTTTATGTTTTGGTATAAAGTGTACATCCACGGTTCTCCGCCACGGTTCCAGAAAATAGGTTTGCCGGCTTCGGCTTTTCCTTTTCCAATAAATTGTTTTGCTATAAGTTTATCATATAATTTTTCTGCTTCGGCTCTTGATTTCACGGGTTTAAAACCTCCTTGGGCTGAGGAAGTTTTACTGTTCATATCTGTAACTGGTTCAGGGTTTATGCTTTCACGAGGATTAACAATTTCGATTTCTGGAGTTATTGAGACAGGGATTAAGTTTTCGGGATTAATATTGTGTTTATGTTCGTATTTTGCAATGTTTAACTCTTTCGTGATTTTTCTTCCGTCAGGAGCTTTAATTTCTACAAGTTTACCTTTTTTATAAGTAAACTCAACTCCCGAATCGTCTCTAAAAATACCGCTAACTTGTGAGTATGGTCCTGAAAGGTTATCTTTTGCCTGTTGCAAGGCAGTAGCACTCTTATTATCCACTACATTTTGAATTTGGTGTGCTTCTGAATGTGCAGCTTGAACTTCTGCATTATTTTTGTCTATTGATAATCTTTGTTCGTCAGTTGGAGCTTGGTATGCTATTTCTTTATCATATCTTGCTTGATCTTCTCTTGTTGGTGTTCCGTCAAGTGCATCATCAAGTATTTTTCTTTCATTTGCATTAAGATGCTTCGCATCCGCCCCTCTTGCAACATCACCGTATACGTCTTTTGCCTGTTCTTTTACTTCAACATCCGCATGTGGAACATCAGTTGTGCCTTGTGGTTTTGTTGTACCTTTAACGTGCGAAATTCTTGACATAATCAATCCTGATGCAAAATCAACAAAAGCATCGGTTGAACCATAGGTACCACCTTCCAATTTTGTAATTCCATAAGATCCGGCTGCGTTGATTATTTCTTCTGCAATTTCTGTTGCGAGTGCTTTATCTGCAATTCCGAAAGCTGACATTAATTTCGGTGCAAGAATACTTGAAGAGGCACCAACTCCTGCAAATGACATATTCATCAAGGCTTTTTGAGTTGCTTCTTTAACTGATTTACCATTAGATAAATCAACACCTCCAGTTGCAATTCCCGCGTTCATCATCTGTGTACCAATTTGAACACCTTTATTTACAGCTTTTGTAGTTCTTGTTGCTGCATTTGCGATTGTTTCACCTTTTTGGAATTTGTTTACTGTTGCAAATGCTTTTTCTGCTTTGGTTGCATAATTTGCAACCTTAACAGCTTTTGTTCCCCAACGTGCGGCACTAACAGCAAGTCTTGCAGCTGCCATTTGTCCTAATCCCGGAACAAATTGTAAAGCAACTGTTCCTGCAATTTCAAATGCAGCTTCTGTTACCATTTCTGTTGTTTGTTGATTTTCGTTAAACTGAATTACATCTTTTACAATGTCATTTGTTCCAAACGCACTTCTTGTAATTAAATCAACATCTTTTCCCATCTGTTCGAGGGTTTTTCCGTTACTAACGGTTCTGAGATTTTGACTTGCATTTGATTTTGTATCCTGTAAAAATTTTACAAGCAGTTCTCTCTTTTCTTCATCTGACGGGTTGTTTTTGCCTGCTTGAGCTGCATAGCTGTCAATAATTTGGTTTATTGTATTATTATCATATTGAAAATTCTTTTTTAAAGCTGTTTTTAAATCAGAATAAGAACCTGAAGATTTTAGTATCTGATTGGTTAATTTTATTGTGGAATTACAGTTTTGTGCTAAGTTGTATTTTTCAATTGCAGTTTGTCTTGCGGAAATCTTATTTTTGTCAAATTCTATGCCGAATACTTCTTTATAATTTTTCTTAAATTCAGCTTCCGTTTTTGAATTTGCTAATTTTTTAACAGAGGCTGCATTTGCTCCAAGCTTTTTATCCATATCCGCAATAGTGTTACAACCGAACCAACCGCAAACGGTATCGCCGACTTTAGCTGTCCAACCTTCGTTTTCTCTGGCTTCTCTATAATCTTTTTGAGCAGTTGCATTTTCTGCCTCAAATGTGGAATTAAATTGTTCTATGGCTTCTTTTTCTGAAATTTGTCCTCCGCCGTTTGCTTTTGAGGCAATTGCTCCTCGTAAAAAGTCGATAGCTTTTTCCATATCCTTAGGGTTAGTTCTCCTAAGTACGGCATTAAATTCTTTATTTAAACTTGCCTCAAAGTCGTGTCTTGCTCTTTGAATATCTCCATTTGATACACCTTGCTCTTTCGCAGCAGCGCAGAGTTTGTCCATGATTGTCATAAGAACCTGACGTTGCTGTTTAGAACCGCCCGCACCAATTTCGCTTGTAACTGTATCAATAATGGAGGAATCGCCCTGTTTAGTTTTTTCTCTGTCATATGCATCCAAAAATGCAACAATATTTTTGGAATTAATTTTTGTATCTAATAATTCCTGCATTTTCTTCATACTATTCAAACCGGAATTATCATCTGCTATCTGGTAAAATTGTTGTGCTAAATTTTCTGCATTTTTTCTGATTTTAACATTGGCATTATATTTCCTTGCTTGCTCATATTTTTCAGAATTTTGGACATAATCCATTTTTAAAATAATTCCGTCTTTTGCAACAACCACATAATTCCCATTTTTATCAACACAAATTGAACGCCCGTTTATAGCATTAGCGACTTTTTTCAATGTAATTATTTTGTTAGGAGTTTTAGCAAAATGAGCTTTGACTTCGCCGTTGGCGCGTTCTGTCATACCCAATGCTTTTAATTTTGCATCTTCTGCGGCTCTAGCTTCCGCTTCGGCAGCCTTTTGTTGTTTTGCGGCTTCGGCTTTTTGTCTGCGGATTTCTGCTTCTTGCGCATAGTCCGCTATTGTTTCACTTGCGCTCTTTCTTCCTTGTAATGCAGTGTCATCAGCTTCGAGTTCTTTCGGAATTTTTATTTCTGTTCCGACAAGAAAATATTTTTTATTGCCGCTCCCTTTTACAGCATCCTTGTTTGCATCAATAATTTCCTGCGGTGTACAGTGAAATTTATTGGCAAGAGATTCAATGCTCTCATTATTTTGAACGATTATCCCTATTGTGTTACCTTTGCCGTCATAAGAAATTTCATATGTTTCACCGTTTGTGAGAGTTTTTATTTGGTTGAGACGTTTGTTTTCGTTGTTGAATGTTATTTCATTCGTATTTCCGTTCTCAGTAATTGTTTCAGATAGAACTTTGTTATCTTTAATTGTTTGAGTGGTTTCTTTTCCATATTCTTTTATCGTCGCAGTAATTGTACCGTCTTCGTTTTGAGTATAGGTTGTAATTCTTTCTTTTGTAGGAATTCCTTCATTTTCTTTTTTGGTTGTTAAAACAGGCTTGCCATCTTTGTCATATATATATTCTTCAACTGTAATGCCGTTTTTTATTGTTAATGCAGAAGGGAACAGCCCCCCGTTAAAAGTAACGGTTTTAATAGGGTTTCCGCCGTTTTCAATTGTAACTTCTTGTAACGGTTCCCCATTACTATTGTAAGTTCTGGTTGTTTTTGATCCGTCTTTTTTCTCGATTACGGTTTCGATCGGAATTCCGTTTTCATCATATTTTGTGGTTTCTTTTGAACCGTCGTTATTTGTAATTTCAGTTGAGGTAAGTTTTTTATCATTACTGAATTTTTTGACTATAGTTTCGCCATTTTCGCCTTTTGTAGCGATTTCACTCGTATTATTCGGGTTAATGGTTTTGACAGAATTATCTTTGTAAGTAATTGTAATAGAACCGTCTTGTTCATTAACTACAGCGTTTGTAATATTTGGGGTCCATTGACCATATTGTTTTAAAAAATTTATTATATCTTGCTTTTTAATATCGGCATTTTTTAAATTATTTTGTTTTATAAAATTTTTAGCTTCTTTTTTGGTTACAGTACTATCTTTATTTTGATCGAGATGTTTTATTTCATTTTCTTCAAGAATACCGTTATTATTCGTGTCCAAGGTATCAAAAATGGATTCTAATTTTTCATCACCTTCAATTTGGGTACGTTCCATTCCTGTTTTGATTTGAGAAATATTTACTTGTGATTTTTTAACGCCATCTAAAGTCATATTATTTAATTCCCGTCCACAAAAAACCAGTAACACATTAGTAGTTGTGTTACTGGTTTTATCGGTATTCAAAAGAAAAATCTTTAAAATAATTTGAAAAATATGAAGATTTCGTTACAAATATAAATAAAGTGAATTTAAATTGAAATCAATAATATCTTGATATATTTTGGAAAAATAAAATTTGTTAAAAACAAAAAGATTTTAAAATTATTTTTAACGAATTTGCATATTTAAAAAATTGTCAAAAGCTTTTGCTTTATCAATCACAATGGTGTCGCCGTTATCAGTTATAATCCAATTATCGTGTAATTCAGGATCATGTTTATACTCTGGAAGAGTTTCAGTACAACTTGACATGCAACTGTTTGCTCCCACAGAAGCACCTAGCACCATAAGTCCCATTGCAATATTTTTCAAAGCTTTAGCTGCTTCTTCTGATGCCACGGTATTTATTTGGTGATATTCTTTTGCTTCGTTTGAAATTTTTACATTAGGATTTTCTGCATAATTCTGTCTGAAAGATACATTGCTAATTTTATTAACGTTCACATTTACCTTCTTTCTATAACTATTCGCATTCGTGTATATAAAATTAAAACATAAAATAATTTGCTTGCATTTATTATAATCAAAAATAAATTTTGTGCAAACTATTGATATTGCAAGATTTAAGGTATTTACAATTAGTTACATTCCTACATAAAATTAATATTTAATTAGTATAAAATGATAAAAAGGACTTGATATTTTTGCAAAAAGGTTTATAATAATATAACGCACATTGGCAAGTGAATTTATGGGAACGTTTTGAAAGGCGTTAGCCGGTGTTCACGGTGTTGGCACACGTGAGTGTGACAAGCAGGTGAACATTACGATAGCAACGTAGGAGCACAAGGTGAAGCCTGAGCACCACAGGAGCAAACGTCCCACTATTATGGGGACATTTACCTTCTTTTGCCGTTGAGCTATGGCGAAACATGCAAAATAGCGTCGTGGAACCACAGATATAGTCGAAAATTACAAAAATATTGTAATAGCGACTAGGATTTGATATCGTGTAAAGCACGGTCAGTACATTAACAGTTGAATATATGGGGACGTTTTGGATTTGACAGGATGTTCGGTTGAGATGAATTGCGAGTCGG
>CAZCIW010000042.1:0-11751 GCA_964499135.1 uncultured Muribaculaceae bacterium
TTCTTGACAAATACGGAGTTCTCGCGGATATCAGTGAAGGTGTTACGATTGAATATGTTAATCCCGTTTGGGTTGATCATCAGGCTGAATATGAAGCAGCGCTTGAAGCTTGGAAGGCTAAAGAACCGGATCCTGCAGATCCGATTTACATAATTCCAGGTCAAGTAACACAACAAAACAATTTATATGACAGCTTCTTATGGGCAACTGCAATTTGTTATGGCTCTGCAATGGGTTATTTAGCAGGAAGTTTAGGACTTTCTGGAGAGACGTTAACTGATAGTCAGGGAAATATCGTATTAACCTATGAAGCTGGTAATTGGACTTTATATAATGATGATTTAAGTGGCACACCTCTCTTATCAGAAACGTCAAATCTTAAAAATTGTTATAGCCACGTGTTATCTCATTTACTAGAACTTGGAAGCTATACAACTACAACAGGTCAAACTATTAACATCGTTTCAGATGGTTCTGATTATGGTCACTGGTGGGGAGATGATTATAACAGTAGAGGAAGCAGGGCGGCTGAACTTGCTGCAATAATATCAGAAAATGCTAGTACTGTTTTATATGCATGCGGTGATACCGGTAAAGATATAACTCCAAATTCTGCTGATACTGAAAAGTTACTAAGTGATTACTATTTTGATGAAAATGGCGACCTTCAGTTAAAAACATTACAACAGAAAATTGTTGATCTTGACTATGCAAACAGTCAGGGCGGACTCACTGACCAAGAGTTATACGATGCAATTCAGCACTTTGTAAATCACGATTTGAATGCTTTATCAAAAACAGAAGATGAATTCAATCAAGATCTTTACGATGCCGACGTAGCTGAGTGGGAAGCCTCAATGCCCGTAGAAGATACAACAATAGAAAAATACTTGCCGAAAACCGTTCGAGTTGCGACAGATCTTGACGAAGCGCAGTGGTACGTAAACCTCTGGAATAGAATGAACGGAGTAAGCAACTTCAAAGGCGGGTTTGGCGACAATGGTGCATATGACCCGGATGCGGGTTGGGCTTCAAAGTCGACGACAGAGCAGAGTTGGGCAGTTCTAAAAGACGGAGATATGAACAGCGCCGAATACCTTAAATACGCTATCGAAAACGGCTTAATAACTTTAGAGCAGGTTCAGTTTAAGGATATTTCAAGCAGCGAACAGGGGATTAAGAACGCATCTTGGACATCCATAATATTTACGAATGCCCAGGACATAACCGAAACCAAAGATGAGACAGCGATAGCGAAAGCAGAAGTGGAATACAATCGTGTACTGAAAGAGATAGAAGTAAAAGACAAGCAGTATGACACAGATTTGAAGAAATTGGATACGGAGCACAACGCGCTACAAACCGAATACGACAGCATTAAAAATGTTTTGGATAAAAATGTTGAGAGAAGTTTTAAAACTTTTAATGGGTAGAGAAGACAGCAAAAGGGCGCCAGACCTGGTGGTCTGGCGCCTTAAATTATCTCAAATATTTTAATTTAGTGGATTAATTACTATACCCGACAAAAGTTTCGGATAGAAATATGTTGATTTTTGGGGCATCCTGAAGCCTGCTTCGGAAATTCTTTTTATATCTTCAATTTTAGGATAAGCCATTATGAATGAGGCTTCGGCTTTTCCCAAATCTATCATATCAAAAGCTTCATTTTCGACTTTAATATACTTAATTCCATCCTGCGCCATTTGTTCTTCTTCCGTAAAACCAAGCTCTTTCGTCAGAATAACTTTATGCAAAACAGTCAAATCAAGAGTTTTCAGAACATCAGGAACTTCATATTCGTCCAGAATTTTATCAACACTCTCCCTTAATGACAAAAGATAAAATTTATTTACGTTTTTCATATACAAGCCCATTGAAATTTTTGACGAAGCCGAATTTTCAAGTTCTTTAAGAAATTCTTTTTTTACGGAAAGTTTGTTTGCTCCATTAAATGTGTAATCTTTGACATCAAAATACTTTTTAACACTTTCAAGGAGCACGTACGGCTCAATCCATTTTGTTATAATTCTGTGCGTTGGATAAATAAGCAAATCGTCGTCCATGTTTGTGAAGTAACTCATTACATAATTTGCTTCACCGGCGTTTTCACCCTTGAAATTTCTGTAATTCATTGCGGTTTCATAGCGATGATGACCGTCGGCGATTAAGGCAGTTTTGTTCTTAAGAACATCCTGAATTAAATTGATAGTTTTTTCATCCTCAATTTTGTAGATAATATTTCTGACACCGTTGTCGTCAGTTATATCAATGAAAGGTGCACCTGACAAATCAACCGCATTTTCAATTTTCTTTTCCGGATCTGAATAAACGAGAAAAATTTGCGAAAAGTTTGCCTCGCAAGCCTTTGTAAGTTTTAATCTGTCTTCCTTCGGACCGCTCATTGTAAACTCGTGCGGAAGGATATTTTTCGTCGAAAAATCTTCTATTTTATTTCTTGCAATAAAACCTTTTCTTGTGACTTCATGCCCGTTATGATTGTATTTTTGAAGAATATAAAGGATTAGAGGTTTTTCTGATTGAATAAGTACTTCTTTCTCTTGCCAGTTTTTAAAATTTCCAGCAGCATCTGCATATGGATTTTCGGCTGATGAAAGGATTAATCTTGCTATATTATAAGGGCTTCTTTCATACAATTCATCGCGATACTTTTCGCTGATGACATCGTACGGAGGCGCAATAACATCATTCATATCAACTTTTTTCTGATTATACATAATTGCATTAAGCGGTTTTACTTCAATAGCCATATAAATTATCCTTTCTTCTAAACTGCCCCTGAGATTTCCTGATGTTTAAACTGCATATCATAAAGGTTCTTGTAAACACCGTTTGAAAGCATCATCAATTCGTTGTGTGTACCAAGTTCAACAAGTTCACCTTCGTTAATTACTGCAATTCTGTCGGCATTTTGAATTGTCGAAAGTCTGTGCGCAATGACAAAAACAGTCTTGTTATGGATAAGATTATCCAGCGCACGCTGAACAATAGCTTCGGATTTGTTATCAAGTGCAGAGGTTGCCTCGTCAAGAATTACAATCGGAGCATCCTTTAAAATAGCTCTTGCTATCGCAACACGCTGACGCTGCCCACCCGAAAGGTTTGAGCCTCGTTCACCGACAAGCGTATCAAGCCCGTCTTCCAGAGCTTCAACAAATTCGTCCAGATGTGCCATTTCAATTGCTTTTTGAAGTTGTTCTTCTGTTGCATTTTCATTGCCCATCATAATATTTTCACGCAAGGTGCCGGTGAACAGGAAATTATCTTGAAAAACAAATGAAATGTTATTTCTTAATGACTTTAAGTCAAATTCTCTTATATCAACTCCGTCAAATGTAATTGAACCTGATTTAACATCGTAAAATCTTGGAAGAAGACTTACTACCGTACTCTTCCCGCCACCTGAATTTCCGACGAGTGCGATTGTTTCATTCTTATTAACAGAAAGGCTGAAATTTTTTAATACCGGAGTTTCCGGTTCATATTCAAAATAAACATTTTTAAATTCAATTATATTTTTCAAAGCTCGCATTTTGTACGGGTTTTCGGGCGAATGAATTTCCGGTACCAGATCAAACAGTTCAAATGTTCTTCCCATTGCAACAAACGTATTTTGAAGTACTGTTAATGTATTTCCGAGAGTTTTTGTCGGTTTATAAAGAAGAAGAAGAGACGTCACAAACGACGCAAAGCTTCCGGCCGTCATTTCTCCGGTTAAAATAAGATGGTTTCCGTAAGCCATTACAAACGCAATTCCGACAGAACACACTGCATACATAATCGGAGACATCCAGCCCACGCGTTTTGTCAATGACATTGTAAGATTGAACTGTTCATGAACTTGTTTTTCAAATTTTTGATTTTGATTTTCCTGCAAGTTATAAGCTGCCATAATTTTGTTGCCTGCAAATGTTTCATTGAAATTTGTTGCCATATTCCCACCGACAACCATATTTGCATTTGAAACCTTTTTAATCCTTTTTCTGATTAAAACAACCGGAGTAACTGCAATCGCCATTATCGTAACTCCGATAATCGCTAATTTCCACGAGTTATACAGAAGTACCGCAACAAGCCCTAATAAACCAAAACCCGTTGTAATTAATGCCTTTATATTATCAATAATTGATTTTGAAGCAGTTTCGGGGTCTGTTAAAAATCGTGTCAAAACGATGCCCGAAGAATTTACATCAAAAAACTGCGGATCTAATACGGTAAGTTTTCTGAACAAATCAACTTTTAAAAAATTAGAAATTTTGTTTCCTGTCCAGTCGGTAAGATAATTATTTGCGTATTTTAAAACCCCTTGGAAAATTGCAAATCCCACGATGCCAAAGGGGATTATAGCGGCGAGGAAAGCTTGTGAATGGATTGTAAAACCGAAAAATGTCCACGTGTGTTCGGGATTGCCGTTAACAACGAAATCAAGATACGGTTTTAGTGCAAGAGCCACAATCCCGTCTAATAGTCCGAGAGGTATCGCAATTGCAAGGTTTAAAACAACACGTCCCATAAACGGCTTTATATAAGGAAAAATTCTCCCTATTAAATATCCGTAATTAAAAGCAGTTTTTGTTGTAGTATCTTTTAATTTATAATCCATAAAATCTCCCTAATCAAAATAACTCATGCTCAAATTATCTCATAAATAAAATAAATTTACAAAAAAGATTTTTCGCGCTATATTAAGGAAAAGGGATTTTTTAAGGAGTATAAAAACATGCAAATTTGTGTAATCGGAACTGGATACGTAGGACTTGTTGCAGGAACCTGTCTTGCTGATATGGGAAATGATGTAATATGTGTGGATAATGATCTGAAAAAACTTGCTCAACTTGAGCAAGGAATTATTCCAATTTACGAACCGGGACTTGAAGAATTAATAAAAGCAAATGTTCTTGATGGAAGATTAGTTTTTACAGATGATTTGAAAACTGCTGTTCAGAAATCACAGGTTTGTTTTATTGCAGTCGGAACCCCGCAGAGTGAAGATGGATCTGCCGATTTGCAGTATGTAATGAGTGTGGCTGAAGATATCGGAAAATCAATGAACGGCTATAAAGTCATTGTTGACAAATCAACCGTTCCTGTCGGTACGGCTGAAAAAGTTACATCAGTAATAAAAAAATATTATGATGGCGAATTTGATGTTGTTTCAAACCCCGAATTTTTAAAACAAGGTGCGGCAGTAGATGACTTTTTAAAACCGGATCGCGTTGTTATCGGATCAAATTCACCGAAAGCGACAGCAATAATGCAGGAGGTTTACGCTCCGTTTTTCAGAACTGCAAGCAGGTTTGTGATCATGGATGTTAAATCTGCAGAAATGACAAAATATGCGGCAAATTCATTTTTAGCATTGAAAATTTCATACGCAAATGAAATTGCAAATATTTGTGAAGCCGTTGGTGCTGATGCCGAGATGGTAAGATGTGGAATGTGTTCGGACAAACGTATTGGAACACAATTTCTTTTCCCGGGACTGGGATATGGCGGAAGCTGTTTCCCAAAAGATGTTAAAGCACTCCTTAAAACTGCAAAAGATTACGGCTGTGAACATCGTTTGATTGAAGCAGCTGATGAAGTTAACAAAGAACAGCGTGTAATTTTCATCCAAAAAATCCTCAGTCGTTTTGGTCTTAATTTAAAAGGAAAAACCTTCGCAGTATGGGGGCTAGCGTTCAAGCCAAAGACAAATGACATGAGAATGGCACCTTCTATCACTATCATTAACGCACTTCTCGAATTCGGTGCAACGGTAAGAGCCTTTGATCCGAAAGCGTTCGACTTTGCCCGCGGTCTCTGGGGGGATAAGATTTATTATGCAAAAAATTCTTACGATGCGTTGGAAGGGGCTGACGCGATGCTTCTATTAACCGAATGGAACGAATTCCGCAGACCTGATTTTGAAAGAATGAAAACTCTCATGAAGCAGCCTGTGATTTTTGACGGAAGAAACCAGTATGAAGCTGAAAGAATGGTTTCACGCGGGTTTAAATATTACTGCGTCGGGAAAAAGGTCCAATAAATCTTAACAAATTAATTTTTGTAAAGCAAATTTTTCGTCTAAAAATACTTTATATAATTGTATTATCTATTTTTAGGGGAAAATATGTCTATACTGAAATTGGGTTTCAGGTATGCTCAAAGGCTTATTAAATTGAAGAAACCGGCTGAAGTTTCGCTGCAAACTGCATCTGCCGCCAAAAATACATTAGCCGCCACAGTTTCAAAGAAAGCCGAGCCATTATTTTGCGAAAAATACTGGGCATGGGCTAAGGAAAATAGTTTAGTCAGAAACGGCAACAAAACTTCGGTAGACTTGCATGGAGAATTAAGTTCCATTAACCACCATTTTCATATAAGTCCGTATCCCGAGCATATGGATATACCGGTAGGCAGGGCAAACCTTACCCCAAGACAGATGATTACTCAGACTGATTTGGAATTTAAGGGGCTTAAACCCACTGAAAAAACGGTAAAAGCTTTTCGTGCAGTCGGAGAGAAACCGGAATTTTTCTCAACATATAAATTATATAAAAAAGCAACACGTGTAAAACCCGGAGATAAATTCAGAATGAGTGAATACTCTTATTTTAGCTCCGATATAAATTATGCAAATGTTTATTTGACAAATAAGAAGGGAATTTTATACGAAATTGAATTTCCAGAAAAGTCCAGAATTTCAAGAATAGGAACCTTTGGCGCTAATGATGAACTTGTCACGCCGCGCGCATCCGAATTTTTATGCACAAATGTTGAACGAATTAAAAATGCGGATGCTGATTACCTTTTAGTTAAAGGGAAATACATTCAGCCAAAAGAAATTTTAGAAGAGTTTCCGTAGAGTTGTGAATTCACACAAAAATGGAGCGTAGGGGATTCGAACCCCTGACCCCGACACTGCCAGTGTCGTGCGCTACCAACTGCGCTAACGCCCCATGCAACAATTTATGTAATTACTTAATGACCTTTAGGGTCGAGCGCAGTCCTCTCAAAAATTGATAATCAATCAATTTTTTCGGCAGAGTGCTAACGCCCCATGCAACAATTTATACAATTGTTAATTACCTTTGATGTCGAGTACAATCACTCTTTAAAATTAATACGTAATTAATTTTGTGGATCTCTGCTAATGCTTCCCGTGAACTTTGCTGACACCATACCGAAAGCACAATTAAAAAAGGAGCAACTTGCGTTACTCCTTTATTTGGGCGTTAGAAGACTCGAACTTCTGACCCTCTCCTTGTAAGGGAGACGCTCTACCAACTGAGCTAAACGCCCTTGCCTTTCGACATTTATTATCGTATCAAAAAAACTTTCGCTGTCAAGAACTTTTTTAAAATTTTATTCAAAACATTTCTTAAAATGTTACATCAAAGATTTTACACTATTTTTAATATTAAAAACGTAAAAAATAATTTGTGTTACAATCTGTTTATGTATGAAAATGATATTGTAACATTAAATATAGAAAAGTTCTCAAATCTCGGTTACGGGATTGCAAAAGTTGACGGATATGTAATTTTTGTTGAAGGCGCCTGTCCGGGAGATATCGTAAACGCAAAAATCATAAAAGCTAACAAAAATTTTGCAAACGCCAAAACGCTTGAGGTTTTAACCCCATCAAAGCACAGGGTTGAACCTTTCTGCGCAATGCAAAAAGTTTGCGGAGCATGCCAGCTTCAATTCATTAATTATGAATATCAACTTGAATTAAAAAGACAAATAGTTGAGGATGCAATAAAGACAATTGGCGGATTGGACATTGAAATTCCAAAACCGATCCCGAGCCCTGAGATAAAAAATTACAGGCATAAAATTCAATATCCGATATCCGAGACTAAGGTTTCAAAAAGAATTCTCGCCGGATATTACAAACCTCAAACGCATGAAATAGTAAACATTAAGCACTGCCCGATACAACCCGAAATTTGCGACCAAATTATAGATTTTATCAGAGAACACGCATTCGATTTCGGAATTTCAGGCTTTAACGAGAAAAAACACTCCGGTGACATCCGCCATGTCGTAATCCGATCTTCCGCCAAAAACGGAAAGCAGCTTGTAACTCTTGTCGTTAATGCAACAAAAACTTTTGACAGACTGAACGATTTTGCGAAAGCTGTCTTTGATGAGTTTAGGGAAGTTGCGGGCGTCTGCATAAACTTTAACCCTAAAAAAACAAACGTAATCCTTGGCAAGAAAACAGAATGCGTTATAGGTCAGGATTATATTGAAGAAGATATTCTTAATAAAACATTCAAAATCAGCGCAAATACATTCTTCCAGATTAATCCCAAAAGCGCAGAGAACATTTTTTCTTACGTAAAAACTTTTATAAAAGAAAATTACACAAACCCGCTTGTTCTGGACGCTTATGCCGGAATTTCAACTTTCGGAATATGTGTTTCCGATGCTGCTCAAAAAGTAGTTTCGGTTGAAGAAAACACTGACTCAACTCTGCGTGCCACCGAAACAGCAAAGAACAACCGGATTAAAAATCTTGAAATCCATAATCAAGATGCCGCAGAATTTTTCAAAAAAGAGAAAAGACTTTTTGACGTTTCAATAATCGACCCCCCGAGAAAAGGTTGCTCAAAAGACTCGCTTGACGAAGTTTTCAGACTTACAAAAGGTCACATTATTTACGTAAGCTGCAACCCTGCAACTTTAGCGCGAGATCTGAAATATCTGTGCGAAAAAGGCGCAAAAGTTGAAAGCATTCAACCCTTTGATATGTTTTGCCACACTTATCATATAGAAAACGTTGCGATTATTTCTTTGCGTTAGCGATTCTATTACACTCATCCATCATTTTGCTCAAGTTAGCATAACTGAGTTCTTGTGAAAGTGAGTACGGGAAAGGTAAAAAATCCCTTTCTATACTTGTTCTGGATTTTGCACTCTTTGGCGGTAATTTCAATGCGTGAACGTATGAATCTTTTATATAGCGATTTAAAGTTTCTTTTTGAAAATCATCTAAATTAGGCATTTCTTTTTGGAAGATTTTTTGAATCGATTTATACTTAGGGTCAAAGCCTTTTTTGCCTTCCCCGCAACGCCATTTATAGAAAAAGTCTTCAACATCTTTCATCTTTTCCATGTCTCTACCCATGATTTGAAGTTCAATAACTTTATCATCAGGTAACTCTATTGAAACATGAATTGCTGTGTAGCCATTCGGTAAAGCTTTACTTTTAATTTCCGGATATTGTCCGCATTTTTGGCATATCGCTTCAAATTCATCTAAAGTATTTTGAGAAATATATCCCAAATTTGGAGTCAAACGATAATTTTCGACTTCTTTAATCTTGGTACCTTTTTTAACCATATTTCCAAGAACTTCAAAAATTGATGCAACATCTTCTTTTGAAGAACGTCTCAATATAAGTCTTGCGCCACCGATGTCACCCATTTTTGTAATTTCATCTGCAGTAAAAAGTTTCCTGCAATTAGCTTTTTCTGCAATTGAATTTGGTTTTTTGACCCTACCTTTAATGCCGGCAGCACCAGGTAATATAGGATTATCAGGATTTGCTTCTGTTGCTATTAAATCGTGCATTTCTTTTCTTAATACTCTAAGAAAATTCTTCAAAGGTTCTTCATAACTATCTGCAATCTTTATAATTTCATTAAAGTGTATTGCATTGGGGTTCCATTCTTTTAAAACTTTTTCTCCGGATGATTTTGCCTGTTTTGCGGCATTTGTAAGAGTTTTTGTTCTTGTACCGAAAGACACAGTATCTTTATCAAGCGGTCTTAAATTCGGATAAGAAGTATTATTTGCGTTCAAACCGTTTAGGTTTGAACGCGTGATGATATCATTACGCGAAAATTTTGGGGTTAATAGTTGTATATTCATGAGTTATACCTTTTCTACACTTCACATATTTAACAACGCTCAAGCTCTAAATTTTACATATGGAACAGAAATTGTAACATAAGTTAATATGGTATTAAAAACATGTTTGTAATAAAATTTTATTGTTATATTGAATAGCATATTAAACAAGGAGGTTAGTTAATTATGCCAAAAACAATTACAGTTGATGGTAACTATGCTGCGGCGCATGTAGCGTACGCATTAAGCGAAGTATCAGCAATTTATCCTATCACTCCTTCATCTACAATGGGTGAATGGATTGACGAATGGGCATCTCAAGGTAAGAAAAATATCTGGGGAAAACAGGTAAGAGTCGCAGAAATGCAATCAGAAGCAGGTGCAGCAGGTGCTGTTCATGGCTCTTTGGCTGCAGGTTCTTTGACTTCTACTTACACTGCTTCTCAAGGTTTGTTGTTGATGATTCCTGTTATGCACAAAGTTGCAGGTGAAATGCTTCCGCATGTAATCCATGTAACAGCTCGTGCATTGGCAGCTCAATCATTGGCAATTTTCGGTGACCACACTGACGTTATGGGTTGCCGTAACACAGGTTATGCAATGTTAGCTGCAAACTCTGTTCAAGAAGAGATGGATATGGCTTTGGTAGCTCACTTGTCTACTTACAAAGCTAAAGTTCCGTTCTTACAATTCTTTGACGGTTTCAGAACTTCTCACGAAATTCACAAAATCGAAGAAATTTCTTATGAAGATATTGCTTCTTTAGTTGAACCTAAGTATATTGAAGAATTCAGAAATCGTGCATTAAGACCGGAAGCTCCTATCTGTAAAGTCGGTGCTCAAAACACTGACGTTTACTTCCAAGGACGTGAAACAGTTAACAAATACTACGATGCAGTACCTGATATCGTTCAAGAATACATGGATAAAGTTGCTAAAATCACAGGCAGACAATATCATCCGTTTGATTACGTTGGTGCACCTGACGCAACTGACGTAATTGTTGCTATCGGTTCTTCTTGTGAAACTATCGAAGAAACAATCACTTACTTGAACGCAAAACGCGGTACTAAGTACGGTTTGGTTAAAGTCAGACTTTACAGACCGTTCGACGTTAAACGCTTCGACGAAGCACTTCCTGCTTCAGTTAAACGTTTGGCAGTTCTTGACAGAACTAAAGAACCGGGTTCAATCGGTGAACCTTTATTTATGGACGTTACTGCAGCAGTTGCAGGTAAAGACGTTAGAGTTATCGGCGGACGTTACGGTTTGTCTTCTAAAGAATTCACTCCGTCAATGGTTTACGCTATTTACAAGCACTCTGAAAACAACGGTTTCCACGGATTTACAGTTGGTATCGAAGATGACGTAACAAACAAATCTTTAAAAATTGAAGAACACATTGTTACTGAACCAGAAGGTACTACAAACTGTATGTTCTGGGGCTTAGGCTCTGACGGTACTGTTGGTGCTAACAAAAACTCAATCAAGATCATTGGTCAATACACTGATAAAGATGCTCAAGCATACTTTGCTTATGACTCTAAAAAATCTTTCGGTGTAACCGTATCTCACTTGAGATTTGGCGATCAACATATCAAATCAACATACCTTATTACAGCACCTGACTTCGTATCATGCTCAGCTCATGCTTACGTTGGCAGATACGACTTGTTAAAAGGTATTAAAGAAGGTGGTACATTCTTATTGAACTCACCTTATACAAAAGAAGAAGCTTTTGCACATCTTACACGTGATATGCAAAAAACTATCATTGATAAGAAAATCAAATTCTACAACGTAGATGCTGAAAAACTTATTAAAGAACAACCGGGGCTTAGAGGTAAAGGCGCAAACACTGTTATGATGGTTGCTTACTTCAAAGTTTC
>CAZCIW010000043.1:0-10650 GCA_964499135.1 uncultured Muribaculaceae bacterium
GTTTCAAACCAATCATCATACCTGCAATACTTGTTACGATAGAACCTGCACCGGCAATTAGCCAGCCACGACCTTTGTTGTGAGCAAGTGCTGTAGTTAATAATCTTTTTGCGGATTTTATAATATCGCCGGGTTTGCGTTTTGAAGCTTTAGTTAGTTCTGTATCCGTGGTTTTTTGCTGACCTCGTAAATCTTCCATGAATGATTCACCGAATTTAGACCATTTAAAACTGTATGTTGCTCCGCTTTCACCGCCTTTTTTGAGTTCTGCATATAATTCTTTCGTTTTTTCAGAACCGTTTTTGGCAACGTTATTATCTACAAATTTTGTAATTACACCTGTTTTATTCAAAATCCAGCCGATAGCGCCACCGACTGCAGCACCTAAAAATGGTGTTCCATTAATAAGTACTTCTGCAGCGACTTCCATATTTTGTGAGTATTTTTCGGCTTCGTTGTTGATTAATCTTACTGTTCTTTGGATTACTTCCTGATCTTGTTTTGCCTGTTTTATCTCATCAGGTGTAAGTTCTCTTGTGACGATTTTGGAATCATCAGTATCATTTTTGATTGATTTTTTGTAAGCTTTACGGTCTTTCAATATATTTACTATACTTTTGAAAAATCCTGTATTAAGTTTTTCTTTTTTCTTTTGTTTCAACAATTCAGGATGTTTTGCAATTTCTTCTTTAGCTTTTGCAATTTGTTCAGGTGTATAGTTTACGAAAGCTTTCGGGTCTTTAAGACTTTCTCTTGCCTGATAACGTGCAATTTTTGAACTGTCAACTTGGAGTTTTGCAGCATAAATATTTGCACCGATAAACGAGGCTAAAGTAAGAACACCAGCGCCTACCCAACCCCATTTTTGAGCATTCCTGAATTTTGCTGTGTCTTTTTGAAATTTATTGTAAAATTTCATAGCTTCAGCTCTCAATTCGGAACTTTTAATGCGTTTTATTCTGTTTTTGTCAGTTAAATCCCATTCTGAAAAATATGAGCGCTTCGTATTCTTTTCGTTAAATTCGGCTATTCTGTTGCATAAATCTTTTGCTTTTTCGTCATTTACTAATTCTTTTTCAATTTTATAGATTTTCTTTGAATTCGGGTTATGAACAAACTTTCCGATAAGCCAACCGGAGCCTAATATTGATGCAAGCGGTGCGAATGCAACAATCGGCTCTGTTGCGGTTTCAACGTTTTCGGCAACGCTTTCGGAATGATTATCCATAATATCAACAACATCAATAATGTTTTCGCCTAATGCTTTGGCTTTTGCAATTTCAGCATCGGAATATTGACGGCGCTTGTATAATTCTTCGCGACGTGCCTGTTCGTCTTTTTGATTTTTCTCCCATTGCTTAAAATTTTTCCTATTTTTGGCAACTTGGGATAATGAATTAAAAAAGTCCATAAATTTTCCCTATATAGTTATAAAAACAAAAATATAGGAAATTTTGCTAATTTTATTAAATTTTGTAAATTGGTATAACAACTTTAAATTCTGTAATCTCAGGCGTTGATTGAACAAGTTCCAAATCTCCACCCATAAAATTTAGATTATTTTTACAAATATAAAGTCCTAATCCACACCCAAATGCTTTTGAAGTTTCTCCTTTGTCAAAAATTTTATTAATAAAATCAGGAGGAATTTGTGAGCCGTTATTCGAAATTCTAATATTGGCATAATTTTCACGGCATTCTGTTTTTAAACATATAAAACCTTCACTCTTAATAGCTTCAACTGCATTCTTTATAAGATTTAAAAGACAAGCTATAAATTTGTTATCATCAACTTTTACACCGACATTCTTTACAGGTTCGCAGATAATGTCTATCTTTTTATCAAGGAGGTATACTCGACCCATATCTACGCTTTGTTGAATTAGTTCATTTAAATCAAAATATTTCATTGCATAATTATTCAAAGACTTTAAATCAAGAAGAGAATTTCCAATCATAACAGAGGATTTTCTTATGCAACTCAAAGCATCATCAATTGACGAAATTTGAATATTATTTCTTTCAAGATGTTTTTTTATAATATCGCAATATATATTGCAAACGGAAAGCTGATTTCTTATTTCATGAGAAATACATCTTGCCTGATTTTTAATTATATCTTCCTGAGTCTGCATATAAATCTCCTTTATCTAATACCCTTAGTAATATACACAAAAAGGTTTGACTCGCTAAAAGCCAAACCTTTCCCTTTTAGTTTCAGAATAATATTATATAGATGCTTTTACGCGTCTTTTGTTAGCAAAGCCGTTATTAAGAGCATATAAAACAGCTTGCGTTCTGTCATTTACCTGTAATTTTTGGAAAATGTTATTTACGTGAGTCTTAACTGTAGTTTCCGATATAAATAACTTAGATGCAATACCCTTATAGTTATTTCCCTGAGTAAGAAGATCAAGAACTTCTTCTTCACGACCTGTAAGATAGGAAAGAAGATTCTCTTCCTGAACCACAGTAGCTTCGTTTTTGAAAGAACGCTGAAAATATTCAAAAAATCTTGAAGAAAGGGCTGACGGAAGATAAACTTTACCTGCCGAAACTTCATCAATCGCATAAATCAATTGAGCCGATGCCATAGTTTTTAATACATAACCCTTAGCACCAAGTTTCATTGCACGGAAAATCAAGTCCGCATCATCATAACCGCTCAATGCAATGACTTTTGTATCAAGTTCAAGTTTTTCAATTTCTTGAATTGCTTGTAAACCATCTTTTTCCGGCATATTAATATCCATCAAAACTATATCGGGGCGATATTTTTTAATCAAGTTAATTGCTACATTTGCGCTTGTCGTTGCGCCTACAATATCATAACTAGCTTCAAGACTTATTAATTCTTTCACACCTTTTAAGTGTTCTGCATTGTCATCTACCAGCAAAATTCTCGATCTTCTGTTAAACTTTCTCATCATCTTTCCCCTTTATAAATTATTAATTGAGTTCTCTCTACACTGTTTATACTACTACTTTTGAGGGGGGGATTTCATCCATGTACCGATTGATATTACACTAGTTTAGGTTGTAGAAAATATCCTACATCTAAAGATTGAGAAAAATCCTCAATCCATGTCTACATCATGCTTTGCGGCATGGTTGATTTTTTTAGTATAAAAAATTAATATAATCTTTTTAGACTAAAGTATATGTGGTATAATTCATCAAAAAGAGGGAGATTTCATATGGAAATTCTAATTTTTATATCCGGTTTTATGCTTGGTGCAATTACAATAGCAATAACTTCGTTTTTTTTGAAAAAATTAATGATTGCCCAGATGAATTTGCATTTTGAAAATACGGCAAACAAAGTTATAAAAATGAATTCCGAGAATTTTACTGAGCAAAATTCTCAAAAACTTGAAGAATTTTTCACTCGTTTTAAAGATAAAATTGAAGATTTTCAAAAGAGAGCGGAAGCAAATTACAAGGATGAACGCGAAAAATTAACACAGTTTGATACTAATATAAAACATTTTATAGAAGCCGGAAATAAGATATCTCAGGAAACAATAAACCTTATAAATGCAATGAAAACAGATAACAAAACCACTGGCAAATGGGGTGAAATTGTCCTAGAAAGAGTTCTCGAAGCCTCAGGACTTAGAAAAAACGAGGATTTCTTTATTCAAAAAGGCAACCTTGAAGGAATTCCAGATGCAACTGTAAATCTTCCGGATAACAGAAAAATTTTTATTGATAGCAAAACTTCGTTTTCATCGTGGTACAATTATGTAAATTCAAAATCCGCAGAAGAAAAAAACGGAAGTTTAAAAGAATTTATTGCATCCACAAAATCTCATATATCAGGGCTTGCAAAGCGTAATTATGCAATCGAAGAAGGTTCGCCTGATTATATTTTAATGTTTATACCGATTGAAGGTTGTTATTCACTGTTTTTTTGTGATGATTGCTTTTTGTGGGATTTTGCTTGGAAAAACAAAGTTATGCCGGTATCGCCTTCCACTCTTCTTGCCGCATTAAAAATAATAAATACTTTCCACCAAATAGACCGTCAAAATAAGAACATAATGGAAATGGCAAAACTCTGCACAAGTATTCATGACAAATTCTGTGATTTGCTTTGCGAACTTCTAAATATCCGCAAAAATCTTGACAATTCGCTCAAGAAACTTGAAGGTCACGGAAATATTATAAAAAAACTTGAAAAACTTGAAGAACTCGGCATAAATGCAGAAAAGCAAATTCCGGAAATTCGTTCGTAAAATAATCTTTTAAACGACAATTTTACCGAGTTCTTCTATAAGTGCAAGATCTTCTTTAGGCGATTTACCAGTAGTTGTAAGATAATTACCGGTAAGAATTCCTTCTACACAAGTTTGAAGAGCTTTCTTTTGATTTTTCTCGGAAAGTTTCATTCTGCCACCACAAAATCTCAGAATTGATTCCGGGTTTGCAATTTTAAAAATAGCAAGTGTTCTCAAAATATTTTCTTCATCAATTTTGTCGTGGTAATTTTCAAATGGAGTTTCCGGAATAGGCATTAAAATATTAATCGGAATTGAATCAGGCTGAATTTCAGCAAGTTCCATTGCCATCTCAACCCTTTGTTCAACAGTTTCACCCATTCCGAGGATTACACCGCAGCAAAGTTCCATTCCATATTTTTTGACGAGTTTGCAAGTGTTGATACGGTCTTCGTAAGTGTGAGTTGTGCAAACTTTCGGATAATATGAACGACAGGTATTTATGTTATGATGAAACCTTTTCAATCCACATTCTGAAAGTTTTTTGGCAAGTTCATCATTTAGAATTCCGATAGAAGCACAGCTTCTCACTCCGTCAATTTTATTTACTTCTTTTATAAGTTCAATAATATCTTCTGTACTGCTTTCATCCGGACTTTTGCCTGATGTTACAATTGCAAACCTTGTTGCTTTATTTTCTTTTGCTTCTAGTGCTGCTTTTTTAACTGTTTCTTTGTCTATAAGCGGGTAAGTTTCAATATTTGTTCTGTAGTGAGAACTTTGCGCACAATATTTGCAATTTTGGGAGCATTTTCCGTTTCTGGCATTTACAAGTGAACAGAACTCAACCTCATCTTTTAAAAATTTTGATGAAAGCTCAAGCAATGTTTCTAAGTCTGAGTTATATAAATCAAGAAGTTCTTCTTTGTCCAAATTTATTGTATTAGTCATCTTTTCCAGTCCTTTCGCTAATAAAAATAATTGACCGTATATTTATTATATGCTAAAATAATTCTAAAAAAAAGGATTGATTATGTTTTGTCCAAATTGCGGTAAAAAAATAAACGACACGGATAATTTTTGTAAGTACTGCGGAAAAGACTTACGTGAAAATGCTGGTGAAATTGAAAGTATTGAAAATCCTGTTATAGATAAAGAACAGAAAGAAGAACAACCTCCTACTTCAGAGGTTTGCGATAATTCGATTAATTCTGATAATTGTTTGCTTGTAGATGAATGTGTTCCACAGACGAAGGCAATTGAAGAAATTGATGAAATTCCTGAAAATTATGAAGAAGAAGAAGAAGAAATAGTCGTTTATGAAATTAAAAAGCATTTTATGTCAATGTTTTGGCCTTGCGTATTTTCGCCAATTTTTATTGCATATTTTTGGAAGTTTTATGTAATTATTCCAACATTCTGGGGATTTGTAGTTGCACTTCTGTTTTTGGTTCCGATTGTACATCCGGTTCTCAGATACTTTTCTGATAGAATTGTTATTACAACTTCAAATCTCTATATTACACGCGGAGTGTTTGTTGCAGAGGAAATTCGTATTCCGCTCAAGAAAATTCACCTTGTCAGAGTTAAAAGAAGTTTTCTTGGAAAGCTGGCTGGTTATGGACATTTGATTGTTGAAAGAGAAAATTCTAATGAGGAAATAACTTACAGGTATATTCAGGATCCTGACGACGTTCAGTTTATTCTTAACAACCCGGCGGCTTATATAAAAGAATATTTAAAGTAGGATGAGGACTAAATATGTATAGAATAGGGTTAGGATACGATATTCATACTCTTGTAACAGGACGAGATTTAATTATCGGTGGAGTAAAGATTACACATGAAAAGGGGTTGATGGGACATTCCGACGCCGATGTGCTTATCCATGCAATAATTGACGCACTTTTGGGTGCGCTGGCACTTTCGGACATCGGAACTCTTTTCCCTGATACGGATAAAAAGTTTAAAAATGCAGATAGCACTACTCTTTTAAGATCTGTGTATGAAAAAATTTTGGAAAGTGGATATTCAATTGTTAATATTGATTCCAATATCATAGCGCAAGAACCCAAAATGATGCCTTACATTCCCAAAATGCGTGAAGCTCTGGATAATATTCTAAACATAGGTCCGCACAATATCAGTATTAAAGCTAAAACAAATGAAAAAATGGATGCAGTTGGTCAAAAACTTGCGATTGAAGCACACGCGGTCGTGCTTCTTGAAAAATGTCAATAACGCCTAAATATATATATCATTAGAAGTAGGGTTGAAATTTTTATAAAATAGTTTATAATTAGAAATGTTATAGTTTATTTGGATGATTTATGAAAAAGTTTTTTATTCTGATGTTTGTTTTTGTTTCATTTTGTGCAGGCGCTGCGTCTTCTTATGATTACAGCAAGGATTTTTATGATAAATTTTTTGATAATATGTTTACATCAATTTCAAATTCATTGATTCAGAGTGGAATAGCTTCAAACAAAGTAGATAATTATATAAAGGAAATGCAATCTCGTATTAACAGAAGAACTTTTGAAAATAAAACTTGGGCTTGTGTTAGAGAAAATGAACTTGTTGATGTTTTTGTTGAAACCGGGAAGGTTGATGAAAAATGTTTCGCTGACTGGAAACAAGAATTTCTGACCCAAAATGCAGATTTACTTGAACTATTGAAATAAATTTAAAAACAAAATTTCTCGATTGCTCTAACCCAGCCATCATTATCTACATGTTCTGTTATATAGTCGGCGCAGGCTTTTAAGCTTTCTGAGGCATTGCCCATTGCAATTTTTGTTCCTGCTGATTTTAGAAGTTCAATATCATTGTCTTGATCTCCGATAGCAAGGGTTTCTTCTTTTTTTATTGCCCAAAGATTTTGCAAAAATTCTACAGCGTAGCCTTTTGTTGCATTTTTTTCGGCAATTTCACAAAAATACGGAGTCGATTTTACGATATATAAATCAGGATATTTCTCACTTAATTCATTTATCCATCCTGAGACTTTTTCAGGATTTGTGTAATCTATTGCAAGAATTTTATTGACATTTTTTATTTCAAAACTGTCGAAAGGAGAAACTTTGTATTTTATAAATCTAGCCTGTGTGTAACGTTTTATAATTTCATCGTCTTTTTCAACATACAAAACATCATCCATATAAAGATTTATGTGAACATTGTTGGCTTTTGCCCATTTGATTATTTTTTTTGCTTTGTCAGAATTTAAATTACAATTATAGACAACTTTTTGACTTCCGCATATTTCTTTGACAAGACCTCCCTGATAAGAAATAATCGGAGTTTTAATATTAAGTTCTGCCGCAATCTTTTCTGTGGCACAATGCATCCTGCCTGTGACCAAAACAACCTTAATTCCTTTTTCTTGAAGTTTTTTTACACAATTTTTGACAGAAGGTTTAAACTCAAAATCCTCGCCAAGAATAGTTCCGTCAATATCGGTTGCAATCAATTTAATCATTAATATACCCTTTCAGCATTGCGCAAATGGTTTTGGCATCTGTGATTTCGCCGGATTTAATCATTTCCAGAATGTTTTCCTTTGAATATTCACAATTTTTGAGGAATTCTCCTTCATCTGGACATTCTCCGACGAATTCCAGATCTGTAGCCTTATAAATGTAAAGTTTTTCATTACTGTAACCCGCAGAAGTGTAGATAAAGCCTAACTCTTTCCAAGTTTTAGCTTTGTAACCGGTTTCTTCTACCAGTTCCCGTTTAGCTGCGTCGAACGGATTTTCTCCAAGTTCAAGTTTTCCTGCCGGAAGTTCTAATATAACTTGTTTCAATGGATAACGAAATTGTTTTACCATAAGTATTTTCTCTTCATTATCCTTTATGTAAGATGCGAGAATTACAACCCCACCTGAATGCTCAATAATTTCTCTGAATGAAGTTTTCCCTGTCGGAAGTTCTATTTCATCTTTGCGGACGGTCATTATTCTGCCGTTGAAAACAATATCACTCTTTAGTGTTTTTTCTGTTAATTCCATTATTTTTAACCCTCTTTTTTAATTCTAGCATAAAAATTGTAATGTTTTAATATTATTGATTATTAATAATACTTCCGATATAATAATTTGTGAGGGCAAGCTATCTTATTAGAATCTTACTTCACTGCTAAAACTAGGAATTTGTTAAACTACAGAAGGAAGGTTATAATATGGAGTTGAGTGTAACTAAAAAAGCGCTAGTAATAACATTACTCATTATACTAGCGCTTAAATTACTCTAACAGTCCTTTTAATGCGCAGACTGCAATCTGTGCACCATTTTTATTATAAATTTTCAAGTCTTTAGAAAATTGTTTAAAGCGCTCTAATAATCGATTTTATGTTTTCGTCAGTAATTTTCAAAAGCGCAACCTGTCTTGAAGTATCGTCAAGTTCGTTGCGCGATTTTAAAATTTCTGCAGTCTTCACAATTATTGTTTGGTTGTTACATTTTAAAAGTTCTCTAACAGCAAACATATCCTGCGCAAATTCAAGTGCCGTATATACAAATGGACTGTCTTCTTGAAGTTCTTCATTTACAAAAGTCAAAAGTTCTTTTTTATGAATATTATTTAAAAGTTTTTCAATATCAAGAATTTCTTTTTTTGTACTTTTGTCTTCATCGTATAAATATTCGTCATTTTCTGTCAAAGTTTCAAATTTCTCATTTGCGTTCAAAAGTACAACAGCGGTTTTGCTATCGTCAGCATTGCGAATTAGGCGCTCAAAAACTTCATAGAGTTCATAGTCAAAAACTGATGAAAGTTGAATTATTTCACCTAATCCGTTTACAATATTATTGATGAGAAGAAGCCCACCTTCTTTATTCATTTCAAGTACTTCAAAAATGTCTGTAAGATAAGGGATTTCCGATGCAATGTGTTCAGACATTGTAGAATTTTTCATTGCTTCAAGTAATTGAGGCAACGCTTCACTGTTTCCATATGCGCACAAAAATTTTGCAGCTTTCAGTTGTTCAAATTCGTCCGCCGAATTTAGGAGTTCAAGTGCTTCATTATAAGAAGATTTTTCTTTCATCACTCCTAGAGTAGAGGCACTGTTTGAATTTAAAAATTCATCCTCCGTATATGAATTTTTTTTCAGAAGTTCAATAGAAAGCGGATCTTGAATATATGCGAAAAATTTTGCACAATATGCTTTTTCATCAATAGAACCATTATCAAAAATTTCAAGCATTTTATCGGTCAAATCTTCGTTTGCGAATTTTACAAGTGAAGAGACAATAACCTCATCGTAAGATGGTGAATATATTTTTAAAAAATTAAGCAAGTTTATATAATTTTTTTCATTAACTGCGTCGGAAATTCTTTGAGCAACATTTTCTTTGACAAAATCAAAAAGAAAATTATCCTTTTCAACAAGCGCCTTAAACATATCAGCATCGCCACAATTAACAAGATGTTGCGCTGCAAACTCATAATCCGGTTTATTTTTGCCGGTAAGTTTTTTTATCAAATCTTCAATCATGAAAACACTATATCACAGAATAGCGGATTTGTCACACATAAAATTGATATGCTTAATTTATCTGGTTGTTCAAATCATTTTCATTAGTTATTGAATGATCAGAATATTTTCTTTGAAAGATCCCTTTTCTTATCTCATTTACAAAAAAACATTGTAAACAATAATATAGGATACAAAACAATTAAAGATGCAAAGTAGGTCAAGAATTCTTGGTTAAGAAAAATTTTATATGGAAAAAATTGTTAAAAGAATTGCTCTAGTAACCATTTGTGGTGTTTATAATTTGTAAGGATAATCATCTTTGTATTCCCAACCATCCAAAAAAAGCAGCCTAGCGCAAAATGCTGAGGCATACTTACACATCTTCAAAACATTATCTCTATTGTTAAAATCAGCTCTTACTGGCGTGTCTCCTTCGGGTAATTGACTGTTAATGTTATCTATAGTATAAGTTTCTAACCAAGTAAACGGTTTAAATCCATTACTACTACTGCATGATAAAAAAGAATATACATCCCTTCCAGGTTTATTAGGACCTTTATCTCCGTTAAGATCCAAAAATGCATCGAAACAAGCCCCACCAGGCGTTATTTTTAACATTGAACCATCCGCAAAATATATATGAAAATAGATATTCTTTTTTTTAGTTTTAACAACATTTTTAAAATATGGAGCATAAAAGGTATTCCAAAACATTTCGGCAGAATCTGCTGAATAAAAATCTCCCCTCACCCAATCTTCTTTAAGTGTAGTACCATGTTCGGCATAGTATAAGCTTCCAACTTGCCCCATTATGCTATCAAATTTTTTAAGCCTTGTCGAATATTCAATTTTCTTGTAATTTGATATCACAGACGGCAACGTCATCGCCGCCACAATTCCTATGATGCCAAGGGTCACAAGGACTTCGGCTAAAGTAAAAGCGGCGA
>CAZCIW010000044.1:0-10550 GCA_964499135.1 uncultured Muribaculaceae bacterium
TGTCATTAATACCTATAACCGCACCATCTGAAAGTTTTATAAATGCAGAACAACCAAGGGCAGCATGTAGCCCTCCTGATTTATTGAGATGCCAATAAGGAAACATATAACATAAGCCATCAGTTTCCTTGGAGCAAGTTTCTATTATATTTGCATATTTTAAAAACAAATCAACATAATCTTTGCCTGAGCCAAACTGTCCCTCAAAATACCCTCCGTTATCTGTGCGCGCTCTTTCATAAATTTGTGCCAATACAGAATAGACTTTTTTATATTTTGAAACAAATTGCCGTTTTTGGATATTATTAAGAATAACCGGCATAGTCATCGCCGCAACAACACCGATGATGCCCAAAGTTATTAAAACCTCTGCCAAGGTAAAGGCGGCTTTACCAATGTTTTTCGGCTGGGCTACGTGCGTAGCACCTTCGGCGAGGGTGAAAGCAACTTTTTTTGAAGTGAATAAGTGAATAGGTAAATAAGTGAATAAGTTCTTTACGGTTTGCTGCGCAAATGTTTTACCCTCACCCAAATTTCTAACTTTCGCACTGCTCAAGTTGAAATTTCTCCCTCTCCCAAAGGTAGAGGGTAAACAAAATTTAACTACATCACATGCCCGTAATGCACGGCTAGCAAGGCTTAGAGCCCCCCCCCCCGAAGCTAAAGGCGCACTGTGACTGATTTTTAAGGTTTTTTAATTTTTTCATTTTTAGCTCCTATTTTAATTACTACATTGTCATTTTAACATACTTTTCATGCTTTGGCAACTGGTTACCCTAATTTTACTTGTAAAAAATCTTTGCTCATGGCATAATTTTATTATTGAAAGGCGTGTCATGGCAAACACTTTAGTATATTTATTAGACGGAAAAATTTATATCAATTTAACCAACAAATGTACCAATGACTGTATATTTTGCCTCAGAAAAGACAAAGATGACGTTGTCGGTCAAACTCTTTGGCTGGATGATGAAAATTCAACTGCAAAAGATGTTATTGAACAGTTTATAGAGATTCTGAAACAAGTTCAGAATGACGAAAAAGAAGTTATCTTCTGCGGTTACGGTGAACCGATGCTAAAATTTGAAGTTTTAAAAGAAGTTGCAAAATACATAAAAGACAAATACCCGAATACAAAAATTCGCGTAAACACTAACGGACACGCTAATTTTGTATACAAAAGAAATATTGTACCGGAATGCAAAGGACTTATTGATGAGTTTTCGGTAAGCTTGAACGGTGCTACAAAAGAAGAATACAACGAACTTTCTCAACCAAAATTTGATGAGGCTTATGAGGAAGTTAAAAGATTTATCGCATCTTGTACAGATGAAGGAATTTCAGTGGTTGCAAGCGTTGTGGAAGGTTACAAAGATCGTCATCTTGATCTTGAAACCTGCGAACAAATCGCAAAAAATTTGGGCGCAAAATTTAGAGTACGTGAATGGATACAAAACGGGTATTAATAAGAAAGGATACAAAAAACATGAACAGTAATTTAGACAAAATCATGAAACCGAAATCAATTGCGGTTATCGGTGCATCAACAAAAGAACACACTATCGGTTCTGACATTATGAAAAGATTACAGGAATACAAATTCAACGGAGAAATTTATCCTGTAAATCCTAAAGGCGGAATTATCGAAGGTTTGCAAGCTTATACATCAGTTGGTGAAATTCCGGGTGAAGTTGATCTTGCAATCATCGTAGTTAACGCTAAATTTGTACTTGATACAATCGACCAATGCCACGCAAAAGGTATTAAAGGCTTATGTATCATCACTGCAGGTTTCAAAGAAACTGGTAAAGAAGGTGCTGAAGCTGAAAAAGCATTGTTGGCAAAAGTTAGAGAATACGGCATGAGATGCGTTGGACCTAACTGCCTTGGCGTTGTAAACACTCACCCTGATGTTAGAATGGACGGATGTTTCGCTGAAAGCTTGCCAGAACGTGGAAATATCGGTTTTGTATCACAATCAGGTGCATTAGGTGGCGGTATTTTGAACATTTTGAAAGACTTAAATCTCGGTTTTGCACAATTTATTTCAATCGGTAACCAAGCTGACGTTAACGCTGAAACAGCTATGGAATACTGGGAAAATGAAGACGACGTTGAGCAAATCTTGCTTTATATGGAATCAATCGCTAATCCTTCAAACTTTAGAAAATTAGCTTCAAGAATTACTAAGAAAAAACCTATCTTGGCATTGAAAGCAGGACGTTCGGCAGCAGGTGCTTCCGCTGCATCTTCTCACACAGGCTCTTTAGCTGGTGCTGACAAAGCTGCAAACGCATTATTGAGCCAATCAGGTGTAATCAGAGAATATTCTTTGAAAAACTTGTTCTCAACAGCAAAAGTTTTTGCTAACTGCCCTGTACCAAAAGGTGACAGAGTTGCTATCATTACAAACTCAGGCGGTCCCGGTATTATGGCAACTGATGCTGTTTGTGAATACGGTATGCAAATGGCAAAAATTTCTGATGCTACAAAAGACAAATTGAGAAGTTTCTTACCATCAGCAGCATCTGTTAAAAACCCAATCGATATGATTGCATCAGCTCCTATCGAACATTACAAACAAACTCTTGAAACAGTAATCGCTGATGAAAATGTTGATATGATTATGGTTATCTACTTGCCGTTCTTAGGCTTGAAAGATATTGATGTAGCAAAAGCTGTTATGGAAATCAAAGCTCAACATCCTGAAAAACCTGTTATCGGTGTATTCATGACTAAGAGCGAATTCTTTACGGCATTGTCTGATATGAACGTTAATATGCCGTTCTTTATGTATGCAGAAGAAGCTGCAGATGGATTTAACAGACTTAACCAACAAAGATTGTGGATGGAAAGACCGGAAGGCAAAATTCCTTGCTACGATGTTGACAGAGAAAAAGTTGAAAGCATTATCAAAGGCTCATTGGCAGAAGGCAGAGCACAACTAACAACTCTTGAAAGTATCGACGTTTTACAAGCATACGGAATTCGTGCTTGCAAATACGGTCTTGCAACTAACGAAGAAGAAGTTGTATCACTCGGTAATTCAATCGGCTACCCTGTAGTTATGAAAATGACTTCAAAAACAACATCACACAAAACAGATGTTGGCGGTGTTGTTGTTAACATCAAATCAGAAGAACAATTAAGACGTGAATACAAAGGACTTCTTGAAAGATTGGAAGCAAAAGGCTTGTTAGAAGGTCTTGAAGGCGTAATCATTCAAGAAATGGTAAAAGGTTCACGCGAAATGGTTTGCGGTATCGCAACAGATCCTCAATACGGACCAATGATGATGTTCGGCTTGGGCGGTGTATTCGTAGAAGTTATGAAAGACGTAACTTTCAGAATTGCTCCTTTGACAGATGTTGATGCTGACGAAATGATTAAATCAGTAAAAGCATACAAATTGTTACAAGGTGCTAGAGGTACAAAACCTGCACAAATCGACCAAATCCAAGAAACATTGTTGAGATTATCTCAATTAGTTTCTGATTTCAAATTCATCGACGAATTGGATATCAACCCATTGTTAATTTCTGAAACAACAGGCGAAGGCATTGCTGTAGACGGACGTATCAAAGTAAGAATTGAAGAAGCAAAAGAAGCTCTCGGAATGACTTGCTCTTGCGGCTGTGCAACTTGCTCTTGCCACTAATTCTTTAATAAAAGATAAAACATGAAGGCGCCGGATTTTTAATAAAAATCCGACGCCTTTTAGTTTCAGGTTGAGCCGCACAAATTATTAGTAAATGAAGCTTATTTTTTGATATCTTTGACGATATTCAATATGCTTTACAAGTTATAATCCAAGGTATATTTTTGCAGAACTTTTGGTACAAAAGTTCTGCAAAAGTATACGCAAAGACTGAGAACCTACTATTTCTACACCTAAATATTTAAACGAAATTTTTGTAACCTTTACATATGAGTTTTTTCGTGCAAAACTGATTATATGGAAAGAAAACCTGTAGTTGCAATAGTTGGAAGACCAAATGTCGGGAAATCGACTTTCGTAAATCGCCTTGTGGGATCAAGAAACTCCATTGTAGATGATTTGCCGGGAGTTACGCGAGACAGAATTTATTTTGATGTAGAATGGCAAAACAAGCCTTTCACTGTAATTGATACGGGCGGAATTATTCCGGGAGATGAAGACGAGATTATGGTCTCGATTTTTGATCAGGCTAGAATTGCAACCGAAGAAGCTGACAAGATTGTTTTTATTGTTGACGGAAAAGAAGGTGTGAATCCGGTTGATTTTGATATCGCAAATATCCTCAGACAATCAGGGAAGCCGGTTATTGTTGCAGTTAATAAACTTGACAATCCACAGTCACTTTTAATGATTAACGATTTTTATTCTCTTGCACTCGGAGAACCTGTCGGGATTTCAGCACTTCACGGAAGCGGCGGAGTTGGCGATTTACTTGACATTATTACCGAAGATTTCTCATATGAAGTTGCTGAGCAAGAAGATGACGTAATAAAAATTGCGATTGTGGGAAGACCGAATGCAGGAAAATCTTCCATAGTAAACAGTCTTTTAAATGAAAATCGCGTAATCGTTTCGGATGTCTCTGGGACAACTCGTGACAGTATTGACAGCAGAATTACCTATAAAAACAAAGAATTCATAATTGTCGATACCGCAGGAATAAGGAAAAAGTCAAAAGTTGAATACGGTGTTGAAAAATTTGCCGTAGACAGAGCAATCCGCTCTATCAGAGACTGTAATGTAGCACTTCTTGTACTCGATGCGAAAGAAGGAATTTCTGATCAAGATAAGAAAATTGCGTCAACAATTCTTGAAGCCGGAAAAGGTATTATTATTGCGGTTAACAAATGGGATTTAATCGAGAATAAGAATTCAAATACAATTAATCAGTTTGATAAAAACCTTTCAAATGAAATTCCGTTTTTGGAATTTGCACCAAAAATTTACATAAGCGCGCTTACCAAACAAAGATTAACGCAAATTTTTGAAAAAGCGGAAGATGTTTGGGAACAGTGTACAAAACGCGTTTCTACAGGTTTGTTGAATAAAGTTGTCAAAGAACTTTACGCGCTAAATCCACCATCATCTGTAAAAGGGAAACGTCTGAAAATTATGTACACAACTCAGTCGAATGTTTGCCCGCCAACCTTTGTTATTTTCGCGAATAACGCTGATTTATTGAAAGATCATTACAAACGTTATATTGAAAATAAACTTCGCGAAGCATTCGGATTTTTTGGTACTCCTATTAGAATTTTGGTGCGCGAAAGAAGCGAAAAAGAAAAGAAATAAAAAATTGCAATATTCCGGAGTTTAAAAACAACATAATAAAAAAAATTTCTTTAAAAAATTCTTTTTATTATGACAATTATTTGACATGAAGAATAAAAAGTTATAAAATAGTTATACTGATTTAAGGAAAGCATGGGTGGAAATCCCTCACTGGACCGCAGCCGTGTCTTTTTTGCAAGGAGGAGAGACTTAAAAAAAAACAACTCAATGCAAAAATGACCTCACAAATAAAATACTATCGTGAGAATAGTCGGAATGCTTATATCAGTTGGTTACCACGGAAATCTGGAGAATATTTTATGAAAAACAGTGTTTTTACGGATAGCAATGTTGTTGCTTTTGACTCTTCTAAAAGAGCTTTTATGTCCAATCCTATGGCACAATCGCAAAAAGATTTAAATATCGAACTTGTTGAAAATTATCTAAAACAATTAGATTGGAAAGTTAACGAAAATTCAAACATGACTTTTTCTGTTCAAGGATTGAATAACTATATCGCCTCTGAAATTAGTAAAAATTATTGGCTTAATAAAATCTATAATCCCGAAATTAAAAATGCTCATATTAATGGAGATATTCATATTCACGATTTGAATATTCTTTCTGTCTATTGTGTCGGCTGGGATTTGAAAGATTTGTTAACTGAAGGTTTCAGAGGGGTAAAAGGGAAAGTCGAAAGTGCACCGCCAAAACACTTTAGAACAGCACTCGGACAGGTTGTAAACTTTATGTATACAATGCAAGGGGAAGCTGCCGGTGCCCAAGCTTTTTCAAACTTTGACACTCTTCTTGCACCTTTTATCAGATACGATAATTTAGATTATGCTCAAGTTAAACAGGCAATTCAGGAATTTGTATTCAATATGAATGTCCCGACTCGTGTTGGTTTCCAAACTCCGTTTACTAATATAACAATGGATTTAACCGTTCCGTCTTATTATGCCGAGCAACCAGTTATAATCGGTGGTGAATTAATGGAAGAGGCATACAAAGAATTCCAGAATGAAATGGATATGCTGAATAAAGCTTTCTTTGAAGTTATGATGGAAGGAGATGCCTCCGGAAGAGTGTTTACATTCCCAATTCCGACATATAATATTACAAAAGATTTTGACTGGAATAACAAAAATATCGACGGTTTATGGGAAATGGCTGCAAAATATGGAATTCCTTATTTTTCAAACTTTATCAATTCAGATATGTCACCGGAAGATGCCCGCTCAATGTGTTGTAGATTAAGAATTGATAATAGAGAACTAGAATACCGTGGCGGTGGTCTTTTCGGTTCAAACCCTCTCACCGGTTCTGTTGGTGTTGTAACAATTAACCTTCCAAAAATTGCAGAACATTCGGTTTCGAAAGGTGAATTTTTCTTGAAACTTGAAGAAAAAATGAATATTGCGAAAGAAAGTCTCGAGATAAAACGAAAACTTCTTGAAGATTATACGGATAAAAATCTTTATCCATATACGAAGTTCTACCTAAGAGATATCAAATCGCGTTTTGGGGTTTATTGGAAAAACCACTTTTCTACAATCGGACTTATCGGTATGAATGAGGCATGCTTAAACCTTCTTCAAGATGGAATAGGAAGTTTTCGCGGACAGAAGTTTGCGATTGAAGTCATGGACTTTATGAGGGCAAAAATAGTTGAATTTCAAAAAGAAACCGGAAATAATTACAACCTTGAAGCAACTCCGGGAGAGGGAACTTCGTACAGACTTGCAAAACTTGATAAACAGAAATATCCATATTACACAAATTCAACTCAACTTCCGGTAAATTACAGTGATGATATTTTTGAAGTTCTTGACCATCAGGACGAATTACAGACAAAATATACCGGTGGAACTGTGCTTCATATCTGGGCTGGAGAACGAATTGACAATATCGAAACTATGAAAAATCTTGTTAAGAAAATCTGTAACAATTATAGGCTTCCTTATTTTACTTTTTCTCCAACATTCAGCACATGCCCAAATCACGGATACATAGCAGGTGAACACTACACCTGTCCGGAATGCGGGGAATCTTGTGAGGTTTATTCCCGCGTTGTAGGTTACATAAGACCTGTAAATCAGTGGAATAAGGGTAAGCAAAAAGAATTTTGTGACAGAAAAACTTTTGAAATTAACAAAGTATAATAACAAGAAATGGGAGGTTTATTTCTGAAACTATAGTGCGTTTCAAAAATTTGTTCAGAATAAATTTTCCCATTTTTTTAATGGAAATCAAAAATGCAAATTGGTGGAATTCAAAAAACATCTTTATTAGATTATCCTGAAAAGATAAGTACAATTATTTTTACAAAAGGTTGCAATTTTCGTTGCGGATATTGCCACAATCCGGAATTATTTTCTCAATCTTCAAGTCAGGTGATAAGTTCACCTGACTTTTTCAAGTTTTTAAAATGCAGACAAGGGAAAATTGATGCAGTCGTAATTACGGGCGGAGAACCAAGTTTACAAAAAGACCTTTTTGAATTTATTTTAAAGATTAAAAACCTTGGATTTTTAGTAAAGCTTGATACAAATGGGAGTTTTCCTGAGGTATTAAGAAAAGTTCTTCCTAACATTGATTATGTTGCAATGGATATTAAAGCACCACTTGAAAAATATTCAAAAATAACCGGAACGGATATAAATATTTCAAAAATTAAAGAGAGTATTGATTTAATTATGAATTCTGGAGTTGAATACGAATTTCGTACAACTGTTGTTAAATCACAGCTTTCACCGGAAGATATTTTAAATATCTCAAAAACAATTAAAGGTGCAAAAAAATATTATCTTCAAAAATTCAGAACAGAAAAGGTTTTGGATAGTAAGTTTCAAGAAGAAACAACATATACAGAAGAAGAATTCAAAAAAATACTTGATAAAATAAAGTGGAATATAAAAAAAGTGGAATTAAGAGGTTAACTTTTCTTAAAATAATCCTTTTGACTATTTGATATTTTCATTTATCGGAGTACAATAAATCTTATGAGTACAGGAGAACAATTATATTCTGACATCCCACCGACAAAGCTTCGGAACAAAGAGGAGAAATTTAAACCGGCGCAAACCAGTAAGTTCTGGCTTTGGGTTGCGAGCATGTTTTTCTTTAACATGCTCCAGAACAGGTTTTATGCTTTTCGATATAAAGGTGAAGAAAGCTATTATGACGGTGATAAAAACATTCCGACAATACTTTTTGCACCGCATTGCAACTGGTGGGACGGAATTGTTATGTATAATATTACACACAGAATTTTTCATAAAGAAATTCGTTTGATGGTAGAGGAGTTGAACAGGTTTCCTTTATTAAGACATGGCGGCGCCTATTCTGTAAACAAGAAATCTCCGCAGTCCGCAATGAAAGCATTACAATATTCTGTAAATGTAGTTGGCGATTTGAGAAATATGTTATGTATATTTCCGCAGGGAATTATAAGACCACCTCATTATAAACCAATGGAATTCCAGACCGGACTTGCATATATAGCTCAGAATGCAGTTAAGAAATATGGAAGAGTTAATCTTATTCCGACGGCGGTAGATTACGCATTTTTCAGGGATAACAGACCCGAGGTTGTTGTGAAATTCGGAAAGAGAATTGAGCTCACAAATGCAAATATCGACAGAAAAGAATTAACTCATATTCTGGAGCATTCACTTTCCTTCGCATGCGATGAGTTATCCGAAGATATTTCAAAAGGTGCAATTGGAGATTATAAAATCCTTTTCAAACAGCACCTGAAATGGTACAGAAGAATTGAACAACGATTAAAAAGTATTGATCTTCCTCAGGTTTCTGGGGTTTAGTTAAGACCTACTGACTTTCCGTTTTTTACACGGTCTTAGCAGATGATGCTAAATTTAGTTGCAGGTCGCTGTGTCAGTGACAGGCTGTCGTGTGCGAATGTTGTAATCTTAAGAAATATTTTCCATAAAACAATATTTATTTATAAAAATAATCCATCTGTCTAATTATCAAAAATAAAAATTTTTAGTTAAATAAAAAAATTAAATCTTTTTCATACTTCCAGCTATTCTTAATTCCTTGGAGCCAATTGGCTCCTTTTTATTTTACAGCACTTTTATGAGCATAAGCACCAAAACAAAATTCTTCTTCACCTTTTAATTGAATGGTTAATATTTTGAAAACCGTGACAGAATAACCGCCACGGTATACCTTTACCGTATAATAACGAAGGCTATTTTAATAATTTGCGGTACCGCGAAATACTCGCTCCATAAATTCTGTCGTTGTAAATCCGCCTTTTTCGACGACCATACAATAATCAGGTTTAATAGTAAAATAATGATTGTATAAAATCCTATCTGGCAGTGAAAAATAAAATGTAAAAACATCATAACCATATTTATTAGGTCCCTTGAGCCCATTTATATCAACCATAAATAGCGGATAATCATCTGCCCTATATGGCGAAATCCAAAAACCACCTTGCAACATATAAATCCTTCTCGTTTCATTACGTGCAGAACTAAAACCACGACAGGTGAGCTTTAATAAATTTTCAGCTTCTTCACCCTCAAGATTATTATTCTCAGCATGAACCTCATCGTAAGAACGATACATCCCCATCGGTATACAACTCTCATTCGAAGACATTCCTGTGCAAGTTTTGATTACATTTAATTGTTTTACAAATTCTTGGTAAAAAATCGGACAATCCACAACCTCTTTCACTGATTCAGCTGTTGTAGAATTTCCTTTACCATAATGGCATCTTACATTTTCGCCCATATCAAATTGAACCTTTTCCGCGGCAACAGAAAGTGCCGCATAAACCTTCTTGAACTGCTGTTGAAGCACAAAAGTTTTATATCTTGACATCAGCGAAGGAATTGTCATCGCCGCAACAATGCCGATAATTCCGAGGGTCACAAGAACCTCGGCAAGGGTGAAGGCTGCGGTTTTCTTCGGCTTGGCAAACACTGCCTTTTCAACGTTTTCCGGTTGGGCTGTGTGCGCAACCTCACTACCATCCGTCATCCTGAGGAGCGAAGCTACGAAGGATCTCTCTGCCAATCCTGACAACCTTGTGCGCATTGAGTCTAAAGATTGAGTAAATTCGGCGATTTTATTTTTAAGGCAAAAAGATGAATTAACTTGCGCAAGAACTTCATTTTCGGGTTTCTTCTCGTCGTCTTTTTTTAATAAATCCGAGAGCAAACTGGCATTTTCATTGGGTTCTAGCATAGCGATACCCCCGAAACCCTGTCTACGAGACCTTTTAGAGTGTACCCCCCCC
>CAZCIW010000045.1:0-10017 GCA_964499135.1 uncultured Muribaculaceae bacterium
CATGAGCCCCAAGTACAACCTCAAGAGCGCCTTGTGTGTTGGGGAAGAGGATTAACAATTGATTAATAGTATTTCCTAATAACTCAAATAAAAAACAAAGCTCCAAATAAGGAGCTTTGTTTTTTATTTATTAAAATTTATTTTTTTATTTTTTAAAACTGATTTAAAAATCTTTCGTCGTTATTAAAGAATAATCTTATATCATCAATTGCATATTTGAGCATTGAAAGTCTTTCGATACCCATTCCGAATGCAAAACCTGAATATACGTCAGGGTCAATTCCTACATTTTTCAATACATTTGGATCAACCATTCCGCAACCGAGAACCTCAAGCCAGCCAGTGCCTGAGCAGGTTCTGCAACCTTTTCCTTCGCACATAATGCATTGAACATCAACTTCCGCAGAAGGTTCAGTGAATGGAAAGAAGCTGTTTCGAAATCTGGTTGGACGGCTTGCTCCAAAATAAATTCTTATAAACTCATTTAATATTCCCTTTAAATCCCCGAAAGTAATATCTTTATCTACATAAAGACCTTCTATTTGATGGAAAAAGTTGTTTTTACGCGCGTTAACGCTCTCGTTTCTGTACACTCTACCTGGAGCAATAATTCTTATTGGCGGGTTTTTCCCTTCCATAGCGTGAATTTGAGCGCCTGAAGTTTGACTTCTTAAGATAACATTAGCTGCATGTTCTACGTAGAAGGTGTCTTGCATGTCTCGTGCAGGGTGGTCTTTTGGAACATTAAGTGCGTCAAAGTTGTAATATTCTGTCTCAACTTCAGGAGAATGCTCGCTTGGAACAACAGAAAATCCGAGACTTTGGAATATTGAAACAATCTCGTTTGTTGTTGTTGTGAGGGGGTGTGATTTGCCCTGTCTTGTGAATTTTCCGGGAAGCGTGATGTCGATTTTTTCTTGCATAAGTTTTGCATCAAGTTCTTTTTTATAAAATTCGTCATGTTTTATTTTTAGAGATGTCTCAAGTTTTTGGGTTATTTCATTTGCCAGTGAACCAACAATTCTTTTATCTTCGTCAGAAAGATTTTTAAGATTTTTCTTGATTTCGTTGAATTCACCTTTTCTGCTTAAATACTTAGCTCTAATCTCGTCTAAATCGCTTATTGAAGCGGATTTTTCAATATCTGCTGCTGCATTTGCATAAATTTTTTCCAGTTGTTCTTTCATTTTTTTATTCCTTTTGTTTGTGGATTTAATTTATTTCATTATATTTTTTTTCGTAACTTATAGTTGTTAAATCTCCGTGTCCTGGGAAGACTTTTACTGAATCTTCGAGTTTAAACAAAATATTCTTGACGCTGTTTTCTATCTTGGCGAAACTTCCGCCTGGCAAATCAGTTCTTCCGACATAATTTTTGAACAGAGTATCTCCGGAGAAAAGATTATCTTCTACCAGATAGCAAAGTCCGCCTTCTGTGTGTCCAGGGGTTTCAATAATACAAATTTCTGTTTGTCCGATATTTAACTTTGTATTTCCGTCAATAAACTCGTCATATTGAGGGGTATCAATTAAAGGTATGCCCATCATCTCAAGTATTGGTTTAGTTAGTTCAGTTTGATTAATATCTTTTTCGCTTCCTAGAACTTTTGCGCCAAGCTCTTTTTTCATAACATCAGCACCCATAACATGATCAAAATGCCCGTGTGTGAATAATATATATTTGACCTTTAAACCAAGAGTCTTAACGTCATCAAGAATTTTTTGAACTTTTTCTGAACAATCAATCAAAACGGCTTCTTTTGAAGTTTCGTCTGCAACAAGGTAATTGTTTGCATTTATCGGACCTGCAATATATTGTTTTATAATCATTTTTAAGCTCTCACGATTTCATATATTTTTTTGCAAATAGAAAATACTTCTTCAACGGAATCCAGTTTCAGCATGTTTGGACCGTCACAAAGTGCTTTATCCGGATTTGGATGAACTTCAAAAAATAACACATCAGCGCCGGCGGCAACTGCTGACTTTGCAAGTAATGGAACAAATCTTCTGTCTCCGCCCGAACATGTGCCGTTGGCTCCGGGAAGTTGCACGCTGTGAGTTGCATCAAAAACAACAGGATATCCGAAAGACTGCATAATCGGAATTGCGCGAAAATCGCTTACAAGGTTGTTGTATCCGAAGGTTACACCTCTGTCTGTTACAAGTATTTTGTCATTTCCCGACTCTTCAACTTTTTTTATCAAAGTTCCCATTTGTTCCGGTGCCAAAAATTGACCTTTTTTTATATTCACAATTTTGCCGGTTTTGGCCGCAGCAACGAGCAAATCAGTCTGTCTGCATAAAAATGCCGGAATTTGGATAATGTCGGCAACTTCGGCGGCTATGGCAGCTTGTTCGCATGTGTGAATATCCGTTACAATCGGAAGATTGTATTTAGATTTTATTGCAGCAAGCATTTCTAGTCCTTTTTTTAGTCCAGGTCCCCTGTACGATTTTATTGATGAGCGGTTTGCTTTGTCAAAAGAAGATTTGAATACAAAATTCACCCCTATCTTTTGTGTAACCTCTTTCAAAACTCTTGCTGTCTCATCCAGAATTTCAGCGCTTTCTGCTGCGCATGGACCTGCAAGAATTGTTAATTTGCCAGCTCCGATTTCAAAGTTGTTTAATTTGATTTTCTTTATATTTTCCATAAGTTAATTATAATTAAAATGGTTGAAAATTACAAGTCAAACTTATATCTTTTGATTGTTATTTGTTTGAATGTGTGGTAAGATTTTCCCATAGGAGAAGAGATTATGGAAAATAAAATTGTTAAATTGAAAAATGATATTGACTTTTTTTATAAAAAGAATTTGAATACTCCGCGTGCGGCTTTTTGTTTGAATTTTGGACTTGTAGAAAATGAGATTGTTCCGGGTGTGAATGCTCTTGTCGCAAGGTTACTTTTTCAGGGAACAAAGACTCGTTCTGCGGAACAGATTGCACTGGAGTTTGATAATAATGGGATTGATTTTTCCGTCGAAATGAGGGCAGATTATTTAAGGTTTCGTTTTTTGTGTTTGAATGAAGATTTTGAAAAAGCGGTTGAGCTTGTTGCTGATTTGATTAAAAATTCAACATTTGATGAATTTGATAAAGAAATTGTCAAAATGGAGGGCGAGATTGTTGCAGAGCTTGATGCGGCAAGAGCAAAAGCTTCCGACAATTATACTAAAAATATGTTTGAGGGTCATATGTACGGATACTCAAATACTGTAATTCTTGAAAATTTGAAAAATATAAGAAAAGATCATATCGTCGAAGCTTATAAAAACATGTTTTTAAATAGCAAAAAAGTAATTACTTTCGTTGGTGATATTGATTTTGGTGAGGTTGATAAAATTCTTAACGATAATTTAGGTGATTTAAAACAAGAAAGCTCGGTCCTGTTTAGTTTAACTCCTACAGAACTTTCCAAAAGTAAAGAAGTTGAGATAATAAAACCGGATGCCAATCAGGCTCATATAATTAAAGGTTGGAGAGTAGGTTCTGTTGATAGTGAAGATTACCCTGCACTAATTCTTTTGAATATAATTCTTGGCGCTAGCGGTTTGTCCTCAAGATTGTTTCTAGAACTTCGTGATAAAAAAGGTTTGGCATATGTTGTAAGAAGTTCTTATGAAGTCATGCTTAACTCTGCGAGTTTCTCGATATACATTGCTACTGAACCTAAAAATATAAAAGTTTCTCTTGATGGATTTAATGAAGAAATTAATAAAATTAAAAGTGTTTTGGTAGGGGATGAAGAATTGGAAAATGCTAAAAATAATATTTTAGGTAAATGGGCTTTTTCTTTTGAAACAAATTCTCAGCAAGCTTGTAATTATGCGCATTATGGTATTTTAGGGCTCGGATTTGATTTTAACGAAAAAACAAAAGAACGCGTAAGGTTGGTTATGTCAGAACAATTACGGGATTGCGCAAATAAATATTTTAACGATAAGTTCGTTCTTTCTATTCTTAAACCGTAGAATTTTGATATTTTTGTAAGTTTTTATAAAACAAAAACTCCCAAGCGTGTGTTGGGAGTTTTTGTTTTATATATCAATATGGTTTATGCTTATCTGTTGTAATAACTAAGCTTGATCCGCATTGTTTCCTGTAAGTTTTGAATAAGCATAAGTTGCTGCACCTAGAACAGCTGCGCCGATTCCAGCCCATTTAGCACCAGCCCAAAGTTTTACATTTTTAGCGGCATCTTTAACAGCTTTGTGAGCAGCTTTTGCTGCGTCATCAGCACCTTCTGCGAGATTTTTTAGTTTGCCGTTCTCAAACTGTTCCAAGATTTTGGTTTTAGCTTCTGACAACGGTTTTGTTGCATCTTCAGCTAATTGTTTTAATTCTGAAACTGACTTTTTAGCAGTTGCTTCAATGTCAGCGTCTTTAACTTTTAAAATATCGGCATTATCTTTTACGAAAGCAGTCTTTGCGGCATCATCTGCATTGTCTGCTAATTCTTTTGCAGCCTTTTGTAATTTAATCAACTTGTCTGGAGCAACAGCTTCTCCTGATTTTACATCACCGAGAGCTTTTGCCATTTTGTCTTTTAAAGCATCTTTTTCCAGGGCTTTGTCGCCGTCTTTTACAAATTCTTCAACAACAGCATTTAAATCTTTTGTAACTTTACCGTCTGCATCTTTAACTTCTGCAAGACCGTATTTTGCTGCATTGTCAGATAATTCTTTTTTCAATGCTGCAACATCTGAATCTTTGAATGCCTCATTGAATGCATTTTTAGCATTCTCAATTCCGTTTTTAGCATCATTTTTGAGATATGATTTAACGAAAGCATCTGTTGGTGCATCATCTTTTAGTAAAGATTTTGTGTATCCATAAGCTCCGCCAGCTAATAAACCAACACCGGCTCCTGCTGCCGTATAAACCGCACTGCGATTGTCATTACCTACTGCATTTACCATATTTTTGTGTCCTTCCTTTCTACATACACTTTTATAACTCTAATAAAAATCCTAAAGTTAAATATTTGCTATATATCTTCTATATTATTTACAAATATTTACAAATAAAGTTTCCATTAAGATTATAATTAATTCTCCTGTGTTCATTATAACACAGGATTCTATTTTTGTGAATATTTATCCTCCACATACTTTAACAAAAACTTTTAAACTTCAACCTTTTAAATGATGTTACTTTTTGAGGATTGTATAGAATTATAATGTAACATAAATTAACATTTGGGCGGATTAATGGATCAAGGATTTGATTTCACATCTTACAATAACATAAAAAGACTTTCGGAAGAGGAATTAATAGCGCTGTGGGGGGAATACTTAAAAGATAAAACCCAAAAAGTGATGCGTGACAAGCTTATAGTGCAGTATATTTACCTTATTCGTTATGTAGTTGGGCGTGTAAAAGCGACATTGCCTTTATCAATCTCTATTGAAGATATTGCGGGTTACGGGGTTGAGGGGCTTATCAACGCTATAGAACGCTATTCACCCCAAAAAAATACGAGGTTTGAAACCTATGCTCTTATAAGAATTCGCGGAGCTATTCTTGATAGAGTGAGGGCGCAGGATTTTTTACCGAGAAGTGTTCGCAAAAAGATAAAAGATATAAAAAATAAGCAGGAAGAGCTTAAGCAATCTCTTGGCAGAATGCCTACAACAAGGGAAATTGCAGAAGCAATGGATATGGATCCTGACAAGGTAAGTCAGATTTTATCGGATGATGCGACAATTATGTCTATTTACGATAAAAAAGGTATGAGTGACGATAGTATGGAAATTATTGATACTATTGAGGACACTCATAAGCTTAATCCTCAGGAGCAGGTTGAAGAAAAAAATGTTAAGCAACAGTTAGAAAAAGCATTGCAGAGACTTCCCGAGCGTGAGCGTGTAATAATGGTTCTTTACTATCAGGAAAATATGACATTGAAAGAAATCGGTGCGACATTGAACATGTCTGAATCTCGAGTTTGTCAGTTGCATGCTCAGTCGATTATGAAACTAAAAAATATATTGAGCGAGGACAGAACTTCCAGATTGAAGAAAAGTATTGTGTAAAGTTTCTATTTTACTGTAGAAATCATCGTTTTGGGGGTGAAGAGATTAGGTAAAAATAATTTCGGCATTTATCTTTCATACTCATAATCAAAGATTACGAAATCAATTCGTCTGTCAAAACCTGTAGTTATTTTAGAAACATTATCTTTAAACGGCATGAGTTCTCCAAATCCTAGTGGAAAAACTCTTTCTGACGGAATTTTTTTGCAATAGATTAGATAATCTGCAATAGAGTTTGCTCTTGCCATTGAAATTTCCCAGTTTGTTTTGTAGCGTCCATTAGTGTGTAAATGTCCGTCTGTGTGGCTTTCTATAGTGCAATCGTTTTTAACTTCATTTAATATTTGTGCAATTCCATTGAGAATGTTTGCGCCGCTGCATTTTATGTGAATATTGTTTTCTGAAAAAAGTTCCGATTCGTCAACGCTGACAATCAGTCCGCGCGGAACAAATGTGTAAATAATATTTACATCTTTAGGCATAACTTCTTCAATTCTTTTTTTTACAGATGAAATCGAACTGTTCACAGCAGTACTAATGAAAATTAAGCATGGTTCATTAGCTTCTGTCGGCGTACAGCTAAATAGTCCGAATATCAAAAATATTGACACAAAACGCTTCATTTTTTATCCTGCTTTATGTCCGGTACCAATGAAAATTATCAGGTATTTTTTTTATAATTTCTATTACCTGATAAAGTAGTTTATTAGAGGCTGGTGCTGCAAACAGTGCCCGTAAGTCATAAGCAGTTATAAGTGTGTTATGTCCATAAGTAAATAAGCGTCGGTATAACTTGCTATGTTGAGGAAGCAATGCGGCTAAAGGAGCTTCTAAATCTTAAAGCTTTTAAATTTTTTGGTCAAAGTTTCAGAAACCGCAGAACGATGGTTTACGATAACAAACGAAGGAACTCTAACCTATTACAAAAACAGATGAGACTGTTTAATTAGCTTCTTCGACTTCTTTAGGTTCCGGAACATGTTGAACTATGTCGACTTTCACAATTCTTGCCCCGTCGACTTCTTTTACTGTGAATGTAAGATTTTCAAAAGTTACAGTGTCGTTAACCTCGGCGATTCTTCCGAGAAGTTTTACGACAAGCCCGCCAATTGTGTCAATATCTTCATCGTCAATTTTATCTTCGTGTATTGAGAAAAATTCAGCCATTTCATCGAGTCTTACCATTGCGTTTGCGGAGTAATGATTTGGAGAAATTTCGATAATATCACAGATTTCTTCCTCTTCGTCAAATTCATCTTGTACTTCTCCGAAAATTTCTTCAAGAACATCTTCCAAAGTAATAAGTCCTGAAGTTCCGCCGAATTCGTCGATAACGATTGCCATTTGCCCTTTGCGTTTTTTGAACTCAAGAACAAGATTATCCATTGTAATTGTTTCGGGAACAAGCAGGATTTCTCGTTCAATTTCTTTGATGGGACGTTCTTCGTTTTTTATAGAAAGTGAGTACAAGTCTTTTACGTGCACAAGACCCGTAATATGATCGATGTCTTCATCATAAACGGGATATCTTGTATATTGGCTTTCTGCGGCAAGTTTATTTAGTTCATCAAGGCTCATATCATTTGGAATACAAATCATATTTGTTCTCGGAGTCATAACCTGTTTTGCCGTTAAATCCGAAAATTTAAATACATTATGAAGAATATCTTTTTCAGTCTCGTTGAGTACACCTCCGTCATAGCTTGCGTTAACAAGCATGTCCAGTTCTTCTGTTGAATGAACAAGAGATGCTTTGTGTTGGTGCGGTACATGGAATATTGTCAATACAAAATTTCCGAATCCGTTCAACATCCATATGAAAGGTGTAAATATAAACGAAATGGCATGCATAGGTCTTGCGATAACGAGAGATGTTTGTTCAGGATATTCTAGGGCAATGGACTTAGGGATAAGCTCGCCGATAACAACATGCATAAATGTAATCAATGCAAACGCAACTGATGCTGAAATAGTGTGGGTTGCAAGGTTTTGGCTGAAGCTTGGAAGGTATGCAAATATAGGTTCGATTATTCTTGCGAGAGTGCTTTCTCCAACCCACCCTAAACCAAGGCTTGATATGGTAACACCAAGTTGAACCGCAGCGATAAATTTATCCAAATCTTTAATTGCCTCAAGAGCGATTTTTGCATTAAAGTTTCCTTCGTTGACGAGTTGTTCAATCCTTGTTTTGCGGACTTTTACCATTGCAAATTCAGATGCTACAAAAAATCCGTTTGAAAACAGCAAAAGAGCTATCACAAGTAGATTAAAAATTATATTGCCCGTCTCTTCCATTATGTTCCTTTACTTTTCGATTGTTATCTATAATGTGAATTATAATATCCTTCCCAAAAAAATGCAACCACCGTACTAATTAGTTTCGACGAGTTTCAGTTCAGTGTATATCATGGGAGAAAATTCTTTTGTTGTAACAATTTCGATAACTTTAAAATAGTTAGGCGATTTTAGCAGCGATGGAGTTGATATATGATAAATTCCGTTCTGCATTTTTTCTCCGTTCATGTGATAATGTCCCGAAATAATTGCAATTACGTTTTTGTGCTTGTCTAGGACTTCAAAATATTTTTCAGCCTGATAAACGCGATGGGACTTAAGTTCTTTTGGTGGCAGTAGCGGATAATGTTGAAGAATTACGACAGAGTGTCGTTTATATTTTGAAAGTTGTTTGTCGAGCCATTCCAGAGTATTTTCTTTGTAATAACCGATGGAGCCCGGAATTACCTCCTTAGCACCGTCAAGAACTATAAAAACGAATCCATTTTTCTTTATAACATAATTTGGTTTTAGTGGTTTGTAAAACCAGTTGTGCATTTTAACAGTTTTTAGATATTCTTCTTTTGACAATCCGCCTGCTTTATAGACATCGTGGTCTCCAAATGCGAGATAATACGGAACCTCAAGCTTGTTTGCAGTTTTTACAAAACCTACGAGATCATCTCTTTTTGGGCGATTGATGTTATCGCCGGTGAAAACTACAAACGAAACATCTTTCAAGTTGTTAATTTCGTTAACGGCACTTTCCAGAATTTCCTGTGAAAATTTGTTGTTTGAAGCATAGTGAACATCAGTTACCTGAACAAATTTTATATCTTGGGCGAAAACATGATTTCCCACTATAAAAAATGTAAAGATTACAAACAGATTAATTAATAGACTTTTCATCCAATACTCCAATTTCCCTTTTTATAAAACAATCATATCATAAATAATTTTCTGTGTTAAAATTTTTTGTAACAGGAGATATATATATGCGTTTGGATAAATTTTTAAAGGTTTCAAGGTTGATAAAGCGGAGAACGGTAGCCAACGAAGTATCAGACACCGGACGAGTGTTTGTGAACGATAATCCAGCAAAACCCGCAAAACAACTTAAAGAAGGAGACGTGATAAGGATTGAGTATGCTAACCGCACTGTTAATGTAAGAATTGTTAAGATTCCTCAAAACAACGTAAGTATTCAAGAATCGTCAACATTATATGAAGTTTTATAAAATTCCCCCCTTGCGGGCTCAATGAAAGTGAGTTATAATAAAGGAATAACGAGCAAAAAGAGCAAAGGAGCCAAGAGGTATGAAAAGCAAGTATAGACGTAATTTCGGGGGGGGGCACCCGCTTAATCCGCTCCTAGACTGGGTTTCGGCGATTTTAGGTATCGCAAGGAAAGAATTTAGTGCCTTTACGGTTTCGCGCGGTATTCGTCGACCGGCATTGACGTTAGGGGAGATAATGATAGCGTTGGCGGTGATGGGAGCGCTGTTTATACTCTTGATTCCGCTGATTCGCGGCGCAAAACCCGACCAAAAACAGGCAATGCATCGTAAGGCGACTTTTGTCGTCGAACGTGTAGTTCAGGAGCTTTCGTCGGACGACTTCCTGTATCCGAGAACCGAAGACAATTACAACGGACTTGGAAACGTAAGTTCGGTAACTGTCAACGGAGTTACGCATACCGGCA
>CAZCIW010000046.1:0-9694 GCA_964499135.1 uncultured Muribaculaceae bacterium
CAGGCTTGATATCAACAGGAATTCCACGACCGTTATCTTCAACAGTTACACTATTATCAGCATGAATTGTTACATGAATGTCCGTACAATAACCGGCTAAAGATTCATCAATAGAGTTATCTACAATTTCATAAATACAGTGGTGCAAACCTCTTTGAGATGTTGAACCAATGTACATCCCCGGTCTTACCCTAACGGCTTCAAGCCCTTCCAAAACCCTAATATTATCAGCACTGTATTCGCCTGATGTATGAGTTTCAATAGCTTCATTAACCTGTTCTTCTATTTGAACATTCTCAACTTCTTTTAATGCATCCAAACCTTTATCATTAATCATGTCTTGTGTATTTTCTGACATATACTTCTCCCTAATCTACTGAAATATAAGTATATAATAGCACAAAAGAAGTTTTTATGCCAAATAAGTTTACTTAAATTTACAGGTGGTAAAGATTTCATTCAAATTTAATTGATTTACCTCTTGCCATATAAAATAAGCTATAATATTATTATAAGTATAAAAAGTGAGGATGAAATGAAACATATCATAAAAGTTTGTATGGGAAGCTCTTGTTTTGCAAGAGGAAATCTTGAAAATTTAAAATTTTTAGAAGATTACATAAAAGAAAATAATTTGGATGCCAAAGTCGAACTTATTGGCGGATTATGTCAAGAAAAATGTTCTTCCGGTCCAAATATTTATATCGATGACGTTTTATATAATGAAATAAATGAAGAAAAATTAAAAGAACTTTTAGCAACAACTTTAGTGTAAAATAACGATTAAATACAAAAAAATAAAATCAGGGGTTTAAAAAATGAATAATCAACATCCGGTCTATACGCTAATAAACGAATGTCACGACTGTTACAGGTGTGTACGGGATTGTCCGGTAAAGGCAATTAAAATCGAGAATAACCACGCTTCGGTTATTCCGGAAAAATGTATTTCCTGCGGAACATGTGTAAAAGTTTGTCCTGCTAATGCAAAGTGCGTTCGAGCAGATTTGGATAAAGTTAAAAATTTACTGATTGCACAAAAGGATGTCTATGCATCTCTGGCTCCGTCTTGGAGATCTGTTTTTGAAAATTCCGCTCAAAAAATGATTGCCATTTTAAAACGATTAGGTTTTAAAGATGTATCTGAAACCGCAATCGGAGCCCAAGAAGTTTCAATACACGATGCTAAAGTACTAAACGAAATGGATAAAGGACTTTTAATTTCAAGTGCGTGTCCTGTAATTGTTGATTATATCAGATTATATAAACCGGAATTTGCAAAATACATAACCCCCGTGGGTTCTCCGGCAAAAACCCATGCCAGAATGCTGAAAAATCTATACGGAAATGACATTGCGGTTGTATTTATCGGACCATGCATCGGCAAAAAAAATGAAGCTGATGAAAATGACGGATTAATAGATGTTTCTCTAACTTTTGAAGAATTAAAAATGTGGATAACCGATGAAATCGGAGATATTTCCGAAATTAAAAAAGAAAGTCAATTTGAATTTGTTCCATATAGTGCTCACGAGGGAACTTTATATCCGATAAACGGCGGAATGAACGAAACAATCAAAAAAATCGGAGTAAAACCACAAGTTCAACTAATGGAAATATGCACAATTCCGGCATTTGAAAGAGCACTGGAAAATCTTGATCCTGAAAAACTTATAGTACCTGTTTTTGTTGAAGCCTTAGCTTGCGAATCTGGATGTATTACAGGTCCGTGTATAGCATCCAACAATTCAAGTATAGGTTCCATTTCTGATGTTATGTATAAAGTTAAAGTCAGAAATGAAATTCCGAAAGAACCTCAACTTGTAGTTGATTGTGATTATTCGCCAAAAGGAATTGCCGAATCAAAATATTCATTTGAAGAAATTCAAAAAATGTTGAAAAAAATCGGTAAACATACCGCTGAAGACGAACTAAATTGTGGCGGATGCGGATATTCTTCCTGTCGAGAGCTTGCTGTTGCATTACTGGACGGAGTTGCAGAACCTTCAATGTGTATTTCTTATATGAGAAAAATTGCAATGAGAAAAGCTGCCGCAATGCTACGATGCATGCCTTCTGCAATGGTAATGGTTGACAACAATATGAACATTATTGAAGCAAATGATAGCTTTATGAAAATGTTTACCGGAGAAATGTATGAAATCTTTAAAGCAAGACCTGACGGAATGGCAGGAGCTGCAATTGATAGAATTGTAAGTTTTTCAGATTTATTCAGAACTATTTTAAAAACAGGAAAAGAATTACACAAAGAACACTACAACGTAAACGACAGATTATATGATATTAATGTTTTCACAATTGAACCAAATGAAATTGTCGGTGCAATCATTACCGACGTAACTCAAACCGAAACCAACAGAGAAAAAATTTCAGAAAAAGCAAAAGAAGTTATTTCAAAAAATATTTCTATTGTTCAAGAAATTGCATGTTTACTCGGGGAACACATGGTTGAAACTGAAACACTACTAAATTCTATCGCAAATGATTACATTGACAAAAATGACGAGGATAAAAAATAATGTTTATTGATATCGATTGTCATCAAATAAAAAAATATAATCAAAATGCGTATGGAGATTATTTTACTTCAAAACGATATCCTGATGAAGGCAAATTAATCGCTGTATTATCAGATGGTTTAGGCAGTGGGATTAAAGCAAACATATTATCTTGTATGACCGCAACAATGCTTTTAAGATTTGTGGAAAAACAAGAAATTCCTATCAGAAAAGCGGCAGAAATTGTAATGAACTCTCTACCTGTTTGTAAAGTTCGTAAAATCAGCTATTCAACATTTTCTATAATTGATGTAAACGATGAAGGTGAAGCTAAGATTATTGAAGAAGGAAATCCTGAATTTCTATGGATAAAAAACGGAGAGGTTATGACCCCTCCTTATGAAACAATTCAGTCAAAAACTTTCAAAAACAGATGTATGAAAAGTTATAAAATAAACCTTGAACTTGGGGACAGATTAATATTTTGTTCCGATGGTGTAACCCAATGCGGACTCGGAAACGGAAAATTAAAACTCGGATTAAGACGTGAAGGTTTAATTGAACTGGTTCTGGCAAAACTAAAAGAAGACCCTGAAATATCAAGTTCTGAACTGTCATCATACATCATCAGACAAACTCGAAATATAGAAACCAACAGATTACCGAAAGACGATATTTCCGCTTGCGTATTGTATTTTAGGGAACCGAGAACATCGTTGATATTTACAGGACCTCCGTTTAATCAAAAGAAAGATTCAGATTATGCCAAAATGTTTGCTGATTTTAAAGGCAAAAAAGCAATATGCGGCGGGACAACAGCAAATTTGATATCAAGAGAATTAAATCGACCAATTACTATGGATAAAGAAATTAGCATTGGAAAACTGCCAAGCTGTTCATATATGGAAGGAGTCGATTTGGTAACCGAGGGGATTTTAACCCTTACAGAAACTTTAGAATGCTTGGAAGACGGAAATTTAGATGTTGACAACGCAGCCGGAAAGCTGATAAAATTTCTATTAGATAGTGACTGTATCAACTTTATGGTAGGTGCAAAATTAAACCAAGCTCACTATAATCCGGCATTACCGATTGAAATCGAAATCAGAAAGAATATTATACGAAAGATGGCAACGGTATTACAAGATAAATATTTCAAAAAAGTAAATGTAGAATTTATGTAGAGGCTGTATAAGCAGAGGAAGGTAAAAAATGGAAAAAATCAGTGTAAAAGTATGCTTAGGAACAACATGTTTTGTTATGGGGTCAGCAAACCTTCAAGAATTAATCGATATCGTACCTCAAAAATATGGTGATAAAGTTGATGTATCAGGTGTACCTTGCTTAGGTTTATGTGCTACTGATTGGGAATTTTCAAAAGCCCCATATGTAAAAGTTGATAATGATGTTATTAAAGAAGCAACTGTAGAAAAAGTTCTTGCTAAAATTGAAGAAAAACTAAAATAAATTTTGTAACTTACCCCTTCCCCACAAGTGGGGAAGGTTGGGATGGGGACCTTGTAACTTACTCCTTACCAAAAGTGGAGTGGAAAGCCTTTGTCACCTACTCCTTCCATACAAGCGGGATGGGAACCTTGTAACTTGCCACCTTTCCTACATGGAATTTACCCCTTCCCCACAAGTGGGGAAGGCTGGGATGGGGAAATTTTAGTTTAAATACTTTAAAATTTCCTCATAAACTCCTTCAATATTATTTTCTATTTCATTATTCCAAAATCTTATAACTTTGTAACCAAACTTTTCAATGTATTGTGTACGATTTTGATCATATAAAATATTATCACTTTGATTATGTTGACCACCATCAATTTCAATAATCAATCTCTTTTCAAGACATACAAAATCAACTATATACTTCCCAATTGGATATTGCCTTCTAAATTTAAAATTGTTTATGCTTCTTTTTCTTAAATATTGCCAAAGCATTCTTTCTTGCTCGGTCATATTTTTTCTTAAACTTCTGGCTTTTAGGGTTTTGTTGTTCATACTTTTATATTATCACAAAATTTCCCCACCCTAACCCTCCCCACCCGTGGGGAGGGAACTTTGTAACTGGCTCCTTCCCCACATGTGGGGAAGGCTGGGATGGGGACTAAACATTTTCTACTAAATCTCTCAAGATTTTATAAATTAATAATAGAAAAAGGACTTCCACAAAATAAAGTAATATAAAAACCCGTTACAATTTACGGGTTTTATTTTTTGAAAAATTTCATGTTTATGTGATAATATTCTATAGAGTAATTAAAAAAATTGGAGCTGGAAAATATGAGTATTAATACCCCAAAACAAACATCACATTTAAAAAGAGAAATTCTGGTAAGATTAATTAAGTCTTACTTGAGTGAAGATTTTGAAGAAGCAACAAGAATGATTCCGTATGATATGCGACCAAAAGGAAGCGAAGTTCCTTACAGATGTTGTATACATAAAGAACGTGCAATTTTGCGAGACAGAGCTATTGCAGGATTAGGACTATCAATTGAAGAAGCTGATGATAGCGAACTATTATCAACACTTGCTCACAAAGCTGAAGAAAGAGGTGAAATCGAGGAAAATCCGTTAACAGTACTTCAAACAGCTTGCAAAGGTTGTGCCCCTTCAAGGATTTATGTAACAGACTTATGTCAAGGTTGTGTTGCCAGACCTTGCCAATCTGCATGTCGTTTTGGTGCAATAAAGGTTGAAAACGGTAAATCCGTTATCGACCCTGAAAAATGTAAAAATTGCGGCATGTGTGCTCAAGTTTGTCCATATCAAGCTATTGCAAAAATCATTGTACCTTGTGAAAACGCTTGTCCTGTAGGTGCAATTGCAAAGGATGAAGAAGGTTTGGCTCACATCGATTTTGAAAAATGTATTTCTTGCGGGAAATGTGTAAGTGCTTGCCCGTTCGGTGCTGTTCATGAAAAAAGTCAAATTATTGATATTTTGAAAGCAATCAAGCAAGGTAAAGAACTAACAGCAATGGTAGCTCCTGCAATATTTGGTCAGTTACCTTGTTCTCCAAAACAACTGAAAGAAGCAATTTTATCACTTGGATTTACTGATGTTGTTGAGGTTGCGGAAGGGGCAGATATCACAACTAAAAATGAAGCTGCCGAATTTAAAGAAAGAATGGAAAACGGTCAACCGTTTATGACAACTTCTTGTTGTGCCGGTTATAACGAACTTGTGGAAAAACATGTTCCGGAATTGAAACCGTTCCGTTCTGAAACAAAAACTCCGGCTTACTATACGGCTGAACTTGTAAAAAAAGAAACTCCAAACAGAATTACCGTATTTTTCAGCCCATGTGTTGCCAAAAGACGTGAAGCATTGCAAAATCCAAACATTGATTACGTATTAAACTACGAAGAATTAGGTGCTTGGTTCATCGCAACAAATATTCAGGTAGCAGCATATGAAGGAGTTGAATTCAGAAAAGAATCCTCAGCTCAAGCAAGAAACTTTGCGGTAATCGGTGGAGTTGCAGGAGCTGTAAATTCACTTCTTGAAGACGGGGAAAAAGCAAATGCTTACGTTATAGACGGACTAAATAAACAATCTATCCGTGACTTGAAAAAATTTGCCAAGAACGGAACTTGCGAACTTGGTAATTTGATTGAAGTTATGGCATGTACAGGCGGATGTTTAGGCGGCTCAAGTACAATTAATGCATATAAACCTGCACTTAAACAGTTAACAACATACGTTCAAGAAAGTCCTGAAATCAAAGACGTAGTCAAAGATTAATGCGTTATACAGATACAAAAAAAGAGAAAGGCTTCGCCTTTCTCTTTTTTTGCCTTGAAATAAAAATAGTGTTGATGTACAATTAACGTGTATTGATTGAATTCAAGTTTCTGAGGATAGATGAATAAAATGAACATAACTGAAAATAAAAAGACTTATATTAACTTAGAAAAGAGTGATATTATGAAAAAAGAACTTATTTTTTTAGGACCGCCGGCTTGCGGTAAAGGAACTCAAACAACCAGATTAGCACAACATCTGGGATTTCCGCATGTAGACACCGGTTCATTATTAAGAGCCGAAATCCAAAGCGGTTCAGAAAACGGACTTATTGCAAAATCATTTATTGATAAAGGTAACTTGGTTCCCGTTGATTTAGTAGGTTCAATTATTAAAAACAGATTGGCTCAAGAAGATTGTGCCGAAGGTTACATCCTTGACGGTTACCCAAGAAGCCTTGAACAAGCCGAAATGCTTGATGTTATTAATTCTGAAATCAACGGAGAAACAAAAGTTGATTTTAAGGCAATTTATTTTGACCTAAATCAAGATGTTTTAATTTCAAGAATAGTAAATCGTCGTTCTTGCCCGATTTGTGGTGAAATTTATAATCTAAAATTCAAACCTACAAAAGTTGAAGGCAAATGTGACAAATGCGGCGGAGATTTAATACGCAGAAAAGACGATACGGAAGAAATCGCAAAAGCAAGATTTGAAACATATTTCAAACAAACTGCTCCTTTGATTGATTATTACAGAAAAAGAGGAGTTTTGTACACTCTTGACGCCGAAGGCTCAATTGATGACGTTTGGGAACGACTCTTAGAAATTATTTAAAAATTCCACAAAACATATTTTATAAAACCCTAACATCCTAATAGAAATAGGATTTAGGGTTTTAATTTATTTTAAATCTATTTTTTCTAAAAGGTTTATGTATAAAATTCAATAATTTATAAACAATCAACATCTTAAATTTAAAATAAGTTCCAAAACTGAATTTGTTATCCATAAAATAATAACGCTGTTTGCCGACTTTTGATTTTATATCAGAAATTTTTTCATCATAATTTTTAATTTTATCTTTAGGAAATTTTTGCATTATTTTCCAAATCGAATACATATCATCCCAAACAAACGGAGCCGGTCTTAGATGTTTATTTGTTCCTCTTAGATGTTTAGGATCTTTAATGTTTTCTATATTTTCTTTAAAGTCACCACCCAACAAATGTTGAAAATCTATAAGTTTTATATTGCCATCCGATTCAACCATAAAATTTTCATAATGCAAATCCCGATGAATAAACTTATTTTTATATAATAATTGTCCGATTTCATACAACGACTCAAACATATTATTCATAATTTCCGGTGACAAATCAGAATTTAGTGCCTTATCAAGTGTTATTGCATCAATATAATCCATCGCCAAAAACATTTTATTATTTTCAAAATTTCGATACATTATTGTATTAACTATATGTTTTGAATCCTCAGCTTTTAAAACTTTATCAACTTCATATTCTTTCTTTGCATCATAATCACCATTTCCGCATTTTATGAAAACTTTTCGATTATCTTTATTTGCAGTAAAGAAAATTTCAAATCCGGAAGCCGGTTTTTTATTTATTTCTACAGAAACAACATCTTCAAAACCATATTTTTCTAACTTATGCAACCACCACATCTTTCGAATTTGATAAGGATTATATTTAACTTTTCTATCTTTTGGTTCAATTGGAAAATAATCATTTGCATCCATAAATTTGTATAACAATTTCAAATACAGATTGTGATTGTCTTTCTCAACCCCATTATAAAAATGAGGTAACAAGTTTTCCAATACAGCATCATACTTTCTTGACGGTGATTTTTTATGAAAGAAAATATGATAAATTAAAGAATAGAAAAAGTCTTTTTGATTTGGAACATAATAATCTCCAGCACAAAGCACTCTATTCTTCAAAATATCTTGTTCCCATTTTTCACAATAATAATTATCTCCAACATATCTTAAATCAAGAATATATTTTTTCCCGTCAACAGTGATTTCTAACTTTGATTTATATCTATTCGTTTTAACAAATTTCCCGTTCAAAAGATATTTAATAACATTACAATCTTCAACCAATAAATCAATATCACCATCAGAAGAATTAAAACCTCTGAGGACAACATACTTGCAACTGCTATTTAAAAAATAAAAAACATCATCAAAACTATCCCAACCGTTTGTACCTTTTGGTTGTTCAGTAATTTGGATATAAGTATTGTTTTCACCCCAAGATTTATCTAAAGTTCTTTTATAATAATCATCATAAGACTCCCCGATAAGGAAAGATAAATTCTTATCCACTTCTTTTATATCATTTGTAGAATGAACTTTATACCCGCCATCAGTAAGTTTTCTAAATTTTTGTTTTAATGAAAGAGTCTTCATATTTACCATTTCAAACCCTTTGAGAGTTTGCATATATTGATATTTTGGAGAATTATCCCTGACCGTAATCAGTAAAAATTTGTCAGTTCCGGTATGTTTAATTTTTCCACGAATTTTTTCACAATAAAATCTTTCTAAATTCTTCTTAAAAATATTTTTATTCCAAAAAATTTCATATATTTCTACAATATCAAATTGAGATCTTAATTCCTGAATAATTTCTCTCTCTTTATATCTGGCATTGCTCCATAATAAAAACAACTGAATTTCAGGTTTATTCACTGTAATAACATTATTAGCTCTTTGCTCCATCTGAATTTTCCTATCATTCATACTCAATAGACTAAAATAAATAAGCCTTTGCCTTCAATTACACAAAATAATCTACTTGCACAAAACTAATTCGATTTTAGTTGCTATATTATAACTACTCTTAAACTGCGTCGTTGGTAAAATTTATAAAAAAATTTACCTGTTCTGTGATAAATTTTACCAATTAATCATACTCAAGTCAATTACTCCTTATTTAAAATTTCAAAGTTTGTAAAAAATTACGTACTAAAAAAAGCGATACATCTAAATTGAAATGCATCGCTTCTTTGTTTTTAAAATACTTTAGAATTAAAATGTACCTGCCGGTTTTTTCTGAGGAGTAGCCCCAGGAATTGATTGCCAATTTGCAGCCATGATTTTTTTGAATGACTTCAAAGCTGTGTCTTCTAATTCACCCAATTCTTCAGCTTCCATAATCAATTCTCTTAAAGGCATCAATGCTCTTTGATCTCTAAGAACACCCAACGCTGCTGCAGCACCGGCTCTTACTAATTCATTTTCCGAACGATTTCTCATAACATCAATCAAAGCCGGAACAGCCTTTGTATCGTTCAATTTACCCAATGAAGTTACCGCATAAATTCTTACGTTAACCCATTCGTCATACAACATATTAATAATTTTATCAACAGCTTTTTTGTTACCA
>CAZCIW010000047.1:0-9213 GCA_964499135.1 uncultured Muribaculaceae bacterium
GAAAAGAAAAATCTGGTGCTTTGGCAGGTCTTACGCGTGTTCAAGGTTTTACTCAGGATGATGCTCATATTTTCTGTACACCTGAACAGTTGGTTGACGAAATTAATGGTGTAATTGACTTTGTTGCTGACACAATGAAAATTTTCAATATGGAATTTGAAGTTGAACTTTCAACCCGCCCAGAAAGCTTTGTTGGAGAAATAGAGAACTGGAACAAGGCTGAAGCAGGTTTGAAAGAAGCAATGGAACGCAGAGGCATGAAGTACGATATTAATGAGGGAGACGGCGCATTTTATGGTCCGAAAATTGATTTCAAGATTAAAGACGCAATCGGAAGAACATGGCAATGTGCGACAATTCAGCTTGACTTTAATCTTCCTGCAAGATTTGATATCAAATATCAGGATAAAGACGGTCAGTTGAAAACTCCTCTAATGCTTCACCGTGTAATCTTCGGATCTATGGAACGTTTCCACGGAATTCTGATTGAACACTATGCAGGAGCATTTCCGACTTGGCTTGCGCCGACTCAGGTATCAATAGTTCCTATTTCAAATGAAAAGCATATAGATTTTGCAGAAAAGGTTTACAAACAAATGCGCGATGCCGGTATTCGTGTAAATCTTGATGACCGTTCTGAATCAATGAATTACAAAATCCGTGAAAGTTTGCAAGATAAGAAAATTCCTTACGTTTGCGTAATCGGCGATAAGGAAATCGAGGCAAATTCAGTTGCTGTCCGTGCTCGCGGTATTGGTCAGGTAGGAACAATGCCTGTCGATGAATTCATCTCAAAAATCGAGGATGAAATCAAAGGACGTAAGTCCGAATCTTTTGCAAAATCGTTTGCAAATGTTTAAATTTTTAAAAGGGCAAGGTTTTAACCTTGCCCTTTTTTCAATAATCGAAGGGGGTATGATGAAAAAGACGAATTTATTGTGCCAAATTGCAAACCTGAGCCATGTCAGCCTGACAGATGGGCAATGCAGCATTTATACAGAACGCGTGCAAAAGCAAACTTTAAACTTCACCGATATAAGGATGCTTTAAAGGATTTTTTCAAGAAGGTTGATGATCCTGCCATTCAAGAAAAGTGCGAGGAAAATTAAACATTAGATTTTCGGTGTTGTATTTCTAAGAATGACTGTTTTCTAATTTCTGACATCCGGAACTAACTGGAAAATATCATTCTCCAGAAAAATGCGAACCGTTGAGGCATTTTTGAGTGCGAAATTTTCTGTTTCTATCCCGTAGATCAGGATTTTATATGTTAAATGTTAACTATTCTTTTTTCCTGTCAGATAAGCTGTGCCAAGACCGATTGCGCCAAGTACCGCGGCACCTATTCCAGCCCATTTGCCGGCGTTTTTCCAGTTGGTTTCGCTGATTGATTTTTTGATTACATTATAATCATCTTTTTCAAAAATATCCGCATCTGAAGGTAAATCTTTCATTTTTTTGCCTGAAATATCAATGTGTTTTTTGATTGAGTCTTTATACTCTGTAATGTTTTCCTGACAAGCTTTTATGCTGTCAGCAATGTCTTGTTTCAGTCCTTCAACAACGGATTTTTTACGTTCAGCTGTAATCTCTTGTTGAATATCTTCTAAGGATATTTCTGTCCATAATGAAAATTTTTCTTTATAAAGTTTTGCAATTTCTTCAACAGAAATATCATCGGTGATTTTTAGAGCTTTTAATTCGTCTAAATTTTTTTGATAGACGGCAAGATTCTCCTTTTTAGCATTTTCTTTTATTTTTTGTGGAAGTTCGTCTAAATTTTTTGCTCCGTATTGATTTTTTATGTAATCTAATGCTTCGTTTGCTCTTTCTTTTATTCGTTCGGCAGGTTTATTTTGTACCTCTTCAAGCAGCTTCTTTGTGTATTCGGAAACATCATCCAAACTTCCGGTTTCGGAAACTCTTTTCAATTCAGCTGTGATTAAGTCGGTCTTTTTCAGTTCGTTTGCTGTACCTTTTGCCTCAACACGTTTAATGAAAGTATCCGTCAGGTCGTCATTTTTAATCCACGGTTTTTGCAGATATCCGTAAGCTCCTCCGGCAACTGCGCCTGAACCAACTCCTGCTGCCGTATAAATCATTTGCCTTTTATTTACATCATTGTCAACTTTCATAAAAACACGAGTCTCCTATTTTAACCTTCACATAATCATTTAAACCTTAAAAACAGAAGATTTTGTTATAATTTTGTTTAAAGTTTACAATATTTTACAAAAATCCGGACGAAAGGCGCGCAAAATAATGACTAAATTATTTAGACGGATAAATTTCTTTGAAAATTTTAATATCATCTTTTGTAATGTTAAGAACTCGGTCTATCGTAGGGTTCATAATTGAGTAGGGAATGTTAGTGTGCTCCAGTCCAATAGAGTGTCCTATTTCGTGGCGCATAATTTTTGTCAGATCAAGATTGCTGAGTTTTATTTTCCCTTCATCCGGATATTTGGCAATTTCAATTTTCGCGTGTCTGAAATTCCCGTTTTTGTCTATGTCCGGATAGGTTAGACCGACTGCGTGTTCGGCAAATTCGGAGCATTTATCAACAAAATAGACTGTGATATCGGCATCGGACGGGTTCTCAATAAACTCAAACCTTATAGCTTTATTGGTTGCGGTTTCCCAGTCGCCAAAAGCTTTTTTCATTAAATATGAGTTTCTGTTGTTTTCTATGTAAACATTTAGTTCTCTTTTATTCCATTTTCCGAGTGCTTCATGTGCAAACGCTGCACCGGTACAAATTATTAATATTAAAAAGGTAATAAGTACTCTTTTCATTAATTTCTCCTTGAATTTATTTATATCGTTTGTTTATTTCTGCAATTGTATCGGATGTTATTGTGTAACCTTTTTCAACAGTTGGACGCATTATACTTTTGGGGGTATTTGTATGTCCGGAAATCCCGAGTGCGTGCGCAATTTCGTGTTCCATTACAAGTACAAGAAGTTCATCATTCATAACTTGTCCTTGCTTGGTGAGTAACCCCATTTCTATGTGGGATTTGAATATATACCCCTGACTGTCATATGAATATGAGGTATTTGATTTCTGTTTATTTTTTGCATAACTTATTGTAATTTGAGGATTCGCACAATTGTATGCGAATTTTACTTTACCATTGGAAACTTTTGTCCATTCAGTAAAAGCTTGTTTCATTAAAGGTTCATATTTGTTTGCTGGCACACACACGCGTATCGGAACTGATTTCCATTTGAGTGTTAATGCTTCAGCTATCGGTGCTACCGATATAATTGCAAAAAACAAAATAAAAAATATAAATATATTTTTTTTCAACATTTTTATCAACCCTCTCTACACAAACCAAATTTTCCGCTAAAAGTGCATGTCAAAGCTTGGCGGCATTCCGTTTGTCTTTTCATCTTCAACACGCATAGCAGAGCCGATTGTGAAACCTTGTGCAAACATTTTGTTTATCTGAAATGTTATATCGCCGTTAAATACAGTTTCGTTTTCCTCCAGAAATTTAAATAAAGGATCAACAGGACCCGTTGCTATATTTGTTAAGGTTTCTCCTGCTTGTTTTAATGTTTTTTCTCCAATTTCCGGAACTTTAACATTTAAGCCGAATGGTTTATAAGGTCTGTTAAATGAAAATTGTGTGTCTGCCATTTTTTTATACCTTGTTTTAGTACGAACAGTGTATATATCGGCATTTGTTTTCTAAAAGTTTAGGATTTTAAGAAAAAAGTTTACGTTTGTTAATATTATGACTTTGTATATTTAGATTGAACAACTATCCCGCACTGTTTTTGTAGCATTCTCTTTAGTTCTTTTAGATCTTCCCGTGCGATTAGTCCCTTATCAGCAAGTTCAATATATTCGTTAAATACTGATTGGGGTTTTTCTTTTCCAAATTCTTTATTTAATAATTCCGGCGAAATCTTTGATATACTGAGTTTTATATGCCCTTCATTTAGAATAACGTTTCTCTGAATAAGGAAATCTTTGAGGTCAAGAATTCCGTCATTTACAACACCCGCAATGTCGTTAAAATATGTTTGCTGGTGCTCTAGAGGAAATTTTTCAAGATATTTAGCAAGGTTGCCATCTGAACGCTTGTTGTTGCATGGTCCACAGGCAAGTGCCCAGTCCCATATTTTATTGACAATAGGAATGCGCCTTGATTCCACAATCAGATGTTCAATTGTGCAATTTGAAGGTTTGAGAAGATAATATCCGATAGTGTCATTGTCTGACAGTTTATGTTTTGTAATGAATGAGTTTTGGTTTGAATCAGAGGTTGGTAACTGTCTGAGAAAACTTTTTATTCTTTCATAAGTACTATAATCAGTATATCCTTTTATTGTTGTACTGATATCATATCCAAGGTTTTTGTTGCTGAACGGAACAATAACCGGTATATTTGATAACATTTTTTCTGCGTTTCTACACAATTCTATAATGTCATTTCTTCCAAGTTTTACTCCTCTTTGTTTAACATCTTCTATAATACTCAGCTGAATACTTCTGGCATTTACCGGAAGTTTATAATTTACGTTACTTTTATCTTTTAGTATTGTGCCCATAACCTTTTCCGGCAAATACAAAATATTTTCTTTAAAGCTAGGGTGGTCGATTATGCCGGCATATTGGATTAATTCCTGTTGAATTCTTTTATTGGTTATCGTTTCGCAGCATCTTTGAAGTTTGTAGCTGAAATCTTTTGCACTGAATTCTTCAATTTGTGGAATTCCGTTAAGTCTGTTTCTGTGAATCTGCATAATCCGTTTAAATTCTTCTTTGCATTTTGGAGAGAGATTTGTTGATTCTTCTTCTATTTTATTTAAAATCGGATTTTGGATTTTTCTTAATTTTACTATTGATTCTTTGTGGAGGGTTTGGATAATTCGTGAAAGGTGAGTTTGCGGCGCATTTTTTGCAATTTCTTCAATTTTTTCAAATATCTCTAAACTGGCTGGTTTTAAGTATTCTTTGTATGGTGCAATTTCTTTTACAAAATCTTTGATTGAGCCACTGAAAACCCCTTGATCTTTTAATTCCTCAATATATTTTTGATTAAGCATCGGAGTTTTGCAGTAAAAACAGTGAACAACTCTGTTTCTGGTAATATCTCTGAATTCTTTCTGAGTTTTTATTCCGGAAAAGTTTATCGTAGTCGAGTCTTCAAGATGTAAACTAAGTGGCTTATTTGTGTAAAAATCAGGATGATTTTTCCTTATTTGCGTTATTGGATTAAAACTTATATTTTGAATTTGCATGTTTAGATAAAAACTCGGGAATTTTTTTTTTGCCTAAATTTTAAGACTTGTAACGTTAGCGTATGCGCTATGTTAAGTAGCTTAGCCGATAGCCGGCGGAGGTTGAATGTAAAGCGGTTTCAGTTTTCTCCAGTCGCAGTCTTCTGTTTTGGCTTTCTTAAGAATAATTTCCGCCAAAGTTTCGCCAAGTGGCAAATCCAAAGTCTGATACGAGGTACCGCCAAGTATGGGCTGAAGCTTGTTATCCGTTAAAATTTCATAATTGTTGTTATCTATTATTTCTTTAACTTCATCAATTAAAATAGCACCCTTAATTTCTCCGTTGACATACAGATATGCCATATTTTTTCTTGCATCTGTTGCTGTCAGGATTGGCTTTTGAGGATTTTTTACTTTTTTGAAAGCTTCTGTGATTATCTCGAGGCTCGATACTCCGCAAGCCTTTATATTAAGTTGCTGTGCCATTACTCTGGCAACTGTAGTGCAGGCTCTTATTCCTGTGAAGCTCCCGGGTCCCACGTTAATTCCTATTAAATTTAAATCTTCCGGTTTAATATTGTATTTGTTAAGAATTCTCTCTATTGTTGAGATAAGAAATGCGCTGTGATATTTTGAATCGTGGTTTTCAATGATTTCGGAACTCAAAATTTCATTATCTTTCGTTAAAGTAACGTACATTTTTTCAAGACAAGTATCAAAACAAAGGCTATAATCAGTCATTATTTAACCCCTCCGTAATTTCTTCATATCCGAAAGCTTCAAATGAGTATTTTCTGGAGTCATCATCTTCGTAAGTGACATTAATTTTTAAATGATTGAACGGAATTTGATCTTGCGAAAATTCTGCCCATTCAACAAATGTCAACTGACTGCCTTCAGAGTATTCTCTGAGTTCGTCCAGAATAGTCTTAACTCCTTCATTCTCAAGTCTATATAAATCAAAATGATATATCGGAATTTTCGCAGTATGATATTCATTAAGAATAACAAAACTTGGACTTGTAACTCTTTCTTTGACATCAAGAGCTTCTGCTGCAAGTTTTACGAAGGCTGTTTTTCCTGCTCCAATTTCTCCATACAGGGTAACAAAACAGCCGTTTTCGGCGAGTTTTGCAAATTTATAAGCTAACTCTTTTGTATCATCAAGTGATCTACAGATTTTTTCGTATTTATTTCTCATCTTTGATTGTTATAACCTTATTCCTTCCTGTCTCTTTTGCTTCATATAGTGCCTTATCAGCTTTTATAAGTAAATCTTTCGGATTGTCCGAATTCTTAAATTCATAAATTCCTATGCTTATTGTAACATTAATAGTTTTTTGCGGGGAATCCGGATTGATTTTTGATAAATCTATCACTGTTTTTTCGACAGAATTTCTAAGACGTTCTGCGACCATGACAGCTTCTTCCATTCTTGTAAAAGGAAGAAGTATTGCAAATTCTTCTCCGCCGTACCTTCCCGCAATATCGTATTCTCGGAGTTGAGAACGGATTGTTTGCGAAATATTTTTTAATACAAGATCGCCTGCGGCATGTCCGTGAATATCGTTTACGTGTTTGAAGAAATCTATATCCGTCATAATTGCGCATAATGAAGTATTTTGACGTTTTGCTTTTGCTGTTTCCTGCTTAATTCTTTCTTCAAGCTGGCGTCTGTTGTAAAAACCTGTTAAAGCATCCAGCGTTGCGTGTTTCAAAATTTCCGAGTAAACATTTGCGCGATTTATTGTAATGGAAGATTGTTTTGCAAGCTGTTCCAGATAATTTATGTCATATTCTGTTAACGGTGAGTACATTGCTTTTGCGGAAATGCAACCGAGAATATGATTTTCGTTGATTAAGGGAAATATTCCGATTTTATTGTTTTCGAGAATTCTTATTTCAGATCTGTCGTCTATTTTTTTGACGGCTTCCAATATCATATTGTCTTTGCAATTTGAAGGCCAAAGAAGTTTGAATTCAGAGTTTTCCTTTATGAATATGTATGTCAGAAGGTTTGACATGAACGTATCAATCATCTCGCCGATGAGAGGCACAACGTAATTTAATTCATACTGCGTTTCAATAATCTTTGCTATATTTCGCATAAGTTCGTGAAAATCAATATTTTTTTGCATGTTTTCTGCAAGAATAATATTTTGAATTTTCAAGGATATGATATAACTTGCGATTTTTAAAAATTCTTCTATTTGGTCTTTATTTCCGCCTTCAATTTCCAAAAACCCGATACTTTTGCCTCGTTTTGGCAGATTAAAATAAATTTTATTTTTTACTTTTGAAGTTTGGTTTGATGAAAGCTTGTTTAATATTTTTGTGAGAACTTCCGATTTTTCAATATCGGTATCAGGATTAAACCAGTCACTGGAGAAATCCTTGATGACATTGAATTTTTCATCAAAGACATAGATATCAAGCCTGTTGATTTTGAAATTTTGTATAAAAAAATCTCTCAATGCACTCACAATATTTTTATGATTGTAAGCCTCATCCAGTGATTTAGACAGATTTTCCAGTAAGTTCAGCATTAGCCCTCTAATTTTTGAAGAACATCATCGTCTATGTCGAAATTCGCGTAAACATTTTGCACATCGTCATGTTCTTCCAATTTATCAAGAAGTTTCAGAATTTGATCGGCGATCTTTTCATCAGTTACGGGAACTGTATTTTGCGGAATTCTTGAAAGCTCGGCAGATTCGCTCTTGAACCCTTCTTTTTCAAGACCTTCAACAACATTTTGAAAATTTTCAACAGTTGTTAAGACTTTGTATTGTTCATCTTCTTCTGTTATATCGAGCGCATCAAGTCCGATTGCTGTTTCAAAAAGTTTGTCAAAATCAACACTGTTGTCAAAAGTGATAATTCCGCGTTGGTCAAACATCCAACCTACACAGCCTGTTGCGCCCAAACTTCCGTTGTATTTAGTAAAGAAGCTTCTTATATCGCCAGCTGTGCGATTTCTGTTATCGGTCATGGCTTCGACAACAACAGCTACACCTCCTGGGGCATAACCTTCGTAAATAAGTTCTTCGTAGTTATCTGCACCGTTTGAACCTGCTCCTTTTTCAATTGCTCTTTTGATGTTATCGTTAGGAAGTCCTGCGGCTTTAGCTTTTTCAATAGCAGTTCTTAGCCTAAAATTTCCGGCAGGGTCAGGACCGCCAAGTCTTGCTGATACGATTAATTCTCTTGAATATTTTTGAAATACAACCGCTCTTTGGCTGTCTACTTTTGCTTTTTTGTGTTTAATGGTTGACCATTTTGAGTGTCCTGACATTGTTTTTTCCTCCAAAATCTGTAACTTTATGAAAAAATTATATCAAAAATATTAAGAATTGACAAATGTACTCTTGAAAAACCCTGAAAGGGGTGTTATAATAGAGATGTATTATATTGAGCAAAAGGAACAATAATCTATTATGATGTCCCTGTCCAAAGGTTTATTTGTTGGAAAGGGCGGGCTTCAGGCATACTTGCAGCCCGAGATTGTTGTGCGGATTTAATTCCTGACGAAGGAGTCTCTTTGTCAGGTTTTCCGTGTTTTGAGAAAGATAAGTATAAAAACTAAATATATCAGGAGCAAAAGTATGAAAAAAATATTGAGCAAACGTGTTTTTGGATTGCAAGCATCGATCCCTGCATTTTTAGGGAATACATTCCGTAAAGCAGGGCATGGTTTTAGAAAGGTTTTAAACATAAGATATTCGGCATTGACGTTAGGTGAGATACTGATAGCGTTGGCGGTGATGGGAGCGCTGTTTATACTGTTGATTCCGCTGATTCGCGGCGCAAAACCCGACGAAAAACAGGCAATGCATCGTAAGGCGACTTTTGTCGTCGAACGCGTAGTTCAGGAACTTTCGTCGGACGACTTTTTGTACCCGAGAACAGAAGCCAATTATAACGGACTTGGAAACGTAAGTTCGGTAACTGTCAACGGAGTTACGCATACCGGCA
>CAZCIW010000048.1:0-9185 GCA_964499135.1 uncultured Muribaculaceae bacterium
CATCGGGGTGTGCTTTTTCGATTTCATCAAAAAGAACGACAGAATATGGTTTCCTACGAACGGCTTCGGTTAACTGACCGCCCTCATCATAACCTACATATCCCGGAGGTGCCCCAACGAGTCTTGAAACATTATGTTTTTCCATATATTCGGACATATCAATACGAATTAGAGCTTCTTCATCATTGAACATAAATTCGGCAAGCGATTTTGCAAGTTCGGTTTTACCAACTCCTGTGGGTCCTAAAAATAAGAAAGTTCCTATTGGACGTTTCGGGTCTTTCAAGCCTGAACGTGCGCGTCTGATTGCGTCAGAGACTGTTTCAACCGCCTCATCCTGACCGATGAGACGTTTGTGAAGAATATCTTCCATATTGATAAGTTTTTGTTTTTCGCTTTCGACAAGCTTGTTAACGGGAATTCCTGTCCATTTGCTTACGACGTTCGCTATATCTTCATCCGAGATTTCTTCCTTAAGAAGTTTGTTTTCTGATTTGTCGCGGCTCTGGCAGATATTTAATTTCTTTTCAAGTTCAAGAAGTTTACCGTATTTAAGTTCGGCCGCAGTTTGCAAATCAGTATTTCGCTCTGCTTCTTCTATTTGTTTTTTTACTTTGTCAATTTCATCTTTAATGGATGCTTCACCTGTAATTGAAGCTTTTTCTTTTTCCCATTGGGTTTTTAGCGTGGAAATTTTACCCTCAAAATCTGAAATCTGTCTTGAAATGTCTTCAACTTTCGTTTTAGCCTCATCGCTAGTTTCTTTTTTTAAGGCTTCACGTTCTATTTCAAGCTGAATTTTCTGACGCATCATTGTATCAATTTCTTCAGGCATGCTATCAATTTCAATGCGAAGGGAGGAGGCCGCTTCATCAATTAAGTCGATTGCCTTATCCGGAAGAAATCTGTCTGTAATATAGCGGTCTGAAAGTTTTGCCGCTTGAATAAGAGCGCTGTCAAGAATACGAATTCCATGGTGAACTTCGTATTTTTCTTTTAAGCCTCTGAGGATTGAGATTGTATCTTCAACGGAAGGTTCGCCGACAAGAACCGGTTGGAAACGTCTTTCAAGTGCCGGATCTTTTTCGATATATTTTCTGTATTCATTGATTGTAGTTGCGCCAATTGTTCTCAATACCCCGCGAGCAAGCATTGGTTTTAAAAGGTTTCCTGCATCCATAGATCCTTCTGTTGCGCCAGCTCCAACGACTGTGTGAAGTTCATCTATAAACATTACAATCTCGCCGTTTGAGGCTTCAACTTCTTTCAATACGGATTTTAAACGTTCTTCAAATTCACCTCTGAATTTTGCACCCGCAACGAGTGCGCCCATATCAAGAGATACAAGTTTGACGTCTTTTAGGCTTTCCGGAACATCTCCGCGGACTATTCTTTGTGCAAGACCTTCTACAATTGCGGTTTTTCCGACCCCAGGTTCACCTATTAAAACAGGGTTATTTTTTGTCCTTCGGTTTAAGACTTGAATAATTCTTCTGACTTCTTCATCTCTGCCGATTACCGGATCAAGTTTGCCTTTGCGCGCAAGGGCAGTAAGGTCTGTTGAATATTTTTCAAGTGCTTTCATATTTTCTTCTGCGTTTTTATTGTCCACTTTTTTATTACCTCTAATTTTTTTCATTACGTTTAAGACTGAATTTGACTCCACCCTGAATGATTTTAAAAGGGATTGGATATTGCTGTTGTCAAGTTTTGTCATTGCAAGAAGTATTGATTCAATACTTATAAATTCGTCTTTTAATTCGTTTGCCGAAGTTTCCGCAATATCAAGCAATTTGTATGTTTGCTGTGATAAATAAAGTTGTTGTGTGTTGACCGGACCTGAAATTTTTGGGAAACTGTTGACGGTGCTTACGATTTTGTCAATAAAGCTCTGGTTTAGGAGCTTTAATTCGGTTAAATAATCTTTTATAATTCCGTTATCTTTAATCATTGCCAACATAATGTGTTCGGGTTGAAGCTCGTTGTTCTGATAAGAATTCATAATTGTGCTTGCAGATGATAGAATTTCCTGCGAATAGTTTGTAAATTTGTTTATATCTGCCATAAAAATCAACTCCTTTTGTAAAAATTTAACCATTTTGAGGTTAGAAGAAAATATTTTAATCTCTACATTATCATTTTAACGTTGATTTTAAAAAAGTCAGCGAAATTAATTATTAATTAATTATTTTGTTTTAAATAGTGTCTTTATGGTTAATGAAAAGAAATTTTCGCGTTATAATCAGGTAGCGGTTTAAACGCGGCTCAGAATGAGATGTTTAGGTAGAGAATTAATTTTCTTTTTTCTTTTGAATAATTAAATCGTAGCCCAAAATGTCACAAATAAGTTTTAGTTCCTTGAATGTTAAATGCTCGCGCTTTAGTTTGCATGAAAAATTTGACTGCTTCGTTATTTTACCTGTTTTTTCATTTAGTTTTTCGGCCAGCGTTCTCTGAAGCATATATTCCTTTTTTAACAGGAAATTTACAAGTTGGTAATCAGTCAGGTCATTGATAATCATTTATAAATTATAACTTTTCCTCTTTATTGTAAACAATTATGTTATATTATATTGATTATAATCAATATTAATGATATATAATCAATTAGATATGAATATTGTAAGCGAGGTATGTTATGGAAATTTTCAGGTATGAAAAAATTTTTAACAGGTTAAGGTTTTTTATTTTAGGGATGAAATTTTCTTTTATTCTGAGGGGCGCCAGAAAAAATTATTATGTCAGTCTCGGCTCAAATTGTTTTCCGCGTTTTAAGTTGACAACAGTTGGACTAAAGGCAAAAAGAAAAAATGGAGAATTAAGTTGTCCGTTTGATTTGTGCGTAACTCCGATTCATTCGACTGCGCAAATTCTTTCTAATGATTTTAAAGATTATTTTGACGGGTTGTATTTTGATGAAGATAAACGTATCTGGAAAAATAAGGATTATAACATCACTTATATTCATGATGACAATTTGACGGGAGATGAATTTGTTTTGCGCTACAAAAGGCGGATTGAAAATTTCAAGAATATTATTTCTTTAAATCAGGAAGTTTTCTTTGTTCTAGTTGATTTTAACAGAGATTATTCGGTTGAAGACATAAACGTAATTTACAATTACATATTAAATCTGAGAAACGATAAACCTTTTAAATTTATTTTTATAAGTTTCGTTGATAACAACAGCCCAAAACTTTCGACATCCGATTTGAACAAAAATATTTTTCACAAAGAATATAAGACGGATATATCTGTTAAAAAATTTTATGAAACCTGGGCTAAAAGTTATGATGACACGCATCAATTGATTGAAAAACCGCTCAATGATATCTATAAGTTAAAATAAACTGAGCTGCTTTTCAAAATGCTTCTTCAAAAAACTTGGTCGGTGGTATTTGCAAAGTCCGTATTTGTCGATTGCGTCCAGATGCTCTTGTGTAAGATATCCGGCATTTTTTGCCCAGTGATATTGTGGAAATTCCAAATCAAGCTTTTCCATATATCTGTCACGCGTAACTTTTGCTAAGATACTTGCTGCCGCAATTGATGCTGATTTGCTGTCCCCTTTTATTATGAATTTTTGCGGAAAAGTGTAGTTTTTTATTAATTTGTTTCCGTCAATAAGGGTTATTATATTGTTTGAGAGTTTTAGGTCATGTTCTGCGGTATTGTTTTGGATAGTGGTGTTGCTTTTAAATGTTCCTTGAGCTGAAAGTTTTTCAATAACTTCTTCGCAAGCTAATTTCATCGCTTTCAGGGAGGAATTCAGGATGTTTATTTCTTCAATTTCATCGACTTCTACGCAGACAGTTGAATTCACTGTTTCTGACAAAATAATATCATAAAGAGACTCTCGTTTCTTTTTGGAAAGTTGTTTGCTGTCGTTTAGGATTGAAAGTTTTTCGATTAAGTCTTCATTTTTCTTTGTAAAGCACACCGCGCTTGCAAAAACCCCGCCCGCCGCAGGTCCGCGTCCGGCTTCGTCCGTTCCGATAACGATTTTGTTATGGCTTAAATCAAATTCAAAAAGCTCCTCAATGTGTGTCATTTTTACCTTTCGTCTACCGTCTTTTCTAGTTTCCATGCTTTGAAACCACTTACCGGTGCGGGCTTCAAACGCACTTTTTTTGCGAATTTCCCTCCGAATGCCGGTTTTGCTCATTGCTCTCTTAATTCAGGTTCTCAATTGCCCCTATTTACCCCTATTTACCCCCTGATTTACCCCTTTGCCCCCTCCTCAAAGTCGTCAAGGACGAATTTACCAATTTTTCCTTCTCTGAAATCTCTCAATACGTAGATAGAAGTTCTTTCAAGGTCGGGAGTTCCTCCGGTTTTAATCCAGTTTCTTGAAAGCGAAATGGTTTCTAAAGTTATTTCGTCATCAAGTTTGTAATAATCTTTGACCATTTGTGAATATTTGTCAGAAAGTAGTTTTAAAAGTTGTTCCGCCACTATTTCATTGGAGTAAGCGTTTTCGGAAACTGAATTTACAAACGCAAGTTTTTGTGCGCGCACCTGATCATCTTGTTTCATTGGAATAATTCCCGGAGTATCCAATAAGTCAAGCTGCGGATTTATTCTTACCCATTGCTGCTGGCGCGTAACTCCTGCTTTTGCGCCGATTTTTGTTTTAGATGAGCGGGTTAATTTGTTTATAATACTTGATTTTCCAACGTTCGGCATCCCGACAACCATAACCCTTGCAGGGCGCCTTAAAAGTCCTTTTTGCATGATTGCCTGAATTCTTGGCTCAGAAAGCTCAACCGCTTTTTTAACAATGATATTTAAATCTTTTGAATTTTTTGCGTCTGAAAAAATTACCGGAAATCCACTCTCTTGTTCTATTTTAGTGGCAAATTCTTTGAGTTTGGTTTTATCTGCCAGATCGGATTTATTAAACAAAACTAAGCGGGGCTTGTCTTTCAACAGCCCCGCAATATTGTCATAACCGCTTGATAGCGGAATTCGTGCATCAAGTACCTCTATCACTGCATCCACGAGTGACAACTGCTCTTTAAGCTTTTTTTCAGCCTTTGCTATGTGACCGGGATACCAGTGGATATGAGTCTTATCTTTTTTCAATTTTTTCCTTGATACGAGTAGCTTTACCTGAACGTTCTCTCAAATAATACAATTTAGAACGTCTAACATCACCGCGTCTGAGAAGAGTGATTTTTTCAATTCTTGGTGAGTGCATTAAGAATACACGTTCAACACCAACACCTTGGAATACTTTTCTTACAGTGATTGTTTTGTTGATGCCTTCGCCGTGTTTCTTGATAATTGTACCTTCGAAAGCCTGTGTTCTTTCTTTGTTACCTTCAATAATTCTTACAAAAACCTTAACTGTATCGCCGGGGTTTACATCCGGTAATTCTTTAGAAATGTAAGATTTTTCCAATTCGTCAATAATAGGGTTCATTTTCTTTTTCCTTTATATCTTTATATTTCGTACTTTATTTCCTGAATTCCTTAATCGGCGGGAATACGTTTTTTCCACACAAAAACACGCCGACGCACGTAAGTATAGTAATACTATTATAAAGAGGAAAATTTTGCAAGCAGCAATTAATAAATGTTTACTTTTTGAGTGCATAAAATGGGTTTGTGTTACTCTGAAAATATGAAAAGTTTTATTGATAACATTTTGAAGAAAAAATTAAAGAAGAAAGAATACTGCAATATTCGAACAATGGGTGTAAACATTGATAAAAACGAATATTACGAGATTAAATTGTCAAATTCCGCACATCCAGAAAATATTAAATTTTAAAATTGAAAAGGTGGAACAAATTTTCGTTCCACCTGTAGGTTTGTTCTCGTTATGTTAAGCCCAGTGCAATTTTGTTATTCTCTGCAATTGTGTTCATAGCATTTTCATAATTTGATTGTAAAGTTATCATGTTATCATACTCGACATCCAAATCAGATAATCTGCTAAAATAATCGCAAACTTTCGAAAGTACTGACGGATTATGCTCTGAGGTATTTAATAAAGCCTCAATTTCCGTACCTATTTCATTTAAAATGTCCGAAACATCAGCCTCATCCGATACACTTATGCCTAAATCTTCTGCTAATGATCTTGCGTCAGCCTTAATTTCAAATTCTGAAGAATAACCTTGCTGTTGACCATTTTGCTGTTGCTTTTCCTGTTTAGCTTGAGTGATTTTTTGCTGTGCTTCAGCTTCCGTCATCCCATCAGTTGCCGGAATACCTAAAGATTCAAGCTCTTTTTTTGTACTGTCACTCAGCTGTGATTGTTTTTTGGTAACTGTTTCACTCGCAGCGTTACCACCCGCGTTGATTGAATTGATTGATGTTGTCATAAAACCGTCCTTTCTTATTTATACAGATTATGTTGTCGGATTGTTTTAATTAAAACTTAACAGATTTTAGGTTAAGTAAAGAAAAATTTACATGTAGAAACTTCTACACACTTGAAATTAATACTACGTGTTTATATAATAATAGGATTGAGGTGAAATGATGACAGATAGCACAAATGAAATATTTTTTCTGGATAGTCTCCCGTTTAAACTGGAACAAACGGCACGCGTTGGTGAACTTTTAGGGCGTAGTTATTACAAAGAGTATGCAAATAAAAAAAACATTCTTGAGCTTGATGAATTTGTGATATTGAGTTATATTAAGAAAAACCCAAATTCGTCACAAGCCGATATTTCAAAGAAATTTCTAAAAGGAAAAGCTCATATCGGCAAAATACTAAATAATATGGAACAAAAGGGTTTCATCCTACGTAGTGCCGATATTAAAAACGGCATAATGGTGAAACGCTCAATAATAACAAAACTGGGTGAAAAAGTATATGAGGAAACTGATAACGGATATAGAATTCTTGCCAAAAAGACTCTGGGATATCTGTCCGAAGAAGAAATAAAAACTTTTACATATCTGCTTGATAAATACAGAAGTATTTTATTGAATAATTTTGAAATTAATTTTTAAAAAAATATTGACTTTCTAAAAAATAGTATTAAATTCTATAGGTAGAAAATTGTACGCTAATACAAGGAGATTACCTATGGCAAAGAAAGTGCACTATATTAATACTTTAACATACCAGTTAGAAGTCACTACAAGTATGTGTTATGAATTAATGCAAAATTGGTTTTCAACAAAAGTAAAGAATAGAATAACATTTGACGAATACGTAGTACTTGACACATTGGTTTATTATCCGCATTTGGATAAAAATTTATTGGCTCTAACGCTAATTAAGAACGTAAATTATATAGAAAAAGTACTTACTAAATTAGAAAAGAAAAATTTAATAAAAAAGGTAAATACCCCTAATACAAAAATAAAAGTCCGGACATATGAAATTACCAAAAATGGGGACAAAGTTTATAATGAGGTTTCAGAACTAAAAGATGAAACAGTTAGGCTTTTAGCGAGATTTATCAGTGAAAATGAGCTTGTAACATTCACCAAGACACTTTTAAAAATTAAAACCATTTTAATTTCACTCGAGAATTCTGAAGCATTATCGTAATTTGTATAATTTACAAGACAACACTTGACATTATTCCTTGTTCAGGGTAAATTACGTGTAAGGTTTTTAGGCGGTAAGGGTTTCGGTATATACCTTGCGGTTTAGGGGCTGAGATTAAGCGTGGATGCTGAACTTTACCAATAATGAAGATTGAAGATTTTCTGAGGAGTGAGGGTTGCACGCTCAAGTTCCGGAGGGAACTTTGACAATTTAATATGGGCATGTGGTACTCTGCCGAACGAAACGATTAAGTATCGTTTCGTGAGAGGGGTAGACACGCTCAAGTTCCGGAAGGAACTTTGATAATTTAATATGGGCATGTGGTGGAATGGTAGACACGCTAGTCTTAGGAACTAGTGCTAACCGCGTGGGAGTTCGAGTCTCTTCATGCCCAAGTTAAAAGACAGGATAAAAGAATTATCCTGTCTTTTATTATGTTTATTGGATTTTAACCAGTTCGAGAAATTGTTTATGCAATCTCTAATTCATAACCTAGTTCCTGAAATATTTTTGCAATCGTTGAAAATTTCGGCTCTTTTTCTGCCTTGAAAATACTATATAAATGAGTTCGAGACATGCCAACTTTTTTTGCAAACCCAGAAACAGTGTCCTTGGCTTTAATTACAATTTCTAGTGCTCGATAGAATGAATTAAAATCTCCATCTTCAAGGTAATCTTTAAGACTTGCGTTAAGGTATAATTTTATATCTTCATCTGATTTTAAATCGTTAACTATATAACTTTCTAAATCTATTGTATGTTTAAGTTTTTTCATTGTAAGTTTCTCCATTCTTGAAGTATTTGTTTTGCCTTTTGTATATCTTTACTTTGTGAGGATTTGTCACCACCGTTTATTAACAAAACTATCACATTATCAATTTCTGTATAATAAATTCTATAGCCTGAACCAAATTTTAATCTCAGTTCGGAGATTTCATTGTCAATTTTCTTATGGTCTCCAAAGTTATTTTCTAATAATCTTGTCAATCTTGATTGAATACGAGCTCTGGTAGTCTTATCCAATGACTCAAACCAGTCAATAAATGGAGCTTTATCATTAGATAGTTGAGCAATTTTAATAATTCTTTGTTCCATATTTATAGTGTACTCTATAGCATACACAATGTCAATAGTTATTATCTACTAGCAAAAATTATTTTTACGGGATTTATAAGAATGTGACATAAAATTAAAGAGTATGTAAAATACAAGTAAATAATGTTCAATCAAATAATTGCAATACTGCTTTTAAAGCAAAGCTTAAAATCAATGCTCGAAACGGAATTCTACCTGCGCAGTCTAGAAAAGAGCTTATAAAAGCGCATCTGAAATAGGTACAAATAAAGATACTATAAATGTATATGTATTTGCCGTTTTTATTTCCCCTAAGCGTTGAACTTTTGAAATACTCCAAAAGTCTGTTCGAACTTTTTAAAACGTCCGCCACGCTTTACTCTCGGTTAAATAACTCGAAAAAACGAGAATTACTTAAAATGTTGTGTTCGAACTTTTCTTATGACGGCGAAAACGTAATAATAACAATAAAAAAAGCGTTTGAACCAATCGTTCAAATCGCTAATTTAGAAAAAATGGGCAGGGGTGGATTCGAACCACCGTACCCTCGCGGGAACAGATTTACAGTCTGTCGCCTTTAGCCACTCGGCCA
>CAZCIW010000049.1:0-8707 GCA_964499135.1 uncultured Muribaculaceae bacterium
GATGTACAAGCTACCGCCTACTGTTTGAAGGTTTTCCAACTTCACATCGGAGTAGGTGGACAAGTTACCGCCTACTGTTTGAAGGTTTGGAGCTTCCAACTTCACATCGGAGTGGATGTACAAGTCACCGCCTACTGTTTGAAGGTTTGGAGCTTCCAACTTCACATCGGAGTTGATGGACAAGCCACCGCCTACTGTTTGAAGGTTTTCCAACTTCACATCGGAGTTGATGGACAAGTAACCGCCTACTGTTTGAAGGTTTGGAGCTTCCAACTTCACATCGGAGTGGATGTACAAGTCACCTGTAACCTCTGTTAAATCTTTATATTTGTTTGCATTTCCTTTTGTAATTATTAAATTCCCGTTGTAAATTTTTGTCATTGTTTCACCTCGTTTATAATTCGTTCTAATTCTCTATACATCAATCCCAGTTCTTGTTGTCTGATGGCTTTTTCCCTCGGACTATAACCGTCACAAGCTGATAACTTTTCGTTAATGTATTCAGCCCGTTTTATCGGTAAATTAAGAATACGAGTGAATACATCTTCTGTTGTGGGTTGTGGCGCTCGTAGTCTTTTCCAGTATTCCATTGCAAATTTTTCAATTTTTTCCAGTGTTTCCTTTTTCATTGTCTTATTGTTACCTTTCAAGTATCGGTATAATGTGTCATTAGATACTCCTATCTCCAGAGCAAGTTCATATGTGGAAATATTCCTGTCGTTTTTGATTTTTTGTAATTCGTTATTGTAAAATTCCATTTTTGTATGCCCAACTTACTAGTTGTACCCTGTTGTCTGCTCCAGATTTAAACCTACAAGACTTGAAAATAAAACGTATGTAGGAGAATGATACTCCCATTTTGTCCGCGACTTGTTGGTCTGTATAGCCTTGCGACATTAATTCAATGAATTCCTTTTCTCGTGGGGTTATTTTTCGTTCTTTCATTTTTTGTCCTTTCATTTTTCGTTGTAATAATTTTCTCGCCATTTTTTACGGCTAAATACTAAATCATTCTTATTTGTGCCATACACTTTAAAAAATTTTTCTTCGCCCATTGTTTCTAAATCGTAATTCATCTGCGCGGGCATTAAGATAAGTTTTTGTAAGTGTTCAACCCGTTTGTAAAAATCAGGGCTGTTTTTTCGTATGCTTTGTCGAATGAAGTGATGTAATTGGTATAAGTTGCTCCAGTGTTCCGGTGGCTGTTTAAGCGGTATTAATCGCCTATTCCTATACAAGTAACACGGGTAACGTTCTAAATCATCCTTCATGCTTCACCCCGTAGTAAGTAGAGTATGTACGGCTTTCCTGTTGCGGATTTTTGCTCGACTTCCTCAAATAAAAAAATGCGTTTCAGTGCCCGCATTACACCGTATGAACAATTCGTATTTGTGATATTCAGAATGTCTTTGTGTGTAATGTAACCTTGTTTTTTGACAAAGTTTTTACAGATTTCTACATAACTCATTTTTTCCCCCTATCATTTGACATACTTGTATCCAGAACTTGATTTTTAACCGTTCTGTCGGTATCTGTGCTACATATTGCCGTAATGTGTTCATTTCGTTTTTGGTGAAATAATCTGAATGTTTGCGCTGTCCGTAATGTTCCTCGATAACTTCTGACGGAGTTAAGATGTCGCAAGTAACCGGTTTATCTTCTTTTTCGATTTCTTCTCGTTCTTTTTTCCATTGTTCGACTTGTTTAATGGTTTCGTTAGCTTTGTTTTTTTGTGCGTTGCGTTCTCGCTGTTGTGCCACCAGATTAAGCAAAAAAGCTGTACTAGGAGCACTGTGTGCGTTCTGATAGCTAACAAGCATATCATCAAACAGTTCTTGATAATCCAAATTGACTGGCAATTTCTTAACGTACAAATCTACCCATAACTGGGTATTTCCTTCTGTGAATGAGTTCGGGTACATATCAAGCAATAATCCAATAAACTCCATCTTATTCACTGTTCACCCCCTGTTCTAGCCGTTTTTTAGCATTTTCAATGCAACGTTTGACCGTTTCCGGTGATACTCCTTTTTGCCGTGTGGTTATATATTTTCCGTTCATTATGCCTATGTGATTTCTCACCATTGAGCGAAAATCAATCTTATTTTCAATAATTTTTCGCAATTCGTTTGCTTTTTGGCATAAAGAAAGGAAGTATTCCCAGTCATAGTCAATCTCGTTCAGAAATTGGTTAAGTTCCTCAAGAATAGCTTTACTTCTGCGTTCAAAGTGCAAAGGAAGTAGATTTTTACAATTTTCTTGATAAATTTTGAAACATTTTTCAAAATTCAAATTGCAAAAAATATCTTCTTTTTTTCTTTTTTCCTTTTCCTTTTCCTTTTCCTTTTCCTTTTCCTTTTCTTGTGCCCCACATAGAGCCCCTCTTATGGGGCTAGCTAGGGGCTCACTAGGGGCTCGTGAGGGGCTCACTAGGGGCTCACAATAAAGACTGTATTTTTGTAATCTTTTAATTACCCCTTTATGCGCATTATTATTGGGATTTAGGTTATTTATGTTATCTATTCCACATTGAAATAAAATAAAATCTTCAATAAAAATTGTATTTTCTGAAATAAATTTGATTTGTTTAATTCCACAAAAATCTTCTTTTTTAATTTCTTCATTAAAACAATTTTTTAACGTTCTGTATGAAATTTCATAAATTCCTGCACAATCACAATTGTCAAACAGATATTTTACAAGTAATTTTTGTTTGATTGATAATTCCAAAAACCAATCTTTTTGCCAAATATCTGTTTCAGTAAACCTTTTTACCATTTTTTACCTCGTTTTTTTAAAATTTTATTCTGATTAAAAGAAAGATGTGTTAGTATCAACGTCTTGTTTAGGGATGAATAAATCCAAAATAAAATCTGGTGAGTTTTTAGTCCTTTTTTCTTTAACCGGAAATGCGGCAATTTTTTTTGTTTTATCAATGGTTAAAGGCATTAATGCCTCGTCAATTGCCCATGATATGTAAGGTACATTGTTTTTGTCGGTTTTTTTCCAACCTGCGCCGATTGTTGTCATAATTTTTTCTCCTTTTTAAAATTTCATAATTTCATTTTGCATAACTTTACTAGCTACATTCTGGTTAAGTTCACCGGTTAAGTTATACTTCATAACTGATTGTAAAGCTCCTATATGGGCTTTATGACTTTCTAATACCATTTCCCACCCCTTATAATTTGCGCGGGACAAGTTAAGTTGCTCAATGAGTGGCTTAGCCTGCTGTGCGTATGAGGTTGCAAGTAGTTTAGTTAATTTATTTTCGAATGCGGCTTTGTCATCATGAAGTCCTGATTTATAGATTAAGTTAATCAGTTTGTTCATTGCATCTGCGTTTAATGCTCGTTCTTTTTTGTATTCGTTAGCAAAGGTTTTAAAATCCTTTGCCGTTTCTAGAAGTTCGTTTGCGTAATCCAAATGGTCCATTAAGTAACCTCTCCAAATTCAGCTTTGATTTTTTTCAATGCATCCAATCGCTGATTAATCATTTCGTAAAGTTGTTTGCGGTCTTTTACAAGTTCTTTATTCGCATTGTAATAACTTTTGAGCGTTTCTATATCTTCTATTTTTGCAAGTGCAATATAGATGTCTGCATCATCTCGTGTGATTTTGGGATTATTGGTTTTAAATTGTTTTGAACCAACTAAGGCATCTAGTTGGTCGCTTTCTACAATCTCTAATGCGTTAAGATATAAATAACGTTTTAAGTATGTATGTGTAGCACCTAGACTTTGAACGGCTGTACAACCTTTTACATCCGCATCTGCAATATTCGACGTGAATACTTGCGACGTCTTATCTTCTGTATCAATAATTGTTAGTGTCGCAATTTCTCCATTAATAGAGAAGTTTGAAAAAAGTTTTTTTTCTGAAAAAATTTCGTTAATTGTTGGCAAAAAATCCGCAAGTTCGAAATATTTAAATCTTGCATATTTATTTTCTCCAGTTTTTTTTAGTTTTTTTTGTTGCAGTTCTACTCTGCATTTTTGCAATTTTTCTTCAATCATTTTACCCGCCTTTTAAAATGGTATTTCTAAATTTTCATTATCGGTTGTAATTGGTATGTCTTTCATTTTTTGCCATTCGTCAATTGAGTTGCATATACACCAATTATTCCAACCTTTACCCCAGACAACATCTGATAAGTTGTTCTCTGCATAATTTGCATAAATATCTGCTTCATATTCCATAATTATTAAAGCCTTTCTGATAATTCGTTATAAGCAATTTCATATAATCTATTGAACATTGCTAGGTTGTTATCGTGTAATATAAGTTCTTTTAACGCTTTATCTGCTAAATCTTCCGGTCTTTGCCCTATGCGCATAAAGTCCGGTACATTAATTTGCCCGTCTTCAATATCTTTGAAATATTGAAGAATTTTTGTGCGTAGTATTCTTAATTTATGCTTTGCTTTGTATTTTTCAAATTCTTGTTCTAAAGTAGGTACCATAACAACCCCCCAAATGCCATAAATAACAATGGCGAAAAAAACGCTATTGTTGCGATAAATTCGTTTTGTGTTTCTTTCTGCATAATTCACCTCAAGAAAAAGGGCGCATACTCTATGTAAAGACAAATCGTTAGAAAATATGAGGACGGGGGGTGCGCCCATACCCCCCTAATCTTAAAAAAAATGGGGCTAAAGGATATGAATAATGAGATGAATGATATAAATGATTGCCCCAAATGAGTGAAAAGTCCTTATGGCAGTTGTCAAGGATTACTTGACAACTGATTAAAAACTTTTTCGTCACCTGTTTTTAAGGTAGTACCGTTTCATTTTTATTTTTGTGCGCTGCAAGGTAGTCAGCAGTCCGCACACCGTTTCCGGTATTTCATTTTTGTATGATTAAATTGTCAAAGTGCAACATGAAGTTTTGTAAAACTTTTTTGAACCGCAAAGTTTTTTATTGTATAAAACCATTATGGTTTTTACCATCCCTCATTGAGCAAGGTTTCACAAAAAATAATCCATTTCTGTTTACCATACTTGGCAGATGTTTTACTTTGCAGTAATTCTGCAGTAATTTTTTGGTTTTTGATTTTCATATTTATTGCTTTCAATGTTCAAATTTTTGTATTGCAAATTAAGCCAAATAATGGCTTTATTCCCGCAAAACTTTTTTTAAAATTGTAGCTTTTAGACTTTATTTTATCCCTTTTTATTCCGGGTTGGCTCCGGTCGTCCACTTGCTATTTTGTGAGGTTCTTTGTAATATTGTCTTATGCTCACAAGATTAGTATATCAAATAATAATAAATTTGTCAAGTAAAATGAAATAAAAATATAAACAAATTGAAACAAAAAGGAAAAAATAAAATGAAAATACCAGAAAGATTTAAAGAAATAAGAAAGTCGTTCAACGAAACACAGACTGAATTCGGTGCAAGATTAGACGTAACAAAGCAATCAATTGCAAATATTGAATGTGGGAAAAATAACCCATCTATTGAATTAATAAGTAAATTAATTTGCAACTTAAATGTTAATGCTAATTATCTTCTTGCCGGTATCGGTGAACCATTTTTGGAAACAAAAGAAGAAAGCGATAAGCTTGAAGCAATTGTTAATGAAATCCTTAAAAAGCATGGATTAATTAAATAGTTGTCGCATATTCTGCTACAATTATTTTAAAAATGTGTACCCCCTTCTTTTGCCCAAATAATTTCAAAAGTATTCTTAGCAATTCTTTAAACTCTTTAGTTGACATATAAACCCCTTTGACATTGCAGTCTATTTGTGCTATATTACCCTTGTGGAGATACTATAGGATAAAGTGTCAATATAATATACAAAAAATATAATTGTGTCAATACGTTATGTTAATAATTATTAAGAAGGGTTTATTATGATTGAAATACAAATTAATGATGTCTTTAATAATTTGCAAAGTATTTTAAAAAGAACAATATCTCAAGCAGAGTTTGGTGCTGCAATCGGATTATCACCAGTTGCCATCAATAAACGCTTGCAACGTAATAACGAAATTAGGCTTTCTGAATTATTGCGCCTGCAAAAAAAATATAACTGCGATTTGTTAAATTTTTATGTAAAAAGTTTCAACGCGAAAACTGCAGATGCGGTGGAAATTAAATACTATAATGCGCCGGCGATTTCTAAAGTTGTTAAGAACCCTTTAATTACTAGTATATGGCTTGATAGAGAACTCGTCCATGACGTATGGAAAAAGAATGAAGAACATCTCTGTATTATTCAGATGCAAGGCGATACTATGTACGGCGGCGAACAACCATTTAACAATAACGATATGCTCGTAATAGATATGGATGAAAATAATTTAATTAAGTCGGGCATATATGCTTATACTACGCATAATAACTCTTTAATCTTTGTGTCGGGGATTAAGCAAAGACCTGATAATTCTATTGATTTATATTATTGGAACAAGAATTATAATACGGTTAACTATACACGTGAGGAATTAACATTACAAGAATTTAAGATTATTGGACGGGTTTTAATAAATTTGTCTAATTTGATGTAACATTTTTGTTATTTTCTTTTGTAGGTGTTTTTTTTCATTAAAAATAGTTAATTATTAACTGTAGAGGTTGGTCTATGGTTAATGAATTAACATTGTTCACGGGAGTAGAAGGCTTTGAAGAAGCTGAAAAATTTGCGCAAACAATTAAAAAAAAAGAGTTCATTACAAAAAAACAACTTTCACCAAAAAATATGAAAATTATGTTACTAATGACAATGTTGTTATTGATGATTTAAATCAATGGCAACAAATGAAGCAATTATATACGAAATTGGCAAATTATTATATCCCGCTCATTCCGTTCGGTTCTACCGATACGGAATTTGTTTTTGGCAATAAAATTAAACTCTGGAAACAAGAGTATGGGAATAATAGTTATAACTATCACGGAAGTGAATATAATGAAGTCGCCGATACATTCTACGAAGCTGAAATAATTGGAACAGAGAATTTATCTATTGATAAACGCATTGAAATACATCAAGAGTTATTAAATCGGCTCAAAAAGTGCGCTGTGGCTAATTAATCAATATCTAGTAATATGTTTAACTCTTTCATTTAATAAAGTGTTGGATATTACAGAATGCGCCCGATTACAATATTGGTATTATTAACAAGGAGCAGAATATGTCTAAAGATGAGAAAAATAGACTAAAACGCCCAAAGACAGGTGGGCGCCAAAAAGGAACGCCGAACAAAAAATCACTTGCAATACATGAAGCACTTGGCGATTTTGACCCTTTGACAGAATTGAAAGAGATTATGAAGCGCACGCAAGATGATGAATTGAAGGCGCATATTTGTTTAAATTTATTGAAATACATGTATCCGCAACGTAAGGCGATTACAACGGATGCAGAGGCTGTTGAATTGCCGAGGGTAAGTATTGATGGAATATAAGTTATTGCCCGCACAATCTGAGTTCATGAGAATACCTCACGATTACCCGCGAGATATCGCACTGTATCAAGGGGGCTACGGTTCTGGTAAGACTTTTTGCGGCAGTTTGTTGGGGATTTTGTTATGCTTGAAATATGAAGGGATAAGAGGGCTTGTAGGCGCTTTAACTTTCCCTCTCGTCCGTGATACGACGTTACAGTCTTATTTTGAACATCTGGATAATATGGGGTTCAAGTTAGGTGTGCATTACCATTATAAGACAGGTGAGGGCAAGTTACAATTCGTTAATGGGAGTGAGATATTGTTCAGGCACTTGCAAGAGCCTAACAAGTTGAAATCTCTTAATCTAGGGTTTATCGAACTTGAAGAGATGAGTGATATTCCAGAGAGCACCTTCAAGATGTTGCTAGGGCGCTTAAGACAGACTGTCAAGCCGGAATGGGCACAAAAAGGGTTCAAGTATAGGCTGTTCGGGCATACGAACCCTGAACCGGCGAAAGGTTGGATTTACAAGTATTTTGTTGAGCATAAGCCTGATAATTATCGCTTGATAATTGCGCCAACAACGCAGAATACTAATCTATCCCCCGATTTTGTCGAAAGTTTGAAAAATGCTTATGATGAACAATATTATAGAATTAATGTACTGGGCGAGTTCGGTGATTATACAAGTGGGCTTGTTGTTAAGAACTTCACTGATGACAACATAAGAGAGTTGCACTATTGTGATGATTTGCCTCTTCATCTCACGTGGGACTTCAACGTTGACCCGATGTCGTGTATCTGTGCGCACGTTGTGAATGATAAGATATTTTATTTCGATGAATTCATCCTTGAGAATGCAACTACAGCGTTCACAATTAAGACCGTAATAGACAAGTTCAAAAATCATAAGAGTGATATTATAATTAATGGTGATGCATCAGGTGATAACAGAAGTACACAGAGTGAATTTTCGAATTATGTAATAATTAAAAACGAGTTGATTAAAAATTTCCCCAAAAATAAAATAAAGCTTAAATTGCGTGGGTTCAACCCGCCAATTAAGAACCGCATAATGGCATTCAATGCAAAGGTATGTAATGCAGAGGGGGTACGTAGTTTGTTTGTCGGTAAAAAATGCGAAAGATTGCTTTACAATATACATAATTTGAAATACAAAGCAGGTACAAGTATTGTAGATGTTCCGACGTTTTCTCAAATTAAATCAGATAGAAACGCAAAATTTCTTGAACATCCTTTTGATGCGGCGTCATATCTTGCAGAATATTATTTCCCTATTAAGGGGAA
>CAZCIW010000050.1:0-8551 GCA_964499135.1 uncultured Muribaculaceae bacterium
AAGCGGACCAACTGTTAGCTTTATTAAGTGTAACAGAAGTATTTGTTCCACCTGATTGGCTGAGCCGAACTTAAAAAGTAATGAAGTTAATGCAAAAAGTTTAAATATTAATGATGCGGTAGTGCCGCATCAATTTGGCTCAGCCGCCATTGTCTTAATTATCTTTACTTTTATCTTTCAGCGTATATAATATTTCTGGAATGAAAGTTTTTTAAAAGGCAGGATATGAGTAAATATTTATTGGAAATCGGAACTGAAGAATTACCTTACAGATTTATACCTTCTGCAATCAATCAGTTGCAGAAACTTTTTCAGGATTTTTTGAATGATAATAAAGTCGAATTCGGTAGCGTTAAGGTTTATGCTACACCAAGAAGGCTTGCTGTTATTGTTGATGGACTTGCTGCAAACAGCCCTGATGAAGTTAAAATTGTAAGAGGTCCTATTAAAAAAGTTGCGTATGATGAGCAGGGCAATCTCTCCAAAGCCGGACTCGGATTCGCCAACAAAAACGGGGTAAAGCCTGAAGATTTGTATGTTGAGGATGATTATCTCCATGCCAAAATATTGATAAAAGGTAAATCTATTGTTCAACTCCTTCAAGATAATGTTCCTGTTCTTGTTCTTAAGCTTCAAGGTTCGCATTTTATGCGTTGGGCTAACAATGAGGAAAAATTCTCGCGTCCGATAAGATGGATTGTTTCGATTCTTGATAAAGATGAAGTTAAAATAAAAATTATTGATAAAGAAAGTTCAAATGTTTCTCGCGGTCATCGTTTTGCTCAGCGAAGTGTTGTTATCGGGCATCCGGACGATTATGTTGAGTTGATGCGAAACTGCTGTGTGATTGTTGACCAGAATGAGCGCAGACAGAGAATTATTGACAGAGCTAAATCAGAAGCCGCTAAATTCGATGCAGAACCGTATTACACGGATGATTTGCTTGATGAAGTTACTTTTATCACGGAATATCCTGTTCCTGCAGTCTGTGATTTTTCTGAAGAATATCTTAAACTTCCAGAAGAACTCGTTGTTACTGTTATGGCGGTTCATCAGAGATATTTCGCGCTTTATAAAAACGGAAAACTTATTAATAAATTTATTACTATGACAAATTATCTCGGTGATGAGTTCGAAAATATTAAAGCCGGTAATGTTCGCGTTATTAAAGCAAGGCTTGACGATGCCGTATTCTTCTTTAATGAAGATACAAAAAAATCACTCGAAAATTATGTTGAAGATTTGAAAGGTATTACTTTCCAAAAAGGTATGGGGTCTATGTTTGACAAGGCTCAAAGACTTGTTAAGTTGTCGAAAAATATTTGTAAGCAGCTTAATGTTTCCGATTCGCGACTTGTTGAAAGAACTGCTTTGCTCGCAAAAGCTGATTTAACCACTAATCTTGTGTTTGAGTTTACAGAACTTCAAGGGTACATCGGGGCTGATTATGCAAGAGTTTCCGGTGAAAAAGAAGAGGTTTGTAACGGTATTAAAGAACATTATTTCCCGCTGAATGCTGAAAGTGAGACAGCTAAAAGTATTGAAGGACAGATCGTAGGTATAGCCGACAAAATTGACACTATAGCCGCGGTTTTTGCAGAAGGTAAAAAGCCTACAGGTTCTTCGGATCCTTTGGGTGTGCGTCGTGCTGCTCTCGGAATTATAAGAACTATTCTTGCTAATGATTTGAATATAAATTTGAATTCGTTAATTACCGAAACTCTTCTGAATTTGCCTGTTCCGTTTGAAGGTGGTTCTCTCGCGGATAAACTTAAAGATGCGGCAAGTTCCGTTACTGGAAGAGTCTCCGGCAGAGTTAAAGATGAAATTATAGAATTTATTGTACAAAGATTAATTATTTTCCTTGCTGATACTTATTCAAAGAATGTTTTGGAAGCATGCGCATCTAACAAAAATCCGCTTGAAAATCTTGCTGATTTTGTAGAAAGAGTTAAAGTCGTCTCTACTCTTGATGCTCCTCAAATGCTTGAAAGTGCAAACCGCGTTGCAAGACTTCTGAAAGAGCCGGTAAAAGTTGCGCTTAACAGAGATTTGTTTAATACTCCGGCTGAAAATATGCTATATAAGCAAATCTTAACTGTTGATGCTAAAGATGATTACGTTAAATTCCTTAATCAATTGGAAGAAATTAATCCTTCTGTTGAGAAATTTTTCAACGATGTTCTTGTAATGGACAAAGATGAAAAAGTTAAGCAAAACCGTCTCGCATTACTTTCGTTGTTAAAAGAAAAGTATGATTATATTTGTGATTTTAGCAAATTATAAAGATTTGTAACGAATGTGTAAAAAACGGTAAATTATTTTTTTTATGGTATTTTATAATGGTACAATAAGAAAAAGTAAGTGTAGAAAAGGTTAGAGGTAACACAATGTTGAACCGACTTAGAAATCTTAAAATAGTAAGAAGTTTAAAAAGCAATATAGCACCAAGATTGCGTTGGTTAATGTTTACCCATGATAATAACAAAAAGTCTTCTTCCGATTATATAAAAATGGTTTCCGGAGTTGAGACTTTGAAATCTAATTCTGACGAACTTAGGCTGGAAGCAATGGTCAGAGAACAGCTCAAAGAGGAATTCCCTAATATTGAGAATATGAAATCTTATGAGTTATTGGTAGATGCGGTAATGCACAACTTAAAGAAAAAACAGCTTCAAGCCACTGATAACATAGATTTTTCATAGAATCTTATAATATTAAATGTTATCAACAGCAGAAATTCTGCAAAAGTCAAATAATACCTCCTCGGGGGTGTTATTTTTTTTGTAATCTTATTGCTTTAGACGAAAAATCTCTAAAAGTCTTTTTTATATCTTTATGTGAGTTTTACCAAATCGAAAGTTTGTTCATTGAAATTAAACTTTGTCGGATGCATTTTCGGCAATGCATCTTTCTAGCTTTTTGTTGTGCATAATTGATGAAACAAGTGCGGAAACAATGAACAATAAACCTATTAGTCCTGTCAAAACTTCAGGAACTTCTCTCACCGCGGATATGAGCATTAATATTGATAAAGCTCCGATTGCCCAGTGAGCACCGGCTTCAAGATATATAAACTGCGCAAGCGTTTTCTTTTCGACAAGCATAATGGTAAGAGATCTTACGAACATTGCACCAATTGCAAGTCCGATTGATATTATAACAATATCTTTACTTAAGGCAAATGCCCCGAGAACACCATCAAGAGAGAATGAAGCGTCAATCAATTCAAGATAAACAAAAGCAATGAGTCCGCCACATTTTACATTTTCAGAACATTGAGCAAGCCTTATTTGCTCACGTTTTTCAAGATAATGAGTAACTCCGTCTATTGTAAGGTAAATAATGATTCCGCCCATTCCTGCAAGGAGCGCGTAATGATTTTGTGAACCGTGAATAAAATGTTGAGTAATCATCAATGCAATTAGAGTTATAACAACTTCAATTCCTTTGAAATGATCAAGATGTGCAAGTGTAGATTCGATTTTCTTGAACCAATGCACTTCTTTTTCGTGATTGAAAAAATAATTTAAAAACAACATCATTAAAAATGTTCCGCCGAACGTTACAATTGGAGCATGTGTTTCATGAAGGTAATATGCATATTTGTCAGCATCGGTGAAAGCAATTTTTGCAACATCATACATCCCTAATTTTGCAAAAACCGAAACGACAAGAATTGGAAACAAAAATCTCATTCCAAAAACGGCAATTAATATACCCCAAGTGATAAATCTGTGGCGCCAAACTTCTGTCATTTTTTCAAGCTTCATTGCGTTAACAACAGCGTTGTCAAATGACAAACTGACTTCAAGAACTCCGAGAACAAGAGCGATAAATACGCAAGTCACTCCTGACCCGGGCAAAATGTGGTTTCCCCAGAAATATGCAGCAAGAAGTCCAATTATCGTTACAAAATAGGAACCTGTGAAATATCTTGACATTAATCTCTCCTATCCTTAAAACATTTAACTGACAACAATTTTACGTTAAATTGTTTACTTGGTCAATTTTGCAATAAAGATTTCATCTCGTTGTATGATATTTGAAAAATAATTTGTTCCTGTTATAATCAGGTTATGAAAGATATGTTAGATAAAATTCTTCAAATAGAAAAGAAGTATAACGAACTCGGCGTTACACTGTCTGACCCTGCCGTAATTCAAGATTATAACAGATTTCGAGACCTTTCAAAACAGAGAAAGTCAATGGAAGAAACTGTTGAGCTTTATTATGCTTGGAAAAAAGCAGTCGATGCAATTGAAGAAGCAAAGGAAATGATTCACCAGGAAAGTGACGAAGAAATGAAATCTTTTCTGAAAGCTGAAATGGAAGAAAATGAGGCAAAAATTCCCGAGTATGAAGAAAAAATGAAAATCTTACTTCTCCCACGAGATCCGATGGATGATAAAGATATTATGCTTGAAATCAGAGGTGGAGCAGGTGGAGATGAAGCAAACATTTTTGCAGGAGATCTTGCGAGAATGTATATTAGATATGCCGATAAAAAAGGTTGGCAAACACAAATTCTATCCAAAACTGAATGTGAAGCCGGCGGAGTTTCAGAAATTATTATTTCGATAAAGGGTGATGCTGTATACTCTCAATTAAAATATGAATCAGGGGTTCACAGAGTGCAACGCGTACCTGCAACTGAATCTCAGGGAAGAGTTCATACTTCAACCGCAACGGTTGCTGTTATGCCGGAAGTTGATGATGTTGAAGTTAATCTTAATATGAATGATGTTGAAATCACAACGGCTCGTTCAGGCGGTGCGGGCGGTCAGAATGTTAACAAGGTTGAAACTGCGGCAAGAGTTTTTCATAAACCGACAGGTATTATGATTTTCTGTACTGAAGAGCGTTCTCAATTGCAGAACAAAGAGCGTGCTCTTCAAATTTTGAAAGCAAAATTGTACGATATGGAAGTTCAAAAACAAATGCAGGAAATTACGGATTTGCGCCGTTCTCAGGTTGGAACAGGTGACAGAAGCGAACGCATTCGAACTTATAACTTTCCTCAAGGACGGTTAACGGATCACCGCTTAAACCATAACCTTAACGTCTGGACTGTTATTGAAGGTGAACTTGATGAACTCATCAAATTGCTGATGGAATATGATCAAAAGTTAAAATTAGAAAAGTTAGCAGAGGTAAATTAGTGTCAGATAGAAAATGTGCCGGATGTGGAAAACTTTACAACAGAGAACAATTGATAAAAATCACGCGACAATATCCGCACGGCGACATAGTTATCAATCCTGATGCTAAAATATTTGGCAGATCTGTATATCTTTGCTATAATAGTGACTGCATAGAAAATGCTTTTAAAAAGAATAGAATTTCCAGAGCATTGAAGATTTCTGTGCCTCAAGAACTGAAAGGGAAATTAATAAATGAGTTTTGAAACAAAAAGAATAAATGAAATAGCTAAAGAATTAAACATGACAAGCAAGGAAATTTTGGAAAAACTTGCAAATCTTAATATAACAGGAAAAACTCATTCAAGTACGTTAACTCCCGATCAGGAAAGACGTTTGAAGGAATTTATCAAAGGCGGTTCTGTTCAAAAGTCATCTCAAAAGCCTAAGGCTTTTGTTGTAAAAAAAGCAAAAGTTACAGAGCCGGTTTCGGAAGTTAAGCCTGAAGAAACCCAAAACAGTGAAGCGCGAAAAGAAGAAACCGTAAAGTCGAAACGTCCTCAAATAGAAGTTGTTAAACCTCAAAGCAGGTTAGAAATAGTTCGCCGTGCGCCTCAAAAACCCCAAGTTCCTTCCGGAGAAAAGTCTCAAGAAGGCAGAAAATTTCCTCCGCGCAGTGAACGTTTTGAAAAAAGTAAAAAGCCGTTTTCTCCTCAAGGTCAGGCACTTCAAAAAGATGGTGAAAGAACTCAAAAATCAGGTTTTAAAAAGAATACAGAAAGACCTGAAACCGGAGAAAGAAAACCCATTCAACGTCATATAATTTCTCAGGATATATACGAAAACAAGGGTACAGGCAGAAAACGTAGCGATAACAAGAAAAAAGAAAAAGATTTTAATTCAAAGAAAGAAGAACAAGAAAGAATTTCTCTTGAAAAAGCGGCTGCACAAAAGCATAAAAAACGTTCTCATAAAGAAGAAGAAATGGAACAGGTTACGCAAATTGTTGTAACACAGCCAATGACAATAAGTGAACTTGCTGATAAAATTCAGAAAACTCCGGCTGAAATTGTTAAATTTCTTATGTTTCAGGGAGTTATGGCAACAGTTAACCAGCTTATAGATGTTGATGTCATTAAAAAGATTTGTGCAGAATATGAACTTGAGGTTCTTGATGAAGACATAGAAGCCTTCATGGAAGAAGAACTTGAAAAAGAGCAAAAACAGAAAGCTCTTACGGAAGTTGATAAAAAACTGTTAAAAAAACGTGCGCCTGTAGTAAGTATTATGGGACATGTTGACCACGGTAAAACAACCCTTTTAGATAGTATTCGAGCATCGAAACATAAAATTGTTGCAACGGAAGTTGGGGGTATAACCCAGTCAATAGGTGCTTATACTGTTTATCTAGATGACAACAATGAAAAGAAAATTGTATTTGTAGATACTCCGGGGCACGAAGCATTTACGGAAATGCGCGCACGTGGTGCAAAAGCTACTGATATCGCTATTCTTGTTGTAGCCGCTGATGATGGAATTATGCCTCAAACAATTGAGGCGATAAGCCATGCGAAAGCTGCAGAAGTTCCAATTATCGTTGCCGTTAACAAGATTGATAAGGCAGGAGCAAATCCGGATAAAATTCTTCAGCAGTTAACAGAGCACGGGCTTGTTCCGGAAGAATGGGGCGGAGATACTATTACGGTGAAAGTTTCGGCTCTTCAGGGTGTCGGTATTGATGAACTTTTGGAATATATTTTGCTCGTAGCAGATGTTCAGGATTTGAAAGCTAATCCTAAGGCAGAGGCATCAGGTGTTGTTATTGAAGCAAACCTTGATAAAGGGAAAGGTCCTGTTGCAACATTACTTGTTCAAAACGGAACATTGCGTGTCGGAAACTGCATAGTTGTCGGTACAGCTTGCGGAAGAGTGAGAGCGTTACTTTCTGACAGCGGAGAAAGAATTCAGAAAGCAGAACCTTCAACACCGGTTGAAATTTTGGGACTAACGGAAGTTCCTCAGGCCGGAGATTATTTTGAAGTTGTTAAGAACGAAAAAGAAATGAAAACAATTGTCGAGAAACGTAAAGAAAAAGAGCGTGACAAACGTTTAGAGGCAATGCTTCCTGCACATATTAGACGTGAAGCTGTTGCTGGTGATGAAGATATTCCTCAGTTGAATTTAATCATCAAAGCCAATACTCACGGATCAGCAGAAGCGGTTTCACAGGGTATTGCACAGCTTGATTCTAAAGAAATTAAGACAAAAATTATTCATGTCGGTGTTGGTGACATTTCAGAAGCTGATGTTATGCTTGCTTCGGCATCCGGTGCGCTAATTCTTGGATTTACGGTAAAAGAAGACGGAAATGCCCTTGCTGCTGCCGAAAGAGAAGGTGTTACAATCAAAAAGTACGATATTATTTATCAGATTTTGGAAGATATGGAAAAAACAATGCTTTCACTTCTTGAACCTGAGATTAAAGAAGTTGAACTTGGTAAGGCTGAAGTTCGTCAAGTATTTACAATTGGCAAGACTACAAAAATTGCAGGTTGTTATGTAACGGAAGGCAAGATTGTCAGAAGCAAAGATGCAGTTTTATATCGCGATGGGAAGGAAATTTTCAGAGGCGCAATAGACCAGCTTAAACGTTTTAAAGATGATGTTAAAGAAGTTGCGCAAGGGTTTGAGTGCGGTATATCTTTTGCAAAATGGAATGATATTGAAGTAGGTGACATTATAGAAGTTTCTACAACTGAACAGGTCGAACGTAAAAGCTTGTAAGCTAATTTGTCGTAAACATTTTAAAATGTCAAATATTTTGTACTACCTCGGAATATTTCCACTCGCGATGGGAATTTTCCACTGTTAACTTCTATTTCGGTAGATTTTTAAAATAATCTTTTTCATTGGGTGTTTTGTAAGTGCAGGCGGTGTTGTTAATATTCTCTTGAAAAGTCCATGAACAATAATCATCGTTCTCACTGTAAAAACGCGTACATAAAATAACTGCAAAGATAAACAGAAGATGTTTCAATGAGGTATATGCGTAAATATCTTCATTAATTGCGTTACATACAGTATTGACGGCATCAATGTTATTTTTATAATTTTTTCTTACACTAGCGCCGGAAGAAGTAAGTTCCCCATTTTCCAATTGTATTGTTACATACGAAACCAGAGCACCCGTTAACTCATCATAAAAGAAATAATAGATTAATCAACTGTAAGATACCATTTATAGAGTCCTTAATGGACTCTTTTTTTTGCTTTGTGACAATTTCTGTGACAAAATGAGTGATTTAAGAGTTTAAGCAACAAAAAAGCAAGGCTAAAACCTTGCTATATCTTTGTCTTTAAATGGTACCCCCAAGCGAATTCGAATCGCTGTCTACACCGTGAAAGGGTGT
>CAZCIW010000051.1:0-8414 GCA_964499135.1 uncultured Muribaculaceae bacterium
ACAATACGTACCATGACATTCGTTCGTTCAAGGCTGCAAGGTTTTCGAAAGGCTGCGCGGGTATATCTATTGATGGCGTAGGATGTGTGGTTGACCTTGGAACAAGTTATGAGTGCCTTGCAAAAGGCACAGATGATTTTGATAAATGGGATCCGGAAGGTTATTATAGCCCAAGCTGTTGGGGTGGAGCTAAAAAAGCCTGTGATGATATTGGAATGGAACTTATTGATCCAGGTACCTTCCAAAATTTCTACAAAAATAAAGACAAATATCCTGAATTTTATAAATCACTTCTTTCCTCTGGCAGCTCTATAATTTTTACATCAGCGGAGGAGGGTCGCCCCTATGCACTTGTTGGTTCTTGGGATTTTGGCTTTATTAATTGGGCTGGTAGAAAGGATGGCTCCTCGGTTGCGTTGTGTGTAGGAGAAGAATAATAAAAAAAGAGTTGAGAATTTCTCAACTCTTTTTTATTAATCATCTTGCGCAAATTGTTCTTGCAACATGAACACCTGATGCTGAAGCCTGTATCAAACCTCTTGTTACACCGGCGCCGTCGCCGATTGTAAATAGGTTTTTAACCCCTTCGGTTTCAAGTTCGTTTGTCAATTTTACGCGTGCAGAGTAGAATTTAACTTCAATACCGTAAAGAAGAGTGTATCTTGATGCGGTTCCAGGGCAAACTTTGTCGAGCGCATAAAGCATTTCAATAATACTTGTCATCTGTCTGTAAGGAATAACAAGGCTCAAATCTCCCGGAGTTGCGCAAGTTAGTGTTGGGGTGATTATGCTTGATTTTATTCTGTCCGGAGTTGAGCGTCTTCCATCAAGCAAATCTCCGAAACGCTGAACAAGAATTCCGCCTCCCAGCATGTTCGCAAGGCTTGCAATATGCTGACCGTACTGAATTGGTTCTTTGAACGGTTCTGTGAATTTTTCACTTACAAGAAGTGCAAAGTTTGTATTATTTGTTGTTTTTTCGGCATAGCTATGTCCGTTTACGGTTGCAATACCATTGTAATTTTCCTGAACAACTTCTCCATTCGGGTTCATACAGAAAGTTCTTACCTCATCGCCGAATGTTGGAGAATGATAGATTAATTTTGATTCATAAAGTTTATCTGTTAAAGGTTCAAATACCGGTGCAGGAAGTTCAACTCTGACACCAACGTCAACTGCATTGTTTACCATACCGATTTTGTTTTGAGCAAATTCTTTTGTTAACCAGTCTGCTCCTTCTCTTCCCGGCGCAATAATTGTATAGTCTGCGCAAACGGTTTCTCCGTTATCAAGAAGAATTCCTTTAACCTGTTCGCACTCAACGATTAAATTCTTGGCAGAAACATTGTTAATAATAGTAATTTTTTCATTCAGATAGTCTTGCATATTTTTTAACACGTCAAGGCTTCTTTCTGTTCCAAGATGGCGCACCGGAGAGTGTACAAGCTTCAATTCAGCTAGCGCGGCTTCGCGTTCAAGTTCACGGAATATTTTCATATCTGTACCGAAAACTTCGTCTGTCGCTCCGAACTTTAGATATAATTGATCAGAATAATCAATAAGTTCTTCTACTTTTTCACGATTCATATAATCAACAAGATGACCGCCGACGTCAGGTGTTAAAGTTAGTTTGCCGTCAGAGAAGGCACCTGCTCCACCCCATCCGCAGAGTAGTCCGCATTTTTTGCAACTTGGACATTTTTCCCAACCTTCCCTCAAAAGACATTTTCTGTTTTCAATTTTCTGCCCTTTTTCAATCAAAACCACTTTCCAATCGGGTTTTAATTTAGTAATTTCAAGTGCTGCAAAAATTCCTGCCGGTCCTGCACCTATGATCGCTACATTGTAGTTCATTTGTTTTCCTCATTCTTAATTGGTGACTGATTTGAGCATAAATCGCCCATACACATTAAGTCTAACTTGAACAATCTATTTTTAAAAGCCTTTGTAAGTTTTTGTTAAGTTAATAAAGGAGGCGGAATAAGTCCAACATTGACGAATTCTGAAACTTCTTCAAATCCAACTTAAGGTGTGTGAACATCAGGGAGTTTCTTCAAATCGTGCGGATAGCATACCACATGATGTAATAAGTTCCACAGTATTTGTGAGAAAAATTTCAATTTTTTCGCAAATTAAATTTTTAGGATGTTTGTTATTTTGAAGTATTTGTTTTAAATGGCTTTTTGTTTGTTGCTCGTGCATGGTTTAAATTAGTCACAAGTTCATCAATATTTTCGTTGTCATTTATGTCTTGAGCCAAACGAATATAGGTCTCCGCCTCATCTAATTTGTTCATATTCATGTAAATTGCCGCAATGTTGTAGTAAATGATATATTTATCGTTGTCGGTTTTCGCGTGCGAAAGACCTTCTCTTAATGCTGAAATTGCTTCACTATATTTCCCGATATCAGCATAAGCAACTCCAAGATCAACATATCCTCCAGAAATTTCAGGGGCGGATTGAATGTAATTTTGTGCTTCTTTAATTTTTCTGTTGCTGATGTCGATTTCATTCCCAAGGATTATGGGCGCGTAAATTAAACCGTTTTTATTCATTTTTGATATCGGAGAATTTGAGATGTTTGGAACAAGTTTATAAAGAAGTTTTATTGTATTTATATCTTCTTTCGAAAGGTATTGAAAATCCGAACGATAGCGGGTTATATTAAATTCCGGCATTGTTGACATAAACATTAAATCATCAGAGCTGTAGCTGTGACCCATGATACCGAGAGCATGTCCTATTTCGTGTAAAATAGTGTTGTATATTTCTTTATCTGAAAAATAATTTCCGTTTGCATCTGTGTCGTACATAGTTATTGTCATTGAACGCAATTTATTACCTTTTATGTTCGGTGTTGTGTATGCAACAACGTATTTACAGATTCCGTCAATACAAATATCTTCCGGCAGAGGTTCAAATTTTATAAAAATCTGTGCATTGTTGTCTTTAGTTAACTCAAACTGCATAAATTCAGTACGTTTTTCCCATTCGGAAAAAGCTTTTTCTATCTCATCTTTATAATAATCCGGTATAGTTATCGGAACTTCAATATTAACCTTTAGCGGAAATGTTTCGGGATCCCATCTCACAATATTTCTGTCAAATGGTGTTTGTTCGATATAATTTCTACCGATGTTATTTAAGATATTATTTTTCCAATAATTAACTTCAAGGATAGCTAGTTTCTTAGCAGCGTCATCTTCTTTTCCCTGAGTAATTTTAAACATTTCGACCTGGATTGGTTCTATTGGTTTTAACTTTGTCATTGTTTTTACATAATAGTAACGTATATCCCTATTTTGTGGTTTCAAAAAATATGCTTTTTTTAAAAGATTATAAGCAGATTGATAGTTTTGTCTATCAAAGCAATTTTTCCCTGCCAGATAGATAAAATTTGGTATATTTATTACAAACAGAGATAAAATAAAAAGAGATATCCAAAACCCAACCCCAAACTCTTTATAATTAATATTATTTTTCATCAAGTTTTCCTTGTTCCAAAAGTTTTTCCAGTGCCCTCGTATCACCTTTTAATTTGAAATATTCTGCAAATTTAGGTGTTGTTTTTAGGTTGTAACTTCTCCCGTTTTTATCTCGAGTGCGGCTTATCAAACCTTTGTCAAGAAGTTCTGCAACATGTTCATAAGCTGTAGAGCCGCGTAATTCTTTTAAATCGGTTTGTCTTATTGGTTCTTTTAACGCTATGACTGACAATGTTCGCAATACTGCCGGTCTCAAATCTACAGGACATAATTTCTCTACTATATCCATATGTTCTTCTTTAACCTGAAGTATATAGCCGTTTTCATCGTCTATTTCCAGAGCACCGTCACGTGAAGAATAATCCATAATAAGTTCAAGAATAGCTTCTTCAACTTGCTCGTTTTCAACTCCTAAAATTTCAGCTATCTCCATCGTGGAAAGAGCCTTTGCTGTCGTAAATAAAACAGCTTCAATTCTCGTTTTCAACTGTTCCATTTTCACCTCTTACAACATACAAATCCGAATAAAACTCATCCTGAACAAGTTCATAGTCAGTTTCTGCGGTAAGGAATAAAAGTGCAATATATGCGCTTATTTTATCCATTCCGAGAAGTGTCAATTCGTTTAATTCTATTTTTTCTTCTTTCTCAAAAATTTGTGCCAAATTATCTTTGAGTCTAAGTACGCAATCTTCAATATACTCTTCGTGCGCAAGATTTATGATGTCATCCGCCGTAAATCTTGCATACGAACGAACCCTGTTTTTAGCACGTTCATGGGCATTTTTAAGCGATTGTTTTTTTTCTAACTTTTCATAGAATTCCAATTGGCGTATCAAGTCTCGCAAAGTAACAACACGGTTTCTGTTAAGTCTTACGCTGGTACGTCGTTGTAGAACATCATCAATTGATACTACATTGTTTGTCGGTGTGTAATCTTCATCTTCGTGATAATCCACTACAAAACCATCATCGTCATACTCAACAAATTCTTGCTGCTGCTCAAACTTGCTAAAATCGATGTTTTCAAGAATGTTTGATTTTAACTTCAATAGCACAGATGCAAAAAGAAATGTTCTGCCTGTTAATCTAAGGTCTTGCGATTTCATCTCGCACATGTGGGCAAGATATTTATCGGTAACATCAATAATATCAATGTTCCACGGATCAATCTTCCCCGCTTTTGCCATTGAAACAAGAATACCTATACCCTCGTTTTCAATGTTTATACTTTCGGGAATTGCTGAATTATAGTTAAATATTGCTGTTTCGCTGCTCATAATTAATCTCTGAGTTTCACCCCTGTAACACGGGTTATTCCTTTTTCTTTTTGAGTTACACCTATCGTCCTATTTGCTGATTCTATCATAGGTTTCCTGTGACTAACTACTATAAATTGCGTATCTTTTGCTTGGTTCTGCACCATTTGGGCGATACGTTCAACATTCATCGTGTCCAAGCTGGCATCAACTTCGTCAAAAGCATAGAATGGTGACGGCATATATCGTTGAATTGCAAAGACAAATGCTAATGCCGTAAGCGATTTTTCCCCGCCGGACATACTTTCAAGTCTTTGAAGTTTCTTGTCTCTCGGCTGCGCTTCAATTGTCATACCTCCGGAGAGAGGATCTTCCGGATTTTCAAGTTTAAGCTCACCTTCACCTTCTGAAAGTTGATGGAATACTTGCTTGAAGTTTTCGTTTATGTTGTTATAAGTTTTCATAAACGCTTCTTTCTTATCCTGTTCGTAACCGTTCATTCTGTCAAGAATTTCTTTTCTCTCTTTTGAAAGTGTTTCAATTTGTGCTTTTAGTTCATTTTGACGGTTAAGAACTTCATCATATGTAGTGAGCGCGCGCATATTGACGTCTCCAAGTTCATTCATTTTCTTTTCAAGCCGCTGAATCTTGGATGTAATTTCTTCTATTGAAATTTCGACAGGTTCAAGTTTGTCGACTTCAACTCCGGCATTAACCAGTTCTTCTCTTGCTGTTTCCAATTGCGGTTCAAGCTCACGTCTTCTGGCTTTGCACCCTTCTATCGCCTCCTGAATTCTTTCAATATCGGAAATCCGAACTTTCTTCTGAGTTTCCATATCAATTAATTCCTGATTAATTTCATCTCGTTCTTTGAGAAGTTTCCCGAGTTTTTCTTCAATTTCTGTAATCTTATCGCTTAAGTTTTCAGCTTTTTTCGTAAGTTCTTCAATTTCTGCTTTGAAATGTTCTTTATCTGCGTTCAGCTTAACATTGTTCTTTTCTATGCCTTCAATTTCTTCCTGTTTTGTTTCTATTAGGTTTTCATTAAAAGCAATATCTCGATTGAAATCATTTTTTATGCCATTTGCATTCATTAAGTTGTGTTGAAGACGTTTTATTTCGTTTTCAACACCCTCTGTTTTTTCTTTTAAATCCTTCAAATCTTTATCGTTGATAAGCTTTTCAACCTCATCAATTGCGGATTGAACATTTGCCATATCATCAAAAAGTTTAATTGTTTTTTCTTCAAGCTTATCCAGTTTATTATTTAAGTCTGTTATTTTAGGCTCATTTGCAGTAATAAAATTCTTACGTTCTGTCAAGATGTTTTCGCTGTTTTCGTAAGTTTTATTCATATTATCAAGTTCAATCTTGGCTTTTGAATGTTCGCTTACTGCTTCAGAATATTTCTGGCGAACATCGTCAAGTTTCGCTTCAAGAGAAGACTTTTTACTTGTTAACGATGCTGACTTTTCTTCCAGTTCTTTAAGCTTTTTCTTGAAAGTTTCAAGTTCATCATCTTCGTTTTGACTAAAACTTAATCCGGTTCGTTTTTGAGAACCACCTGTCATAGAGCCCGACTTTTCAAACAATTCGCCTTGAAGAGTTACCATTCTGTATTTGCCGATTAATTTTTTCGCACATTCCATATCTTCAACAACAAGGGTGTCGCCTACAGCGTAGTAGAATGCGTTTATGTACTGATCATCAAAGTCTACAAGATTGATCGCAAAGTCAATCACACCTTTGTCTTTTGGCAGATTAAGTCTTGATGGAGCTTTGACAATTTTGCTCAGTGGAATAAATGTTGCTCTTCCTGCGCCAGAAGATTTTAAAAGTTCGATTGCAACGGAAGCCACATGTTCATCATCAACAACTATGTGAGTCATTCTGCCGCCGAATGCAACTTCCATCGCTGTTGAAAATTCTTTATCGACGGTTCCGAGTTGAACCAAAGGCGCATGAACACCTCTGAGTTTTGCATTCATAACAGTGTCGATGGCATTGTTGAAGTTTGATTGCACAGCTTGTTTCTTTATTTCCATCGCTGAAACTTTTTTGTAAGCCATCTGAATATCGTAATTCAAATCTGTTAAAGAATTTTTGGTGACGTCCAGATCATGCATCGTATTTTGTTGGATAATCTTTAAATCGCCAAGTTCGGTTTGTAGTTGTGCTACAAGCTGTTTCTTTAAGTCATAATCCGAAGCAAAATTAGCTTTTAACGCTTCCAGTTCCTCTACTTTTTCTTTTGCTTTTGAAAGTTCATTTTGAAGATTTTTTAATTCATTTTCAAGCGGAAGTTTTTCTTTAATAAGATTATTTTCCTTATCCTGAAGTGATTCGAGTTCTTTTCTGAGCCTGTTGCGTTTTTCTATATGTTGATCCGCAGAGGCATTTAAACCAGTCATATCTTCAAGAATTTTCTTTAATTCATTGTTCTTTTCTGAGATATTGTCTTCTATAATTTTTATTTCATCTTCTTTAAGTTTGATTTTTAGTTTAAAGTCTTCAATTTTTTGTTTGTGATTTTCAATACCGTTTTTGGCATTCTCAATTCTGCGAAGTCCGTCTACAATCTGTTTCTCAGCATAATTTGTTGCATTTTGCTTTCTGTCGATTTCACCTTTAACTTCTTCTTGTTGTTTTTTTAGTTCAATTTGGTGTGCTTCACCTTTTTCTTTTACAGTATTTGAAATTTCTTCGTACTTGGTGCGTATAAGTTTTAAACGCTCATCAAGATCTTTATTTTTGACTTCTTCCTCTTTTTTCTTTTTGGTGAATTCGAGAATATTTTCATGAGCTTTTTCAAGATTTCGTTTGATATCAAAGAAACGGACTTTATTTATTTGGCTTTCCAATCCTGTTTTTTCTTCTCTTAATTTTTGATATTTTAACGCAACTTCGCGTTCTTCTTTCAACTGTTCAAGTCTTATATCAACTTCATTAAGTCTTACAGAAGAGTGTTCAACACGTTCTTCGACAGTTGTAAGTTCAGCTGTAGCTTGTTCTATTCTTCTATCAAAGTCTGCAACACCTGCAATTTCGTCAATAATTTTGCGGCGGTTTTTGGGTGTACAGTTTGTAATTCCCATAACATCACCCTGCATCATTACGTTGTAACTGTTTGGAGTTACATTATATTTTTCAAGAAGTGCATGGACATTAGTAAGCGTTGAAACCGAATCGTTTATGTAATAAGTACTGGCATAACCTTGGGTGGATTTTCTAATTTTTCTTGCTATGCTTAAATCTTGCCCATCAGAAAGACCGCCGAATGTAACTTTTACGAAAGCATCGTTGCGTTTTGTATAGGTTGAAATAAAATGCGAAAGGTTTTCTGCCCTTAATTCACTTGCGTTTGCAAGGCCTAAGGCGAATAAAACACTATCAATGATATTACTTTTTCCGGAACCGTTCGGACCGGAAATTGTTGTAAAACCTTCCAACAGGGGAATTTCTGATTTATTGGCAAATGATTTAAAGTTATCTATTTCAAGTTGTTTTATGTACATTAATCCTACCCAACTATAGTCTTATTCTAATTAGACAATATTTTTTTTAGCATGTCAAAGGTTTAAACAAATCTTTACAACCAATAGCGCCTGCAAGCGTACCTGCACTTTAATTCCTAATTTCACCAAAAGCGCATTTTGTAAGCTCTATCC
>CAZCIW010000052.1:0-8092 GCA_964499135.1 uncultured Muribaculaceae bacterium
GGTTGTTCTTTTCGATGAAATCGAAAAAGCACACCCCGATGTTTTCAACATCATGCTTCAAATATTTGATGACGGAAGATTGACCGATTCTAAAGGAAGAACAGTTGATTTTAAAAATACGTTGATTATAATGACTTCAAATATCGGAAGTGAAATAATTCTGGAGAATTCTCTTAATAAAATTGTTTCAAATGCCGATTTTGAAAATACGAAAGAACAAGTTATGACAGTATTAAGAAACAGATTTAAACCTGAATTTCTTAACCGTATTGACGAAACTATATTTTTCAAAGCCCTTAATCTTCAAGATTTATCAAGAATTGTCGATATTCAAACGGATTATTTGAGAACACTTCTCAAGGATCAAGAACTTGAACTTGAAATAACACCCGAGGCAAAAGAATTTCTCGCAACACGCGGTTTTAATCCGGTTTATGGCGCAAGACCACTGAAACGGGTAATTCGACAACTTGTAGAAAATCCTTTATCAAAGCAAATTTTGTCACAAAAATTTATGCGAGGAGACAAAGTAACAATTGATGTTTGCAATGATGAAATAGTATTTAAAAAATAATCTTGAACCATTTTCATTGGATGTAAATATTTTATTTCCATTTATTTACCAATGCAAAAATGGTCAAAAATGTTATTTAAAATATCATCAGTTATGACTTCACCGGTTATCTCGTCAAGGTACAGAAGTGCCGATTTTAAGTCAATTGAAATTAAATCTTGAAGTTCATGGATTTTTGCCGCGTCAAGAGCCGAAGAAAGACTTTCGCGACATTTTTTTAGACAATCTACTTGCCGTTCATTTGTAACAAATTCCATATCATCAAGAGAAAAATTACAAGCTTTTTTCTTTATTCTTTCACGAAGTTCTTCAATACCTTCTCCTGTTTCTGTTGAAATATAAAATTCATTTTCGGTACGATTCTGAATTAAATCACATTTGTTTGCAACTTTTATATAAACTTTATTTTTTATAAGTTCAAAAATTTCTTTATCCTCATCATTCATTCCTTCTGAGGCATCATAAAGAAATATGACTAAATCAGCTTCATTGGCGGATTGTTTTGAATATTCAATCCCTATTTCTTCAACTTTTCCGACATCTCCCGATTTTCGTATTCCCGCTGTATCAATCAAAGTTACAGCAACATCAAGATCGAGAGTTTCCGTAATTACGTCTCTTGTTGTACCTGCAATATTTGTAACAATCGCGCGATTCACATTAAGAAGAGTATTGAAAAGTGATGATTTCCCGACATTCGGACGTCCTACAATCGCTACCTTAATCCCTTGGCGCAAGATATTGGAAGCTCTCGCGCAAGATAATATTTTATTTATCTCAATAAGTGAATTTTCAAAACTATTTATTAAATACGAATATTCAGGTTCTGCAACATCCTCGGGGAAATCAATTCCGGCAACGATTTTAGATAATGCTTCAAAAATCTGATGTTTTATTTCAGAAATTTTTTCACTTAATACTCCGGATAGATTTTTGGCAGACTGGATGGCAAAATTTCTTGTTCCTGCGTGAATTAAATCTGCAACGGCTTCAGCTTGTGAAAGATCCAGTTTCTTATTTAGGAATGCTCGTTTAGTAAATTCTCCACGTTCTGCCATTCTTGACCCATTTGAAATCACCAAATCAAGAATGTTTTTTACAACATTAACACCTCCATGACAATGGATTTCAATAACATCTTCCCCTGTATAACTGTGTGGAGATTTAAATGGAAGAACGATTACTTCATCAATCTTTTTTTCGCCATCTTTAATCCACCCGTGCGCTATTTTTCCGGCTTCAAGAGTTTTTTTCGAGAAAATTTTTCCAATAATACTGAAACTTTCTGAGCCGGAAATTCTTATTACACCTACACCGCCCGTTCCAAGCGGAGTGGCAATTGCTGCTATGGTATCAAATTCCTGTAAAATATTCATATGATTATTATACTATAAAAAAAGCGGACTAATTTTAGCCCGCTTGTAAGTTATTACAATTTATTTCGCAAAAAGACTTGCTATCAATTGGGCAGCATATTGAAGATACTGAGAATTATCCGTACTTGAACTTTTGGTTGTACCGTATGTTCCGGAGGCACTGTTATTACCAGCTTGCTGTAAATAGCTCATAGCATTTGCATTATACTGACTTTGAATTCCGTTCAGGAAGTTAAGGTAATTATAACGATTGTTTAATTCGTCATTAATAAGTTCATTTCGTTTAGCTTCCACATCCTGTGCAAAATCACTCATTGCATTCGCGCGATTTGATTCAATGGTATTTAATTTGTCAAGAAATACAGAATTATCAAAATTTCCAAAGCGGGAAGCAATATCCGTTTTAAGGTCAGAAAGTATCGGTGTATAGGTGTTCTGAATAGTATTAAGTCCGTTTTGAGTATATGCGTCAAGTTGATTTTGAAGATTTTTTTGCGTATCTTCTGAAAATACATTAATACTTGGTAAATTTTGCAAAAAAGAATTTTGCGAATAATCATAGATTTTCTTTTCGGCATCAGACATATTGTAGTTTGAATAAACAGTACCGCCGACTTTTTTTTGTGAAGCTTTCTCTTGTCCGTTAATACTGACAATACCGTTTGAATAGCTTTGCGATGGGGTTGATGATGATGTTTTTCCCATAATTCTTAGTGTTCCTTTCTGTTTTTGGAACAACATTTGAGAAAACTTTTTCCAATAAGGGCAATATTACTATAACATATTTTCTACCGATTTGTCCAGATACATTAGTGAAGTTTTATAAAATTTCATTTTTATAATATAATGAAATTATGGAAAATATGAATTTAGACGATATTAATAAACTTGTTGTTGATAAGAAATTTGAAGAAGCGAAAAAAGAGCTTCTTAAGTATAATTTGGAAGAAGGTAATAATCTCGATGCTTTAAAGCTTCTTGGACTTTGTAATGTTAATCTTGAATTATACAAAGAAGGTCAGAACGATTTTGAGACAGTTGTCAAATATGAGCCGGAAGATGCTTCAAGCTGGTTTTATCTTGCAAACTGTTACGATAATCTTGATGACAAACTTCATGCCAAAATGGCTTATTTAAAAGTCATTGAACTAAGAGAAAATTTTTTGGATGCTTATAAAAATCTTTGTATTTTGTATGTAAGATGTGAAGAACATCAAAAAGCTATTGAACTTGCCCAAAAAGCTATTAAATTTGAAGAGGATGATTATACTCTTTATTACATTATTGGGACAGCTTACATGGCAATGAAAAATTTTGAAGAGAGTGTTCAATATCTTGAAAAAGCACTTGAACTAAAACCCGATCATCCGCAACTTTACAATAATCTCGGAACATCTTATGTTACAATTGGAGATTTGGATAAGGCTTGTGAAAATTTTTTAAAAGCAATCGAATTTGATCCGGACAATTCGCTCACATATTTTAATATAGCATCTATTTATCAGCTTAAAGGGAAACATGAAGACGCTTGCAGTTACTTTGAAAAGGCTTATTCCTTAAGTCCAGAAGATAGCTATCTTGTTGCACTTGCTTTGTCTGAGACAAAGTGTGAAAGATATGATTCGGCAATAACTCACTATAAAACTCTAATCAGTCATCATCCGGAAAAAGATATTTATCAATACAATCTTGCATGCTGTTACGAATTAAAAGAAGATTACAACTATGCAATCGGAATTCTCGCACATCTAGTTATGCTAAATCCGAAATCTACAAATATGGCACAAAAACTTGCCAATCTTTATGTTAAAGTAGGAAGACCTTCTCAGGCAAAGGATATATATGAAAAAATCATTCTTCAAGGTAACGTTAATGAGGATTTGTATTACGAATTTGCGCATGTTTGCCTTCTTATAAACGATACGGAGAAGGCTGAGAAAATTCTTAAAAAAGTTGTTGAGCTTAATCCTGAGCACGCGCAAGCTCATAAGGATCTTGGGGTTTTATACCTTAGTAAACGTTTATTCGAATATGCAAAAGATGAATTTGAAACTGCATATAGAATTGCACCCCAAAATTTTAAAATTGTTTTTGAATATGCAAATTATCTTCATGCAACGACAAATTTTGAAAAAGCCGATGAAATGTACGCCAACGCTCTTCAAATTGAACCTAAAAACAGAGAGGCTCTAGCATTTTCGGCATTGAATAAACTTCATACGCATGATTATGACAAGGCACAGGAACAGATTGATTTTGCTGTAAAAAATTCTGTTCACAACAGTTTTCTTTTATACATTGCAGGAAAAGTCAGATTTGCTAAAAAAGATTACGAACGTGCAAAAGATTTTTTGATTAAATCTTACGAGATGGAACAAACAGAAGAGGTTGAAAATCTTCTGGGAATTTGCTATTTAGAGCTTGGCAACTACGCTCAGGCAAACGTTATTTTTGAAAAATTAATGAATTCTAATGAAGGAAATATTAATCTTTTGCTCAATCGCGCCAAATGTTTTGAAAAAATGAATGACGCAGATTCAGCACTTTTTACTCTGGAGAAAATTGTAGAAATCTTTCCGGACTGTGAAGAAGCTCATGAAATGATCCGAAGATTATCATAAAAATCTATTGGATAAGAACAAGAAAAGATTTAAAAGCAACAAAAAGTAAAACAGGGCGATTGGTGGATCGTCCTGCTATTTTATTTGACATTACATTACTATCTATATTAGGCTTCTGTTTTCGTAGTTAAAACATTATGTACAAACGCTGCTGCAAAACCGGCTGCGGCACCGGCAATTACCAAAGGTGCAGTATAACGTTTATTTTTCAAAACTTTGTGGCAGGCTTTAAGCAAATCTCTTGCGCTATCAGAAGCTTCTTTGTCAACCTCTTTTATGATTCTTCTGAATTCTTTTCCTGCATTTGATTCTTCACCGCCAAGTTTTTTTACAATAGCTTTAAGGTTCTCGGAAGCAAAAACATTTTCTAACTTCGATATCTGCTGAAGCTCTTTTGCCTCTTTTGAATCTTTTCCGAGGTTTTGAACAAGCTCATTTAACGTTAGACCTTCTTTGCCAGAATTAATCGCAGCTAAAACTTTTTTACCAGTTTCTGTAGCTTCTCCACCCAATCTTTCTGCTAAATCTTTAAGCGTAGGATTTTTAAACGACTTCTTATTATCTACCATTTTAATGAAAGCATCCTGAGCTTCCGTTCTCTGTTTCAAAACCTTGAATGAATTCACTTTGTTCTGATTAACAGATTTTCTACTTGAATTAACAATTGCTCTGTAATTAAGATCGCTCTTTTCATTTTTTGTTAATCCGATGGCTGTCTTGGAATAATACCCAATTCCTGCACCCAATGTTGTTGATGCCAACACTGTTGAAAATTGATTTTTGTTTTCATAATTTTTTACTGCACTTACACTCATAGTTAATAAACCCTTACTTAACTAACACACGTAATTACTACACTCCACAGACAGGAATTTTGCATCCGGTCTCTAAAATATATTGCAGATTTACACTTAAATATTCTAAGCAAGTATAACTCAAATAGAGCACTTGACTAAAACTGAGTAATTAAATCCACAGAGAATTGTAACGCATAATTATTTTTTTGTCAATACTTTTATAAAATTTAGTAACAACATAATAAAAATAATTACTAAAATACAGACAGCATAATGTTTTATAGTATTTTGCCCCATCAAAAGAGAAGCAATTGCACCAGCAATAATTGCAACGGATGTAAGAATTAAGACCGTTTCTTTTTGTGAAAAACCGGCATGGAGAAGTTTATGATGAATATGCTCTGCATCAGCTAAAAACGGAGATTTTCCTTTGCAAATTCTTCTTAAACTGCTGAAAACAATATCCATAATCGGTACAGCAAGAACAACAAAAGGCAAAAGGATAGTGAGGGTTGCAGCCTTCATGACTCCGGTAATCGAGATTGCTGCAAGTAAAAATCCGGAGAATAACGCACCGCTATCTCCCATAAATATTTTTGCAGGATTAAAGTTGTAAGTCAAAAAAGCAAGCATCGAACCTGCAAGAATAAATCCGATTAATGCAACTATGGGATTAGATGGTGTCATTGAAATAGCAATAATTGCAAGTGTAATCGAGTTTACAGTAATAACCGATCCCGCAAGTCCATCAACTCCATCAATAAAATTTACGGCATTAGAAATCCCGACAATCCACAATAATGTAATCGGATATGACCAAAAACCAAGTTCAATTCCGCCAAAAAACGGAATTGAACTGATTTTAACACCTAACAAATATACTATCGTTGCAATTGAAAGTTGGATGAATAATTTAAACTTAGCATCAAGATTGTAAACATCATCAATCAACCCTAACAGAAACATCAAAGAACTACCAAGCAAAATTCCGGAAAGCAAGCTTCCGTACGGATAATAGCTTAAGCATACAAGTGATAAAAACGTAAGCATTGTGCTTGCCCATATAGCAATTCCACCAAGACGTGAAACAGGTATCGTATGAATTTTTCTCTCGTTAGGCAAATCTACCAGTCCTTCTTTTTTAGAAAAACTTATTACCAACGGTACTAAAAATACTCCGAAAATATATGCTATTATTGTTCCGATTATATGTGCATTTGTGTTGATTATCATGTTTATTTTCTTTCAATCTTCAATTCAAGCCCCTCGACTACATTTTTGGGCTCAGAGTATAGCGGATACTTTTTACATAATTTCAAAGAACGTTCTCTCAAATTATTCAATCCTACTTCATTATCTGATGAAAATATTGCAGATGCAATAATTTTTGCAACTTCAATCATATCTTCTTCCACAAACCCTCTTGTCGTAACTGCAGGGGTTCCAAGTCTAATACCGCTGGTAACAAATGGACTTTGCGGATCATTCGGAACAGTATTTTTATTGGCAGTAATTCCCACTTTCTCTAGAACATTTGCCATATCTTTTCCGGTTTTGCCTGTTCTTCTTAAATCAAGAGTCATAAGATGATTTTCAGTCATTCCACCAACAATATCCATGCCCTCATCCAAAAGACCTTGAGCGAGAGCTCTTGCATTTTTAACAATTTGTTCTGCATATAATTTAAAACTTGGTTTTGAAGCTTCAAGAAGTGCAACAGCTTTCGCCGCAATAATATGTTCAAGCGGCCCCCCTTGCATTCCGGGGAAAATAGCCTTATCAATACCTGCAGCATGCTCGGCTTTGCACATTGTAATACCACCACGAGGTCCGCGAAGCGATTTGTGAGTTGTTGTTGTTACAAAATCGGCATAAGGTGCTGGAGACGGATGAAGTCCGGCTACAACAAGTCCTGCAATATGCGCAATGTCGGCAAGCAAATAAGCACCAACTTCATCAGCAATTTCTCTAAACTTTTTAAAATCAATAATTTTAGAATAATTTGAAGCTCCACAAATAATAAGTTTTGGTTTATGTTCAATTGCTAATTGTCTGACATTTTCATAATCGATATTACCTTCATCATCTATTCCATAGCTTTTGACATCAAAGTAAAGACCAGAAAAGTTAACAGGCGATCCGTGAGAAAGGTGTCCGCCGTTAGATAAATCCATTCCAAGAACTCTATCACCGGGTTTCAGAGCATACATAAACACAGCCATGTTAGCTTGGGCACCGCTGTGAGGTTGGACATTAGCATGATCCATTCCAAAGAGTTCACAAGCTCTTTTTTGCGCAATCTCTTCAATGATATCAATATGTTCACAACCATTATAAAATCTTTTATGAGGTTTCCCTTCTGCATATTTGTTAGTCAAAACGCTGCCTGCTGCTTCCATAACGGCTAATGATGTGCAGTTTTCACTTGCGATAAGTTCAATTGTATTCTGTTGTCTTTCAAGTTCCAATTCTATTTGTTGAGCAACAATCGGGTCAACTTGTTTTAAATGTTTTAATTCCATAATTTCCACCTCACAATCTGTCTTTTTGATTATAAATTAAACTATTGTTGCGTGCAATAAAATTTAGTTTTGTTAAGCGTGTTTTTGACAGAAAGTGAATAGTAAAAACCTCAACAAAAAAGAACCGCCATTTCTGGTGGTTCCTTTTGTCTTGGATTATTGTTTTACGCTTCGCTGTCATTCGCTCTTTTTTGCTGTCGCA
>CAZCIW010000053.1:0-7267 GCA_964499135.1 uncultured Muribaculaceae bacterium
CGATTTCAATGCTCTGTTGTTCGGACCGACAACAGTTCTTCCGCGTCTTCCATTATCAATAAGAGCATCAACAGCTTCCTGAAGCATACGTTTTTCATTTCTTACGATAATTTCAGGAGCACCCATTTCCAAAAGTCTTTGTAAACGATTGTTTCTGTTGATTACACGTCTGTACAAATCATTCAAATCTGATGTTGCAAAACGTCCACCGTCCAACTGAACCATAGGTCTCAAATCCGGAGGTGTTACTGGCAACACATCCATAATCATCCAGGTCGGATCTGTTTCCGATGAAATAAGACTATCTAATAATCTTAATCGTTTGATAAGTTTGCTTTTCTTTTGAACTGAATTTACAGAACCGGCAAGTTCCGTTCTTATTTCTTCTGCAAGTTCTTTTGTATTAATTTCAGATAACAATTCCTTAATTGCTTCGGCACCAATTCCAACTCTCAATGAAGAATCTTCGTTTTCTGCCATATAATCTTCGTATTCTTCTTCGCCTAAAAGCTGAAGTTTTTTGAAATTGCTTTCGCCCGGTTCAAGAACAACATAGTTGTTAAAATAAATAACTTGTTCAAGATCTTTCAAAGTCATATCAAGAAGTAAACCCAAATATGACGGAATTCCTTTCAAAAACCAGATGTGAGAAACAGGAGCAGCAAGTTTAATGTGTCCCATTCTTTCACGTCTTACTTTTGAATCTGTAACTTCAACGCCGCAGCGTTCGCAGATAATACCTTTGTGACGAACTCTTTTGTACTTACCGCAATAGCATTCCCAATCCTTCGAAGGTCCAAAAATTCTTTCGCAGAACAGACCATCACGTTCAGGTTTCAAAGTACGGTAGTTTATTGTTTCAGGCTTGGTTACTTCACCGTGTGACCACTGAAGAATTCTTTCAGGTGAGGCGATACCAATCCTTATATAGTCAAAATAATCTATACTTGTTGACATTTTTAATTGTTCTCCTTTTTTATTAAGTAGTGATGCGGAGGGGATTTAAAAAATCTCCCCTCACTTTTCACAATTTTCTTATTATAAGTCTCCAAATGTGGTTGGTGTTTCAAAGAAATTGATATTCAGAAGTTCCGAATCAATGTCAGACAATGTTCTTTTCGGAGCTGATTTTCTCAAATCATCCATATCTGTCATCAAATCAACTTCTGCACCATCTTTCTTTGCAACTGCAATATCAAGACCGATTGATTGTAATTCACGAACCAATACTTTAAATGATTCAGGAATTCCCGGTCTCGGGATATTGTCGCCTTTTACGATAGCTTCATATGCTCTGTTACGTCCGTTAACGTCATCCGACTTAATTGTTAACATTTCTTGAAGAGTATATGCCGCACCATAAGCTTCCAAAGCCCAAACTTCCATTTCTCCGAATCTCTGTCCGCCGAACTGAGCTTTACCACCCAAAGGCTGCTGAGTTACGAGTGAGTAAGGACCTGTTGAACGAGCGTGAATTTTATCATCAACAAGGTGAACAAGTTTAAGGATATAGGAAAGACCAACAGCTACAGGTTCATCAAACGGAACACCGGTACGACCGTCAATAAGTCTTACTTTACCGTCTTCTGTTACCCAATCGCAACCGGATTCTTTAATACCCTTCAAAAGTTCCTGTTTTGTTGCAATTTCAGATTTGTTATCACCATACATTTCGTCAAATGAAGGTGCTTCATAGTGGTTTCCGGTCAAATATGCAGCCAACCCCAGAAGTAATTCATAAGTCTGACCTACGTTCATACGTGAAGGTACACCCAATGGGTTCAACACGATATCAACCGGAGTTCCGTCAGGCATAAACGGCATATCTTCTTTCGGTAAAATTCTGGATACGATACCTTTGTTACCGTGACGTCCTGAGAGTTTGTCACCGACCGAAACTTTACGTTTTTGAGCGATGTAAACTCTGATTACTGTGTTTGCACCTGGCGGAAGTTCGTCACCTTTTTCTCTGTCGAATACTTTTACGTCAAGTACGCGACCGCCTTCACCGTGAGGAACTCTTAATGAGTTATCTTTTACATCTCTTGCTTTTTCTGCAAAGATTGCGCGGAGAAGTTTTTCTTCCGGCGGATGTTCAGATTCACCTTTCGGAGTAACTTTACCTACCAAAATATCGTCTGCGTAAACTCTTGCACCGATACGAACGATTCCGCGTTCATCAAGGTGTCTTAGCGCATCTTCAGATACATTCGGAATTTCACGTGTAATTTCTTCAGGTCCGAGCTTTGTCTGACGTGCATCAATTTCTAATTTTTCAATGTGAACTGATGTGAATACATCATCGTGAACGCATCTTTCCGAAAGTAAAATCGCGTCTTCATAGTTATAACCTTCCCAAGGCATATATGCAACGAGGACATTTTTACCGAGTGAAAGTTCACCGCAATCAGTTGAAGCACCGTCAGCGATTACATCACCGGCCTTAACCTTATCACCTTCATGAACAATAGGTCTTTGGTTAATGCAAGTATCTTGGTTACTTCTTAAGTATTTCATTAACTGATATAAATGAGGTTTATTTTCTTTATCGCGGATAATAATTTCTTCACCGACAACACGTTCAACAACACCGTCAACATCAGATACAACTACCATACCGGAATCTTTCGCGGCACGGGCTTCCAAACCTGTTCCGACAACCGGTCTCATTGTAATCAAGAGCGGTACAGCCTGACGTTGCATGTTCGAGCCCATCAGTGCACGGTTTGCGTCATCGTGTTCAATGAATGGTATTAAAGATGTTGCAACAGAGATTACCTGGATCGGAGAAACCCCCATATAGTCAACTTTATTTGATTCACCCATCGTAAATTCAGATTTGTAACGAACAGGAACATATTCATCCTTGAAAGTGTGATCCGGATTCAACTGAACATCTGCAGGAGCAATACGTAAGTTTTCATCTTCATCCGCTGTCAGGTAGTGAACTTCATCAGTTACCACACCATCTTTTACAACAAAGAACGGAGTTTCAACAAAACCATAATCATTAACTTTTGCGTGAGTTGCAAGTGAACCGATCAAACCTGCGTTCGGACCTTCAGGAGTTTCAATCGGACAAATACGTCCGTAGTGAGACGGGTGAATATCACGAACTGCAAATCCTGCACGTTCTCTCATCAAACCACCCGGTCCAAGAGCTGAAATACGTCTTTTGTGAGTCAATTCAGCAAGCGGGTTTGTCTGATCCATAAACTGTGACAACTGAGAACTTCCGAAGAATTCTTTAATTGCAGCGTTCAAAGGTTTTACATTTAAAAGATTCAACGGAGTGAGAGTTTCAGAATCCTGTAAAGTCATTCTTTCTTTAACAATTCTTTCAATTCTTGAAAGCCCAACTCTGAATTGGTTCTGTAAAAGTTCGCCGACTGAACGAATTCTTCTGTTACCCAAATGGTCAATATCATCAACTGAACCTTCATCATATGTTAAGTTAATCAAGTATTCAATTGAAGCCACAATATCCTGAACAGTTAAAGTTCTCTGATTTTTCGGGATATTCAGGTTTAATTTTTTATTTAGTTTATAACGACCTACACGTCCGATATCATATTTCTTTTCATCAAAGAAACGTGCTTCAAGAATCTGTCTTCCACCTTGAGGAGAAGCCGGATCTCCCGGACGAAGTTTTTTGTAAACTTCAATCAAAGCATCGTCTGTAGTTTCTGCTGTGTCTTTATCAAGAGTTTTCTTTAAGAAATCAAAGTGAGTGAATAATGATTCCATTTCACTTACAGTGATACCCATAGCTTTCAACAATGTTGTAGCTAAAATTTTTCTGTTTTTGTCTATTTTTACATATATCAAATCATTTGAATCGGTTTCAATTTTCAACCACGCACCACGGTTAGGAATCATTGTTGCGTTGTATAAACGTTTTCCGGCTGGCGAAATTTCGCGTTTGAAGTAAACTCCGGGAGATCTGACAATCTGAGAAACGATTACACGTTCTGCACCGTTTACGATAAACGTACCTTTGTCAGTCATTGTCGGAATATCACCGATATAAACTTCTTGTTCTTTAATCTCACCGCTGTCACGGTTTACTAATCTAATCATTGCACGCAATTGTTTTGCATAAGTTGCGTCATGAATTCTTGCTTCTTCTACTGAATATTTTGCATTGTCGAATGTATAATTCGGCAAGAAGTGTAATTCCAATCTGCCTGTATAGTCTTTAATAGGAGAAAATGAAAGTAACTCTTCTTTCAAACCTTCTTTCAAAAACCATTCAAACGATTTTTTTTGCACTTCAATAAGATCCGGTAAATCGTCCAAACGAGTATGAGGAATACCCATCGGCGTTACTCTTTTTGCATATTTTGTCTTAGACATCAATTCACCTCATTAATAATGGTGTACATACTACTTAAAAAATATTTTCTAACTTAAGGCTGTAAACCTTTTATCTGTCTGCATTTTAGACTGATAAACTTTTATATAAAATTCGGAATTTCCTATTTTGGACATAGTTCACCCGACTTTAATTTTTCATGTTACTTAATCGTAATACATCAAAGATTTTAGTCAAGAAAATATATTTTCTTTGCAGTTTTCATGTTAATTATTTGTAACAAAAGGGTAAATTTCACACTAAAAAGCGCTAAAACTATCTCTGCGAGAAGATATACACGTCAATACCGATTATGGATATACTGTCAAGTAAATATCTCTAAAACTTGCTAATATCAAAAGTTTCTGGTATATTGACATCAGGGGGAATTATGAAAAAATTTTTATTGTTTTTTGTTTTAAGCGTAATCTTTGGAACAGGCTGTGTTTTTGCTGAAGAAACAAAGGTCATGATTTCAGATGACACGAATGCGGAAACTTCCCAGCAAACTTTGACTCTGACAGGAGAAGCGTCATTCGACTGGCTTGATATGTCACAAATTGAGAGAGACACAATCATCGAAAATTATAAAAAAATAATTTTTGGAAATGACACTATTTTTAAATACAACAAAAAAGAATTTCGTGCACAATATAAAGATTTTCTAAAAGACGAAAACAATAAAACTCACTACATTGAAGCTTCTAATGGAATTACCGAAACCAAAGATTACAAACTCGGCGGATTTTTCAGCGGCAGAGTACTGATAAGTTACGCAATACAATACAAAGACAACCCTAAAACGGCATATTACTATGATGCTTTCGGACATTTAAAGTATGTTGATGTAATTTCGGACAATTATCCTAACTTCCCATACTGGTCAAAACAATATAAATCAAGTGGAGAAATGGTTAGTGCGATATATTTTGTATCACACGACATGCAATATATGTACGAACCTGACGGAAAATTTCAGGGAGTATGGTTCAAAGATAAACGATACACAAGAAATGCAAAACAGGATTTAACAAGAAGCAACTGGTAGTTTATGAAAAAACTTCTTATATTTGTAATAATTTTACTAATTTCGAATTCCGTATATGCTGACAGTTACTTTTATGGCGGAATTAGAAAACAAAGTGATTACAGATTTACAACTCAGCAAGATAGGAATTCCAGAATTAAATATTGCAAAAATATTCTTGATAAATCCGGAATTTTTGAAGAGTCTCGTAGAAAATACAAAAAAAATTTTAAAGACTTTAAAGAAGATAAAAACTACAGAGATAATATAAAATTTTTAAAATTTGGCACACCTCTTTCTGCAAAAAACTACATTGTAAAAGGCAATTATTACTTAATGGCAGATAAAATTCTAGCAAACTATTCAGTAATTTATTCAAACAACCCAAAAAGTGAATACATTTATGATTTATTCGGAAATTTATATGAAGTCAAAATATTAACAGGAGAAGAAAGTGTACGGCCATACTACAAAGCAGTTTACAGTAATAACGGATATCTACAAAAAGTAAACTTTTTTGCAGTTGACGGATATGAATACATTTTTTACGCAGACGGAAAACTCCAAGGAGTTGTAGTAAACGACAAACTTTACAACAGTGTAGGAAGACCGGTTAAAGTTTGGCTGTTGTAAAATTTATCATTTAAATAGAGTTACTTTAACTTATTTTCTGACTTTTCCAACAAAATCGCGCCAACAATCTTTAGCCGCCTCTGTTGTTGCCACAAAAGTTAAAGAAAAATGTAACTAGCAACTGAAACTTTTTATAAAAAAGTCTGTGTTGGAATAAACCAAAACCCTAAAATCGACTTTTTCTTCTGTTTGATTTTAGGGCTCAGTCAAGAAATTCAAACTTTTTCTATTATTTACCAATATTTAATTGTCCATCCGTCACTCATTATTTTAGTTGCACATACTCTGCCTCCTGCACGAGCTTTTCGGTGACAACTATTGCTTTTGTTCGGAACACTTAATTCGTCATAACTCCACGTATAGCCATAAGGCCTTATATTATTATCTACAATAACGAAAAAGAACAAATCTAACCCTGCTATATTGGGCGCTCTTGAACTCCCGTTAGTATCTATAAACATCTCTTTATCATAATAATTTACCCACTTTCCGCTTCCCTCTGCTGCTCCTGTCGGATTTAAACCTACACATGTTCCGTCCATAAGTTTGATAGAAGCAGTTTTGTTTGGAATAAAGGGTGAACTTATGAATATTTTGTCTATCCAACCATATTGCGATGAACTCGGATTTCCCGAAGCATCAACTGTATCAGAAACTTTACCCTCAAAACACATTAAATTTGTCGGACTTTCATCTGTCGGAAAAACCACTGCACCTTTTATATCGGGTAAAAAGTAGTCTCTTAGTATCTTTTCTGCATCACTCCAGTCCCAATACTTTGCTTCCCCATGTTTTGCTTGCGCCAGCAAAAAAGCCTGTGACATTGTTGTATATGCTTTTTGTAATCTAACTTCCGTTTCATTACGCTGATATTCTCTTATTAAACTTGAAATAGTCATCGCCGCAACAATTCCGATAATACCTAAAGTGATAAGAACTTCCGCTAAAGTAAATGCTGCGCGCATTACGCTTATGGCTTGAGTAAACTCAGCGATTTTATTTTTAAGGCAAAAAGATGAATTAATTTGCACAAGGGCTTCATTTTCGGGTTTCTTCTCGTCGACTTTTTTTAATAAATCCGAGAGCGAATGGGCATTTTTACTGGGTTTTATCATAGCGATACCCCCAAAACCCTGTCTACGAGACCTTTTAGAGTGTACCCCCCCCCGCAAATGCAGTCATAGTGCGCCTTTTCATGCTTTTTACCTCTTTCATCTTTTTATCTATCACTTTCTTATCTTAACACTTTTTTC
>CAZCIW010000054.1:0-6845 GCA_964499135.1 uncultured Muribaculaceae bacterium
ATGGACAAATAGTTCCAAGTTATGCTGAAAAGTATTATTTGTCAATGTGGATGAACGAAATATTTAACTATTTAGGAGATGCAGGGGTAAGAAGTAGCCTTAATGCTACTGAATTATTGGAGATTGCCTTACCAGTACCGCCAATCGAAGAGCAAAAAGAAATAGCGGAATATCTCGATAAAAAATGTGCCGAAATTGACGATGTTATTGGGGATAAGGAAAAACAACTCGGTGTTTTGGAAGAATACAAAAAGTCACTAATATTCGAAGTGGTGACAGGCAAAAGAGGTGTGTAATGAATAAAATATTATCAGAACTTCAATATGAAGATTTTATCGTTAAGCAATTAGTTAATAACAATAGCTATGTTGCTCGTACAAACCTTGATTTTGACAGGTATTTTGCTGTCGACAGAGAATTACTTTTTAAGTTCCTTGAGAATACACAAAGCGATATTCTTACCAAACTAAAAAGAATATACAAAGATGATTATCAAGAAACAATTGTAGGCAAATTAAACAGCGACATCGTTTCAAAGTCTTTGATTTATGTTTTGAAACACGGCATCTCGATTTCAAACGAAACATTGAAGTTGATGTATACAAAACCTGCGACCGATTTCAATAAGAAAGAAAATCTTAATTATTCGAAGAATATTTTTTCGGTAATGAAAGAAGTATACCCTAAGGATGACGAAAGGGTAGACCTTGTATTGTTCTTAAATGGTATAGCGATTATTTCCGTAGAGTTGAAATGCAACCTTGCTGGACAATCTTACGAAGACGCAATTTATCAATACAGAGTAGAAAGAGACCCTAAATCAAGATTGTTCTTGTATAAAGCAGGTTGTCTTGTAAACTTTGCTATGGACTTAGAAGAAGTTTATATGACCACCAAGTTGAACGGCGAAAAGACTGTATTCTTCCCATTCAATAAGGGTAAAGGCGAAGGTATCAATGTCGGAAAAGGAAATCCTTTGAATGAAGACGGTTTTGGCGTTTCCTATATGTGGGAGGACATTTTCAAAAAGGACTCCTTGCTCGAAATTATTTCAAAGTTTGTCTTTATCGATAAGAAGGAAGAAATAGACAAGAAAACGGGTAAAAAGAAAATAAAAGAAAGTTTGATATTCCCTAGATATCATCAACTTGATTTTATCCGTAAAACACTTGCCGATGTTAGAGAAAACAAAACATCACAAAACTATTTAGTTCAGCATAGTGCTGGCTCGGGAAAAACTTACACGATTGCTTGGCTTGCACATCGTTTGGTATCTTTGCATGACGCAGATAATAAAGTGGTCTATGATAATATCGTAATTATTACGGATAGAGTTGTTGTTGACCGTCAATTACAAAGGGCAGTTTCAGCAATCGAGCATAAATCTGGATTGATTAAAGTGCTTGATGATAAGTGTGATTCGAGTGATTTGAAAGACGCACTCGAAGGCAACACAAAGATTATCGCAACGACAATTCAAAAGTTCTTATATATTGCCGATATCGTGCAAGGATTGAAGGATAAGAATTTTGCCGTAATCATTGACGAGGCACATTCTTCGACTGCAGGAAAGGATATGGCAGCCGTAACGAAAACATTAGGTGCAGGTGCTGATAATGTCGAATATGATGCCGAAGATATGATTCGTGACACCATTCAATCGCACGGTAAACAAGCCAATGTTTCGATGTTTGCATTTACGGCTACACCAAAGCCAACGACACTTGAGTTGTTCGGTCGATTAAATAAAAAAGGACAAAAAGAGGCGTTCCATTTGTATTCGATGAAACAAGCGATTGAGGAAGGCTTTATTCTCGACGTTCTTCAAAACTTTACTCCATATAAGACTTATTTCAAAATTAATAAAGCAATTGAAAACGACCCGAAATTTAAGAACAACGAGGCTAAAAAGCAGATTGTTCGTTTTGCCATGCTTCACGATACAAACATTGCACAAAGAATTGAAATAATAGTGGAGCATTTTAGAAATCAAATCGCTCATCATTTAGACGGACAGGCAAAAGCAATGGTAATAACAGCATCTCGTCCTGAGGCGGTAAAATACTATAATGCTTTGCTCGAATACACAAAGAGCAAGGGATATGACGAAATCAAACCTTTGGTTGCTTTTTCGGGTAAAATAAGCGAGAAAAAGTTAGGTATGAGCGATGATGCGGAAAAGTTTGTAACGGAATCTTCGCTTAACGGATTTAGTGACGATTATACGGCAGATAAGTTTGACGATGAAGACAACGGTTATAAAATCCTGCTTGTTGCAAACAAATATCAAACAGGTTTTGACCAACCTAAACTTTGTGCTATGTATGTCCTTAAATCATTGAAGGGAATATCGGCAGTTCAAACATTGTCGAGATTAAATAGAATATGTCCACCTTATGAGAAAACGACATTTATTCTTGACTTTGTCAATGAATATGAAGATATAGTAAAATCGTTTGAGCCATATTATACAACGACATTGCTTTGCAATTCGGTTACTCCTGAATTGATTTATGAGTTGGATACAAAAATCGACAGTTTCTATATTTTCTCATCTGAAGATGTCGATGTTGCTAACAAGTACTTCTACGATAGCGAAACACAACCTTACAAGCGTGAGCAAAAAATAACTTATTATTTGAGTAAGGCGAAGAAGGAATACGACAAACTCGAAGAAGAAAAACAAGCAGAGTTTTACACTGTTTTAAGACATTTCGTTCGTTACTATGAGTTCTTAATTCAAGTTTCATCATTTGAAGATGTAGACTTACATAAGAAGTATAATTTTATCGTTTGGTTATTGCCTTATTTGAAGAAGGGTAAACCTGGCAGTGGATTTGATTTGTCTGATAAAATTAAAGCAAGTGATTTCTATCAAAAGAAAGGCGAAGAAATCAAAAAATCTAAAATGACACCTAACCCTGTTGTTAAACTTCCTACGGCAGAAACATTTAATTTAACCGAAGACGAAGAAAAGAGATTGTCTGACATTATTAAGGAACTTAACAGCAAAACAGGAAAAACATTTGATAGCGATGTAGCCATCAAGGCAGCTTTGCAAATCAAAGACTTAATGCTTAAGAATCCTGACTTGGTTGCAAGTGCAAAGAATAACACAATTCAAGACTTTAATTTCTCTTATTTGGCATCGATTGATGATGCATTGATTGAAGGACTTTCTCAAAATCAAGAGTTCTTTACAATGCTTCTTAACAACGAATCAATAAAGAAGGACGTGCTTGGTATATTCTTAAAAGAGATATACGACAGTTTGCGTGAGAAAAAGGACTAAGGGGAGAGCAAGGTTATGATAAGTGAAAATGTTAATTTGTTTCTTTTAGACGGAAAACCTATGGGAAGAATTAAATGCACCATAGCAAACTGGACAGGTATAGCATACAAAATTCCAAGAACGGAAATAGACAATTGTCACGATATAAAGTTTTTAAGTCAAAGCGGAGTTTATTTCTTATTTGGTGTTGACGAAGAAACCGACAAGCCGATAGTATATATCGGTCAAGCAGGTGTAAGGAAAAATGGCGAAGGTTTGGTAGGTCGTATATTGGAGCATAATAGAAATCCTCAAAAGGATTACTGGAACGAGGCTGTTATGTTTACTACGCAAAACAATTCGTTCGGTCCTACTGAGATTAGTTATTTGGAGCATACTTTTTGCGAGCTTGCGAAGAATGCTGGCAGATACTTGGTTAAAAACGGAAACGACCCTACAATTGGGAATATAACTGAAGAAAAAGAGAGCGATTTAGCAAGGTATATCGAGTATGCAAAAATAGTTATGGTAATGCTCGGGCATAAGGTTTTTGAACCGTTGGTTGTAAAAAATAAAGTTTACACGGGCGAAACCGAAATGGAAATCAAAGAAAGAGTAGAACTATTTTGCAACGAAAGAAATATCACTGCGAAATGCATAAGAACAGCAGAAGGTTTTGTTTTGACAAAAGGCAGTATTTTGGCAACGAAACCTACTAAGAGTTGTTTGGACGGAATTAAAAAGCAAAGAGAAAAATATGCAGACAAAGTATCTGAAAACGGTGAGCTTATGGAAGACATTTTGTTTAGCAGTCCGTCAGGAGCAATTTGTTTTGCCACTTATTCGAGCAGAAACGGATATACTTCGTGGAAAACAATCGATGGCATTATCTTGAGAGATTTGTTAAAGTGATTTTGAAAAAGAAGGAGAGCGAAGAATGACTCAATACGAAAAAGGTGTTTTTATAATGGATTTTCTTCAAAGTTTAGGATTAGATATGATTACAATTGGACAGGCAATTGACGATAAAAACATTGAGAAAAGTTATCAGTTGATTCAGAGCAATCCTTCGATTTCTAAAGATGAATTCTTGCTTTAATGGGAATTAAGGAAGAAACTTAAAAAGGAGGGGTGATGGCATTAACTAAAATAGAGAAAGAGATTATTGATATAATGCACGATAGGGGGATAAGTCGTGATGATATGCTTGGATTTACAAGTATTATTGACATAAAAAAGGCACATAAAGAAATGCTCAAATGGCTCAAGGACAACCCTACGGCAGGATACGAAGAAATGCTTGATAAATTGACGGAACTATATTATAGAGAAGACTAAAATTTTTTTCGGAGGCAGGACAATGGACAAAAAAAGAGTTTATATTTGTATCGATTTGAAGTCTTTTTATGCTTCCGTAGAATGTGTAGACAGGGGATTAGACCCATTAAACACAAACCTTGTGGTGGCGGACGAGTCGAGAACTGAAAAGACGATTTGTTTGGCGGTTACACCTGCATTAAAGTCGTTCGGCGTTCCTGGTCGTCCGAGACTATTTGAAGTAGTGCAAAAGGTCAAGGAGATAAACAGCGACAGGCAGAGCAGAATTAGAAATCGCAAGTTTGAGGGCGAATCGTATTATTTGGACGAACTAACAAACAACGGAAAGTTAAAGTTAAGTTATTTGGTAGCACCGCCCAGAATGGGACATTATATTGAAGTCAGTTCCAAAATTTACAGTATTTATTTGAGATATATTAGTGCCGAAGACATCCATGTTTATTCGATTGACGAAGTTTTTATGGATGTTACGCAGTATTTAAACACTTACAAAACAACCGCACACGATCTTGCGATGAAGATGATTCGAGAGGTTTTGAGTGAAACAGGAATCACGGCTACAGCAGGTGTCGGGACGAATATGTACCTTGCTAAAGTAGCAATGGATATCGTTGCAAAGAAAATGCCTGCAGACGAGGACGGAGTTCGTATTGCCGAGCTTGATGAAATGTCCTATAGAAGGCAACTATGGAATCACAAGCCATTAAAGGATTTTTGGCGTGTTGGACCCGGATATGTAAAAAGGCTTGAGAAGTTGGGTTTATATACGATGGGAGACATTGCAAAATGCTCGACAGGTGGAAGTAATTGTTTTTATAATGAAGACCTGCTTTATAAAGAGTTCGGTGTCAATGCTGAACTTTTGATTGACCACGCTTGGGGTATTGAGCCGACAACGATTGCTGAAGTAAAGAGTTACAAGCCAAAATCAAACAGTTTATCGAGCGGACAGGTTTTATCGTGTCCTTATGATTTCAAAAAGGCAAAGCTCATTGTTAAAGAGATGACCGATTTGTTGTCGTTTGACTTGGTAGAAAAAGGTTATCTTACAAGCCAGTTAACGCTTACAATCGGATATGATGCAGAGTGCATGACTGACGAGCGTATAAATTCGAAGTATCACGGCGCTGTTGAAATTGACCATTACGGAAGAAGTGTGCCGAAAGGTGTTCACGGAAGTATAAACCTTGATGGGTTTACTTCATCTACGGGTGAGTTGGTAGATGCAATCGAAGTTTTATATGATAGGATTGTCAATCCAATATTGCTTGTTCGTAGGATAAATGTGTGTGCAAGTATTTTAACAAAAGCAGAAGGGTATAAACCCGATGGGCAAGTCAGACAGTATACCTTGTTTGATGATATCGAAGAATTGGAAAGGATTGAACGAGAAAAACAAAAGAAAAGAGAGAAAGACCTTGAGTTACAAAAAACCATTATCCAAATAAAAGACAAGTATGGTAAAAATGCAATGTTAAAGGCAATGAATCTCGAAGAAGGCGGAACTGCGATTGAAAGGAATAAACAGATAGGAGGTCATAAAGAATGATGTTTGATGTTCACAATTATGACGATATTATCGGTATAGAAAAGCCTAAATCAAAGCATAAGCCAATGGATAGACTTCAAAGGTCGGCACAGTTTGCTCCGTTTTCGGCGTTGAGTGGATATGAAGAATCAATCGGAGAGACAGGAAGAATTGTCGACAAAAAGGTTGAATTGACCGATGAGCAAAAAGAACTTATTTCGTCAAAACTGAATTATCTTCAGGAGCATATAAAGGAAAACATAGAAGTAGAGATTATTTACTTTGTGCCTGATAAAAAGAAGGTCGGTGGAGCGTATGAAAGCAAGGTTGGTATTCTAAGAAGGGTAATCGACACTGAAGGAAAGGTGCAGTTCACTGATAGGAGTTTTATCGGTATAGAAAGCATCTTTGATATAAAGGCAGAATGTTTTAATGAATTTGATATTGGGTAAATGGAGGATAAAGTATGAATGGTAAGAAGGATTGGTATACCAGCAACTTCTTTTTAACTTGCAAAACATCAAGGTTGTTCAAATTAAAGGTATTCATAGATGATAAGCAAGTAGGCAAAATAGGTGATAAAGGCTTTAATTATCTGCAATTATCCGCAGGTACGCATTCCATTTATTTTAAGAGTTTATTATATACAAGTGAAGTAACAAACTTTGAAATAAAGAAACCATATATGATTGATATGGTATTTAGTCT
>CAZCIW010000055.1:0-6344 GCA_964499135.1 uncultured Muribaculaceae bacterium
GTGATTGAGTTTCTTCAGCAGCTTCGGCAATACCCTGTAAAATTTCCATGTTGTTTACGTTGTAAGCACCAATAGCATAACCGCCTGCGAGTGCTTTTTTGAACATTTCATTTGTTCCAACTAATTTTCTTTCGCTCATAAGAGTCTCCTTCTTTATGTAAACTTTTTACAGATATGAATGTACAACAAAAACAAAGTCGGCGCAAGTATTAAGAAATATTAATACAATATATAAAACTTTACAAACACCCTAAATCGTTATATAATAAGGAAAATTGGGATTAGTGGAATAAATTTGAGTAATGAATTCAGCAAAAAAAAATATTGATGGTTTTTGATACGAAAAATTTGTGGTGTAAAAAATGGAGTAAATAATATGAAAATAGGAGCAGTTAGTCATTTAGGACAAGTTAAAGCCAACAATGTCCACTTTGAGGCTCAAAATAAAGAAAGAGAAAACAGGGTCGCACATAGCAATCCAATAAAAAATACGCTTGTTGCAGTGCCGCTTGCGACACTTTTGGCGATGAGTCCTTTGAATTCGTCAGCAGCAGAACGTAATTCAGCTATAAATAATGCTAATAAAACTGAACAGGTTGAACAGACGAAATTTAAGGTTATTCAGCCCGCAGGTAGAGATTATACGATCTTATATGAGGATGGTTTTTGGTTTGCCTCTGCCTCTGCCACTTCAAATGACCCTCATGCCACAATAACATTTTCGGATGACGTAGGGCTTTCTTTTGTGTACCGTGCTAATGATGGTAAACTTACTGCTGACTTGATGGATGGTATACGAAGGGTAGTAGGTTCAGAACATCATACTGAAGTCATATGCAAAAAGCCGAGAATAGATGATGCTGGTGAAATAGTATATGATAAATTTGTTTTACCTTGTCCTGATGAACTATACAAGTTTTGCAAGGATTTTAATAATAATAATATCCCAGGATTTTATACCAGAACTTATCCTAAAATAAAATTCTTTGAACGTTTTGTGTATACCAACCGTTTGAATTCCGAAAATTCTAATACAAGGAATGCTAATAAAACTGAACAGGTTGAACAGCCAAAACTAAATATAGTTAAGACAATTAAGCCACCGTTTAGGACCTACGAGGTCGAGGTTCTTGATAATGGTGAACTTGTTGTCTCGGTTACTAATTCAGACAAGGAAGGTGATTTTGATTTTATATACCAGCTTGGTAATGAATATTGGTTTGGATATCGTAATTATGATGGAAAAAGAATCGGTGCCAGGTTGAAAGGTATACGAGAGAATGATATAACTTTTATAGGAGAAAATAAAAAAGTAGTTAAGAGGAGTAGTTATCCTGTATTAGTAGGTGAAATCAAGGCTAAAAATGGAAAGGTGATTGAAGTTACTGAGAAGTTTTCTTATTTTGGTCTAACTGCGTTTTGTGAGGATTTAAATAATAATGACATCCCCGGACTTGATACTAGAGCTTATCCTAAGATAAAAGTTCTTGAGCCATATGTGGATGAAGTAGATCTAGTGGAGATGGCAAGGCTTGGTAAGGGTGACTAAAAAAACAGTGAAAATGACCACTAAAGAATTGTAAACTTTTGTAAAACATGTTGGGACATGCTGAAATTCATGATTTCAGCATGTTTTTACATGTTTAGAGTATAAAACAGAGAGTATATTAAAATGGAAACTAACAATGTAAAAAATGTACAGAGTGTAAGTGCCGGTGTAGTGATGAAACATTCATCAACGGCAAAATCTGAAGGGTCTCAAAATACTGTATTTGAAAATTTAAAAAACAAAAATGTCAAAAATTTAAGTGAAAGAGAATTAAAATATTTGCAATCTCAGGGTTATGACATTTCAACAATGACTGATGAAGATATACAAAATGCTCTAATGCCGTTGTATACAGAACCACAGAAAATGTCACCGGAAGTTCAAGAATCTACAGCAGAAACAACTTCTACAGCAGCTCCGGTCTCGCAAGAGAAAAATCCGGAGACAGATGTTTTAGCAGAAAACAATGTCTCGACTGCGGAAGTAACAGCAAATACCCATCAACCACCTATGGCAAAAGTTAGTCAACCTGAAACTGTAGATGCCAATGTTAATTCCAAAAATATTGAAGATAAAATGAATTCCTTAGAAAGGCAGGAGAAAGCATTTAATGAAGAAATTTCTGCGCGCTACGGAGATAGTAAAACTGCTAAAAAAAATAATTGCTTGAATTCTTTAACATACTTAGAAGAAAAAGCCGGTAGTGGTAGAGAGCTTAATGATTTTGAAAATAAATATTTACAAAGGTTGCAAAATATGAAAAGTGAATATGGTGAAAATTGGCACCATGTTGTTAATGAGCACTTAAATCCTGATGAAGAAACTTCTACATTCGGTCTTATAAAGAATGATGCGAATTACGAAGATGAAATCAAAAAATTCACTGAAATCTATTCTGCAACTAAGGATAAGGATGAAGCTAGAGCTATAGCAGAACGTACAGTTAAAATGCATTATCTGGAAAAGTGCTTCAAGGATATTGATCCTACTGATAAAGACGCTCTTAAAGAAAAATATGTAGAACTTCGTAATAATTGCCATACAATTAATGAACAGATGGAGTTGGCTGACTTAGCTAAAGAGGTTCGTGCACTTGTGACAACAAGAGCTTATTTGCCAGATGAATACGCAGCAAAGATTGAATTGGCTCGTACATTAGCAACCAACAAAGACGGTAAATTTGATGAAAAAAGTTATTATAAATTTATTAAAGATGGGCTAAAACCACTGATTGCTGATGGTACGATTTCCCCGGAAGTTCTTGGTGGTATTACTAACGCAACTTCAAAATTCTTAGCTGAAAAGGCTCCTGAACATGTTGCTACTGCGGTACAACAACTACTGAGTATTGAAGATAAAGATGCAAATGTTGCAAAAGTAGTAAACGAATTAACTAAAGAGGGTGTTTATTCCAAAGAACAGCAAAAAGAAATCTATGTGGATGCTCTTGAAAAAGGTACAAATAAAAACAGCGTGGAAGAATTAGCACGTGGAATCGGAAATACAGATGATTCTATTGAACATGATATTTTCGAAAAATATAACCGTCATGCTGTAGAGAATAAAGATCCAAAGTTGGCGGCTGCACTTGGTGATGGCATTGCTAATTATTCAAAAGAGAACCAAACCGTAGTTTTGAAAGACTTGATGGCTACCTCACAACATTTTAATGCCAAAACAGCAATAGAATTACAAAAAAGGTTTGCAAATCAGGTTCAAAATTGTCATAAAGATAATCAACTTGCAATGCACAAAGAAGTCATGAGCTCTAATTATAAAGAAGTTCAGACATTGGCTGCCTCAAATATTAAAAATTATGACAACTCGGTAAAAAGTGCTGCGATTGACGTAGTTTACGAATCCGGTAATATGGAAGCCCTTCAAAAAGTTTATGAAATTGTTCCCGCATTACCTCCGTCAATGCAAAAAGTTGAAACAGTTGTAGCTATTGCAGAAGCAGTTCTTTCCGGTGAATTGGCAGCAGGAAATACTGAAACAAAAATTCTTTCAGGAACATTGTCGATACGTGAACTTTCCCAACTTACAACACAGGAAAGACGTGAATATTTTATAAAACGCTTTGAAGAAGCCGCTCCTGCTCAAAAGCTTGCCATGATGAAAAGTTTTGTTGGATCAAGTATGATAGATGCAACTCATAAAAAACTTGTATTTACAATGATTGCAAGGTCTTCTTACCTCAAAGATATGGTTGAAAGCGGTATGGGTTTGCCAATGCTAAGAGCAGGACTGCCTGTTGACGCTGTTAATAAAATTATTAACGCAATGAAAGTTTCAACCAATAATGTGGTTGTTGAACAGCGGAAAGAACTTGCGAAGGATCCGGCATTCAAAACTTATTTTAAGGATTATGCAGAAGTCTCAGAAAATTCGATTATTGAAGCAGAATTTGAACATAAACAGAAATATGCAACTCCGGTATTTGCTGATTTTATGAAAGAATCTTTTACCCCAATTTTTATCGACTCAAAAATGCGTGCAGAATTGTTGAAAAACAAATCTACTATGTATATAAAATCTTAGTTCATATAAATATTTCAGGTACATAATTTGTGGCGATAAAGCGGCGCGGAATTTTAAAATTCCGCGCCGCTTAGTGCTTGCATTTTAATATATTTTGTAATTAAATAGAATTACAGCGGTTTTTTTAATGCCGCGAGTCTATAAGAAAGAAGACAATTTAGAATTGCCGAAAACAATTGAATTAGCAAAATATGCGGGTTTTTGTTACGGAGTAAAGCGTGCCGTTGAGACCGCAAAAAAGTTAAAAGCCGAAAACCCCGAAACAAAAGTTTCAGTGTTGGGGGAACTCATTCATAATACTGATGTTATCCGTGAGCTTGAGGCTCTTGGCATCGAGGTTTTGTTGTCTGTTCCCGAAAAAGGTGAAGGCATTTGTATTGTGAGAACCCATGGGGAAAGTCCGGAAGTTATTGAAAATATTAAAAAAGCCGGATTTGTGCTTGTGGATTTGACATGCCCTGATGTGAAAAAAGTTCAGGAAAAAGCAATAGAGCTTGCAAAAAAAGATTATTTTGTTGTTATTGTTGGCAGGGCTGAACATCCGGAAGTTATTGCAATAAAGGCAAATGCGCGTTTATGGAGTGACAAAGTTGCTGTAGCGTCTACCATTGAGCAGATAAAAACGGTTGAAGAGAAGATTAAAACTTGTAAAAAAGTTGGTGTTGTGGTTCAGACAACTCAAAAAATTGCAACGCTGAACGAAATACTTACTTATCTAACCTCTGTGGCAAAAGAAGTCCATGTTGCCAACACTATTTGTGCAAGTACTTCAAAACGTCAGAGTGAGGCTTTTCAGCTTGCTTTGAAAAGTGATTTGATGGTTGTTGTTGGGTCTAAAAAAAGTGCGAATACAACACATCTTGCTGAAATTTTAAAAAATACGACGCAAACAATTCATATTGAAAATGCTGCTGAATTGAATGAATACGGTGATTTAATAATAAAATCTGATAAAATCGGGGTTACTGCCGGGGCTTCAACTCCGCAAAACTTGATTGATGAAGTAGTAGAAAAACTTAAAACTTACTAAAATATATAGAAAAGGAGAAACTTAAAAAATGACAACTACATTAGAAAAAACAAATTTGGATGAATTTGAAAGATTACTCGAAGAATCTTTTTCAAAGAGCAATGCTGTTGCAGACATTGTTGAAGGTACAATTATCAGAAAAGAACAAGAAGGTTTTCTTGTGAGCGTAAGAGGTGCAAAAACAGAGGCATTTCTTCCTTTGAAAGAAATTTCTTCAGCAGAAGGTTCTGAAACTGTTGATGTTGGCGATGTGAAAGAATTTTATGTATTAAAAGAAGAAAATGATGATGAAGGAATGGTTCTTTCATTGAAACGTCTTGCATTTGCTCAAGCTTGGGCACAGTTAAATGATGCAAAAATTCAGGGTGATACTATTCTTGCAAAAGTTGTTTCAATCGTTAAAGGCGGTGTGCTCGTTGATGTTGCAGATCTTAAAGGTTTTATTCCGTCTTCTCAACTTAGAACTGGAACTCCGTTTGACGGCTTAATAGATACTAAAATTGAAGTTAAAGTTCTCGAAGCTGATCCAAAGAAAAACAAACTTATCCTTTCTCAAAGACAAGCTGTTGCAGAACAACGCGATCAGGTTGTTGATAACATTCTTTCTACTCTTGAAGAAGATATGATTGTAAAAGGTGAAGTTGTAAGAATTGCTGATTTTGGTGCATTTGTTGACATCAATGGTATCGACGGACTTCTTCCTATTTCAGAAATTTCTTGGTCAAGAATTAAACATCCTTCAGATGTAATTTCTCTTGGAGAAACTATCGAAGTTAAAATCATTAAAATTGATAGTGAATTAAAGAGAATTTCACTTTCATTAAAGAGAATGGGTGAAGATCCGTGGCAGCAAATTGAAGGTCAGTTTGAAGAAGGTCAGGTAATCACCGGAACTGTTAATAAAGTAACAGGTTTTGGTGCATTTATTAACATCTTCCCTGGAGTAGAGGCATTACTTCCTGTTTCAGAAATGGCAGAAGAAAATGTTAACCCGTTTAACAGATTTAAAGTTGGTGATAGCGTAGAAGTATTAATCAAGAAATTTACTCCGCAAGAACACAGAATTGCTCTTAGTATCAAAGATATTAATAAAGATGCAGAATAGTTTCAGTAAATAAGAGAAATGGCGCCGTTATTAACGGCGCCATTTCTGTATATACAAGTAATACACAATGATTTTACATTAGTAATATTTCATAAACATCTGTTATTTTGCGGATTTTA
>CAZCIW010000056.1:0-6320 GCA_964499135.1 uncultured Muribaculaceae bacterium
TTTTCTCGAATTAACAAGTTTATTCGTCTTCAGCTATTCTGTTTTCAATGTGCTGATGCCTTAATCCATTTCTATAAATATTTTGCAGAACACAAAATCTTACTTCGGGGTTTTGGCTAGTCTTGCGATCTTTAATTTCTCTCAATCGCCTTTTTTATATTACTACTTAAATTTTTCTTGTCAACTACTTTTTTAAAATTTATTTTTTAATTTTCGTTTCAAATTTTTAAGGTTCACTGTGCACTGGGCACATCTCTTATTCTAAACTAAAGAATTTTGAAAATCAACCATGCTATTCAATAAATTTCAATCATTTTTCTGAGTTTTTACGGAAACTATTGTTATCAGCAAACTTGAGGCACTTAACAATAGTTCACAATCTCCTCAAAACTCAATCACCACATGTATTCCAGACGTAAACAATTGCAAAAGGTTCCGACATTTTTAAAATTTCTCATCATAATGAATGACGCGGGATTAAAAAAAATAAATTATACTAACATTAGGTAAATGTTTTATTAGAATAAAATAGGAGATAAATCATGATCAAAACTTCAAAAATTTTTGCAATAGCAACACTTGTCATTATGGCATGCTCAAGCAGAGCACTTGCTGACGGCAGCGCTTTCACACCATTAAGCTTTGACAATGCAAACTACAATGCTTCAGCTACAAAACAACAGTCAGTTCAGCAGGCACCAGCTCAGGAAGTCAGCGGAAACACTAACATGCAAAGCGCTATCCTTGAACTTGACAACGCTCAGGTTGATGTAAGAAACGATTTGTTAAACCTTAAGGCTAAATATTCGGATGTTGATGCCCAATACAATCTTATTAAAAACGAAAGAAAAGTTCTGAATAAACAAATTAAAACAACTGAAAGACGAATTAAACAGATTGAAACGGCAAAAGAAAAAATTAGAAAAAATATTATCTAATTTAAAAATCTTCAGGACGAAAAGAGACATGCTATCATGTCTCTTTTTTATTGTATATAAATAGTTTCAGCCTATCCGTTTCCGTTATAAATTCTTATATAATTCCAGTAACTCCTGAAAACTTTTTTGACATAATTTTGGGTTTCACTGTACGGAATTTTTTCAACAAAGCTGTCTGCGTCAGAATAATTAAGAGACTGTTTCCATCTTGAAACAGCTCCAATTCCTCCGTTATAGGAAGCAATCGCGGAAATATCCAGACCTGAGAGCATGCCTTTTACATACGAGTAATAAGCGTTACCCATTCTGATATTTGACTCCGGTTCAAAAAGATTGTACGACTCAATACCTTTACGCGCCGCAACTTCATCGGCTGTAGCAGGCATTAGCTGCATTAAACCTCTTGCGCCGACACCACTTGAGGCTTCGGGGTTAAAATAACTTTCTTCCCTGACAAGTGCAAGCATTAATGGTGGATTGTTTCCATTTTTATCTGCATATTTTTTTATCTCATCATAATAATGAACAGGATAAACAAGTCGCCATCTTAAATCATATTTATCAGGCTTTTTATCAAGTTTATCCATTGCGTTTTTTGCAACAAGCATGGAATGTGAATAATCACCGCGCTTATACAAAACCCAGCTTTTTACAAATTCGTCATCCCCAATTATTTCATTTAAAACATCATAATCTTCAAGTTCTGCAAGCTTTTTCAAAACCTGATTTTTTAATTTATACGGAAATTCTATATGCTTTGGAAGAATATAATCCGTTAAAAGAGGATTCTCCCTATGATTTAATCTCAAATAAGCCCTGTAAGCATAATAAGTATCCGGATAATTGTTAATTACACTTTTATACAAATTCATGTATTCACTGTAATTTCGACGGCTTTCTGCAATTTTTCCCAACCAGAACATTACCATAGCAGCATCATCTTTATCTCTGAATTTTTTCAAATAGTCATGCCCGATTTTTTCCGCGCTGTGGTAATCACCCCTGTCAATTGCACTCAAAAACAGTTCGGAAAGTGCATTCGAAGCATATTGAGCTTCGGGATAAGCAAGGTACAACTCCTTGTAACATTTTTCCTTATCTTTTGCCGGAGAATATTTGCAATTGAGATTTGCAGTATAATAATATCCCTTGCCGGAAAGTATTGATTTTAAATATGATACAGTTTGATAAGGAGTATTTTCACTCAATTCAATATATAAATCTATGGCTTCCCTAATGTCTTCCTCTGAAACATAACTTTCGTACTCACTAAAACCTTCATGCAAAACAGCTCTTGCTCCGGCAACATGCCCCATGACTTTAAGATTTTTGGCATTCAATATCCAACTTTCCTGAGAATTCGTTTTCATAATAACATCACGCACTCTCGGATACTCACCATAAAGATATAAAGTTTTTGCAATTAAAAGATAATCATCGGCTGAAATTTCTTTATCCAGCGCAAACCAATTTTCAACGACTTTATTTGCAAGTCTTCCGCCAGGAGCTTTTGAAAGATAGTGTCTGAAACAGTTTTCGACATTCTGTTTTTGAGAAAGTGAAAAAATTTCGCTTCCAGAATTTTTATACTTATTCATCAAAATAAGTCCAAGATAATATTCGGACGCAATCGCATAATCCGACTCTGGCACATCCTGCATAATTTGTGAAAAATACTTCTGGGCAAGTTTCGGATTGTCATTTACAAGAAGCTGCCCTGTTAAGTATTTTGCACGAGTACTCAAAGGATTTTTTTTATAATTTTTAAAAAGCAACTGATATTTTTTTACAGCAGTAACATTATCTTCAATCGCCCTTGCACTTTCACCCTGACGATATAAGGCAGCAGGCTTCAAATCAGATAAAGGTGAAATTTTTGAAAACAAATAGTACGCATTTGAATAATCTTCTCTGTTATAATCCTCCAGAGCAGCTTTATACACTTGCATTGATTTAAGGGGAGTTTGATATAGTTTGTTAAAAAATATTCCGCCGGCAAAACATACCACCACCAGTGAAACCCCTACAACTATCTTCTCTCGACTATTCATCCCTCTCATGCTATATATATTAGCAAAAAAAGTTTTCAAAACAAAATATTTCAATAAAAAGTTACATTTCATCGCACGATTGTTAAAAATGAAATACTTTATAATATAATATGAATAAGAGAGAAATGAAAAAGAGGAGTAAAAATGTTTGGAATTATACTTGCAGGGGGTTCGGGAAGCAGACTTTGGCCGTTATCCAGAGAACTTCATCCAAAACAACTTTTGAACTTTACGGGAGAAGAAAGTCTTTTGCAATCTACATACGAAAGATTACAAAAATGCATGCCCGATGAAAATATTCTAAGCATTACAAACACAAAACATCTTCCAAACATCCGTGTTCAATTAAAGAATCTGACGGAAAATCCAATAATCCTTTCAGAACCGGTTTCAAAAAATACGGCTCCTGCTATTGCAATTTCTTCTAAATTTATTATTCAGAATTACGGAAAAGACGAAATTATTCTCGCAGTACCTTCTGATCATATAATTAAAGATATAGAAAATTTTAAAAAAGCAATATCAGAAGGCGAACAACTTGCAAAAGAAGGTTATTTCGTGACCTTCGGAGTTGAACCTTCTTACCCGGAAACAGGTTTCGGATACATTAAAACCGGCGAAAAGATTTTAAACGGATTGAAAGTTATTCAATTCTCTGAAAAACCCGATACCGAAACTGCCCAAAAATTTATTCAGGACAAATCCTATTTCTGGAACAGCGGAATGTTTATGTTTAAAGCTTCAACTTTACTTGAAGAACTTCATAAACATGCACCCGAAATTTTTGAGATTACGGAAAAAATTGACATGAAAAATTCCACGGAAATCCCGTTTGTAGAGTTTGACAAAATGCCAAATATTTCAATAGATTACGCATTGATGGAAAAGTCTGACAGACTTGCCATGATTAAACTTGAAAGCGATTGGAAAGATCTAGGGAGCTGGGATGCGATTTATGATGTTAATCCAAAAGATGAAAATAACAATGTTTTTGTCGGGCATGTTCTTGATAAAAATTCAAAAAATTGTCTTGTATATTCTTCCTCTAAACTTGTTACGACAATCGGACTTGAAGATACAGTAATTGTTGAGACAGAAGATGCAATTCTAGCCTGTAAAAAAGATAAAACTCAGGACGTAAAACAGATTTATGAAACCTTGAAAGAACAAAACGACAACACACATTTTTGTCACAAAACTGTATACCGCCCATGGGGATTTTATACTGTTATAGCACAGGGCGCAGGTTTCCTCACAAAAATTATCCACGTAAATCCGAAACAAAAACTTTCGCTCCAATCGCACAATCACAGAAGTGAGCACTGGGTAATTTTATCGGGTACCGCAAAAGTCGTTCTGGGCTCTAAAGAATTAATACTTAATTCGGGGCACAGCGTTGATATTCCGGTGAAAGCAATTCATTCTCTGCAAAACCCCTATGATGAAGATATTGAAGTTATTGAAGTTCAAAAAGGCGACATTCTGATTGAAGAAGATATTATTCGATACGAAGACATGTACGGACGTTGCTAGATGGTTGCGTTTTCGCGCAAAAAACAAAAATTGATCAAATACTTAGATACTACTTAGCGAACTAGATGCTAAAGTAAATTTTGACTAAACGGAGCCAATTTCTAGTATTTAGGAATTACGTCTTCCAGCTCACCATAATACCCCTGATTTATCAATTCAAAAAATCTGGCACAAGCATACGGCGCAATGGCTTCCACCCATTCCCTATCAAGATATAACCCTTCCACAAAACGCGCAAAGAGTTCGGTTGGGCGTCTATAATATTTATTCAAACGATTTATACGCGCAGAAATTCTAGATTGCTTGCGAAGGGCAGATTTTAATCTTATATAACTAGCAAATGCCGACGGCATGTCAGGAAAACATTCTTCTATTGTATTTATTGTATAAAGTTTCGTCGAAAGCCCGAGAAATCCGCCTGTAACTTTAACTCTGTCATATTTTAAAAGATATCTTGCGTCTGATTTTTTTATGAATTTGTCAAAATCTTTAAAATTTTTTGAGCGTTGAAAATCAGGATAATCTTTTTTTATCTTTTCATCATACTTTTTAATCTGTAATTTCACGCGCTCCCTATGTTCGGTAAGTCTTACACAGAGAGAATTTTCATCAACAAAATTTGTAACCTTAAAAAGCTCTATTTCTATCAATGGATTATCGGACATGAAAAGTTTCTGAAAAGTCCCGCCTGTCTTTACCATATCAGGTTCAATTTTATAATGAATATAATGCGCAAATTCATGCAATAACGTCGGAATTATGCGATGTTCTGGGATGTTTTTTGAAATATCAATTCTGTTGTTGCAAAAAAAACCCTGATGTCCACGTGCCTTTGTAGTCGTATGAACTTCAATCCCCAAACTTTTCAAATATTTCACAAGAGTTTTCTTATCCATAAAATTATTATAATTTAAATGAAAAATTTTACATAATGAATATTTAAGAAAAAATTTAGCAAAGAAAATCTCAACTACTTACCCTCATAAACCTAAATTCTCGTTTTTAAATAGAAAGTCCACGTAATCCCGAGTCTTTTTGCTTACCTTGGCAAATTCTTGAAATAATCTTTCTCATTTAGAGCTTTGTATGTGCAGCCGGCACCGTTCGTCATAAGTACCGACATCTGGCTTTAATTTAAACTAATTGTTAAAAAGCTCTTTTTATTTATTAAGAAGAGCTTTTTAAATTATTGAAGTTTGGATTATTTTCCAAAGTGACGCAACTTACTTGCTAAACAGTACGGCTCTAGCGGCAGCTGAGGCAGGGATAATTGTTTCATTGTACATTGCGATCGGATAAATATCCGTCGGATTCGAGACTGTACAAGTAAAGTCATCAGTCCCAACCTCACCAACTTTTGAGCCTTTATCACACACAACAAATTTGTTAGGTCCTTTTTGTCCGTTTATATCGATATACCCAAAGCAATAATTATCTCTCAAATTCGCAGTAGCTTGGCGGCAACCATATTGTCTATTATCAAAAATTAAGGTTATGCCGTCATTCAAAAACAAGAATGTTGACTCTGAATCCCATGGACTATCTGAACTTTCGGCGGTTGTAATTTCTTTTTTTAAAAATTTGACAAAACCAAACATACCCAGATCTGCCATTTGGTTATGAAGCGTTGCATATGTATGGAAATCTTTCGTGTTCTGGGATGACTCTGCAGTTTCTATTATTGGATAATAATTAGGATCTCGCGGATTCATATTAAAATCTTTACCATTGGCAACCTTAACGACATTCAACCTGTTTCTGAAAATTGAATAAATCGTCTGTGCCTCGCCGTCCTGAA
>CAZCIW010000057.1:0-6269 GCA_964499135.1 uncultured Muribaculaceae bacterium
TAGCGCACTACCTTGGGGTGGTAGGGGTCGCAGGTTCAAATCCTGTCGTTCCGAAATTTTTATAAAAAATAAAAATCGTAGGAGATAAAAATCATGAAAACGAAAATTATCATAGCGGTGTTAGTATTGTTGGTAGTATTAGGTGTTGGTGGATATTTCGCTTACCAACACAGTCAAAAAGAATTTTTCTGCTCATCAACAGGTAGAATATATAGACCATTTGTTACGGCATCAAAATCTTGCGAAAAATATAAGGATGAGCCGGACAGATACGAGAACTGTGTTAAGAAGTTCAACAGAACAACTAAGGCATATAGAGATGGAAAATGTATGCAAATTATAAGAGAAGTTGTAAAGATTGATGATAGCACTTGTAATGTGACCTATTCAACAGATAAGTCTTCATATTTTTCATACTCTTGCACTCCGCGCTCACCGGAAGTCGCAAAGAAGTTAAGAGAAAGATATAATAAATAACATCTTCTAATCATTAAGAAGGAATAGATTTGAACTGCTCCTTGGAAACTTTATAAAGTATAAAAGAGAGTTGTTCTTGAAGCCAGTAATAAATGACTTCGGTGTTATGCCGAAGTCATTTATTTATGTTCCATTGGTTATTTCTTCTACTGTTATGTCAATCCTTGGTAATTCAAGCTTAGAAGATAAAGTTTGCACAGTGATACCTGATTGTATAGCTAATATTCGGCTGGAGGTGTTCAGAAAGAGGATGGCTATTCGTTATCTAATTATTTCAGTAGTTGTGGTTTTTCCTCATTGCCATAGAATATAAATGTGGACACCCAATTTTGGATGTCCACCAGAAACGAAAGAGATTTAAAAAATTTTTTTTAGTTATTACTTAAAACCAACTTAAATGTTGCAAGGTTTTTGATTGACAACATTGTGTGTTTATTATGCTGTTCTTCCGCAATATTAAAGATTCGAATAATTCTTTGAATTTCTTCAAGATCTTTTCTTGAGTTGATTTTGTATACATTTTTTATTGGGTCAGAAATTACTGACATCATTGTGTTGAGTTCTTGTTCTTTCATAATCTTAAACCTCTTTCCGCTATATTTATATAAACAATTTTTCGCCGAAATAATTGCCTTTTTATTACACATCGGTTTACAATTGTTAACAAATTTCGCGAGAAGTGGATAATTCCTGTTTTGCAGCTTTCCAGAGTTTGTCGTATTCTTCAAATGAATATTCCGTAAGGGGTTTTGTTGCAAGTTCTTCCATTTTTCTAAATCTGGTCATAAACTTTTTATTAGCATTTAGTAGTGCTTGTTCTGCGTCAATCTTATGCCAGCGGGCAAGGTTTACAACGGCAAAAAGGATATCCCCCATTTCATCTTCCATATGTGAGAAATTTCCTTCTTGTACGGCTTCCGAAAATTCTTTAAACTCAGACTTTATGCAATTCTGTAGAGAAACTTCATCAGGCCATTCAAAACCGCATTTCACAGCTTTTTTACTTATTTTTTGGGCACTCATTAAGGCTGATTGTGATTTTGAAACTCCATCCATTGCAGATTTGCGGTGTTTTTTCTCTTCTTTTTTTATCGCATCCCAGCTCTTTAGAGCTTCTTCGGGGGAATTTACCTTTATATCGCCAAAAACATGCGGGTGACGGTGGATAATCTTATCGTGCAAGCCTTTTGCAACATCTTCTATATCGAAAGCTTTTTCTTCCGAGGCGATTTGTGAATGTAAAATTACCTGCAAAAGGACATCTCCAAGTTCTTCTTTTAGATGTGTCATGTCATTGTCATTTATTGCGTCAACAGCTTCATAAGCTTCTTCAATCATATTTGGTCGAAGAGTTGCGTGAGTTTGTTCTCTATCCCATGGACAACCGTTTTCCGAGCGCAAAACAGCAATAAGATCAACCAATTTGTTCAAATATCCCATTGTTCAATATCCTCAATCTGATTAATAAAAAATAATTTCTCCTAACAAAACTACGCTAAATTCATAGCGGTCTTTCTGTCTATTATTAAATACCGAACAGGATATTTTTGAAAGAAATTATTATAATTTCTGCAACTTTTGTATAATTTCTTAACAGAATAATCCACCAAAAGGTTGATAACTTTATAAAATCGTATGATATCCTAATAGTGTAGAAAAGTTTACAAAAGAAAGGATTACACACATGGCAGATTTATTATCTATCTCAAGCATTCGTGAACGTATTTTTAATCCTACGAAACACGAAAAAACAGTTGCCAGAACATCAAATCCGTTTGCACAAACTTCATTCAAAGGTAACGTGTTGACAGCAGACGTATTTGTAAGTGAAAATGCAAAAGAAAACAACAAAGAAAACAATGGAATCAGCTTTACCGGAAAATTAAAGGCAAGTGCTCTTGTTGGTTCTCTTTCCGATATGGGCAGCAGAATTCAGCACGGTATTGAAACAGTAGTTAATTTTGCAAAAAGAGTTGCAGAATATCATGTAAATTTGTGGAACAAATTGACTGACATAGCTGATACTGAAATTACATTTGAACCTGCAATGAAGGCAATGGCTAAAGCCGGAGAAAGAGTTAGTGATGCTATTCATTCGATGATTGAACCAGGAATTTCAGCAAAACAAGTTTCCAAAATGGAAGATATTTCTATTCCGAGACAATTGTTAATGGATAATGTTCAGGCTTGGGAAGCAAGCTTGGCATCATAGGAGGGTTGATTAATGGTAGATAAGAAAATTGTTAAAAACGTAAAAAATATTATTGATGGGTTGGCTATGCATCAAAACCCCGAGTCTGTTAATGTGTTAGTTGATATCGGAACAAACTCTAAAGTCGATGAAATACGTGAAATGACAGCTAGAGCGCTTGTTCAAAAAAATATGCCTGAATCTTTAAGAGTTGTTATTACAAACAAAGGTAAAGGTATAAATGATATGTCTACAGGTGTTGCAATGTGCACAATCAATGAATTGCTTTCTCTTGAAGACAAAACTGAAGCCATCAGAATTCTTGAGGATACTGTAGAAAACAATTCTGATGAAGAAATCAGAGATAACGCTCGTTCTATTAAAGCATTAATGGCACTTTCATAGAACAAGATGAGTTAAAATATAAATTTGCCGATTTTATATATATATTTAAAAGAGCCTTATTATAAAGGCTCTTTTGATGTTTAATATCTAAAAAAGTACTTACGTTTTTGTTGTTTAACTAAATACAAATAAATATTAGTTCTTAAATTATAAAAAATTTTTATAAAAAGGAAGAATGCGCAGCCATATTATGGCTGCGCATTCTTCCTTGTGTTAAATTTGAATCAACTGTTAACTAATTCAAAATCTTCTTTTGGAGCGCCACAAAGTGGGCAGAGCCAGTCTTCGGGAAGGTTTTCAAATTTCGTATTTTCTTTTTCCTCGTCATATTCCCATCCGCAAAGCTTACACATATATTTCATTTTGTTAACCTCCTGTTAATACTAATTTAAACTTGTGTTATAATCCGATTATGAACATAAATATTTTAAAAGAAAAAGTTTACTATTCAGATACAGATGCTTATGGGGTTGTTTGGCACGGGTCATACTTAAGATGGCTTGAAGCAGGTCGCGTTGAGTTATGCGAAATGCTTGGACATAATCTCATTGAACTTGAGAATAAAGATATAGTTATGCCTGTGATCAATCTCAACATACGCTACAAAGCTTCTGCAAAGTTGAATGATAACATTATTATTGAAACTAAGATTTCAAAATTCAACGGTATGTCGGTTACATTCTCTCAGGCAATAAGATCGGCTGAAACATTAAAAACTTTTGTTAAAGCGGAAGTCGAGGTTGTTGCAATATCAAAAGGGGGGAAACTTTACAGGAAAATGCCAGATATCTTAGCGGATTTATTTAAAAAGGAGCTTGAATGTCTTCAACCCGCCTAAACAAGTTCATAGCATCATCAGGGCTTTGTTCACGCCGAAAAGCAGATGAATTAATCGAAAGCGGTGTAGTGTCTGTTAATGGGAAAAAGATAACTGAATTGGGTTTTCTAGTATCTCCAAAAGATAAGGTTTTTGTCAATCAAAAAATGATTTACCCTGTAAAACTTGAGTATTACAGATTTTATAAACCGGCCGGCTATATTACAACATCAGACGATGAAAAGGGCAGAAAAACAATTTATGATCTTCTTCCGGAAAGCATGTACCATCTTAAGCCGGTTGGAAGACTTGATAAAGATTCGACAGGGTTGTTGATTCTTACCAATGACGGTGATTTAATAAACGAATTGACTCATCCGTCGGTTAAGGTTCCAAAAGTATATCTTGTTTCAATTGAATCAGTAATTTATAAACATGAACTTGAACAGATGGCAAACGGAATTGAACTTGAGTCCGGAAAGACTGCTTACGCAGACATAACAGTTCTTGAATCTGATAAAAAGCATACATTGATGCAAATTACACTTTATCAGGGTATGAACAGGCAAATTCGCCGTATGTTTGAGCATTTCGGTTATGAAGTTAAAACGTTAAAACGGGTTCAGCATGCCGTAATTACCCTTGACGGATTAAATCGCGGAGAGTTTAAACCAATAAAACCTCGCCAGATAAAAGAGTTGAAAAATTTTTTAAACAGGATTCAAAAAAATGATTAAAGTCGCATTAACAGGAAATATTGCGTCCGGAAAATCAACAGTAGAAGCTATTTTGAGGGAGCTTGGGTATTCTTTTTTAAATACAGATGAATCGGCGCATAATCTTCTTGAAAACAATATAAGTGTGATAAAGGCGGCTTTTAAAGATTTTGACATCACCGATGGACAAGGTGCAGTTTCCCGTGAAAAAATTGGTAAAATAGTTTTTAGTGACAAAAAAATGCTTAAAATTCTTGAAGATATAATTCATCCGCTTGTAAGGGAGAAAATTCAGGAATTTTTTAATGAGAAAAAAGACGAAAACCTTGTATTCGTTGGTATTCCTCAATTATTTGAAAGTGATATGCAGGACATGTTTGACAAAATTGTTTTGGTCTATTGTGATGACAAAATCCGTTTTACTAGGCTTATAAAGAGAAATAATTACACGGAAAATTACGCTAAAAAAAGAGTTAATGCGCAAATTCCGCAGTGTGAAAAAGTTAAACTCAGTGATTTTGTAATAGATAACAGCTCAACCTTAGAAAATCTGCAATCGCTTGTGAAAGCATTGCCGGCACAACTTTTATCCTAAACCGGAACAAAAACTCTCACGTTATCTGATTTTTTGATATGGTTATTAACCGTAAAATGAATGGCCTGATTTCCCTGCCCTTTTATTTCAATATGTCCGTAATTAGGATTGTAACCAGCATCACCTTTATTGTAGGCAAGAATACATCCTGCCGGAAGTTTTTCGAGATCAGAACCTTTAACTTTTACTTCTTTAAAGTTTGGATTTCGTCTCAAAATATCCGGACACTGATATGCGTGACCAAATTCATAGCTACCTAAACCTGCATCTTGAATTGCGGTTTTAACAGCTCTTGCACAGTAGCCTTTCTGTGAATGTTTTAATCCGTCAATTGCTTCGTTAGCAAGTTTTATTCCTTTTTTAGCATTGTAAATCTTAGCAACTTCCGAAAGGCTTGTAGTTTGTGTCAAAGAAATTGCTTTTGCACTATTTGATGTAAATGAAAATGTCTTTGCCGGAGTTTTTTTTGCATTAAAAAATGAAAATATTTTCTTTGGCTCTGTGATTTTAAAATTAAACATCGGCATAGTCGGTGTTATTGGAGGAAAAAACACCGGAGTTGTAAAAAATGAACTAAAAATATTGTTAGAAGAATAATTTGTTTTATTATTCTTCAACACTTCTGCTTTTGGAACGCCTGTATTATTCAAGAAATTAAATGTATTGTCTGTAAATATATTAAGTGCTGTCATTGGTGTAAATAGAGACATATATTTTTGCGCAGGATAATATCCAAAATTACAAAATGAAGTCTGTGGTACCGGAGGAAGTGGCGGAAGTACCATGTTGCCTGCATTCATATTTCCCAATGTAACAAAATTAAATGTCAAAACATATCCCCTTAATATTTCTCTTATATATATAAAATATTTAAGTATAAATAAATTGCCTATTTATTAAAAATTGTAAACAAAAATTAAAGATTTTTAGAAAAATACCGTTAAAACAGTAAAGAGAACAAGAAAGGGACCAAACGAATGGGAATGGCGGCATCACAGGCAAGATTACTATCGATAACAACGCGATTGAATCATATTGAACTTCAATCACAAAACATTTCCAATGCGA
>CAZCIW010000058.1:0-6218 GCA_964499135.1 uncultured Muribaculaceae bacterium
AAATCCACTCACGCCTGCAGGCATTTCACATTGCAAAGCAATATTTTACACGTGGAGCGTATTTCACAAATCCCGCAAGGGATTTATTTTGTTGAAAAAAAGCATCTTTTGCCTACCAGACAATAGATGCTTCTTTTCTGGCGGAAGCGGTGGGATTCGAACCCACGAGCCCGTGAGGACTACCTGATTTCGAGTCTTTTAGCCTTTGAACACTTGCTGATTTTTACTGGTTTTTTCAGGTGGTTTGATACTCGCTGAAACCTGCATAAAATAAGGCTTTTTCGGGTATCGCTCCCGTTTCCCTAAGTGCGTTCGAATCAAATCAAAAATCGCATTTTGGAGAGAACTGAGAGCGTCTTGGAGAGAACTCAGGAGAGAACAGACGCAAATTAAACCACATTGGCAATACGCACAGGACGAACTTCAAACCGACAAATAAGTTTGAAAGGCGTATTGCAATGAAATATCACAGACCGATCAACTGGAACGAGGTCCCCGACGTTATTACAAAAGAGCAGTTCTATCGCATCTGCCATATAAGCAAATCCACGGCTCTGTATCTGCTGAAAAGCGGTGCTGTCCCGTGTGAGTATTCGGGTAAGAAAACCCGTTGCTACAAAATCAAGAAAGATGACGTGAAAAAGTATTTGGAGAGCAAAGGTAAGTTTCCCGAATACTATGCCACACCAAAAGGCTGGCACAGGGGTTATCGGAAAATTACACTTCCGACAGAAATGTCCGAAGAAACGTTGATGTTGCTTCATGAATACTATGTCGATCTTTTAAGCGACTTAAAGGACGTTATTTCATCTCAGGAGGTCGTTAAGCTAACCGGATATGCAAAGACCACCATAAATAATTGGTGCGGTAAGGGACAGCTTAAACACTTCGTAAAGTACAATACATATTACATACCAAAAGTGTTTCTTATCGATTTTTTCTGCTCGCCATATTTTCGCAGTATCATCCGTAAGACCTCTTGGCATATACAGACGATCAATGAGTTTTACCACATTATGCAAAAAGAACGAAGGAAATAATCGCTTGTGAGCATTCACCTTCGGGTGGGTGCTTCTTCAATGTGCGATTTCAAAATTTGCACAATCGCACTTTTTGCCGCTTCTTGCTACACTATAGCCGTAAGGAGGTGCAAACAATGGCACGATTTATTGAAGAATTTTACTACGGCAATATCGACCCGCAGGCACGAAGCACAAGGCAAAATAAGACGGTGCAAAAGGAAATGGCGGTGCTGACTAAAACAGAGGAACAGCTTACCAACGCTCTGCAGGACGAGCAAAAGAAATGGTTCCTCGATTTCTCAAATGCTTGGAGCGTAGTAAACGGTGAATCCAATCTCGATAGCTTCATTATGGGTTTCCGACTTGGCGCAAACTTCGCCTATGATGATTTTATTTCAACCGAAACGCCGTTTGAAGATCTTCTGAAAGAATCGTAAAGGAGGATTACATATGAAATCAATATTTGAACAACAGGGCGGAACTTACACAATGAAGGGCGTTATCGCCTACCAAACCTAATCTCTTCCAGCGAAGAAGAACGCCCTATCGGCGTGTGGGGACAGCGTAGACTGAACTACTTAAAACACCACCGCAAAGTCTTGTACTATAACCTACTAACTTTCGGCAAGCTCCACTCTCACCTCGCAGACATCGAAGAACAAGCACAGGAGCTCTTTTCTCGGCTCGTAAAAGAACACGCCGAAAAAGAATGTGTCACCGAACAACTCAAAGCTACCGACCAAATGAAGTGGGTGCAGAAGATGAACAACATCCGAGCGCGTGTAACAGAAACTATTTATTCTGATGTGGTCTTTGTATGAGAAGGCGAAAATATTATCTGCGCCTAACAAGCGCTGAATACCACCTCATCCTTCAATACTTGTTTGAATACCGAAACAAACTAATATCTCACGGCAAGTACACCGACGGCATTGATGAGCTCATAATCAAATACACAAAATGATAACAGGAACGGGAGTCAACCTCTCGTGCCTGTTTGAACTATGGGGACTGTTAATTAACTGCTTTGATTCTACAGATAATTTTGTTTATGATTTTATCGTCGGATTTGACAGGATCAAACTCTTTGATTGACTTCATTTGGAAACAGGTGATGTATTCTGTTTCACCAAGCCTATGAACCAATTTTACATTATCCTGAGAATCAGTTAAACTAACTTCATGTCTGCGACTTCTATCAGAAAGTTCTGAATACTGTCCGCCCAACTCAGAAAAGCAACTTTCGAGTTTGTCTGCATTGAGTAAATCAAGATGTTCCAACATCAAACGTTCTTTTTCTTTGATTTCTAAAAGGCCCCATGCTATATCAAAAAGATTTATATCAAGGGTAATTTTCAATACGTTTATGTTGCGTGCTATTTTTGTCGTCATATACTCAACGCCATAATCATTAATCAGTTGTTGAACATTAGACCTCTCGAAACGCTGGTCATATACTAAAGTTTCAAGAAGTGTTGAATCCATATCAATTTGATCGTAAATAGACATATATTCAGGTTGATTATGTATTATAAACTCAACACTCAACGCAGGGAACGCTTCTGATAGTTCATTAAAGCGGTCCGCATCAAACTTAAAGTATTTTTGAGATATCATTGTAGATATCTTCTCTTCACTAAGCGTGCTTAACTCAATATTGAAGTTATCCCAAGGTAATTTGGGTAAAAGTTTCGCAAAGGAATCTTGATTTATATCGAACTTGATGAATTCCTTGATGAAACTTTCGTCATCTATGCAAGTGCTATCATCTTTTGTTAAGGCGTCAATATTTTTACACATATAGTCGATAGATACTTGTGTATGTCCTAAATACTGCCAGTAATTTCTGAAATTCTGCCACGATGGTTTAAGCTTACCATTGGTAATAATCGTGTTCCAAATTTCTGTTACATACCCCTTATGTTCTTGCCACAGGTTTATACAAATCGAGGCAATATCTTCAACATAGAAGTTTTCATTCCCTATAATTTGAATATGTCTACACTTGCTTCCAATATTGAGTTCCAAAAGTTTTACAATAGCATCAATATCTTCTTCAGTATTTGTTCCCAATAGGACAATTTCATCGGTATATACATCAATGTTATTTTTAATATAATTCAACAATGGTACATAATCGAGTTTAAGGAGTGTAGAGTAATTCTTTGTTTTTAATGTCTGAACAAGATCTTTGTCTTTGTATTCTACAATACGATTTATTATCTCAAAGTTTACATCATAGAAATTATTATCGAATATGTAGTCAAGAATACGTGCAGAAACCTTTTCAATCTGTATATCAATAAACTTAATTTCCAAGGCAGTGATTACATTGATCGTTTTTTCATCATCTACAGATGACAGACGTTGAAGAACATCACTATTGGATACAAAAAACGCAGTAATATTCCCATTGGTATTCATAGCCTTAATTGATTCTATCTCTGCATACGAAATCAACAAGGATAAATAGTAAAATTGACGATCTAATGTAAGAACAGAATTCTTGAAAACACTATCCCACATTTCTTTCCAATGCGTTGCTAAAATATTAATAAAACGTTGCTTATGCTTAGTAATATCAATAAACTCGTCAATGAATTTCCAACTAGCTTTGCTACCATTAGAAAGCTGCTTGATATACAACTTTAGTTTCTCACCATATTTCTCGGAGGAAAGCAAACATTCCAATAAATCAAAATTGTAGACTACTTCTTGCTCAAATTCATATGGTTGCAAACGCTTGACCACCAAGTCTGTTCTGCTTAGCTTATAATGTATGGTTTAGGCGAAAGATTCTTAATTCCAAGGATATAGTTCATATCCTCAGTTGTTATTGTTGTTGCTTTGAAATAGTTGATGTAATCAACATATTTTTCATCAACATATCCTCTGCGGAGAAGAAACACCAGTAAGTCATTAGACTTTACATCCACAGACAAAACAGCATTCGTGCCATATTCATCGATTAATTCTGACAACGATTTTGCCGATAGTTCGTAAACTTGCTGTTTCATTGTTTCAACAAAAGTTTTTTCTTCTTCGATTTTATTGTCTTCTATCAAACTAACCGCTTTATAACTTTGAATGAATTTTTCATATGCCTTATCAAAGTCAGATCCCCTAAATGAATAGCCGCTATTACCACTCCAATTGGTATAATACCCTTGGCAACTATTAATCCCCGGCCAGTCCGGGATATCATAATCGTCCCGCATAAAAGTAGTCGCACTTATAGACCCTTTTCCCGCAGGTGTAAAGTCACGAGCAATTCCAAGGTTATTTGTAATTTCACATAAAAAAGCACATTTTAGAGATTTTCTTGTGGCAAACAAATCAGTTTGGATATTCTCTAAAACCTCTACAGATGCATCAATTCTTTCTTGAATTTCCTTGCGTTTTTTCGAAACAAAACTTTCTTTATCTTTGAAAGCTTGCTTCACAATCCCTGTTTCCATTTGCAACTCTGCAAATTCACGTGGGTACAAATTCTTGAATATTATCAAAGCAAGCATTGGTTCATCCAATAGTTTTAGCCCTTGTCCTGTTGTTAATGTAGATTTATATACAACAAACTCATTGTAAATGTTTTGCAATATTCGCATATCAGAAATATACGGAGAAACATCCATAACGAAACTTTCAGAAATGTTATGTTCTTTTTGAAGTTTCTTTGATTCATCAAGTTTCTTCAACAATATTTCTCCTGAGTTAGTTGAATTTATAATCGGTACAATAGGAATAATAAAATCGAAAAACTTTGTTCTATCTACTTCTGTGAAAATATCATCTTTCACAGCATACACAAATATGATTGGATTTTTTATGGCATCATAGTTATTGAGGATGATATTTAGTTCTCTCAAATGTACAAATATGGAAGTATTGCTTAACCTATCAAAATCTTCGAAAAAGACAATGTTGTATCTTGTTTCTTCGAAGAAATAAACAATTTCATCCATATTCTTATTAAATATTGTATCTTGATTTTCATTACTGTTTTGTACAGAAACATCTTTAGGTAGTTTGATTTCTTTAACCTTAAATCTTGATAGAATGCTTCTATATAAAGCAGAAATTGCAGCTATGCACCCGAACACAAATATAACTGCAGCAGTTAATGAAAGCCATTTGGGAAATTTTATTGAGGCGCCGGCAACAATAATTTTGCTTATAGCCGATGACAAAGAGGAAGGCCAAAATACATAACCAACAAGTAGGCAAGATAGAATCAGTGCAGTGATAACCGCAAAAATGCGCCAAAAGCTAATTCTATGCAATTTTCTATATCGACTTTGAGGTATTTTCCGATGGTCGACTTTATAAAAAAGTTGTTTAAGGATGCCTTTCTCAATTTCATCTTTTTCAAGTTTGATTTTTTGCTTTTCAAAAGCTCCTTTATCGTTTAGTGCTTCTTCCACAAAAGTAGCCATTGAAATTTTAATTGATCGCTTTTCAAAAGACGGGTTGTTTTTTAGAAAAGTCTCTATAACACTACTTTTACCGGAACCATACGGACCTGATAGAGCAATATTTCTTGCTTTTTTGCCATCGATTGCCCATTTTAAAGCATTTAGATATTCTGCTCCGTTTGAAATTTTATCATCCGGAGTTAATGTTACATATTCAATTTGAGCCTTTTGTGGAGTTTTCTTGATTTTTACCCTTTCAATCCACTTTGATATAAATTTAAACATATTTTTCCTCCGTAAAATAAAATCACCTACGAGATATCTGAATGTTCGCACTATTTAATCGACCAAACTGTTTCGTCGCCGCAAATGTTGCGAATTTTCAGGCGAAGAGGTTTCTTTTCGCTGCGGATGCGACCATCCCAAAACTCCTTGATTTTATTACCGTTAACGATGACATAACCGTTTTTGTCAATTTTGATTTCGCTATCGGAATGCCATTCTCCCTCGATTGCGGTACAATCAACACTTAAGAATTCAATTAATTCCAATCCGTCTTCAGTAATTTTAATCGGATTATAGGGTTTCTTCTCAGAAGAATTGAGGAATGCCTTATCATTAAATTCATTAATTTTTGAAAGAACACGGTCACTAATAAATTTATCTATTGTTATTGCATAACCGCCGAAAATATCCTCATGAGTTTCTTCAGTATGGAACACCGCATTGTCACCGATAATAACATCATCGAGAATTGTTTTAAGGTCGCGGAGTTCAATTTCAA
>CAZCIW010000059.1:0-6208 GCA_964499135.1 uncultured Muribaculaceae bacterium
CTAAACCCGGCCGATCTTCTTTTTTACCGGACGCAAAGTCTTCGTAAATTCTTTTAGACAAAACCCCTTCTTTTTGCAAAGCATCGAGCTGTAAATCTAAAAGCTGAGATCCATCATTTTTCGATACGCGAACATACCCGATTAAACCGTCCATAGTTTTTACATTAACTTAACGACATATAGGGTCAAGCGGAAATAGATTTAAGTTAACAGAAACGAAAAGAATTTTTTGAAAATTTGCGCAAAAGAGGTTTTAGGGAAAACTTTACGAAAAACGAGTGTTTTCTGAAAACTTTGGTGTGGATGACTTTGGTGTAAAGTTATGGCGAGTGATTAATCTTACGTTCTACAGGCAACAAGTCATTATAAAATATGCGAAGCCTGCAAAGTATTTCAAAAGGGATTGACATAAGAAATTGCAAAATAGGAAATAAAAGGGAATAATCTAATTATGCCAATTGTATCGATGTTTTATGGGATTGTTGTAAAGCTCAATACGAAAGAATATAATCCACCACAGGTTCATGCATCTTGTGCGGGCCAAGAGACAAGTTTTGATTTTAATGGAAAAGTTTTGGTTGTAGGATTACCAAATAATAAAGAAATTTTGATTAAGGCATGGATTGAAATCCATCGTGATGGATTGTTGTTGAATTGGGAGCTTGCACAAAGCCATGAAAAAATACGGAAAATAGATCCACTGAAATGATACGAAAAACACTTTTGCCTCGCGTTAAAGCATTAAAAATTGAGGATCCGTACGAATTTTTACTTACCTTTACAAACGATGAGGTAAAGATATATGACATGCAAAAGTATTTAGATGAAAATCCTCAGGATAAATTCTATGATAAAAAGCTTTTTAATACAGCTTATGTTTCATTTGGAGCGGTGGAATGGGCAAATGATTTCAGTATTTGCGCTGATGTTTTGTATGTCGATAGTAAACCTATTATTCAGAAGTAAATCATAAAGTTTTCTTCATAATAGAACTCCTGAAAAATTAAAAATTTTCGATGTTGTTTTTTGCTCTCTCAATCCGCATGAATATAAATTTATGGATAATTTCTGCTTCGACTTTTGCAGGATGTCTAATAGCATAAACTATTTAGAACATTATTTAGCCAATTTCAGCAAAACGAACCAGCCGTGCGAGTGGATTGGAAATCGCATGCGAAAGAATGTTTTCCAGATGTTTGAAGATTAAAAATGCCTCAAAGAAAACTTTGTAAGAACAAAGGATTAGGATTTATTCAAGACGGAAACGATAATACGTTTCATGGTTTCTTTTTCGTCCATTTTGCTTTCGGCAACAAGAAGCGTTAAGGCAAATAAAGTACCATCATTTAAAACCGGAAGATTGTTTTTATAAAGAATACCGTTTTTCTGCAAAAAGTATAAAAAACAAGCAGCTGCAATACGTTTATTGCCATCCACAAAGGAATGATTTTTAACGATCAAATAAAGTAACATTGCGGCTTTTTCTTCAATCGAAGGATAACAGTCTGCTCCAAAAGCCGTTTGATAAATTTGTCGTACGGAACTATTAAAACTTTCGTCCTTTGGAGTACCAAATAAGTCACTGGAAAAGCGGGAACGCATGTTTTTAACGACCAACAAAAATTCTTTTGGCTCAATAACAACAGCTTCTTTCGTGGTAATCCCTCTATCCTTGAGCTGTTTGTGGTCGTAATCATCCAATAAATCTAAGTCGTTTGCAAAATCTTTTAAAAAAGCATAGAGCTTTTTCTTATCTTCTAACGAAAGATTGGTTTGGCATTCAATCAGCTGAATCGCAGTTTTTAAAGCCAAAAAATTCTCTTTTTGCTGTTTAAGTGCTTGTTGGTTGAGCACATAACCTTGTCTCAAATACTGCTTTAAAACATCTGTTGCCCATTGCCGAAATTGGGTCGCTTTTTTCGAATTAACCCGGTAGCCAACCGCAATGATCGCATCTAAATTGTAAAAATCTATGTTTCGAGTGACCTCTCGATTGCCCTCTTTTTGAACTGTTTCCATTTTGGAAATAGTTGCTTCTGGTTGTAATTCCCCTTCTTCAAATATATTTTTAAGATGTTTACTAATCGCTGGCACTTCTACTGCAAATAATTCAGCCATCATCTTTTGCGTCAACCAGATTGTTTCCTGCTGAAACCGAGCATTGATGCTGATTTTCCCATCTTCTTCTTTATAAATAACAATGTTATTTTCTATTTCCATACGTTTTACATTACGTATTTTAACTTATTTTTCAACTGAATTAAGTGCTAAAGAAAGTTAAGTTCAATTGATAGTGTATTCGCTTGTTTGCTTCGGAATGTAGCTAAATTAATTGTCGCTAAGCGCGTTGAATTGTTTGCGATTGAAGTATCGATCATAAAGTCGGACGAACTGCTGTCGCTAAGAAAACTTAGTTAATTATCAAAAAATTTTTGATGACTATCGCTTTGTAGATTCCCATAACTGAGCGTATAATCGCAAAATCGGCACTTTGGCAATAATTTAATCGGTGTTTTGGCTTGTTTTCGCTTGGCGATTTGGCAAAACTTTAAAATGTCTTTATTCTAATGAAGTTATTTATAAGGATAAAGGTATTTCGTGTCCTAGTTTTTTGGATTTTTAAACAGTAAAATACTGTTAATAACAGTAGAAAATCATAAACAACTTAAAGAAAGTTGTTCCAAGAGGTCGCCTTTGAATGAATAGGAATGGTCATCCTTATCCCTGATGGACTTTTGCTTGTTGTTAAGTTTTAAACAAACTGCTTTTAAATGAATATGCTTGAAGGCAGGGCTTAAAATCCGATAAAATAGTGATATCGTCATTGGAGACAATTTCAAAAGTACCGTGCCATTTAGCGATAATATCTTGGAATTCAGGGAAGTTGATACCGAGTTCGATTTCATCGCCTAATTTCTGGTCTTAGATAAATCTACGCTTAAAGGCTTTTGCAGAGAAACCGCCAGTTGCCGCTTGCAGCAAGAGTTGTACATTACCGAGTGGATCGTAATCAATTGCGATAAGGATCGTGTTGCAATCCTTTGGCAAAGCACACAGGCAAACATTAAGTAAGTTATTGATAATTCTGCGCAGTAGAACCGCATCAACACGAGCTAAAATTGTTTCTTTGGCTTGCAATTGGATTTCGAGGTTTTTGTGTAAAATCTTTTGTTTTTCGATGCAGTTCAGGATGCATTGATTTAAGTCCTCTGGGACTAGCTGCGCATATTTTTTCCAACTACCAGGGATAAAATTATCAATGTAATTACCCATTTCATTTGCGATATCTCTGAGAAGTTGACTTTGTTTTTCATTTAATTCTATTGTTTTTTTATTTCCAGTGAGCAAGTGAAAGGCCATCAATGGCGTCATCAAATCATGTGATAAGCTCCGTGCCATATTGTAACGCTCGCGGTAAACAAGCAATTCTTTTTCTTTTTCTAGTATTTTAAATGAGATCGTAGCAAAAATATAACTGTTACATACCCAAATAAATAAAAACTGTGTTGCCAAGTGAAGTTTGCAGGCCAACAAAAGATGCAATTATTTTTATGATAAAAGAAACTTGTTATCAGTGTTGTTAAGCCACAGATAAAGACAATTTTCCGTTCATAGTTTACTTCAACACCTAAGAGCATTATGATAAAAGATAATAATAATGTCATTACATGTAAGCCATTTTCTGTGGAACTTAATAAAAGGTAAGCTGACGTAGCCGGCAAACAGAAGAATAAGGTTGTTAATTTGAGCCATTGGAAACGTTTTTTATCAGCGAATAATTCCAAAGATCCTCCAAAAATGAGCAAGATTGCTATCGTACCATTAATAAGTGTTAATATTAATTTTGAATAGGTTAACGAGTTTGCATCAAATAGGAGCGGCATCAATTGCAAAAACAAAAGACATAAGCCTAAAAAAACATTGTTGTGTATTTGTAAATCGCGTATACTTAGCTTCTTTTTGATTTGCGCCTGTTCCGCTCGACGCATTTTTCTTAATTCTTCCTTCGAAAATACCTTCTGTCGTCCTCCTAGGAAATAGAAGAAGAGTACCGTTATAACATTTGCAAAGAATCCAGGAAATAGACCATCAATTTTAGTTACTGGCTTGATGTTTAAATTCCACAAAATACAGGTTGAATTTTGATAAGCCGCTTTCTGAAAATGTACTGCAACAGATGAGTGGACTTTTGTAGGATGTTTTCAAGAAATCCTTTCTAAATACCGCAATAAATATTGTTTCAGGTCGTATCGATGAGCCCAATATTCATTTTCAAGCTCTGCCAGCAGATCGAATTGCGCATGAAATAAAACAATTTTGTACTTGGTTTAATCATTCCAATCGGCCTAACTTTTTGCCAGCAACCTTGAGGGCCTGTATTGCGCATTTATATTTCGTGATTATCTATCCGTTCGAAGATGGAAATGGTCGTACTGCACGTTCTTTGCCTGAAAAATCTTTGTCTCAGAGTTTGAATCAGCCGTGCTTAATTGCCTTATCGGCAACCATTGAAAAACATCGCAAGTGCTATTATTAGATGTTGTTGGTTAAAACGAATCATAACTTGGACATTTCACAATGGGCGGTGTTTTTTTCAGATCTAATTTTGGAAGCTCAATAAGATTCTATTCATAAAGTAAAACTGATTACGAATGAATCGAAGTTGCTTCAAAAATGGGGCACAAAACTCACTGAACGACAGAAAAAATGTATAAGATGCTTGTTTCAAGCTGAACTTGATGGCGATTTTGTCGGCGGATTGAATGCTTCCAATTACGTTTCTATTACACAAACATCATCCGTTACAGCAACTCGTGATATTGCACAATTAGTTCAACTCGGTATTTTATCCAAAATAGGCGAAAATAAGCACATGCATTACTTTTTGAGGCAAGCTCTAAAGTAATCTTTTACATTAAGCGATGTTAGAAAAGGGGCTCTACTGCTATAAAATTTAGACTCTAAACTAGCATCTTTTATAACTTAAAAATTAACCTTATTCGCAATCCTCATCATACTCTTCATCATAAGGATCACGTTCAAGATAGGCTAAATAACCTTCTTTTATAGTTTCTGGATTTTTACCTTCTTCTCGTAATTTTTCACAAAATTGCTCTTCTAGCTTTGACCAATCAACAACACCAGTTGTATTTTTCTCTTCTACAAAGAATCTATAAAAATCAATATAAATACAATACCCTTCTTCTAAGTCATCAATAATGTCATTTAAATAGAACAAACATCTTGCATAACAAATTTTTTCGCCCAATGAAGGGTTCATAAATTTATAACCGACATTAAAAGCAACAGAAGAACCATCATGGTTTATATCTTCTATAATACATTCATCTAATGTAATACTTTTAGGGTTATCAATAAATAAATTTATCTGCTCTTCAAACTCATCTGCCATTAAAAAATTCATTAGACCTCCGATAAACAACACACAAAAAACTTGTAATTTTTTCATAGCCCGCATTACCACAAAAAGCCCAAAAAATGTCAATTACAAAAATGGAATAAATCCTGCTATCTAAAGATGCATGAAAAAATTAATAACCATTTTTATTTTTCAGATTTTTGTAGCATGCTACATCGGTTTGTCTTGCAAACAGCCCGTTCAGTTAACATTTGAGAACTTAACAGACCTACAAAAAAAAGTTCATTATTTTCTATGTCGGCAAGCAACCCAAGTTGATCATGGTCGTCAAACAAATTATTTTACTGCAGCCCTTGTCTTTTATTTTCAAGAAACGAATCAACCATCGTCACCTCTACAGTCGCTCGTTTTATGGATTAGTTCTGGACAAGTAGAAGAATCCGGTATAACGACAAATGGTTGTTTTGTTTCTGGACAAATAGGTCAAGACAGCCAAACACCATTTTTAAATTTGCATGAAACTTTAAAAACTGATTTTGATCAAAAAGAGACAAGTTTAAATATATACACTGGTAGAAATATAGGGGAAAAACCACAAGAAGAAAAGAAATTATCTCAATTTCGTCTAGTCGACAGCGAAATGCAATTTTTACATACAATTACATTTATTCCAAGAACGATGACAAACCAATATATTGTAACAATCAAAAAAGCGATTGAGACTTATCTAGGTACAAATTCAAACCTACAATTGCAACGCATAGAACTCCATGGATTTACAACACGCGATATGTGTCCTTGTTGCTTTCAACACATGCAAAATTTTCT
>CAZCIW010000060.1:0-3660 GCA_964499135.1 uncultured Muribaculaceae bacterium
AAAGACCAGCTATATTTTCTATACAGAATAAACCAAACACAATCGTCAACAACCATATTTCCTTTAAGTAAATATGAAAAATCACAAGTGCGACAAATTGCTTATGATTACGACTTACCTCCAAAATCATCTAAGGAAAGTCAAGATATTTGTTTCATACAAAAACCTTATACTACAAAAAAATATTTAACCGAAAAATTTGGGGAAATGAAAGGTGACTTTATAGAAATTCCAACCGGCAAAAAACTTGGAACCCATACAGGTTATTATCAATACACAATCGGGCAAAGAAAAGGGATTGGGATTGCCGCACCTTATCCGTTGTATGTTATAAACATTGACGCTGAAAAAAATATTGTGTATTTAGGTAAAAAAGAAGATGATCTGAGAACAAAACTTGCAATAAAAGATTTGAATTTTTCATATCCGTTAAAAGAAAATGAATTTGACGCTATGGTAAAAATTCGTTATAACATGCAAGCAAAAAAAGCTCATGTTACCATACTGGATGATTTTGCTGAAATTACATTTTATGAACCCGTAAATTCAATTACCCCGGGACAAGCATGCGTTTTATACGACATGACAGACGGACATTTAATTGGCGGAGGCAAATGCTGTTATTAAATCATAACCGCATCTATTTTTCCAACAATTTTATAATATCAACTCCAAAACTTTCGGCAATTTTTTCAAGTCTGTCAATTGTAATATTTACAGTTCCCCGTTCCAATTTGCTTATATAAGAATTATCAAAACCTAACAATAGAGAAAGTTCTTCCCTCTTTAATTTTCGTTCAATTCTATATTTTTTAACATTTTTAGATATTCTGTTTCTTATTTCTTGACTCATATTCCAATTCTGTGATATTTTTCAAAATATTTACAGGAATGATATTCCATTTTTATGAAGAAAACTATAGACACACGGCGGATTTATAAAACTTTGAAAAAAGGATATAATATCATAAAGGAATTAAGTATATGAGTGAGAAAAAAACTATACTAATAGATCTTGATGGTGTTTTAAACCAATACAACGGAGTGTTTAATGAAAATATTATACCCGATATAAAAGAAGGTGCAGAAGACTTTATTAAAAATTTAAACAAAGACTATAATATAAAAATTTTTACAACAAGAAATAAATTTCAAACTTTTAAATGGCTGGAAAAGAACAATTTAAAAAAATATATTCAAGATGTCACTAACATCAAAGAGCCTGCATATTTACACATAGATGACAGATGCATTTGTTTTGACGGGAATTTTATTAACACCGAAAACAAAATCCAAAACTTTAAACCGTGGTATAAATAACCCCTTTTGTGATAATATAAAATAAAGGGGGTAAAAGTAATGACAAGAGCTATTATCATGGTTATTGACTCTATGGGCATCGGAGCTATGCCGGATTGCAAAGAGTTCAACGATGTACCTGAGTGTAACACATTAAAACACGTTTGCGAATTTAACAATGGTTTAAATGTTCCCAATCTTGAAAAAATGGGATTAGGCAACCTTCAAGATTTTGAAGGCATTAAAAAAGTTGAAAATCCTATAGCAACATATACAACACTAATCGAAAAATCCAAAGGAAAAGATACTACAACAGGTCACTGGGAAATCGCAGGAATTACTTTAGACAGAGCTTTTTCAACTTTCCCGAACGGATTTCCGCAAGAACTTATTGACAAATTCATCAATGAAACTAAATGCGGAGGAATTTTGGCAAACTGTCCGGCAAGCGGAACTGCCATAATTGAAAAACTAAATGACGAGCATCATGCGACAAAATTCCCAATAATATACACATCCGCAGACAGTGTCTTCCAAATCGCAGTCGATACTGATTTAATACCGTTGGAAACTCTTTATAAATGGTGCGAAATCGCAAGAAAAATTTTAACAGAAGATGATTACTACGTATCTCGAGTAATCGCACGCCCTTATAAAATTATTGACGGAAAACCTACAAGAATTTCAAAAGACAGACGAGATTATTCAATTGAACCGATTGCTCCAACATTATTAAACGAAATCAAAGACGACGGCGGCAAAGTTATAGGTATAGGAAAAATCGAAGATATTTTTTCTAAATCAGGCATAACCCATGCCATCCACACCGGTTCAAATAAGGAAGGATTGGAATTAACTCTTCAAGCTATAAAAAGAGAACTTCCATTGGAAGATATTGCATACAAAAAAGGGCTAAAATATTCCGACCGAGAAATTATCTTCACAAATTTGGTTGATACAGACATGCTTTATGGTCACAGAAACGATGCCAAAGGTTATGGCAATGCAATTGAAGAAATTGATACATACCTAACACCAATTTTAGAGGCTTTAGATAATGACGACATGCTAATCATTACGGCTGACCACGGTTGTGACCCTTGCGTTGCAGGAACAGACCATACCAGAGAAAAAGTTCCATGCCTGATTTATTCAAAATCCTTGCCTTCAAGCGGAAATCTTGGAGAAATTGAAGGTTTTGATACAATCGCTTCATACATCAGAGAGTGGATTTAAAAATATCATACTGGATATTTTATAAAGTTTGTTATATAATTTTACTGTGAAAGAAATTTCATGGAAATATAAAATAAGGAGAACGTAAAAATGACAGTTAAAGTTAATGATGGTTGCATCGGATGCGGTGCTTGCGAATCTATTTGTGATGCAGTATTTTCAATCGAAGACAAAGCAGTAGTTAATGAAGCAGCAGTTGCTGATAACATTGATGCTGTAAAAGAAGCTGCTGACGCTTGCCCTGTTGGTGCAATCGAAGTTGAATAATTAAATCAGAAGTATTCATTCAAAAGCGACTGGGATTAAAAAATAATCCCAGTCGCTTTTTTCTTTCTAAAATTTCGACTTTCAAACAAAAAAGTGCAGAGAAATTCTCTACACTTTTTCGCTATGCATTTTATTCAAAATTAGAACATTAATCCTGCTTCTCTAGCTGCATCAGCTAATGCTGCAATTCTTCCGTGGTATAAGAAACCGCCACGGTCGAATACTACACATTCAACACCGGCTTTTTTAGCTTTTTGTGCGATAGCTTCACCAACAACTTTAGCTGCTTCAATGTTACCACCGTGAGCTAATTTTTCTTTCAAATCTTTATCATTTGAAGATGCTGAAGCTAATGTTACATGATTAACGTCGTCAATCAATTGAGCATAAATGTGTTTTGTACTTCTGTATACAGCTAGTCTTGGGAATTCAGCTGTTCCTGAAAGTTTTACTCTGATTGATTTGTGTCTTTTTTGAACTAATGGTTTTCTTTCTTTTTGTTTAATCATTTTTATTTTTCCTTTCGTTACCCAAACCTTCTTGAAAAACCACTTCAAGGGTCTATGCGGGCTTCATTTCTACTCTTACAAAATTTTCATCATTCTGAACATAATTCAGAATTTTAAAAAATTTTGTTTTTAAACCCATAACAAAATCTTGTTTGAGATCCTGAAACAAGTTCAGGATAAGATATTTGCATTGCTCACTTCGGTGCTCCACAATATCTTGTTTGAGATCCTGAAACAAGTTCAGGATATGATATTTGCATTGCTCACTTCGGTGCTCCACAATATCTTGTATGGGATCCTGAAACAAGTTCAGGATATGATATTTGCATTGCTCACTTCGGTGCTCCAC
>CAZCIW010000060.1:3884-6130 GCA_964499135.1 uncultured Muribaculaceae bacterium
GATATTTGCATTGCTCACTTCGGTGCTCCACAATATCTTGTATGAGATCCTGAAACAAGTTCAGGATAAGATATTTGTACGGCTCACTTCGTTCGCCTACAACTATCTTACTTTTTACCGGCTTTACCAGCTTTACGTCTGATATGTTCGCCTTCGTATTTGATACCTTTTCCTTTGTATACTTCAGGTTTACGTTTTGATCTGATTAAAGCAGCTACATCACCAACTGTTTGTTTATTTGAACCCTTTACAGTGATTTTTGTGTTTGCTTCTACAGAAATTGTAATACCTTCCGGCGGTACGATATCAACTGGGTGTGAATATCCCAAAGCCATATTCAAAGTTGTTCCTTGCATTTGTGCTCTGTAACCTACACCGTTGATTTCAAGTTTTTTTACAAAACCATCTTTTACACCGGTTACTGCGTTTGCAACTAATGTTCTTGATAAACCATACAAAGCATCTGTTTCACGAGTTGTACCAACTTTTGATAAGATGATGTGGTTGTCTTCAATCTTAACTGCAATTTCAGGACGAACATTTACAACTTCAGTACCTAAAGGTCCTTTTGCTGTAACTACTTGTCCTTCGATTTTTACCTCAACACCTTGAGGAATTTCTATCGGTTTTTTACCAATTCTTGACATTTTTAATTTCTCCTTGTGGTATATTTCTCCAAATTATCAGGCTTTTCTACCAATTGCACCTGACATTTTACTTTGTGACTCGATACCTACATTAAACATTAGTAAATGTAGCAAAGAACTTCGCCACCAACGTTTTCTTTTCTTGCTTTTCTGTCTGTCAACAAACCTTTTGGTGTTGAAACAACAGCTACACCCATACCACCTAAAACTTTTTGTAAGTTTTTAGCTTTTGAGTAGTGTCTTAAACCAGGTTTTGAAACACGTTGTAATTTTGTAATTACAGGTTTTCCGTTAGCTTCATATTTCAATGAAATAACGATAACTTTGAATTTGCCTTCTTCTTTCACTTCATAATCAGCGATAAAACCTTCTTCTTTTAAAAGTTTTGCTAATTCAACTTTTAATTTTGAAGCAGGTACATCAACTGTCGGATGTGAAACCATGTTAGCATTTCTGATTCTTGTTAGCATATCTGCTATTGGATCTATATTCATTAGAATTCCTCCGGACTTACCCCACAGTTATAGAGCAGTATCCTATTAACTATTACACCACTTACCAAATTAATTTTGCTTCATATAGAAACGTATTTTGGCAGTCTGGAACTGTACACAGCCACAATAACATAAAAAAACAAACTTTACAACTATTGCTGTAAAGTTTGTTTACACTTTTTATGATAAAATTATTATTCTTCATAATCTTTCTGTGCAGCAGTACCCCAACCTTTAACTTCTTTACCGTTTATATTTGCCTTATCTTTATGATCAAGTTCAACTTCATTATTTGCTCCGCCATTTATTTTAACATCATCACCAAAATAGCGGCTATAATTCTTTGCAAGATCAACCTTTGTATCTTCACAATTATCTAATGTCACGTGAGAAACTAACCCTTTTGAAGATTCAAATGTAGCCCCCATTACGTTTGAAATTTCAAAATATGCATCATCATGAAGTATGGCACCTGTATCTATTTTTTGAGTAACTTTTGGGGTAACAACTTTTTTGGTTATTCCGCCCCACAAACCACTGCCCGGTTTTGCATTTAAAACCTCTTTTGGTAAACCGGCAACTTTATCCTTAGAAATTTTAACACCCGCTGCATCATAATATTCATATGTTTCAGGCTGTTGAGGATAAGAAAGTTTTTCACCCGAATGAAATTCAATTAAAAACTTTCCTTTTTCAACTTCACGTCCTTTAGCTACATTTGAGTTAAAAGTTAGTCCACCTAAACTAACATTGTTAATTGGTTCTGTCATAATACAATCTCCTTTTTGTTTTTACATTCCACGTGTTACAATTGCACATCTTACTCATATATAAAAACATATTGTCGGAAATTATTGCATAGCGGTACATACATGCTATGCTATGCTATGCTATGCTATGCAGCATTATAATTGAGTTTGAGCCATTCACAAACTCATCTTTACATATCTTTACATTAGCATTTTAATGTATATATTTCTTTATATTTACAGCAAAAAAAGAGTCCCTTGCGGAACTCTTTCTTATTAACATTGATAATAGCTCTATCGAACTACCAGCTTGCTTTTGTTACACCAGGTAACAAACCTTGGTGAGCCATTTTTCT
>CAZCIW010000061.1:0-6104 GCA_964499135.1 uncultured Muribaculaceae bacterium
ATGAAAAAAGTTGAAGTTCATATCAAAGGACCTGGTTCAGGTCGTGAAACTGCAATCAGAGCAATTCAGGCTGCAGGACTTGAAATAACTTTGATTAAAGACGTAACTCCAATTCCTCACAACGGTTGCCGTCCGCCCAAAAAACGTAGAGTATAAGGCAAAGAATGCACATAACGGGGGCTTGCGTTAACAGCCAAAACGTAAACCATAGATGCCCCGCACAAAAAAAGGAGAAAATAAAAAATGGCTAGATATTCAGGACCAAAAAATAAATTATTCAGAAATAAGAAAGTTAAAGATCTTTCAAACAGAACATTAACTTCATCAATGAGACAAACAGCATCAGGTCAACACGGTGCAGTAAGAAAGAAATTATCAGAATATGCACTTCACCTTGCTGAAAAACAAAAAATCAGATACACATACTTGGTAAGCGAAAAACAATTTGCAAAATATTATACCGAAGCTGCAAGAAGAAAAGGTGTAACAGGTACAATCCTTTTACAGCTTTTGGAAAGAAGATTAGACAATATCTTGTATAGAGCAGGTTTAGGTATTACTCGCAAACAAACAAGACAGATTGTTAATCACGGTCATGTTCTTGTAAATGATCAAAAGGTTGATATTCCTTCTTACCTCGTAAAAGCAGGAGATGTGATTACAATTAGAACAAAGAGCGAAGCTTTCTTGAAATCAGTAACTGAATTGATTGATATGGCTTGCGCACCTGCTTGGATGACAATTGACAAAGCTGCTTTGAAAATTACATTCGACAGAATTCCCGAAAGAGAAGAATTAGATCCGGAAATCAAAGAACAACTCGTAATTGAGTTCTATTCTAAATAACGGGTGAATCCACGTGAAAGGATTTAAAAAATCCACAATAGTTAATCAACAAACTAGGAGATTAGAAAATGGAATTAAAAATCAAATGTGTTAATACCACAACAAGTTCAGATGGCTCACAATACGGTAAATTTGTAATTGAACCGCTTGAAAAAGGCTTCGGAACAACAATCGGTAACTCATTAAGAAGAGTGTTACTCTCAAGCTTGGAAGGTACTGCAGTAACTTCAGCAAGAATTGAAGGTATCACTCACGAATACACAGCAATCCCAGGTGTGTTGGAAGATGTTATCGACGTAATGTTGAACCTTAAAGGCTTGGTGGTAAAAACAGATTCTAAAGACGCTCAACATTTAAGAATAGATATCGATCGCGCAGGTGCAGTTTTGGCAAGCGATATTCAACTTCCTGCCGGAGTAAAGGTTGTTAACCCTGACTGGTTGATTTGTACCGTTGCAGAAGGCGGAAGTTTCCATGCCGATATAATTGTAGAGACCGGTAAAGGTTATGTTGCAAATGATGTTCCGAGAGAATCAAAAGGTATTTCAATTGATGTATTACCAATCGATGCAACATTTATGCCGATTAAACGAGTAAGCTATACTGTAGAAAATACCCGTGTCGGAGATTCAATCGACTTTGATAAGTTGACATTAGAAATTTGGTCTAACGGATCTATTGAAGTAACGACAGCATTAAGCCAAGCTTCAAATCTGTTAATCGACCACTTTATGCAAATATCATCAATAACAGGACAACCTGTTATTGCGCCAACAGTCAGTGTTGAAGAAACTTCAATCGAAGATTCAACTTCACCGACGATGACTATTGAAGAACTTGAACTTTCAGTTAGAGCATATAACTGTCTGAAACGTGCAAGCATAAATTCAATGGCAGAATTACTTAAAAAATCAGAACATGATTTATTGAACATTAAAAACTTCGGTAAAAAATCTTCTGATGAAGTAATCGAAAGACTTCACCATTTCGGTTTAGACCTTGCTCCAAATCCTGAAATTGAAGAAGAAGTATAGTCTTAAGGCCTCAAGGCACTAAGGTACTAAGTTCTTTAAAAAAGCGATCTTGGTAAAATTTTAAGAATGTATCTTAATTAAATGTCTTAGTGCTTTAGGATCTCAGTAACTAGCAACTTAGTAATAATAAATATAAAGGACAAAAAAATGAGACACCAAACTAAAAAACATACGCTCTCAAAGGCTAAAGATCAAAGAGATGCACTTTTGCGCTCTTTAGCTACTGAGCTTTTTGTGCACGGTGAAATCAAAACAACTATGGCTCGCGCAAAAGCATTAAGACCATATGCTGAAGAAATTATCACCCTTGCAAAAAGAGGCGATCTCCACGCAATTCGCCAAGCAGCAAGACACATATACAACAAAGAAACCGGCAAGTTCATGGATATGGCAACCGGCGAAGTGTTTGAAGCACCCGTAGCAGACAAAAAATTAACTTCTCAAACAGTATTGAGAAAATTGTTTGTAATTATCGGTAAACAATATTCAGACCGCAAAGGCGGATATACAAGAATTTTCCGTTTGCCACCACGTCGCGGAGATGCTTCTGAAATGGCTTTAATCCAATTGGTATAAGCCGAAAATGAAATATGCTTTAAAAATCAGTTACATCGGTAAAAACTATGCCGGAAGTCAAATTCAATTTAAAAATGGTGTAGAAAGAGACAAACCGACAGTACAAGGGATTTTGGAAAAAGCAATTTGTACAGTGACAGGTGACAAAATCACCGAAACAAATAAGAGACCGATAAAAACAGTCTTCTCTGGAAGAACTGACAAGGGTGTTAATTCAAAAGGGCAGGTATGTCATTTCATGACAGATAAACCTATTGTTGCTTCAAAGTTTATCTATTCACTGAATGAAATACTTCCTGATGACATCTCTGTCAGGGATTTGAAAGAAGTTGATGAAAAGTTTCATGCTCAAAAATCAGCAAAAAGCCGTTATTATCGTTTTGAATTTTTTAACAGAAAAAATAAAGACGCTTTTGACGGAGATTTGATGAGAATAAAGTTTGATATTGATATCAACAGAATGCAAAAGTCTTTGAATTACCTTTTGGGTGAACATGATTTTTCAAGTTTCAAGAGTTCCGGAACGCTTAACCCAAGCACAGTCTGTGTTATCGAGAAGGTCGAGTGTAAAAAACTCGATGACAAAGTGATTATTGATATAGTAGGAACAAGGTTTCTATACAATATGGTAAGAACTATTGTCGGCACCCTTTTAGAAATAGAAGGGCATAATTTGGCTCCTGAGCATATGAAAGAAGTTTTGGAGGCAAGAGACCGCCGAAAAGCGGGACAAACTGTCAGTCCATATGGATTGACGTTAATGGAAGTAACATACTAAACGCGAAAGCGTAAAAAATAAAATGGAGACAACGCATGAAAACATATTCAGCAAAACCTCTAGAAGTTGAAAGAAAATGGTATTTAATCGACGCAGAAGGCGAAGTTCTCGGTCGTTTAGCTACCAGAATTGCTAACATCCTTAGAGGAAAAAATAAACCTGAATACACTCCGAATGTTGATACAGGCGATTTTGTCGTTGTAATCAACGCGGAAAAAATTTGTGTAACAGGGAAAAAAGGAACTGATAAAATTTACTATCACCACACAGGTTATCCGGGTGGATTAAAAAGCGCAAGCTTTAACGAATTAATGGAAAAAGATGCAACTCTTGCACTGGAAAAAGCTGTTAAAGGAATGCTTCCGCACAACACACTTGGTGCTCAGCAATTAACAAAACTAAAAATCTATGCAGGTAGTGAACATCCGCACGCAGCACAAAAACCGATTGTGTTAGAGAAGGAGGCTAAATAATGGCAGATAAAGAAATTATGGCAACAGGCCGCAGAAAAACCTCTATCGCTGTGGTAAAACTTGTAAAAGGTAAAGGCAGAATTTTCGTTAACGGGAAGACTTTGAAAGATTACATTGGCAACAGACCGGCTATCGAAATGTTAGTATACAGACCATTAGTCTTAACTGATAATCAGGAAAAGTACGATGTCAGAGTAAAAGCTGTGGGCGGCGGAATCGTTGCTCAATGTGGTGCAATCAGACATGGTATTTCTAGAGCATTGGTAAAATCTAATGAAGAATACAGAACTGTACTTCGTTTGGAAGGATTGTTGACACGCGACCCGCGCGTTAAAGAACGTAAGAAATACGGACGCAAACGTGCAAGAAAACGTTTCCAATTCTCAAAACGTTAATCGTTATATCAAAAACCGCCATACAAAGGCGGTTTTTTTATGTAAAAAGTGCAAAACAAATACAAAAAAAAGTACATTCTATAAATAGAAGTTGCTACTGTAACGTCACTGACAGCTTTTTTTGAGGTTAAGCACATTTAAAATGTAACACCGTTTCTTTTTTTGCTGAATTAAAAGATTTATTAATTATCAGAGGTATTGAAAACTTTATGAGATTACAATTTTGCAGATAACAGAAATTTTTAAATAATAAATTTTGTAAATATTATACATACAAAGTAGCAAAAAAGATGTTTCACGAATTTTTAATTACTGGAAACGTAGGAAGAATGATAACGCCCATTAGTTCAAATAATACAAATTTATTAAGACAAACTGTCTTTTTGGCACAGAAACGACAGGAGGGAGAGGTACAATCTGTTATATCAGATAAAAATGATCAAGATAAAGATGTACCGGTTAGTACAAGTATTTTTTACATAAATGATTTCCACGGAAAATCAATAAATATAGAAAGGACGATGACTGCATCTAATGCTTTTGATAGTTTTATTCCGTCCAAACAAACCGACAAGATGAAGTTTTCTTCCGGCGACATTATGCTTGGAGAAATTGAAAATGTGAACAAGGTTGCAGTTGCCGGTGAAAATGCCTTGAGCATAATGGCTTCAGCAATGGGAAATCACGAATATGATATGCCTAAAAGTGTTCATAAAGTTATTCCAGACATGAAGTTTAGGCTACTTGCTTGCAACATAGACATAAAACCAGAATATCCACTTTCTAAAAAAGTTGAAAAATCGTATATTCAAAATGTAAATGGTCATCGTTACGGCATTATCGGAACATCACCGACAGATTTAATTTCCAGATTAAAATACAGTAATCTTTTTGCTAAACATGAAATTCATGATATTGATGCGACAGTTAAAGATATCCAAAAAGAAGTAGATAAGTTAAAATCGCAAGGTATAAATAAAATTATTCTTTTATCACATCTTGGATATGGTTACGACAGAAAAGTTGCGCAGGAAACCGACGGCATTGACGTAATTCTTGGAGGTCATTCTCATAACCTTGTTTTAGATGTCAAAGAAGGTGAAAACCTTCTCTATGATAAATCCGGAAACCCTGTTGTCATAACTCAAGCTGGGCGTGACGGAAAGTATTTTGGAATTTTAAATCTTGATTTTGACAAAGATGGTGTAATTACGCGGGTTCAAAACAACGTAACGCCAACTAGAGGTTTTAAGCGTAATGCACCATTGAGACATATTTTTGAAAAAATATTAGGAGAACCTAAAGTTATTGGGGTCATAAAATCTGCCCCACCACCAATTACTCGGGATTTGGTTGATTCAAACCCTCATGCGCAATTTATTGCAGATTGTATGCGTGAAGAATTAGATGGAGATATTGCACTTTTGAGTGCGGCGAATGTTCGTGGTTATTTTGAAAGTGGAAATCTTGATACTAGGGTTCTTGAAGACATGTCACCGTTCAAAAATAATTTGACAATAATTCCTTATACCGAAACAGAAATAGTAAAAGCACTGAAAGCTACAGCAAAATCTGTTGTGAACATGAATAACAAACCGGGAATTTTGAATGTTTCAGGACTTCGTTATTCTATTAATAGCAAAGGGGATATTTCGGATTTGTATTATATCGACAAAAGTGGCAAGGAAGAAAAGATTGATATTGACAATCCGCGAGAAGATAAAATATATAGAACAGTAATTAATGATTATTATGCAATGGGGAAAGATAATCTTTCAATGCTTAATAAAATAGACTGGGCAGAGAAGATTTTTGATTTTGATTTTACTCATTGTGTAAAAGAACATTTTAGAAAAAATAAAACACCAGTTGAAATTAAAGACGATGGAAGAATAAAATTTATTGATAATTAGTGACCTAAGCTTATTTTTTCACCCAAGTGTTTTTTCCTAGCGAAGTTTTGGAAGTGACGGGTTATACTTATACTTATACTTTCACCCTA
>CAZCIW010000062.1:0-1940 GCA_964499135.1 uncultured Muribaculaceae bacterium
CGCGAAGTGCAGCTTTTACTTTGGCGGAGGTATTGGTTACTTTAGGTATAATCGGAATTGTTGCGGCGATGACGCTGCCGACAGTTATTGATAACAGTCGAAACAAACAGTTGGAAACGCAAAATAAAAGAGCACAAACTGTTCTTGCAAACGGTTTTAATATGCTAAAGGCGAAAGAAGAAGTTAATGATTTGTCGTATACATCTTTTGTGCAATGTGCCGGAAATGGAGATTGTATTGCGACAAGCTTAAGAAAAGTATTTCATGTAATTGAAGATTCTGTTGATGGTAAAACTGTGGCACTTCCTGCAAGTTACAATTTTAGTGGAGACGAGTACGACTTTTGGACAAATGGTATGTCAGATAAAGATATCTGTTATATATTTGTGACTAATGACGGTATAATTTATGGGATTGAAGAATTTCAGGCGAATGCAGATACGATTACTGTTTATACAGACATAAACGGTAACAAACGACCTAATAAGGGTGGAGAAGATCTGTGCAAGTTTATTATTTTGAAAAATGGTTTGCTTCGTGCTAGCTGTGATGCGATGAAAACTATATCCGACAATTCTGGTTCCGGAACAGAGGAAAGTTGTGGTGATCGACCAGCCAATTGCATGAATTATGATGAGAGTTTATGTATGTGTACTGAATGCGAGGATGGTTATTCGCTTTCCGGTGATGAAAGGAATCCATGTACGGAAACTGATTAGAATTAAAAACAATGCCGATTAAATTAATTTAATCGGCATTGTTACAAATAATATTTGTTTTATAAATGACTGATGGAAAATTATATCTGACTATTCGTTGTAATTGTTTGTGGTACAATCAGTTTATGGTAAAATTGTCAATCATAATTCCTATTTATAATGTAGAACAATATGTCTCAAATTGTTTAAACAGTATTCTTAGTCAACCGTTTAAAAATTTCGAAGTTATTTGCGTAAATGACGGCTCTACGGATAACTCGCTTGCAGAACTTCAAAAATATAAAGATGATCGTGTAGTTATCATTGATAAGAAAAACGAGGGGTCCGGAGTTGCAAGAAATACAGCTCTTGCTATAGCACGTGGAGAGTACATCTTTTTTGTTGATGGGGACGACTGGATTGAAGAAAATTCTCTACAAAGAATGGTTGATGAGGCAGATAAACTTAAAACCGATATTCTTATTTTTGGTGGACTTTCATATTACGAGGGTATCGGAAAAAACGGTGGATATTCTGCAAATAAACTTCCTAAAAAATATCTCAATAAAGTTTTTTCAGCGAATGATATTAAAAAAGATGTTTTCAAGTTTCCATCTACTGCGTGGACGAAGCTATACAGACGTGAGTTTTTGCAAAAAAATGATATAAAATTTCAGGAAATTAAGGTCGGACAAGATCAGTTGCCATTTTTTCATTCAATGATTACTGCTGAGAGGATAGCTTTGTTATCGGAAAATCTATATTGTTATCGTAAAAATCGGAAAGGTGCGGTTACTGCGGTGAAAAAGAAAAAAAATTTTTCACCGATATATGTGACGAGTGCAATAGAAGAATTATTAAAAAATCTTGATATGGAAGAGGATTATGCAACTTTAGCGTATGGAAAGTATTTTTCAAAAGCAACATCATGGCTAGGCAAGTTTCAGGATGATATAAAACCGGAATATTATGCTGAATATATGGCACTTCTAACACATCTGCAAACGGCATATAGTGGGTGGTGGAAATACTTTAATCCGACACTTGAGGACGGATATTGGACGCTAAAAATGAAACAAATTTTAGCAAAACAGAAATTTATGCTTTTAAAATAAAAATGTTTATGTTATGATTAGTCATGTGAGCGGGGTTTGCCGAAGAGCATCCGCCGCGGAGACAGACAAAAACTTTGAAAATTTAATAAAATTAGAAAAATGTCGTAGTGGCACTCTGCCGAAAAAA
>CAZCIW010000062.1:2040-5979 GCA_964499135.1 uncultured Muribaculaceae bacterium
GGAGACAGACAAAATCTTTGAAAATTTAATAAAATTAGAAAAATGTCGTAGTGGCACTCTGCCGAAAAAAATGATTAAATATCATTTTTTGAGAGGGTATGAACGCAAGTGAATACATCCGCCGCGGAGACAGACAAAATCTTTGAAAATTTAATAAAATTAGAAAAATGTCGTAGTGGCGGAATGGTATACGCGCACGTTTGAGGGGCGTGTGGAGAGATCCGTGCGGGTTCAAGTCCCGCCTACGACAATTAACTTTTTAGAGCTCTCATTGTGGGGCTCTATTTCAGTATTTAAACGGTTTTGACGAGTTCCAATCATAGTTACATTGCTCAAGGTTAAACGGTCTTTTTCAAGGGCTTGTTTTGCACTCTCTGAACGAGTTTCGAGGGTTCAACCCAATGTTTCTAAATCGACAGAAAATATCTGTTTATTTTGTAATTTAATTTGTTTTAAGTGCTCAAATACTGCTCTTAACTTCACTTTGAGCTTGTTTGTATCTTCATCAAATATTATACTTTCAGTTATAGTATTCAGTATCAGTCGTTTTTCATTTGTTTCGTTAGCTGCAATAATTCAGTTAATAACAATTCTTGCAAATAGAATTTGTTCATCATAAACTAAAGTGGGATGTGTTTATTTTCTGCATTTAAAAATAAAGTATATATTATAGGAGGATATTTATGTTAGGCACTATTAAGCATATAAATTTAGGCATTACGACTTTTTTTACAAATGCTGGTATTGATAAGGTGGGAGATGTTTTACCTAAAGCTGTTGAGGAATTCGCAAAAAGAGCTAATACTAAAGGGCAATTTTTAAACTGGGTTAATTTACCTAAAAATCAAAAAGTAAGAATTGAAGAATTTTACACATTAGCAAATGAACTTAAAGCTCAGACAAATGCGAAATATTTAACAGTTTTAGGTATTGGTGGTTCAAAACATACAGTTGAACATATGCTTAGTGTAAACGGATTAAACCTTGATAATAGAATTTTATTTTATTCGGATATTGATTCATCAAGTCTTAATCGATACATGGCAAGGATTGGTAATTATATTAAGGATTCTAATTTCCTAGTTGCTTCAAAATCCGGTTCAACATTTGAAACCAAAGACGGAATGTTGAGAATAAGGAAAATGTTGGTTGATGCATATGTAAAAGACGGTTTGACAGAAAAAGAAGCAAATGAAAAAGCTGTAAAACATTTTATTGCAGTAACAGATAAAAATCCAGAAACAAGTGAATTACGGACTTTGGCCAATAAAGAGAATTGGTTAGGCAAATTGTTTATTCATGACGATGTTGGTGGTAGATTTTCTTCCTTTGATGACCATGCATTATTTGCACTTGCTTATGCCGGTATGTCAAGAACAGATATGGCAGAGCTTTTAAATGGTGCTCAAGAAATGTCAAATATTGCTCTTAGAGATAGCAATCTTCTTTCAAATTCACCGTTAGCGCATGCGGCTTTTTGGTCAAATGGAGTTTTGAATGGTATAAAAGACAGTATTCATATATATTTGGGGGATATGTTTAGAAAGACGGTCACTATGCATTCTCAAATGCAAAATGAATCAGTGAAAAATGCTAATAAAACAATTCTATTAGGTGCAGAATGTATGCATCATACATCAGAAGCTATGTATAATCCAAAAAACAAATTCAGTTTTGCATTTACAGCTCCGGCAGAAAAGGGTGTTTGTAGAGAAAATGTAGAAGGTTATACAAATGGAATTAACAAAGCAAATTCGGATTGTGGTCCTTCTATGCTTGAAACCCTTGAAACGGAGAAATTAGGATTAAAACCTATTACGGCAGGGGCAATAACTCAATCAAGAGCATTTGCAACCGTTTTTCAAGAAATAATTGAGAAATTGGTTAAAAGAGAAAATTTGCCAAAAGTATTGGATAGCGTACTTCAACCACATGTAGAGTTCTACAAAAAGAATTTAAAACCAATTGGGGGAAATAAGCCTCTGGTTGAAGCTGGCAAAATTTCAAAGTAGCATAAAAAGCAAGTGAAGTTTGTAGGGTGTAATTTTTGCATAGAAATTGTCCTAATATATTTCTGCATTTGTATAACTTGTCGGTTTGATTTCCTCAATTTCTATCCAATACTTTATTGTAGATGTAGAAACACCTTTAATTCGATTAATGATATAGTTGGTTATTAGTTATAAATAGCAGTGAAGATTTTGGATGATTATATTCTTTTAAATTATAAAAAAGTACTTATTAAAAAAGAGCCCGAAGGCTCTTTTTTATGCTTTGGTTTCTTCTGTTGAATTCAGCGGCTTGCTCGCATTTACATATGCTGTCAATTGTTTTAATGCCGGTTTATAAGCGTTAATCGTTGCGTTTCCGCCTAAACAACCGCCTTGACAAGCCATTATTTCAATTAAATTGCCAAGTTCACACATTCCGTTTTTGGCGTATTTTTTCAAATCACGAATACTTTGTTTGTTCAATCCGTCAATAATCACCGGATGTAAAGGAATTTCTTCCGGTACCTGTGTTGCAACAGCTTCTGCAACACCGCCGATTACCGCGTATTTTCTCGCTTCTGCTGATGCTTCGTTTTTAAATTCGGTTTCTTCACATTCTGCAACTTGAAGTCCTTGAGCAACAAACCAAGCTCCAATTTCTTCGTAGTTAAGTACATAATCTACGTTTGGATTTTTCAATGCTTCACGACGTTTTGCTACACATGGTGAGAAAAATACCGTAACAGCATCCGGGTGCTCACGTTTTACGATTTCTGCCGTATAATACATCGGAGTTTTTGTATCTGAACGGAACGGTTTCATTTCCGGAATATGTTTTTCAACAAGCTCGTTGTAACCTGCGCAACAAGACGTTGTCATAAATTCTGCACCATTTTCAAGTCTTTCAACAAATTCTGCCGCTTCTGTTTTGGTTGTAATATCCGCACCTTGAGCAACTTCGTAAACATCACTGAAACCTAAACTCAAAATTGCTGCTTTCAACTGCTGCGGAGTACAAGGTAATTGACCCATAATTGCAGGTGCTACCATTGCGATAACTTTTTTACCGTTTTTGATATTTTTTAATACATCAATAAGTTGGCTTTTTTCGTGAACTGCACCGAATGGGCATGCAGCAACGCATTTTCCGCAAGAAATACATTTTTCAAAGTCGATTTGTGCATGACCGTCTTCATTTTTTGCAATTGCGCCGACAGGACAAGCGTTTTCACACGGAACAATGATTTTTTGGATTGCTTGGTAAGGGCAAACTTGTGCGCACATTCCGCAGTTTTTACATTTTTCGGGGTCGATAACGGATTTTCCGTTAATAACTTTTATCGCACCGAATTTACAAGTGTTTTCGCAAGGTCTTGCGACACAACCTTGACAAAGGTCTGTTACATAAATTCTTGATGGAACGCAACCCTTGCAAGCCGTTGTTAAAACTGTCAGCGGATTTTCTTCCGGAACATCTCTTTTCAGAGCTTCTTTTGCAACAGTCGACAACAAAGTGCTATCATCAGTTTCTTCGATAGAGCAACCCAATCCGGCAATCGCTCTGTCGCGCAAAATAGCACGTTCCTTGTGAATACAGCATCTGTAAGGTACTTCATGACCTTTCGGACGCATGTCGTATGGAATTAGTCTTGTATTTTCTTCAAAATTATCACTCAAAAATGATCTGATAAGTCTTATCAAAATCTCTCTTTTTAAGTGTGATGTCTGTTTGGGGGTATTTATTGCCATTTTTCAACTTCCTTATGTTATTAATATCACTTTAAGAGTATTATTACATAAACAAAATATTTTTTCAAAAACTGTGAAATTATGCTTGTTTGCAAAAAGTCCCTCGAAAAAGTGGAAAATTTTGCAAAAAGTCCCTCGAAAAAGTGGAAAATTTTGCAAAAAGTCCCTCGAAAAAGTGGAAAAATAATATTTTTGAACG
>CAZCIW010000063.1:0-5845 GCA_964499135.1 uncultured Muribaculaceae bacterium
ACTTATGCGGATTATTTATCAAAACAGGTGACGTTGGTGCAATCGTTTTTGGCGGTAAACCTTACATTGACTATTTAATAAAACAAGGAATGAGCGAAGAAGAAGCCATAAAGCAGTTTGTATTATCGACAAACAGGACTCAACAATCCAGTGCAGTTTCTTCGTTATCAAACCTTCAGGTAAACTGGGGCAGAAATCCGTTTTTGAAATTGTTCATTGCATACAAAAACTCACCATTGCAATACATAAGAATGTGCGGTGATGCTCTTGTTGCGGTATCAAACGGAGAGATGACAAAACAACAATGTGCAAAAACGATATTTCAATACGCTTATGTTCAGCCGTTTTTATATGCGGTTGCGACATCAGGTTCAGTGTTTAGATTTTTGTTTACCGGTGATGATGACGATTTAATAAAAGATTTGACATCAAGCATATTTAATCTCAACGCTGACGGTATTCCGCTCCTAGGGGATATATACAAATATGCTATGGACAGAATTGTATATAAAGAAAAAAGTATGGTTCAAACAACTCCATTAATCGGAGATATTGAAAAAGAAATTGCCAAGCTTGCGAAAGAAGATTTGGATGCGGGAGATTATTTAAAATCAATTGCATACTTACTTATACAGCTTGGGTTGGGTTACAATACAAATGCTTTGGCGACAATGGGCTCCGGTGTCGGAGATGTATTTACGGGTGAAGGTGCGCAAGGTGCATTGAAGATGTTTGGATATACAGATTACAGAGCTAAGCATATTGTTGGGAAAAAATAAGAATATAGACAAACATTGAAAATTATAATATGATGAGTATGCAGGTTCTTTCTGCTGTGGGTGAATATCCTACAACTTACAACTCCTCTGACACACGAGTAGTGAAGGACAAAGGTCAGAAAGGAGCGTAAGGGATGAAGTTATTATTGGTAACAATAATAAAAGCCCTAGTAATACTAGAGCTTTTAGCTAAATTGATTTTAGCGCTTCTCAATTTGTAGGTGTGAAGTGGAACTCTAAGGAAATTGCTCTTTCTTAGGGTTTCCCCTACATGCTTATTATTTATTATTTTCTTCTGTTTGTCAAGTGGTAGTTCAATACATATTAGGCTATCACATTAATAAAGCTACAAGCATAAAAGTGAGGTATAAAAATGACAAACGAAAAGAATTATGAGCCTGTTAGGCTTAAATGTAACGGTGCGACAAAAGATTTTCCTTTTGATTTTCAGGTGCATAAAAACAGTAAAACTCTCAAATATAATGATTTGATTGTTACACTTATCAACCGTGAAACAAAAGAAGAAACGATATTAACAGAAAACACCGATTATACAATTAATGCCGGTGCGGTTGGTGGCAACATCACGACAAACATTGCTTATTCTGAAATTTACGACATTGAGATATCAAGAAAAACTTCTCATTTTCAAGAAAAGAATTTTTCAACATCAAGCGGGTTTCAGGCTTCCGAAGTCGAAAATTCTTTGGACAGAGTGTCCTGCTCACTTCAAGATATGGACTATAATATTGAAAACTTTAAATCTGAATATTCTGCTGAAACAAATAAAAAGATTGAAAACTTTGAAGATGAAATTAATTCAAAATTGACACAAGTAAATAATGCGGTTGTGAAATTAAACAGGCTCGATGAAATTAAGGAAGAGTGTGAAGACCTTGCCGCTACAGCGGAAATGCAAGCGAATGAAGTGCAAAAAGTTTATAGCAAAATTAACCAGAATTCCTACATCCAAAAGACGGGCGACACTATGACGGGCAATTTAAAAATCCAAAAAGATGAGCAGATGTGGATTGCTTGCAACAATACATCCGCGATTGCCGGTACTACCGGTGACGAACGGCAAAACATCGGCGGGTACAAAGCGCAAGCTAACGGTACAGATATCGCCATCGTTCAGGGCTATGTTGGTGTAGATGGAGAGTCCGGCTTGCAACTTATCACCAGAAAGCCGGACAACAGCGGGTATGGGGCAGCGGTAAATTTATTCACGGATGTTGTCGGAGAAAAATATTTTGATTTCCCCAAATGCACAACACCGGCAACAACAACTTCCAGCGCGTCCGGAAGTAAAGCCGCAGTAGTCGTTCAAAATTACGTCAACGGAGCAAGTTGGTATCGCATTTGGTCCGACGGTTGGATTGAACAGGGAGGATACTCAAAAGGCGGGAATACAGCAACAACAGTAACTTTCCCAAAACCATTTGCAAATACAAATTACACTATAACTCTTGGTACGAGTGGAACTTTGGGAACAAACAACAATGGGATTTGTTCAATTCCGGAAAAAACTACAAGTGGTTTCAAATTGTATTCATTTTCAAGCTATGAGTGCAATTGGTATGCCTGCGGATATTAGCGGATTTTGCGTACGGAGCAAGCCGAGCAGAGGCTGGAGGTAACGGGTCAACCTGCGTTGAGCAGGGTGAGCAGGTTACCGGAACGCTGTTTAACGCGAGGCGAAGCCAGAAGCAAAGTGAGTCCGGATTGCGAACAGATTGAGCGAAATGCACGTAAGTGCAAAAAGCGAAACTCTGTGAGCACAGAGCAAAATCCAAGAAGCGGATTTTGCGTAGAAATACCGTACATTGAAAACTACATAGCAATGACTTCAACATTATCAAGGTTGACACGCTGGCGGGCTTGCCAGAGGTCGTAGGCAAGTTGAATATTAAGCCAAAGTTTTGCAGATGTTCCAAGTGCCTTAGAAAGCTTTAAAGCCATTTCCGGAGAAATTGCTGTTTTCCCATTGACAATTTCCGACAAATTTTTACGACTGGTACCGATTTTTAAAGCAAACTCAGATATTGAAAAATTAAGCGGTTTTATCCAATCTTCAAGTAAAATTGTACCAGGATGTGGAGGGTTAAACATTTCCATAATATTTCCTTTCTTAGTGATAATCTTGATAATCAACAATATATACATCGTTTGTTATTTCATCATATTCAAATGTTACGCGCCAGTTGGCTTGAACAGTCACTGCCCATTGACCCGACATATTACCTGTCAGTGGATGAAGATGATAAGACGGTGCCGCTAAATCATTCAAGCCTGAAAGATTATCCAATACTGCAAGTATACGGGATAATTTATCCGAATGTATTGCTTGAATACTTTTTTTACTGCCTGTTGTAAAGAATTTTTCAAGCCCTTTGTGTTTGAATGACTTAATCATACTTACATTATAACGTATAACGTTACACGTGTCAAGTGCTATGTAATGAATTTATAAAATAAAGAAGAAAAAAATAAAGGAGAATTTAAACATGAGTTACAAACTGGAAAAACCATACACAGACGAACAGTACGCTGATTTTGTTGTTGAACATAATCACAACAATGGAAGAAAGATTGAAGAAACCGAAACGGCGCTATATGCGCTTGAAGCTAATGAAATTCTGAAAGATGGAGAGCCGATTATTGACCCTGATTATGCCGAGAAGCAGGCGCAGATTGAACAGGAACGCATTGACAGATTAACCATGACGGCGCTTGATTTTATCGGGGTTTTGCAGAGTTTCGGGCTTACTCTGGAGCAGATTAACGCATACCTCGAAAGCAATCTGCAGGTAAAAATGCAACTCACTTACTGCCAGAATGTTTATTGCGGGGTTGCCAAAAGCCTTATGCCGATTACGTTTGAAGACGTTACCATCACGGCGGATATGGTTGAAATTGCGTTCAGGATTAAAAATGGTGAGATGATTGAATAACACGTCTATCATCTGTAGATAGAATGTGTCATTGAAGCAGTACGTCCGCTTCTTTTAGGCAAAACAAAAGGAGATTAATTATGAAAAAATTAGCAATTATTTTAGGATTTTGTCTTTTTTGCTGTCAAGCTGTATTTGCTGATGATGTTGTGGTTGACGCAGATGAAACAACTACCGGAGACGCTGTCACAACGGTTGCGGAACAAGCTAATCAAGTTGTAGAAATGGAAGACAACAAAATAAACGTTATCGTCATGAAGCAACCTTTGAACGAGAAATCAAATCAGGTTATTAGATTGCGCCGCAATTGGCTTGGTGTTTACATTCAAATAAACGGCAAAATCAAAGTAAATCCGCTTGCTAACACTTACGAGGTGCAATGATGTGTATTGAATGTTTTTCAAAACTCCCAAATTTTACTTATCGTGGGCAAGAGTACATTACTTGGCAAGATGATGAATATTGCCGTGTTGGTTTTTCTGAAATTCCGGATATCGGAAGTAAAGAAATCAACAAAAATGTAATGTCAAAAAAGGAAATTCAAGCAGCAAAGAAAAAACCACTATTCTTAAAAAATACAGTTGATGTTTGTTTGATAGATAAAAAGAAAAACAAAACTTACACTTTTACTATCTATGCCGGCTATGATTATGACGGGGCAAGTATTGCGCGCATTTTCTGGAGGATTATTGGTTCAAAAGAAAATATTGAATTTAAAATTGCGGCATTGGTTCATGATGTCTTATGTGAAAATCATCATTATGTAGATAATGACCGATATTTTGCGGACAAAGTTTTTGAAAAACTGTTAGAAGTCGGGGATGTCTGCGCCTTCAAAAGGTGGGTGATGTTTCACAGCGTAGATAATTTTCAAAAGTTTTGTGGTTGGAGGGTAGCTGAATGCTAGAGATTTTGTCTATATTTGTAGCGTTTGTCAGTTTAATTACGACGTGCATTGTTGCAGGTATTTATATTGGGAAAATTGAGGGGTTTAAGGAATTTGTAAATTACCGATTTAACAAACAAGACGAAAAATTAGAGAAACACAATAATTTTATTGAGCGACTGTACACGGTAGAACGCAAGCTAAATGTTGACGAAGAAAAAATCGAGGTTGCTAATCACCGGATTGAGGATTTGGAAGAGGTTCAGCATGAATGTCAATCTGTGGTGCGCCATGTTACTTAGTGACCTGTAAGAAAATCCCCATCCCAACCTTCCACATAAGTGGGGAAGGAGCAACCAACAGTACATTGAAATAGACAAATATGGAGATTTATTGTAATATAAATCATGCAGGGTAAAAGATAGCTCTTTTTCAGAAGAACGACGATACAAAATCACTTAGCTTTCGGTCGTTAGTTCCGAGGAAAGGAGGCTGTTATGGAAGAATTCAATATAGCATTATTCTTAATCTTTTTGATTATTTTCATAATAAAAAATGATACCCATCAATTAAGATAGGTATCACTTAGCTTTCTGAGGGCATCCGGCAGCCTAGGAAACTGCCACCCTGTGAATATATTATTTACTATTTTTCTCCATTTGTCAACCCTAAGTATGACAATTTTTAAAATTTTATAGGAGAAAAAATGAAGAGGATTATTATACATTGGACCGGCGGAACTAATCAGCCCTGCAATACGGATTATGAGCATTACCATTATCTTGTGACCGGTGACGGATTGGTTGTAAAAGGAAAATATTCGCCGGAAGATAATTTAAATTGTTCGGATGGAAAGTATGCTGCGCACTGTGGCGGCGGAAATACCGGCGCTATCGGTGTAGCTATGTGCGGAATGGCGGGATTTAACGGGGATAAAATTTCAACAAAATTCCCGTTGACGCGTTACCAATGTGAGCGCGCTTTTAAGCTCATTGCCGAGTTGTGCGTAAAATATGATATTCCAATTACTCCGCACAATGTCATGACACATTATGAATTCGGAGTTAAGTACCCTGACACTTCCAGTGCCGGAAAAATTGATATTACTTATTTACATGCGTTTCCGGATGTTTCAGCGAATAAAATCGGAGATTTTATAAGAAATAAAATTAGGTGGTATATGAATATTTTGCAAAAATAGATTCTTCTTTCTTTTGTCATATTTC
>CAZCIW010000064.1:0-5612 GCA_964499135.1 uncultured Muribaculaceae bacterium
TATCATTTTTGGTGTTTAGAGTATCATTTACAGTGTCATTTTGATTGTTTACAGTATCATTTTTTGAAATTTTGCAAGGACATTTCTTTTACAATGTATATTTTTTCCGTATTTCAATGTAGTTTTTTTCCGTGTTCTGATGTATGTTTTTTCTGTGATTTAATTATCTTCTTATTATTCGGTATCTCTATCATTCACGCACTCCCACATTTTTTGGAATTTTATTAAATTCGTGTAAAAAGTTCTCTTGGTAAAAAACGCACTATTTCATTTAGTCCAAAATACGCAAAAACTCGCCATTTTGAGTATGTTTTAATGCAATTTTTCGTTAAAAATGGTGTTTTTGCTCCAAATTGCTCCAACGACTTAATTTACTATTGGAGCAAATTTAATTTTAATGCTCAAAAATCCTTTATTTATCGGCACTTTTTGTGGTGGGTGCAAAACCCATCTCAAAAGGGTGTCGGGCTTGGTAAGGAGATGCAAAGGATATTTAAAATATGAAAGTAGAAAATTTAATAATGTATCGCAATAACGAGAGATTAAAAGGTTGGAAATGTAATATGTTTTGGAGATGAGTCGAATGGCCAAGAATTTAATTATCTTAATCTTTCTTTTAACGAAGAAGGGCCCCACTTTATAAATTAGGTTTGATAATACCAAAGAGTATATTTTAGAACAAAAATTTAAATTTTGTTTTACAAAAAACTCATTCAAATTATGATTTTATAATGAGAGAGTTTATCTTAGAAAAAGTTAGAAAATAACAATTTCCATATCTACCAAGCCGATTTAAATGTATGTTTTTAAGCTGAAGACGCTACCCCCCCTTTGCATATACAATTTGCAAGGGTTTATAAATCGCGGTGCAGGTTCCAATTTACAAACAATAAAAGTAAAAGTTAATTGTGAAGCTCATTTTGTTAAAGATTATGACATTAGTCGATTGTGACCACCTTTCAATGAATACAAAAATGAAGCTGTTAAATATTGGAGCCAAGACCAGCACTCTACTTCTGCCACAAAAGATGTATTATTTGTTGATGATGTAGCGATTGTTGAAATATTTTTTATTATCCCGCAAATTTGATTTCTTCAAAGATATAGCCGCAGAATTTGGAATTCACCCCTACAACAACATCGGTGTCGCGGTTGTAAAGCTTTCGTTGTTCGCTACGGAAAAATTCTTTTGACTGCATCAATAATTGACTTTAAATTAATAATTCCTCTTTACGGTTCAAAAAGAGTAACATACGATAGCAACTCTTTTTTATTAACATCAAATGACTTATAAGTAAATCCACATTGCCTACAAGCATCCATAATTTTCGCAACAAAACTATTACATGCAGCACTTGACAGCGAAAGGACCTTACTCCCGTCAGCATTTTCGACAATTTTTATATCGACCATTTTTTGTCGCGTATCAAGTGGTGCTTGCGGTTTAAAATCATCAATATTAAAAATCCAATGATCTTTTCTTGTAATCCATGTAGCGCCTATTTCCATTAAAACTCCCCAACTTGCTGCAGGTGCTTCTTTGTTAACATTAATTATATTTTTACTTGTAACAAAAAATACATAAATTTTTTCAGTCGAAATACTATTGACAAAAAAATCTCGCAAATATCCATATACATCATTTTCAGGAATATTCGCTTCAGGATCGTCACAATTAGAGTAGATCAATTCGCTTTTTGGAACACCATTAAATACAAGCATTTTATAAATAACATCAGAAACCTTTTTATCCAACAAGGTTTGACTTATTATTATCTTTCTCTTATTGCCATCAACTTTTGCTTTCAGTCCGAATGTTGCCTTCATTTTTTCAACTTCCGAATCAACCAAACTTGCAAGATCTTGTTTACTCTCAACACCCCGTTTAATGTTTGAAGATATTTCAAGTGAAACCTTTGCCACTTTATCTTGCAATTTTTTTTCTAATTCCGCTTGTTTTTTTATTTTTTGCTTATCTTTTTCTTTTCTTTCCGCAATAGCGAAAGTTTGATGCGACTTCACTATTTTATCTATTAACGGTCGTATAAACTCCAAAGCTTTTAACCATCTAGGATCGTTTTCATTGTATCCTTGCCTATTCGTTCCTGCCATATCTGGAAAATCAGATGCCTCAAATGCATCAATATATAAATTTCCCACAACATAACTTTCATAAACCCTATTTTTTCCTACAATATCCAAAATATTTCGCTGTCCCATTTTATTATGAGCAAATATTGCCAAATAGTTATCTGAAAACTCGTTGATTTCTTTCTTCATATTACGAGTCGTTTTATAGGTTCCAATCCATCCGTATATTTTCAACGGCAATTTTTTTATTTCCCCAAAAGAATCTGCTAATTGAACATTAGTCGAATATTCTTCCATATGCATGTATTGAATATTCTTATTTTCAGTATCTAATGATAAATTTAGATTTACATATTCTTTTCCAATCGTAATTAAAGTAGCCAATCTTGGTATTATATCTTTTTCGTCTGGTTGCAAAACAAATTTCTTTCCTTTGAAATTAATATGAATCGTAAAATCTTTTATCGCTTTCGGAAAAATCCTGCTTAAATTTCTGACAACAGTCTCTTTTAAAGAAGGAATATTAACTTTAGGGGAATTCATTATAACTGCTGTTCCATTATTTGTTATATATTTCAACGAATATTCTTCATTTGATAATTTATGTAAAATTTCATTATCTTTTTCAATTCTATTCGGAATAAACACCCCGTTTATTTCCCCATCGCGTACAGTTATTAACTTAAAGCCATTAGAAATTGATAAAGCTGCAAGTTTTCCAACACCCTTTCGCCCCATTTTTAATCGTTTTTTTATTGGAGTTCTAGCATTTTGTTCACTAGTCCTTGATTCACTTCCAACATATAAATACACATCGTTTAATATTTCAGATGTCATCCCGCAACCATCATCTTCAACTCGGATTTCATTGTCGTTTATACAAACATATACATTTTCAGCATCGGCATCATAAGCATTAGCAATTAATTCAGCTAATACAAAATACATATTTGTATATAAATCTTTACTTAATAGTTCCAACATTCTTGGACTAATCTTCAAAGTGTAATCCATACCATATCTCCTTATCATTTGTTTTTATTTAAATGTTGATGTATACTTTTTCCGATTTTCACCTAATCTAACTGGCACTGCATTTCATATATGTCTTGCCATTCCCCATACAATAGTCAGTAACATCGGGCAGGAAAAACTAATAGCCCTTAGGAAATGTTTACAACAAGACTCCTTCGTGCAACGGCGATGTTTGATCTTGTTTGGGATGTCCATATCGTCCTGTTCCGCAACAGAAGAACTGCGTCGTCATCGTCGGACCAATTTTATCCCAAGACATTCTCCCATACACGGACATGTATGTTCGCCTGGAATCCTTTAACAGTTACACCTTAATTCTTCAGGCCAATCTTTCCAACTGTCACTCAAACAAATACTTTTATCCGTTTTTAAATTTATAGGAGCAAGATTTGCCGTTCTGTGTAATTTATTGTAGATTGTCAAACCTTTTATGTTTTCGCAAAAGATAACTTTCGGTTTCTTTTCGACACAAATTCTTGCAACATCAAAAAACAATGTACCACGCAACATTCCTTTGTAATCATCCTTAAATCCTTTCCTCTGTCCTGCAAGACTGAATGTCTGGCAAGGAAATCCCGCGAGACAGATGTCGAAGTCGGAAATTTTCCGTTTCTTTTATTTTTGTTATATCGTCAGTAGTTTCAAAATCGTCGTTAAAATTCGCTTTATAAGTTTTTTATGCATATTTGTCCCATTATCTGACAAACACCGTTTTCAGTTCTCCCCCAAAAACATTTTCAAAACCGAGCAGAATTCAGCCGATACCTGAGAATAAATCAATACTTTTTTAACATCTTCTTTCTCCGTCATACCTTAAAAAATAATCTTCATCAATTTCATAGTCCTTCACTTCTTTCAAGCCTATTGAATATTCCGCAAGCATGTCGATAAACCCCTCACCATCAATTAAATCTATTTGTTGTTTCCCGATATTTACAGCTTCATCCTTGGCAGCATTTGAATATGTCCCTGTCGTGACAAATAAACCTTTTTCAACATTTCTTGTCAAAGAACCTCTGAAATCTCGAATTTCTGGCGCTCCGACCGATCCTTGATAACGTTTGCATTGGAAAGCAATATTAAAGCTAATGACACCGTTAATCTTTAATTTTCCATATCCATCGATTCCGCCATCTCCAGATCTTTTTGTTACCACAACATCGGTAAAACCGCTTTCTCTAAGAACTCTTTGCGTGAGACGTTCAAAAGCGTACGGATCCATATTTATTAAGATTTCATAAACTCGCTGACGCCATGATTTAACTTCTGCGGGAAGTTCCATGGTTTCGTTTTGTTCAATATTTATTGGTTTATCCGAATCAATGTTATTCGATAAATTTTTGCATTTTTCTATTTCAGAACCAGAAACTGTTTCAATATTTGCAAATTCGGGAGCTATTACCCATACACTGCGAGCGGAATTAATTAATGCTCCGTATTTTTTTAAAAGAGTACGGGCCCATGCCAATCTATAATCAATTTCGCTAAAGCTGTTTCGTCCCGTATGTAAGATTTCAAGTATATTACTCGGCACATTAAGAATTTCATAAACCTTCTTATTTATTTCACAGTTTCGTCCAGAGCCACCCAACTGTTTCAACGCCGAAAATGTTGCCTCAATAAGTGTTGCATATCCTGGCACTTGGGCTGTTTTATCGTTTTTTCTCACTAACGTACTCCTTTATTATTATAAATTATCATAATTGTTTTTACACACTTATAGAGATTTTTTTAATTTCAAAATCCCAGAACCACAATATCTCCCAACCATCCTCTTGTAATTGCTTTGTAACTTCTTTATCTTGTTCAATATTTCGTTCTATCTTAGAAATCCAAAATTCACAATTTAACTTAAAATCGCTTTTTGATTTTCCCAATAGTAACCGTGCCACATTTTACCGTCTATGAATATTGCTATCTTTTACCAACAAATGCGATATAGGGCTTACCGACTACTTTTTTGTAATTTTTCCTATAACACAATCTGCATTCCCAAAGTTCTTTACATAATATCAACTCGGGCTTTGTGTCTTTGATTTTGTTGCTGAGCATATTTTTCGTAATTTCTTCTTGTGTCTTAGCCATTGTTTCCGTTAAATACAATGCCGTTACGAGCGCACAAGTTTTTAAATGTTTTTTGCTTTTATATTCGGCTCGGTTTCTCTGTTTATCATCTACAAATGTTAATGGCATTACCCACCCAATTTCGTCACAAACTCACTCTATGTCATCAAAAGGGCTTCTCGCGATTATTTTTCGCCATATATCATTACATGTCTTCATTCTCATTAGGTTGACTTTATTTTAGCATTTTTTAGCGTAAAAGTCAACAGCAATCACGACTTGCAGTCTCAAAAGATAAAAATAATACATTTTTTCAAAAGCACTGAGACTTTTGCTTGTCTTGAACAAGTAATTGTATTTTTCTTTTGCCTTGAGATGATAAACGAAAACTCTTTATTGTCAAGGGTAAAATGTATTGCTTT
>CAZCIW010000065.1:0-5242 GCA_964499135.1 uncultured Muribaculaceae bacterium
TGTGCGACTTTTTCAAGTGCAACAAAGAAGATATTTATACCGAAATATGCGATAATAAGATTTTGCAAGCCCTACGAGAAGAAAAAAAGGCAAAGCTTAGCGGCGGATTATATCACGAAACGCAAGTTAGACTTACTTACAACTCCAACCGTATCGAGGGAAGTAAGCTTTCGGAAGATCAAACAAGACTTATATTTGAAACAAACACTATCGGGGCAACAGAAGGTGTTCCTGTAGACGATATAATCGAAACGGCAAATCACTTCCGTGCTGTAGATTACGTTATTGATTGTGCGGAAGAACCTTTAACCGAAGAAATTATCAAAAAACTCCATAAAATACTCAAAACAGGAACGAAAGACTCGTATCTTTCTTGGTTTAACGTAGGAGATTACAAACAAAAAGCGAATATTGTTGGCGGACAAGAAACGACTCCTCCTTCTAAGGTTGCTTCAGCAATGAAAAAACTTCTTGCTGAATACGCAAATAAAGAGGTTACAATTTACGATATTATTGAATTTCATCGTGCATTTGAAAGTATACACCCTTTTCAAGATGGAAACGGTCGTGTCGGAAGACTCATTTGTTTCAAAGAGTGCTTGAGATTTAATATAGTTCCGTTTATTATCGAAGACGGCAAAAAAATGTTTTATTATCGGGGCTTAAAAGAATGGGACAACGAACGAGGATATTTAACCGATACTTGTCTTGACGGACAAGACACTTATAGAAGTATGCTTAAATACTTCGGAATTGAATTTGAGGAGTGACTATGAATTTTGATTTTTTGAAAGATAGGTTCTTGTTCAAACAGCTGTATTCATTTTGTAAAGATGCAGAAGATTTCGTTGTGTCTCATACCGATTTGTCTGCTGTATCTCAACGAAAAGCGTTGGAATGCGGTGTTAAATATTTTTACACTTCCAAACACGGCGGATATCCGGAACACGCAAATCTTTTTTCACTCATTCAAGACGAACAGTTTTCGTCATATATGGATGCTACTATTCTTTCCGGCATTCATCTTATAAGACAGGTCGGAAACAATGCAGCACACGGTGAAACTGTCACTAAAAACGAAGCATTGAATAGTTTAGAGGCTTTGTATTATTTCTGTGCAGAGCTTCTTAAAATGTTCGGTGTAATAAAGTCTTACGGCAAATTTGACAAGACAGTTTACGTTAAGAAAACAGAACCAGTCGCAGAAACCGTTGAAACCATTGATCAAACACCTGTTGAAGTCAAGAAAGAAGATATTGGCGAACTTAAGTGTCAAATCGAAGATACGCCTAAACTTCATTCTGCAACGGATTTCACCGAAGCAGAAACTCGTAGGGTTTATATTGATAACGCATTACGCGAAGCAGGCTGGAAGGTGCACGATATTAAAGGTGCAATTATGCCTAACACCGCTTGTATAGAGATTAAATTAGATGGTATGCCCAATGCTGAAGGCGTCGGATATGCCGATTACGTTCTTTTTGATAACGATAATAAGCCTTTGGCTGTTGTGGAAGCAAAAAGAACGTCTGTTGATCCGATAAAAGGCAGTCAACAAGCAAAACTATATGCGGATTGTATCGAGCAAAAATGGGGAGTTCGTCCCGTAATATTCTATACAAACGGATATGAAATATGGATTGTTGACGGTTCGGGATATCCTTCTCGACGTGTTTTCGGTTATTATTCAAAAGATGAGCTTCACTCTCTCATCGTTCGTCGTGGCTTAAAACAAATTACGGATACGAGAATTGATCCTAACATTTCCGATCGTCCATTCATACAAGAGGCTGCAACGGCTGTATGTGATACTTTCAATAAAAAACAACGCAAAGCACTTATTGTTATGGCTACGGGAACGGGAAAAACTCGTTGTGCCATATCTATTGTAGACGTTTTGCAACGTGCAAACTGGGCAAAACATATTCTTTTCCTTGCGGACAGAACAGAACTTGTTAACCAAGCAAAAAAAGCTTTCATAAAGCATTTGCCTAATTCTACGATTTGTGCGATTTCGGAAACGAAAGGTGAAGATAGAGATTTTAATGCGAGAATAATATTGTCAACATATCCTACTATGTTGAATTTGATCGACTGTGAAGATCGTGCGTTCGGTATTGGTAAATTTGATTTAATAATTCTCGACGAATGTCACCGTTCGGTTTATAACAAATATCAGGCAATAATAAACTATTTTGATAGTCTGTTGCTTGGTTTAACCGCTACCCCGCGCGAAAAGGTTGACGACTCGACTTATGAACTGTTCAACGTTCCTAAAGGAGAACCGACTTTTAATTACGGATTTGAAACTGCAGTGTCGGAGGGCTTCCTTGTCGATTATGCCAATTTTGACAGCACTCCCGACTTGTTAAAGTTTGGTTTGAAATACGACGACCTTTCAGACGATGAAAAACAACGTTATGAAGAAGCATTTGCAGATGAAGAAGGTAATTTCCCTAAGCAAATAGATAACAAAATGTTCTATAAGCATATTATGAATATCGGTACTATTGATACGGTAATTCAAACGCTTATGAACGAAGGCTTACATATAAACGGAGGCGAAAAACTCGGAAAGAGTATCATTTTTGCATATAACCATAATCACGCAAAGGCAATAGTTGATAGATTTAACGCCCTATATCCCGAAAAAGGCAGTGAATATTGTAAACTTGTCGATTATAGTGTGAATTATGTATCAACAATTATAGCTGATTTCAAAGAACCTACTAAACAACCAACCATTGCAGTATCTGTTGATATGCTTGATACTGGTGTAGACGTGCCAGAAGTCCTTAATTTGGTATTCTTTAAGAAGGTATTTTCGTTAATAAAATTCTGGCAAATGATCGGCAGAGGAACTCGTATATGTAAAGAACTATATCCTTTTTCGCCATCAAGAGAGTTTTTTGAAAATCCTGATTATACAGACGATACCCTGCAAAATCATTCCGATAAGCAAGGATTTTATATCTTTGACTGTTGCGAAAATTTTGCTTATTTCAAAGAACATCCAAAGGGAAAAGACGGGAACAATTCCCTATCTCTCACACAAAAGATATTTTCTTTGAAATTGGATTTGGTTTGCGAACTACAACGCTTTACACATCAAGAGAATCCCGAGCATAAGGCTTTTTACGATAAGTGGAAAGCTGAAGTATCAAGTAGAATAAAAAATCTTAATCGCAATCTCATTAACGTTAAGCATAATTTGCAATACGTTGATAAGTATTCGACCGATTCAACATGGGATTATATCGGCATTCTTGACTTAAAAGAGCTCAAAAAACAAATAGTTCCGCTTATCGAGTCAAAAGACGATATTGAAACTGCTAAATCATTTGATTTGTGGCTCTTTAATATGGAACTTGCAGAACTGGAAGGTGAGAAGGATTATAGCGGTGCTATTCAAGTTGTTACCTCTATTTGTTCCATACTTCTTGATATGACCACTATTCCTGAAATCGCTCAAAAGAAAGAGTTCCTTAAATCCGTAATTCAAAATGAATTTTGGGAGAATGTGTCTGTAACGTCACTTGAAGAAGTTCGCAATAAGGTTCGTGATTTGATCAGATTTTTACCTCGTACCGACACAGAACCACTTCGCACAAACTTTGCGGATAAAATTCAATTAAAACGTGGAGAACATTTGACTCCTCAATTTAAGAATTACAAGCAACGTGTTATAGATTATCTTGCGGAAAATCTTGATGCGCCTGTGATTCACAAAATTCGCAACGTTATCCCTCTTACAAATGACGATTTGAAAGAATTACAACGCATTTTATGGGAAGAACTCGGTAGCAAGGATGATTACGACCACATTGCTGATGGTGAATCTGTAGGTGTTTTCGTAAGAAAAATCGTAGGTTTGGATAGAGAGGCTATAAGCAAATTGTTTTCCGATTATCTCGCTAAATACAATTTTAACCAAATGCAAGAAGAGTTTTTGCATCAAATAGTCACCTTTGTTCTTGAAAACGGTGATATTGAGCCGAAAAATCTTTATAGTGACGAGCCGTTTAAGTCTTTTGATTATATTGACATATTCAATGGTCAAACGGAAATCGTTTACTCTTTGGTTAAAATGCTACATGGTGCTATTGCCGTTTCTGTGGCAGCCTAATTGTTTGTTAACTTAATACCATATAAAATTACCTTCTAAATTATAGGAGGTAATTTTTTATATGAACTCAGAAATCATTTCAACTATCATTAAACAATTAAGTGGCAAGTTTTCGGAAAAAGACTTGCACACCATAGAACGAGTTTTGTTTAAGAACTTAAAAAACAAAGAAATTCGTGATATGGTAAAGGTTCAACCTAAGAACAACGACGAAGCATTGGCGTGCTTTATTTCTGCCAAAAAGGTAGAGGGCTGTTCTTTGAAATCTCTTCTATATTATCAATCTACTCTAAAAAAGATGCTCGAAACTCTAAATACGGTCTATTTCTCTATTACAACGGAAGATTTGCGATTGTATTTAGCAAATTATCAAGAAAGCAAGCACGTAGCGAAAGCAACTATTGATAATATGAGACGCATCATTTCATCATTCTTTTCTTGGCTTGAAAATGAGGATTATATCGTAAAAAGTCCCGCAAGACGAATACACAAAGTAAAAACCGGTAAAGTAGTTAAAGAAATATATACGGAGGAAAGCATTGAGCTTATGAGGCAAAATTGCAAATATCCTCGAGATTTAGCCATTATTGATATGCTTTACTCAACCGGTATGAGAGTTGGTGAATTAGTTAAACTTAATATTTCAGATATTGATTTTGCAAACAAAGAATGTGTTGTTTTAGGTAAAGGTAATAAACAAAGACGAGTTTATTTTGATGCCAAAACAAAAATACATTTACAACAATACCTTGCTACCCGAAATGACGACAATGAGGCGCTATTTGTAAGTCATCTTTCGCCACACCATCGGTTGGAAATAAGCGGAGTTGAAATTGCTTTGCGAAAAATCGGGCAGAAACTTAATTTGCCCAAAGTACATCCGCATAAATTCAGACGTACATTGGCGACAAAGGCAATAGATAAAGGTATGCCCATTGAACAAGTCCAGCACTTGTTAGGTCATACAAAGATAGATACAACGCTCGGATATGCTATGGTTGACGACGAAAACGTAAGAATATCTCATAAAAAGTTCTTGGAATAGCCTAAAATACCCCATTTCGGGGTGTTTTGGGCAAAATCAAATCTGACAAACAAATTTCGATTTATCTATCA
>CAZCIW010000066.1:0-4913 GCA_964499135.1 uncultured Muribaculaceae bacterium
CGATCCGTGGTTCTCAAGGCCAAAAGAAAAAGCCATTCCGCACATTCGTCTTTTGAGGACAAATATGGTAGAATCGCTATGCAAACAATATTGAATTACGGAGGATTTGATTATGGAACTCACTTACACCGAAAGAAACGGCATTTTATATCCCAACTTGACGCTCCCCGAGCAAGCCGATCACCCCATCGGCAAATACGGCAGAATGCGCCTTGACTATCTCAAAAAGCACCGACGCGGCATCTACACCACGCTGCTCACCTCGTGTACGCTCAATCAACACCTCTACGAAACCGAACAGGAGGCAAAGCGGCAGATCGACCTCGCTCTCGCACGGTTGGTCAAGGAGCGTGGTATTACCGAAGATTTCAAAGCTACTGATCCGCTCCTGTGGGTGCAGAAAATGAATAGCGCAAAACAATGCGCAGAGGGAATCGTGCTGAACGAGATAATTTATTGCTAAAGCAAACCGCCGCCGAGAGTAACCAAACGGTTACTCTCGGCGGATAACTTATATGTTAACTTTTTTAGGTAATCAGAGGTGCACACCGCGTGTCCATCCCACATCTTTTTGATGGATGGTTTTGCTATTGGTTTTCAAGTGCTCATTTTGCACACTTGATTATGACCTATGCCTTTGCAATCAAATATTCAAAATAAGCCTTTGATTTTTGAGCACATTTCAGACGATCACAGCATCAAAATGCTCCTTTGCTTCTGCTACAGGTTTCCGCACCTCGCTCCTCAAGCAAAATGTGGTGCGGATGAAAACCATCCAGACCACACCTTTTGCGTTCAACGAGTCATAATGACACAACTGCCCCATTGATTTTCAAGTTATCAAACTGATAACTTGATTTTATTCAACTGCAATAGTCAGTTGATTTCAATTGGTCATTTTGATTGATAAAAGCAGAGGGATGTATCAAAGCATTGAATGACAGGGGGATGTATTATGGGATTCACTTGCGCAGCAAGAAACGCTTTTATATGCTCTGACCTAGCGCGCTCGGAGCATGGTGATATCGTCTTTAGATTGGGCAAAAAATGTGATAGGACTGACGCAGTTTCGCGATACATCCTCAGTTATCACTTGCCCTGTTGCGAAATTCCGTTTTGAAAGTATTCCCCAAAGCCGTTATAATAGAATGTCAATTGATTTTTTGCAAATAAATCGCGATATCTCTTTTCGGGTAAAAGCTTTTTTAGATTGCAATTATCAGTTTGAGCCGGATCATCGCTATGATACAATACAACATCAATGGGGATCCCGGCTGGAATTGATTGATGAATTAAGTATCGCAATTCAAAATCGGCCATCGGCAATGAATATCCAATAAATGTAACCTTTTGTGCCGCACGCAAGTCTCGTCTTGCCGCTGACCACAGATTACTATACAACTGGCTATTTATCGACTTCATCATAGTCGGTGTAATTATTTGTGATTGCAATAAGCATTCGTTTTCAATTTCCTTTTGGCATGTCGCGCATTTTTCAGCGTTGTTATCGTCAAACAAAAAATCTCCGCACTTTTTGTTTTCAACTATGTGGATTGTCCCGCAATTCAAACATTTAACCCAGTTGATTGACCCATGAAGTTTTATCAAATTAATTGCTCGTTTTTTAGATTTCCCGCGGAGACCACGCTTGGTATAGTAGGTCTCATTTAAGCAAAGGTTATATGTAATCTTCTGCCTGCTGAAATACTCTTCTACAAGTACATCCCAGTTTGTTGAAATAATTGAGACATTAGGAAGTGTTCGAATATAATTACAAAAAGCAAGGTAGTCTTGACTATCATAGCTGTGTTGTTTCCCGCATTTGCAAAAATAATAAACAAACAGCCTGATTATATGTTCTTTTATGCCATCTGCCGTATGGTAAGAATATTGGTGAAAGTATTCTTTGCTCTGATAACTTTTATCAAATGAAGTAAAAACATCCTCCAGACTAACTTGTATATTGGATGCAATAAGTGCCTGGCGTACAGCTTCTTTGATTTTTTGAAGTTGTACATAGCGATCCGCCAACTGATTTGAATTTTCAGTAACCTGCATCTCGTCTTTCTTGTACTGAAAAAACAATTCCGATTGTTCTGTACTGTCAATAGAAGTATAGTTTTTGAGCAAGTATAATCCTACATTGATGTAGGCTATTAAAAATTTGATACTCTCAGGTTCCGGATCGTAAGATAATATGTCATCGCTTGGAGGAGACATCATTTCTCGCAATATTTTATCCTGTATCGGAAGATTAGCTGATGCAGAAAAACCTGCTCCAGTAATAAAAATATTTCTACCTTCTTCAACCATATATTTCACACCAATCACTTATTGACTGCAAACTTCCAAAGCCATAAAAAGAATAATGATTCATCAACTCTTCTTTTAGATTGTCGAAGCTCATGGTATCAAGCGATTTCCATTCTTTAACTTTTGAATACATAAAGTGTCTTGCCGCAATTAATGTTGCCTCGGTAGTTGGTCTGTTCCTCTTTATACCGTTTTTCATCGTGTAGTCTGTCGCTTCATTATAGCGGTTGAAATTGTTAATATTATTTTTGATAATCTCCTTGCATTGCTTGCAACTGCATATAGTTGAGTAAAACAAATCACTTGCTTTATGTGGATCCATGGAAAAGAATTCTTTATTTCTCAAAATACGACTGGCCTCAGACATTTTTAGGCGGTCGTGGAGAGGATAAAAGTAGTATTTGTTTACTGGGATGCCACCGCCAACCGGAGTTACTGCACGGTTTTCTCCATATCCAACGGATTGCGCTACCCCATACATTCTATACGGAATATCCTTATGACAAAGAAGAATTGCGTCATAGCCGCCATACGCCATGATTGGCTTTATATTTAGTGAAGTCAATCCGATCAATAAATCTTTAAAGGCAATACGATGTAAATGGGTTGTTTCAAAAAGGTCAAACTCATCTATCCATATAAATGCGAATTCAGCATTTACACCTTGGTATGCTTCACATATTCTTTGCACAAGACCTTCTTTGACGAGAATTTGTTTATCGATGACAATTTGTACCCCCACCGGATAAGTGTTATTATTCTTTAGAATAAATCTCTTGGCAGTTTCAATATTTAGTGATATCCACTCATCAATTTCTGCATCGGTATAGGACGATTTTATCATAAAATATGGGGCAATAACTGTTGCGGCTTTGGGACCTATCTGTGCAAACTCAAGGTATTTATCATATTCTTTTGATTTTACATATTGATTTACATATGATGTTTCAAAATTGTAAACCGCATCAATCAAATCATCTATATGCGTAAAAACCACAGAAGGCGGCAAACATCCTCCACGACAAACGAATTCGTTTTCGAGTTCTTTGGGGAGCTCGTTAAGATATTTACTAACCGATTTTTTTATTACAAATTCCCCCGATTTACTCTGGGTTTCCACGTCATGAATGCTTTGCTGGTAAATATGGGTTTGAGGATCTATGATATACTGGTTTTTATGAACTGACACCAGATCGGCTACAGCACTTCTGCTATATGCAACAATAGTGGCATTAAATATTACAGCCGAAAAATCATTTTTGAACTGTATAAGCACTTGTTTATCGGTGCCTGTATTGTAGCGTAATAATTTCATGTTATCACTCATGATATGCCGCCCTCTCTTTTAAATATTTGAGAATCTGCCGTTTGGGTTCTTGCCATATATCGCACGCTTCAACCGGATTGCATATTTTTACAAAGCTGTCATCGACTTGATTCCACAATATAAGTCCCACGCCTTTTTCGACACACGCATCCTTAATTTTCTCAAGACACTTATCGGTTTTAGGCATGGGAACACATAAAACCAAGTAATCAAAGCATAGCGAAATTTCGGAAAGTTGTTTTATTGCTCTTTTCCAGTCATTAATCTTAAACTCAACTGCCGTAATTCTTCTGGAACGACCATCCAATTCAACTAAATCAACTGAGCGAGAGAAGACGGGAACTTCAATATAAATCTTCTTTTTACCCCGTGCCCTTCTATAGGAACAATACTTCTCTCGCAATATTTCTTCAGCGCCCTCAATCATCATCAAACACCTCATCCTTTATCAGGGAGTTGTTTGTGAATTGCGGATATTTTGTATACACATAACGCAATATTTGTTTTGGCGAAAGTGAAGTAATTTTTTTCTTGAATTGCAAAAGTACATCTAATTGTTCTGCCGTTAATTCTGGACAAATTTTACAGTTGACATAATTCTCTCCTAATTTCAACAGTTTGTATTTGTAAAAACGTTTTTCGTTATTAAGCTGAAATCCAGAATAATTCATATTTTCACCAAACGGACCCTCTTCCCAATCATCCGCTTCTATCAATTCTTCTTGAGCCATCAAATCTGTTACTGAGATAAATCCTATTCCTTTGAAAAGTTCAACTTGTTCATACACATCTTTGGAAAACGGCCCAAAATTATAAGAAATAAACTCCGGCAGTTTGTCCGAATCTAATCCTGTTTCTTTCAGGCGCGGAGCAATTTCCTCGTTAAAGAGAAACATCATCTTCTCTAAGCGAATAGCGCCATAAATTGGTGCTCTATTATCCAAGAATAGCAATAGCAGAAGATAATCAGCGCCATTAAGTTTTTTGTTGCCCATTTTTCACTCTCCTATTCAACATATATACTTATAATTGCATCGTCTCAATCACTTTCTCCACAACCTTGCCATCCCAACCTGTGCAGAGCATTTCCTTCGTCATGACGGCGCTGCAGAGTGGGTTGCTCGATGGCGCTCCAAAAGCGGCAGAGGATGCCGATAAAGTCGCCAAAGTTACCCTTGACAGCGCAGTCACAATTTTATGCCATTCGTCAGTCGGCTCTTTTCCGGCGTAGATATCGTTGAGCCGTTTGCGAATAGTGTTCTTTTCACTCCAT
>CAZCIW010000067.1:0-4772 GCA_964499135.1 uncultured Muribaculaceae bacterium
AAACTAATTTTCTTTATTATTTTATATGCAATAACATGTTTTGCGTTTAGAAAGCGTATTTTGTCTTAATTTTAAAATTCTTTTTGTCATCTAAAAACGCTTTGTTCATTTTTTCAAAGTTTTCTTGCTCAAGTTTTGAGGGATTATATCTTGCCCAAATTGCGTATCTTACGGTAATTTTAGGTACTTGTGAAATAGCGATAAGTTTATAATTTACATCAGCGAGTTTGTTTTCTTTGGCAAACTTTTTCACATCTTTAATGTTTTTGGTAAAATCATCTTTCAATATTCCGATAGTCTTTTCATCAAGCCAGTATAAAGAAACTCTGTGATATCCTGCATCTGTATAAATCTTATTAAACATTTCAGTATATTTGTCAAATTTATCTTTATCTTCAATGAGTGAATATATAGAATCATTTATAACATCTGCGACTTCCTTGTATTGGCGACCAAAAATCACCTCTCTGAATACTGTAACTTCCCGTGTATCTTCCATCAAAAATAATTTATTCAATGTTTTTTGCGCAAAATCACGCAATGTATCAATATCTTTAATATTTCCTCGTTCATCAAGTTCATTAACAGTCGCCAACAGAAATTCGTGCATAGTTTTGATTTTGCCGTCATTCAACAATTTTAAATAAAGTTTCGGATGTTCTTGAATAAGCAACAAAGTCGTACAGATATTTGAATATTCGTTTAAAAGTTGAATATCTCTGTTTTGCATATTTTTCAAGACAGTTTGAGAAACATCGTCCATAATTTCTTTATCAAGCAATGGAGATGCAATGTCGGCAGTTTGCATAATTCGTTTCAACATTTTGACGGGTCTGTCTTTCATAACTTGAATATTCGAAATTTCTTGAAGATGTCTTTTGTAAGAAATCATACGATAATACAAATATTTTTCATCATCGTTCAAATAAGATAAATTTTTAAGAAAATTTTTCGAATTATTTCCGGTGAAAGTTGAAGATGCAAAAAATCTCCTTGCAAGCTGCATTCTCTCACCTAAAAAAGATTCAGGAACAATTTCAATCAATTGCTCAGAATTTTCTTTTGTTTTTACAGTTATAAAAAATTCCGGAATTACAGAAATAGAGCGAACATATTTTGGCATTTTGTTGTTATACGAAACGACATCACTGTACAGCATAATGGGGTCGTAATTTTCAATCAATATTTCATTAGCCCTCATAATATAGGGCAAATCCATCTCCACACCGGCATCAATTTCTTTGAGGGTATGATTTATATATTCTTTGCCGCTCAGTGCATTTTCGAGATTATCAGAAATTGCTTTAATATTCTTGCTACGTGTTTTTGTAGTATTTCCCAAAACTTCAAGGTGCGATTTATCAATATAAAATCTCTTATCTTCCGTTGCATTGATGTAACAATTGAAAAAATACTGAAAAGCATTCATTTTATCAACAACCGAACGTGCAATTTCTTTGGAATTTGTTCCATCAAAAACGTATTCGCCCAAATTAATTCCGACCGCAAAATCCAAATCATTCGGAATTAAATTGTTATTCAAAAATCCTGAGCCATAAGAATTTTCAAAAATATATTTATACTCCAAACCTTCTTTTGCAGATTTTTTTTGTGCAAATCTCAAACCTTTATCAATTCCGCGAATTGTATCCGCAATCTGAGAGTAACTTCCCGTGTACGTATAAGGATTTACCCAAACAAAAGTTACAACATGTTTAAATACCAAAAATAACCCGAGTGATAAAATAATCGCACAAATAATAATCTTTTTCATATTTTAATTATATATACCCTAAAATTTTGTGTCAACTTGAAAATTTACCTTTTTTTATTTAGAATTCCGATTATGTCGGAACAATTTTTAAGAACGGAAATGCTTATAGGTAAAGAGAATTTGGCAAAACTCGCCAATTCGCATGTTGCAGTATTTGGCATTGGCGGAGTCGGAGGCTATACTGTGGAAGCACTTGTCAGAAGCGGTATTGGAGCAATTGATATCATAGACAATGACAAAGTCGCCGAAAGTAACTTAAATCGCCAAATTTATGCACTGCAAAGCACCGTCGGGCTTGATAAAGTCGAAGTTGCCCAAAAAAGAATTCTCGACATAAACCCTAACATTAAAATCAAAATTCACAAAATATTTTTCACACCTGAAACTTCATCACAGTTTAATTTTTCAGAATACAATTATATTGTGGATGCAATCGATACGGTATCAGGAAAAATTGAACTTGTAATGAAAGCTAATGAAGCTAATGTGCCGATAATTTCTTCAATGGGTGCAGGAAACAAAATGAACCCAACAAACTTTGAAGTCACCGACATATACAAAACTTCCGTCTGTCCGCTTGCAAAAGTAATGCGACAAGAATTAAAAAAAAGCAAAATAAAAAAACTAAAAGTTGTTTACTCAAAAGAGCCGCCGATAAAACACGAAGGACGACGCATTCCAGCCAGTAATGCATTTGTTCCGTCAGTCGTCGGATTGATTATTGCAAGCGAAGTTGTAAAAGATTTGATTAAATAAAAAAAATATGCTAAAATACAGAAAAATATTGGAATAAGAATTATGAGAGAAAGACTTACAAAATTTATAGAAAACAAATGGACTCAAAGATTTATATTGTTTGTAATCATATTCAATTCAATAATTTTGGGTATGATGACAAGTGTGAATTTAATGAGCAGTTATGGCAATCTCCTGTACATACTCTGTGATGTTTGCGTATGGCTCTTCACAATAGAACTTGGCATAAAATTATACGTTTATAAAAGAGAGTTTTTCAAAGACGGCTGGAATATTTTCGATTTTATAATTGTTGCCATATCTTGGATACCAACAGGCGGAGTATTCTCCTCATTCCGTGTATTCAGAATTTTAAGAACACTCAGAGCGTTAAGATTAATCACACAGCTTGAGAAATTGAGAGTAATAGTTCAGGCAATTATCGACTCAATACCAAACGTTAGCTGGGCATGCGTGTTATTGCTCATAATATTCTACATATTTGCGATTATGGGCACAACACTGTTTGCACAAGATTTTCCGGCAGAATTTGGAACACTCGGCAAGAGCCTTTTCACAATGTTTCAACTCACAACATTAGAAGCATGGCCTGACATCGCACGAGGCATCATGGATAAATTCCCGTTTGCCTGGGCATACTTTGTCTCTTTTATAGTTATTTCATCATTTATCGTAATGAACGTAATTGTAGGTGTTGTCGTAAACGCAATCAGCGAAATCAGCGATGATGTAAAAAAAGAAAGGCAAAAAGAAACTTTAAAAGACAGCGATTTGGAACTTGAGCTTCACAACTTAAAAGAACAAATCAAAAAAGTTGAAAATTTGCTAGAACTGAAAAATCATAACAATTAATGGCAAAGTTTTAGGATTATAACTCCTGATAAGATTAAGAAAACACCAATAAAGCGAATTAAGCTCAAAGCATCATGAAAAATGGCAATTCCTAAAACAAATGTCCCAATCATGCCGATACCTGTCCATACCGCATAAGCAGTTCCGATAGGAATATGTTTTTGTGCCAAAAACAGAAAATAACCGCTTAAAGCCATAGTAATAACCGCAAAAAATATCCAACCAACTTTATTATTGGTCGTATCGGCAAATTTCAACCCCAACGGCCAACCTATCTCAAATATTGCAGCAATAACTAAATAAATCCAGCTCATACGTTGTATAATAACACAAAAATTTTAATTTGAGCCACAAAATCTAGTTTTTACCGGTTATTATATCATTAAGTACATCACCACCGGTTACCGGCCAAACAGAATGGTTAATTTTATTTCTGCCTATAGATAAATGAAATACATCTTTACCAAAAGTATTTGGCGGTTTTGAACCATTTACATCAAAGTATAACGTAGCACAACTTGTTATGTGATTTTGTTTTTGAGTTTCATTACCATCTTTATCGTAGATAGTTTCAGTACGTGTTACATCACAATTGGGATAAAATTCTGCAATAGAAAATATTACCCCATCGGGCAAAAGTATACTTCTGTGATTAAAAAAATTCAATGTAAGAATTGACCCACCTTCACCATAATAATTACTTGCATAATTTATAGTGTAATTAGTTTCGGGACAAGCTCTTTGTTTGCAAAGTTTTGCACCATTAAAGTGAGTAGAAAGTTCCTGCATCAATTTTTCAATATTTGAAGAAGCGTCAAATAGAACTGAATTATCACCAATCGTTCCATACTCATTCTGAAGCTTCAGAAACGCATTTTGAATATTTGAATAAGTTTTTTTAACTTTTGTATTTAAAACTTTTTGTTGATGGTTTGAAATCAGTGTGGGCATGGTCATTGCCGCAACGACACCGATGATACCCAAAGTTATTAAGACTTCGGCTAAAGTAAACGCTATGCGTTTAGAAGGCACTATGGCACTAAGAGCGTTTCCGTCATTGCGAACGCTCCCTCCCTTGTAAAGGGCTCGCATAGCGGTGGTGGGATTATTTGTAAAGCAATCCGGCTTATGAGATTCTTCGCGTTGCTCAGAATGACCGACACTCGTCATCTTGAGCGAAGCGAAAGATCTTTTACGTGAAGAGTCCGCTACGGTTTGCAGTGCAAACATTTTACCCTCACCCAAATTTCTAACTTTCGCACTACTCAAGTTGAAATTTCTTCCTCTCCCAAAGGTAGAGGGGGGATGGTTTTCTTCACTTTCTGCTTCTTGAATAAATAACTTAACTGCATCACATGCCCAAAATGCACGGCTAGCAAGGCTTAGAGCC
>CAZCIW010000068.1:0-4663 GCA_964499135.1 uncultured Muribaculaceae bacterium
CCCCGCACCGCATCCTATCCTATCCTATCCTATGAGGCATTATAACTGGGTTTCAGCCTTTTTGAAATTCATCTTTACATTTCGTTACAATTAGTCTTATCGTCTTAACAACTTCCAATGACTCTGCGATTGCGGATCGCGCTACGCTTGTCCGCAATGACGGATTGTCACCCACACCTTTAATTCCCCTCCCCTTAAGGGGAGGGGACAGCGAAACTATTCCCTCTCCCATGGGACTCTGCCGAACAAAACGATTATGTATCGTTTTGTGAGAGGGAAATGTCACGAAGTGACAGGAGAGGGCTAGTTCGTTTGCGCAAGCAAACCGTAATGAATTTACTTATTTACCTATTCACTTATTCACTTCTAATAAGCTGGATTACTTCACTCCCTCTCCTAAAAATACACACATTTATGTATTCCACTTTGTAAAAAAAAAGCATATAATGTTTACATAATTTCATGTTTATTATTACATGTGATAAAAAGGATTATACAATGTTAAATAATTTTGAAAGCTTTGACAATTCTGAAACATCAGCAAGAAAATCTGCACTGATACAAGAGCGTGTAGGACTCGTTTCTACGCACATGTATAAGCAATTTTTGGACTATCAGCACGCAAACGTTAATACAAGTGAGATTTTTACGAGAATGCTTGATAATCTTCAAGTCGTCGCCGATACGTTGAAAGAAGCTTTTTCATCAAGAAATATTACAACCCAAAATATATACGTAGACACTGACCCGCAACGCTCTGTGGTCATTGTAAACATCCTTTGGCATAAAATGAGTTTTACAACAAGATGCAATTACCAGCCTCAAGCTCTTTACCGCCAAGACGGTCAACATCTTTTTTCTAGCAGAATTATGGCAATAAGAGGGAATTATTACGAGCTGATGAAAGGCGTAACTGACCACGATGAAGAAATGGGTAAACTTCTCGGCAACGAAGTGGCGTCCCTGTTCATTCCGCCTGAGTCAACACAAAATTCAATAATGAAAATTCGCCATCTTCCAAATCGTGAATTTTACCTAAATCAGGTTGATGCTCCGCGCGAATTTGTTTTGAAAGTTGTTGAAACTATATGCGGCGGCGGTTTCTACCACGAAGAAGGTGCTAGAAAGAGCTTCAATATATAATTTTTTGCGTGCACGTAAGAAAAATCAAACTACGCAGTAAGCGTAAAGATTTGATAAATTTCTTCGTCCGAAAGTTCCGTAATAATCTTTTCACCCTCGTAAACAGCGAGGTCTGCAAGTTCTTTTTTCGACTTTAACATCTCATCAATTTTTTCTTCAAAAGTTCCGAGTGTAATCATTCTATGAACCATTACGTTTTTGTCTTGACCGATACGATAAGTTCTGTCAGTCGCTTGGTCTTCAACCGCAGGGTTCCACCACAAGTCGTAATGGATAACGTTTGTCGCACTTGTAAGGTTCAAGCCCGTTCCGCCTGCTTTTAATGATAAAATCATAATTTTTGCATCATCATCGTTTTGGAAACGGCTAATTAATTCTTCACGCTGAGCCACGGTTAACGAACCATGGAAAAACAGCGGCACCGTGTTACATTCGTTCTCAATAACTTTGCACAAGATATCGCCCATTTCTTTGTATTGAGTAAAGATAAGTGTTTTTTCGTTATTTTCAAGAATACTTTCAACCGTAGAAATACACTTATCAAGCTTTCCTGACATTTCTCTTGTCATTTCGCCACCTTTTAAGAACTGATAAGGATGGTTACAAATTTGTTTCAATGCTGTAATAAGTTTGAAAATATTGCCACGTCTGTTTATACCCGTAAATCCCGAAATTTTATCCATCATTTCATTAAGAGTTTTTTCATACAAGACAGCTTGAGGTTTAGCCAAGTAACAGTAATCGTTAATAACCATTTTTTCCGGCAAGTCTGTAATAACGTGTTTATCTGTTTTCAGACGTCTTAAGACAAACGGAGATACAGACATTTTTAATTTTGCAGCACGAGAATTTTCTTTAAATCTCTCGATAGGTATAGCATAACTTTTTTGGAATTCTCTTAAACTTCCCAAATATCCGTGGTTTATAAAATCAAATATAGACCATAACTCGGTCAATCTGTTTTCAACCGGAGTACCTGTCATAGCAATTTTTACATTTGATTTAAGCATCTTGACAGCCAGTGTTTGCGCAGTATCGGGGTTTTTGATATTTTGAGCTTCGTCAATAATAATCATTCCCCACTCATTTTTCTTTAACTCCTCAATATCTATACGCATAATAGCATAAGTCGTTAGAATAATGTCATGTTTCAGGTCAAGTTGTCTTTCTGTACCATGGTAAATAACAGCATCAAGTGCCGGTGCAAACATCTGAAGTTCTTTCATCCAATTCCCCATCAAAGTCGTCGGACAAACAACAAGAACAGGTTTGTCAAGTTTGTTTTCCTCTTTCATTTTGAGAATAAGGCTTATAACCTGAATAGTCTTACCAAGTCCCATATCATCTGCCATACAAGCACCAAAACCTTTAATAACGTTTGTCCAAAGCCACTTTAAGCCTGTCATCTGATATGGACGCAACTCTCCTTTCAAACCAACAGGTACTGATACTTCAACAGGTTTATTAAAATCTTGAATAACTCTTGCAAATGCATCATCATAATCAAAGTCATACTGGTCAATTTGTCCGGACATTGCCGCATGAATGAGTTCCATTCTCGACATTGATTTAAAGTTCGCATTAACCAATTGTTCAAAAATCTTTTTGGTATCTTCTTTATCAACAAGAACATACTTATTTTTATATTTTATCAATCCGTTTTGACCTTCAATAAGCTTATTAAACTCATCAATGGAAAGTTTTTCATTACCGATAGCAACCTCATAAGAAAAGTCAAGAATGTCATCAAGCGAGATTTTTGAGGATGAATTGTTATTAAATATATCAGCGAGTTCACCTGAACGCGACGTTTTCACTCTCGCATTTATTGAAGCACGAGGAACAACAATATTTGTCAATTCTTTTGGTAAAACAACTTCAATCTGAGCTTTTTGCAAATAATAAGCAGTCTGAGTAATAATTTTATAAACTTGATTTAAATCCAAATCAAGTGCAAGTTTATCTTCATCCTCAAACAATTGCTCAAGTTCAGGCATATATCTGATTGCATAATTCAATTGTTTTTCCACAATTCTTGCGATATCAGAAGCCGCAGCACCAAACACTTCTTCATCCGTATAAAGTCTGTCAATCAAGACATCTTCATCGGTTTTACGATTTTTAATATGAACTTTTAGCCTGAATATTTCTTCATTATCAAGTTTTGTAATTTTAAAGAACGGTATTACATCATATTTACCAAGATAAAGTTCATCAAACCATTGAGTCAAATTTTCGGCAATATCATTACCTTTCATAACAGCTCGCTGCTCCAAATCCTTAATCATATAAGTTCCGGATTTGACATCTTTGAATTTGTAAGCTTTTATACTCAAAAATTTATAAATAACATAATTCAAATAATTATAAATAAAATCGTTTACAAAATTTTTAGGTTTTTCACCTTTAATAAACAGATTATCAGGAATATTTTCTTCAAAAGTATTAATAATCCTTGCCAACTGTTTTGAATTAAAAATCGGTTCATACACAATTCTGAACATTGAACCGTGTCTTTTAATCGTTGGGATAAAATATAATTTTTCAATCAATTTCATGACAAAATATGTTAACTTGTTCAAATAAACAAAAGTCGGTGTCATTGCTTCCAAATCAACAATATTTCCAAACCCGCCAAAATAATCCATGACCAAATCCAAACTCATCGCATATCCGACTTCATCACCCATAACTTCGGATTTAAAGCGGAATAATGAGCCTTTTGACTTCAAGTAATACTGAAAATTATTTGTCGGTGTAACAAAAAATGACAGTTTTTCATTGTTGTTAACAAGATAAAAATTAGTGTTTCTAGCCGGAGGATTTGGGCTCAAAAACACTCCTTCAAACTCATCTTCAACAGTTTGATAAATTAAACTTAAAGTATAACGAAAATCTTTATTCTTAAACCCTTCCGGATTTTCCGAAAGATTAAAAAACAATTCATCTACGTTATTTTTTTTAAAAGAAAAATCAATATCTAGATTTTTTATATTTTTTTCTGGCATATCTATCCTTTTTAAAGTTACTAAGTTACTAAGGCTCTAAGACACTAAGAATTATCATTAAGTTGTTTAGACAAATTTTACTAAATCATTTTGTGAAAAAACTTAGTGCCTTAGTATCTTAGTGCCTTAGTGCCTTTGTTTAATCAACGACCCGCAGCTCATTTCTTTGGGAAGTTCGATTTTCATCAAATCTAATACAGTCGGTGCGACATTGCATAAAGCTCCTGTCTGTTTTAGCTCAACACCTTGCGGTGCATTAATCATTACAAACGGAACTTCATTTGTAGTGTGTGCAGTTTGAGGTTTGCCTGTTTCTGCATTAACCATAACTTCAGAATTTCCGTGATCAGCGGTCAAAAGCATTACTATATCATGTTTTTTGCAAGCATCAGCAATTTTTCCGACACATTCATCAACAACGTGACATGCTTTTGTTGCAGCTTCGACAACACCTGTGTGCCCTACCATATCAGGGTTTGCAAAATTCACCAAGATAAATCCGTATTCAGGAT
>CAZCIW010000069.1:0-73 GCA_964499135.1 uncultured Muribaculaceae bacterium
TTTCGGCAGAGAGTGAAAAGCGTTGCCGTAGGGCAATGCTTTGGAACTCGTTTAATGCCGAACAATCCAAGAC
>CAZCIW010000069.1:173-4616 GCA_964499135.1 uncultured Muribaculaceae bacterium
AGCGGATTTTGCGTACGGACAGAGCGTTAGTGAGCAGAGGGCGAAAGGCGCACACGGCGGCAAGAGCCGGCGGAGCAGCCTGTAGACCCGTTTAATGCGAGCGAGCAAGATAGCAAAACGAGTCCGGATTGCGAGCAGATTGAGACGTCAGGACGTAAGTCCGTAGTCGAAACTCTGGGAGCACAGAGCAAAATCCAAGACAGCGGATTTTGCGTACGGACAGAGCGTTAGTGAGCAGAGGGCGAAAGGCGCACACAGCGGCAAGAGCCGGCGGAGCAGCCTGCAGACCCGTTTAACGGCGCCGAGTAAGACTCGGCAGGGCGCCCCACACGTCACTAAGTGACTCAATCCATAAGAACAACAGCCTGACGAAGCGCCAATTTGTCTCAAGGCAAATGTAAGCGAAGTGAAAGACTGTGCGAACCCAAACACTTAGCACGCATAGTGCACTCCTACCCTTTAGGATTGTTAAAAACGAACGCTCATTTCCGGAATTAGGAATAAAAGTTCAGTAATACAAATATGTATTCAGAAAAATTTATGTCTTAACAACCCAACGATTTAAATTTTAAAATTATTCTTCCAAAATAAATTGCTGCAACTCAACATTAGGAGTTCCAATAACTCTTACAAGTTCAAGAACAGAGGCTTTCATCTGGCATTTTTGCGACGATCCACTGAAAAAATCCCTATAAAAACAACCTTCACAATTGCAACCTCGTTTATAACATTCAAGCGCTGTCGGTGTCCATCTTCTTACAGCAACAGCTCTACCCATATCCCTACTTCTAAACAATTTATTATCTCCAAACTTCGTTATCTTACAACTATAGCAAAGCTTCCAACCGTCTTACCGGTCGTTTCTCCACCCCTGGCAGTCTTTCAACCACCCCGATAATTACATTATAAAAAATAAGGATTTATTTTCAAGAGCACAACATGAGATTATTAACATTTGTAACAAAAGCTTTAATGCAGTCATCATCTGGATTTTGAAGACTAATTACACTCAAAAGTTACGTGCCTTCATGGTTTCAGAAACTTAAAGTCATGAAACTGTGCTCTACTCATGGGTTTTCATGATTTTGTTGTTTGTTAATTTTTGTAAAACATCACAGACATTCAAAATTTCGGGCATGGTGTTAAATGCAATCATAGCAAAGCTTTTACGGCAAGTACACAGAGAATTATGCCACCAATAATTTCAAGGTACTTTGATGGTAATTTTTTAAACAAATTCCCGAACCAAAATCCTACCAATGACATTAAAAAAGATGCAACACCGATTATAAAAGCAGAAAACAAAAGAGCGGTATTTGTAAAATTCAAATTTACCCCGGCAGCAAGCGCATCAATACTTGTCGCAATTCCAAATGTCATAAGACACATAAACCCAAAGCAGTGGAGCCCTTTTTCACACTCATCACTTTCTTTTTTAAATGCTTCGCAGATAAATTTTCCACCAAGAATCATAAAAATAATAAAAACTAACCATTCACTAAAAGGTTCTACATATTTGCTTATAAGATTTGCAAAGATATAACCGATTACGGGCATAAATCCTTGAAAAAAGCCCATGACACATGCAAGTATAATTGAATTTTTGATTCTGTTCGATTTAAAAATAAGTCCCTGCGAAAATGATACTATACTGCAATCAATACTTAATGCCAAAGCAAGAAATAATATTTCAATTAAACTCAACTTCCACCTCGAACAATCTATTCCACGGATATTTGCAACTTATATTATACTCCCTTTTTAAAAAATGTTTAACTTTTGTTTGATATGGCTTGATTATTTTATTCAAATTTTCTACATCTGGTATTTCAAGTTCCTGTCTGCAATTCGCTTGATATGCCCAGTCATCGGTAAATCTTGTCATTTGAAGTTTAAGGAAATTTTCATGGTTATAATCTTTTGCAAAAAATTTCACCTTTGCCGCACAAATAAGACTTCCAAGAGTATTTGCAGAAGTATTCCAACCAGAATAACCATAAAAATTGCTATCTATTTCTTTTTCGAGAATTTGTTCAACAAACACGTTATCTCCTCCATTTGCAAATCTGACATCAGCAATCATATAAGGTTTATGAGGGATTTTCCATTCACCGCCAAAACTTTCTGTTCCAACTTTCATAACAATTTCACCCTGATTATTTTTAAAATTATTCACAAAAAGAAGAATATCAGCATCTTTTTCCTCAACAATCTCACATCCTGCAAGTTCAAGTTGTCCTCTTACAGAATGCTCAATTGAAACATCTTCATAATTTGAAACAAGGTTTTTGTATTCGGGTTCCAGAAAAATCGGAACAATTTTCAGGGGTTTTTCGGAATTAATCGCGCGTGCAAGAAGTGTTAACGGAATTTCATCCGCACCGGTTTTTGTAAATCCGCCAAGGACCTCTAAAGTCTTCGCTTCCTGAACATTAAACCCGTACTCGGCACAATCGTCTTTTGAAAAAATCAAAGTGTCAAAAAACCCTTCTTTTTGCCATTCAAGATAAATCTTATTTACTTCAAAATTTCTCTTGCGTGTTGAAAGGTAATCATCTAAAATATCTGATGGAACAATATTAGCAATGCAACTTTCACAGCCATTTTTGTGAGTATGATAAGAATAATCAAAAATTTTTTTGCCCCATCTTGACCAGTATTCCTTTTCTTCTTCGTTAATATTGTTGTTCGAAATTCTCATTATACTTGAAAATGCATAAATTTTTGCATTTTTTTCTTTCAAAATCTCTTTTAATCTGAATATTCTCTCTTTTATTTCATCAAAAGTATCAGGACACCTTCTTGAAGGAATAAGCCCACCATATGCAACTGTATCAAGTGAAATAACAAAAGCATCCAGAGGTGGTAAAGATTTTGTCCAAGAAAAAATTTTTTCAATACTTGCACATTTTTTCAAATCGCCAAGGAATTCCCGTGGCGGAATATATAAGTTCACAGCATCATCTATTGCCGTAATCTGTTCCGCAAGTGTATAGCAAACGGGACGGTTGTCTATTGGTATAAATCCTATGTTCATTTCCCCATTATATGTTATGATTTGTATAAAGTAAAAAAGGTAACGTTTTATGACAGTATTCAAAGCGCCGGAATACATTCAAAATCTTTTTAACTTAATTGCGGAAAAATATGACTTGCTAAACAACGCAATGTCGTTTGGTCTGCACAAAATTATAAAAAAGGATTGTATAAAACTTCTAAACTTGAAAGAAGGTACAAACATTCTTGACGGGTGCTGCGGAACCGGTGATATGGCAAGATTTGTAAAAGAAATTCAACCTCTTTCAGAAGTTACCGGAGTCGATTTTTCTGAAAATATGCTTAATATTGCTGAAAAAAAAGTCAAAAATGTTCATTTTATGAAAAAAGACGTTACGTCAACCGATTTTCCGGACAATTCGTTTGATGCAGTAATTATGGGTTTCGGCCTAAGAAATATTTCTAATCCCGAGCGTGCACTGTCCGAAATTCTAAGAATTCTAAAACCCGGCGGAAAATTTCTTCATCTTGATTTTGGACAAAAAAATTTTGCAAGCAGTCTATTTAATCTCATAATTCCGATATCTGCGTTTATTTTTGGTGGCGACTTTAAATCGTATTTCTATCTTATAAAATCAAAAAACGCTTTCCCAGAACCTGATGAATTAATTTCCGATTTTGAAAAAGGCGGCTTTGTTTTTGTAAAAAGAAAAGATTACTTGTTCGGAATAATTTCCACTCAAATTCTCAGAAAATAAATTATATTTTTCTTTTTAAATCTTCGTTAATATAAACAGCACACACAGTAGGAGTAAAATATAAAAAATAGTCAGTTTAACAATTTTAAATAAAGGATTTAAGTATCAAATTTTGTAGGTTTCGCTAATTATAGATTGCTGAAAACCTTTACAGTTATGTCAAAAACTAATTTACATAAGATTTACTATTTACCATAATTGAACTTTGACATTGTATAACTTAAAAAACTGCTGATTAATAACATAACTATTCCTAAAATTATAAATGTATTCTTTATGCCAAAATGATGAGCCAAAATTCCACTCAAATAACTGCTTAAAGAAATTGTGCCCATATAACACAAAGTATTTATACTCATTACCCTTCCTCGTTTTCCCTCATCTACGATATTTTGTAAAAGGATATTTTGAGGAGATGTTACACAAGTTAAACCAACTCCGGCAAAAAACATAATAATCATTGTTAAATGAATATTATGAACAAACCCCAAAGTAATATATGCCAAACATATAGATAAACACCCCAGATATAAAATCCTTTTCATACCGTTAATTGTCGTTTTAGAAGAAAGAAATAATGATGTAATCAAGGAGCCGACACCAACTGCACCCAAAATATAACCCAATATATGAGCATTGCTTTTTAAAACTTCAACTGTATAAATCGGCATTAACATTGGATATGCAA
>CAZCIW010000070.1:0-4552 GCA_964499135.1 uncultured Muribaculaceae bacterium
GTGCATAGTTAGCGGGAGAGGGCGGCATATTTCTCATAAAAACGGTTTCCAAAGAGCCAACATCAACTCCCATTTCAAATGTCGTGGAGCAACTCAAAACATTGATATGCTCATTTTTGAAATCATTTTGATAAGCATATGCCTTTTGGGAACCGAGTTGTGCCGTGTGTTCCTTCGCGATCATATCCGTCATATTAAGATGACGATAAATGTTATGATAATGGTCATGCTCCAACACATCCTCAAAGTTATATTCTGCCAAATGACCATTACACTTAGGATTGCTACAAATACCGTTAAGATAGAACGGGGTTATCATCTTACATTCATTACACTTGTAAAGTTTTTTAACATTTCTAACTGTGATAGCACTTGTTGAGAGCAAATAACGATTATTAGTACTATCGAAAGATAAAATACCCCTTTTAATAAGGTTATTCCAAATAGATTCCAACAACTTTATAACATTTTCGTCGGACAAATCAGGCTTAATTCTCTTAATAAGCAAGGTTCTAATATTATCCTTGCCGGTAGCGGGAAGCCAAGATTCGATATATTTACGTGTTGTGTGGTCTTTTACAAAACCAAAAGAAACACCATTATAAAATATCTCGGCACTCTCAGCCTTATTCACCGTAATTGGCAAATCTATGGCAGCTTTCTTGATAAAATACAGTGCCATCAGTTTGAAAAGAGCTGTAACTTCACTTGCGCTCATACCCAATTTTGCATTATCGGGCATATTGATGTTTATGTCAAAATACAATATACCTTTATTCTGCAAAGAGTTTTTTGCTTTGTAGTTTGTAAGCTCTTTTATAGCATAAATCCACGCCGCTTTGTGCATTGTTTCGGAAGCAGCGATTTTCAGTTGCTCCATTTGTTCTTCCAACAAAGAAACGAAATGTTCTAAACTAACACCTCTGTTAAACTGCTCGATATGATCTTCACAAATTTTGGTCATTATTCGTTTCATCAAATTGCTACGGTAAGTTGTTTCTAAATAGGATGCAAAAAACGCTGCCGCTTGGCGACTGTCCGAGAAAGTTAAGAACTGCTTAACCAATTCTTTTCTTTCTTCAATTTCCGTTTCTTCGGTTTCTCCAAAGAAATCGTCCTCCATAACAATGCGCTTTTTCGTTATTTGAGAGTTGGGCAATACATTATAAAGTCCCGTTGCAATAACAGCAGTAGCCGCTTCATTACCAAGAAAATATGGTCTGACTATGCTGCGCTGAGTATTGATAATATGGCAACAAGGACAACTGTGCAAAGCATCACCTTTTTCTTTGACTTTCCGCAATAAATTGTGGTTCTGCTTATCGTGTCCGCACGATAAGCCATCTAAAGAAGTGGCGTGTTTAATAGCACCGCACTTTGCACAAATCACATATTTATTGTCCGCTTCAGTTTCATCCATCTGGGACTCGTCATAATCGCCCTCTAAAAGATAAACTTCCGGTTCATAATCATCGTTGAATTTAGATTTTTGAACCAAATATCCATCTTCCGTTTGACCGACGATGAAAGTAGCATTACAGTTATGACAGAAAGAAATAGCAAAAACCTTATAACCGCAATCGTCTGAGAATGGATCTTCCTTATAGGTTTCCATTTTTTTTACGAACAGATGTCTGTCGGGATTTAGCGTTACGTAAACTCCTTCCATTCCTCTCAAAAACATATGATATCTTGCTTCAAACAGTTTATCGCCGGACATCTGTGCATTGGATGCTACGGTAATAAAATCCGTAAGATCGTTAATATCCATACGAAGTTCACTTGCAATTTGATTTAACGGTTTTGTTTGATTGAGCATCAACGCTCTAAATTCATAATAGAATGAATCGCCCAATATCATATGGTACAAGGTTTTTTCAAGAGATTTATTGCTATCCGCATCATCGGAAATAGCAACTCCCTTGGATCGTAACCAATCTAACACATCGCAAGAAGCAATACTATCTCTGATTTTTTCTGAAAGTTCCTTATAAATAGCAAAGTCCGATCTTTCAACCTTTGAAGGCTTTGAAGGAGCTATTGTATGGGAGCGTATAATGGAACTTTCTTCAAATCTCGTGCTACATAAAGATTGAGCAAAGTTGACGATTTGCTGATTGGATTTGTTATCACCTAATGTTGCGGATGTAAGTATGAATTGAATATCATCTCTTTTGAGCATTGCCTTAACGCGTTTCAAAAGAGTTCCTACCTCAATACCTTTCGCTCCACCGTATGTATGCGCCTCATCAAGAATAATTGTTTGCCATTTGTCAGCATTTGATTCGCTGAAGAAGGCAACATCACCCGGTCGAAGCAAGAGATATTCCAACATCGCATAGTTGGTTATCAGTATATTAGGCGGAGTTTTACGCATCTGTTCACGACATATAAGTTCGTTTTGAGGTGGTTCAATGCCTTCACGCTCAACAAACTCATTTCTTGCTCGAACATAATTTTCTGCAGTTTCGCCTGTAAACTTACCGTAGGTAATGGAGCAACTTTCATAACTTGAAAACAGTTCTCTAAGTCTTCTAATTTGGTCATTAACCAAGGCATTCATAGGATAAATAATCAATGCACGAACGCCTGAATCAAGAGTTCCTGCTTCTTGCTCATTCAAAAGTTCGTTTACTACGGGAATCAAAAAACACTCGGTTTTACCCGAACCCGTTCCGGTTGTGATTATGAGATTTTTCTTTTCTCCTGCTTTCAAAACAGCTTCAACTTGGTGACGGTACAGTCTTCTTACATACGGATTAAGTTTGCTGAGATTAAGCATACTTTCACATAAAACATGCTCATTAACCAACTCGGCTATCGTCTTTTCTTTTTCGTATGAATCGCTTACACTTACATAGGGACCACTTGAAATTACGCCATCCTTCCTAAGCTCTGCTTCGAGTTGGTTATTATATTTATCATCTGTTGTTTGAAATGTTGTGAGCAAATAGTCTCTATAAAAATCTACAATTTGCTTTGAACTTTCAGCAGGTCTAAATAGCATTATTTCACCCTCCTAAAATCTACATAGTAGATTGTTTCATCTTCGTATAACGGAATATAGCGCTTGAACTCTCTTGATTTCAAGAGAACATCGTTATTTTCGCTAATCAATACTTGTGCTGTACTATCATAATACGGAACAAATGCATCCTCATCCTCGATAATGTTCAGTGACAAAACTTGAATTTTAGATTCGTCAAGAACAACTTCAAATCGTACCTTTTCAAATAAAGTGCGCGATTTTTGCTTAGGTGCACCATTCTTAAACTTTGGAGAATACATCAGTTTACCAAAATACACGTTATCCGTTTCTTTTTGTATATCAAATACAATGTAACTGTATTGCTGCTTCAACCATCTCTCTTTGTTTGAAATTGAAGTGATGAACATTTTACAATTTGACAAATCCGACACATCTATATATCCGTATTTGTAGACAGGTTCACTAAAAGGAATATAATTATCGTCAAATCCGAATTCATCGCTTTCCACCTCATATTTTTTTAGAGTGTAGAGTTTATTCTTATTGATCTGAGGAATATATGTAATTCCATTTTCGAGTTTAGTTCCAATTACTAATTGATTTGAGTCATAATCATAAAACTCTATATATAATGGATTTTTACTTTGGTACTTTGTATCGATCGCCATTATACCATTTTTACAGATAAGTGAGAAATGATCTATCCACGGTCTTGTTTGAATCTTATATAGTGAAACATTACGCCAACGATTATCGCAAAACAACAAATTGATGTACACCATAGGGCTATTAGTTGATTCTATTTCTGCGATAAACTCCGATATATCCAATTTGAATTTTCCGTCCTCGTACATCTCCCCATGTATACAATCCGAGTCATTTTTGTTTAAATATGCCTTAGCACTAGTTGCTCCCGGAATGGATACATATAATTCGTTTTTTAAGTCACTATACCATAAAAACTCTGGACGAATTATTTGCCACTGTTTTTCAAAGCCAAACTTGAATACTTTCAGAGGCACAATAAGATTGTATATTTCATTTTGAAAAACGAGTTCAAATTCTCCCGATTCATTTCCTTCTAATAAGTTAACCTCATACTCACCGTATTCGTTCATATAGCAGTTAATAGGATTAAGTGTATAGTCACCCAAAAGTGATATTTCTGCTAAATCACAAAATGTGTATCTTGGTTTGCTTGTGTAACATCTTAGTTCAGCAATCAAGACATACTGAGTAATGATGTGCAGATTCTTACCGGGTTCATCCAATACGATTCGATAAACAGAATCCAAGCAAGGTAAAAGAGTATTCAGGTCAATAGATACACCTACAGTGTCCTTTTCACTTGGAAATTCAAATATAGTTATGTTACAATCGTTCTCTATACTGTAAATATCATCATTTACAAACAGTCTTGCCCTTGATAAAGTACTCTTACTTATCTTAAAGGAAACTATCGGATGCTTATATGCTGTTTGGATTTGACGTCCATTCTTATATAACACATACTCTTTGGAAACATATTCGAATAAAGGCTTATCAGCAAACTCACCAATTAAA
>CAZCIW010000071.1:0-4497 GCA_964499135.1 uncultured Muribaculaceae bacterium
AAACTAATTTTCTTTATTATTTTATATGCAATAACATGTTTTGCGTTTAGAAAGCATATTTTGTCTTAATTTGAAAATTCTTTTTATCATTTATAAACGCTTTATTCATTTTTTCAAAGTTTTCTTGCTCAAGTTTTGAGGGATTATACCTTGCCCACACAGCATATCTGACGGTTATCCGTGGAACTTGAGAAGCATTTATGAGTTTATAATTTACATCAGCAAGTCCGTTTTCTTTTGCAAACTTCTTTAAATCTTTTATATTCTTTGTAAAATCATCTTTTAATATTCCGATAGTTTTTTCATCAAGCCAATACAATGAAACATTGTGATAACCTGCATCAGTATAAATTTTATTAAACATTTCAGAATATTTGTCAAATTTATCTTTATCATCAATGAGTGAATATATAGAATCATTTATAATATCAGCAACTTCTTTGTATTGGCGGCCAAAAATCACCTGTCTGAATACTGTAACTTCCCGTGTATCTTCCATCAAAAATAATTTATTCAATGTTTTTTGCGCAAAATCACGCAATGTATCAATATCTTTAATATTTCCTCGTTCATCAAGTTCATTAACAGTCGCCAACAGAAATTCGTGCATAGTTTTGATTTTGCCGTCATTCAACAATTTTAAATAAAGTTTCGGATGTTCTTGAATAAGCAACAAAGTCGTACAGATATTTGAATATTCGTTTAAAAGTTGAATATCTCTGTTTTGCATATTTTTCAAGACAGTTTGAGAAACATCGTCCATAATTTCTTTATCAAGCAATGGAGATGCAATGTCGGCAGTTTGCATAATTCGTTTCAACATTTTGACGGGTCTGTCTTTCATAACTTGAATATTCGAAATTTCTTGAAGATGTCTTTTGTAAGAAATCATACGATAATACAAATATTTTTCATCATCGTTCAAATAAGATAAATTTTTAAGAAAATTTTTCGAATTATTTCCGGTGAAAGTTGAAGATGCAAAAAATCTCCTTGCAAGCTGCATTCTCTCACCTAAAAAAGATTCAGGAACAATTTCTATCAGTTGTCCTGCGTTATCTTTTGTTTTTACAGTTATAAAAAATTCCGGAATTATTGAAATAGAGCGAACATATTTTGGCATTTTGTTGTTATACGAAACAACATCACTGTACAGCATAATGGGGTCGTAATTTTCAATTAATATTTCATTAGCTCTCATAATATAGGGCAAATCCATCTCCACACCGGCATCAATTTCTTTGACTGTATGATTTATATATTCTTTGCCGCTCAGTGCTTTTTCCAGATTATCAGAAATTGCTTTAATATTCTTGCTACGTGTTTTTGTAGTATTTCCCAAAACTTCAAGGTGCGATTTATCAATATAAAATCTCTTATCTTCCGTTGCATTGATGTAACAATTGAAAAAATACTGAAAAGCATTCATTTTATCAACAACCGAACGTGCAATTTCTTTGGAATTTGTTCCATCAAAAACGTATTCGCCCAAATTAATTCCGACCGCAAAATCCAAATCATTCGGAATTAAATTGTTATTCAAAAATCCTGAGCCATAAGAATTTTCAAAAATATATTTATACTCCAAACCTTCTTTTGCAGATTTTTTTTGTGCAAATCTCAAACCTTTATCAATTCCGCGAATTGTATCCGCAATCTGAGAGTAACTTCCCGTGTACGTATAAGGATTTACCCAAACAAAAGTTACAACATGTTTAAATACCAAAAATAACCCGAGTGATAAAATAATCGCACAAATAATAATCTTTTTCATATTTTAATTATATATACCCTAAAATTTTGTGTCAACTTGAAAATTTACCTTTTTTTATTTAGAATTCCGATTATGTCGGAACAATTTTTAAGAACGGAAATGCTTATAGGTAAAGAGAATTTGGCAAAACTCGCCAATTCGCATGTTGCAGTATTTGGCATTGGCGGAGTCGGAGGCTATACTGTGGAAGCACTTGTCAGAAGCGGTATTGGAGCAATTGATATCATAGACAATGACAAAGTCGCCGAAAGTAACTTAAATCGCCAAATTTATGCACTGCAAAGCACCGTCGGGCTTGATAAAGTCGAAGTTGCCCAAAAAAGAATTCTCGACATAAACCCTAACATTAAAATCAAAATTCACAAAATATTTTTCACACCTGAAACTTCATCACAGTTTAATTTTTCAGAATACAACTATATTGTGGATGCAATCGATACGGTATCCGGAAAAATTGAACTTGTTTTGAAAGCTAATGAAGCTAATGTTCCGATAATTTCTTCAATGGGTGCAGGAAACAAAATGAACCCGACAAACTTTGAAGTCACCGACATATACAAAACTTCTGTCTGTCCGCTTGCAAAAGTAATGCGACAAGAATTAAAAAAACGCAAAATAAAAAAACTGAAAGTTGTTTACTCAAAAGAACCACCAATAAAACACGAGGGACGTCGTATTCCTGCCAGTAATGCATTTGTTCCGTCAGTCGTCGGGTTAATTATTGCAAGCGAAGTTGTAAAAGATTTGATTAAATAAAAAAAATATGCTAAAATACAGAAAAATATTGGAATAAGAATTATGAGAGAAAGACTTACAAAATTTATAGAAAACAAATGGACTCAAAGATTTATATTGTTTGTAATCATATTCAATTCAATAATTTTGGGTATGATGACAAGTGTGAATTTAATGAGCAGTTATGGCAATCTCCTGTACATACTCTGTGATGTTTGCGTATGGCTCTTCACAATAGAACTTGGCATAAAATTATACGTTTATAAAAGAGAGTTTTTCAAAGACGGCTGGAATATTTTCGATTTTATAATTGTTGCCATATCTTGGATACCAACAGGCGGAGTATTCTCCTCATTCCGTGTATTCAGAATTTTAAGAACACTCAGAGCGTTAAGATTAATCACACAGCTTGAGAAATTGAGAGTAATAGTTCAGGCAATTATCGACTCAATACCAAACGTTAGCTGGGCATGCGTGTTATTGCTCATAATATTCTACATATTTGCGATTATGGGCACAACACTGTTTGCACAAGATTTTCCGGCAGAATTTGGAACACTCGGCAAGAGCCTTTTCACAATGTTTCAACTCACAACATTAGAAGCATGGCCTGACATCGCACGAGGCATCATGGATAAATTCCCGTTTGCCTGGGCATACTTTGTCTCTTTTATAGTTATTTCCTCATTTATCGTAATGAACGTAATTGTGGGTGTTGTCGTAAACGCAATCAGCGAAATAAGTGATGACGTAAAAAAAGAAAAGCAGAAAGAAACTTTAAAAGACAGCGATTTGGAACTTGAGCTTTACAACCTAAAAGAACAAATCAAAAAAGTTGAAAATTTGCTAGAACTGAAAAATCATAACGCTTAATGGCAAAGTTTTAGGATTATAACTCCTGACAAGATTAAGAAAACACCAATAAAGCGAATTAAACTCAAAGCATCATGAAAAATGGCAATTCCTAAAACAAATGTCCCAATCATACCGATACCTGTCCATACAGCATAAGCAGTTCCGATAGGAATATGTTTTTGCGCCAAAAATAAAAAATAACCGCTTAAAGCCATAGTAATAACCGCAAAAAATATCCAACCAACTTTATTATTGGTCGTATCGGCAAATTTCAACCCCAACGGCCAACCTATCTCAAATATTGCAGCAATAACTAAATAAATCCAGCTCATACGTTGTATAATAACACAAAAATTTTAATTTGAGCCACAAAATCTAGTTTTTACCGGTTATTATATCATTAAGTACATCACCACCGGTTACCGGCCAAACAGAATGGTTAATTTTATTTCTGCCTATAGATAAATGAAATACATCTTTACCAAAAGTATTTGGCGGTTTTGAACCATTTACATCAAAGTATAACGTAGCACAACTTGTTATGTGATTTTGTTTTTGAGTTTCATTACCATCTTTATCGTAGATAGTTTCAGTACGTGTTACATCACAATTGGGATAAAATTCTGCAATAGAAAATATTACCCCATCGGGCAAAAGTATACTTCTGTGATTAAAAAAATTCAATGTAAGAATTGACCCACCTTCACCATAATAATTACTTGCATAATTTATAGTGTAATTAGTTTCGGGACAAGCTCTTTGTTTGCAAAGTTTTGCACCATTAAAGTGAGTAGAAAGTTCCTGCATCAATTTTTCAATATTTGAAGAAGCGTCAAATAATATTGAATTATCACCAATCGTTCCGTACTCATTCTGAAGTTCCAAAAACGCATTTTGAATATTTGAATAAGTTTTTTTAACTTTTGTGTTTAAAACTTTTTGTTGATGGTTTGAAATCAGTGTGGGCATGGTCATCGCCGCCACAACGCCGATGATGCCTAAGGTTATGAGGACTTCGGCTAATGTGAAGGCAACTTTTTTTGAAGTGAATAAGTTCATTTCGGTTTGCTGTGCAAATGTAACCCCCTCACCCCTACCCTCTCCCGTAGGGCGAGGGAGGATTTTCTCGTCAT
>CAZCIW010000072.1:0-4132 GCA_964499135.1 uncultured Muribaculaceae bacterium
AAGATATGCCAATTGGTTGGCAATATTTGACCATGATAAATCCTGTCAGATTTTTTATGGTTTTGACAAGAGGAATTTTCTTGAAAGGGATGGGAGTTCAAGACGTTTTTATAAACTTAATCCCATTAATGCTAATTGCAATAATAACACTATCTCTCGCAAGCTGGACATTTAAAAGAAAACTAGATTAATAAACAATTCAAAGCGCTATAAAATGTAAAGAAATGGGTATTATTCGGAAAATGGAAAAAGGGCAACCTGTCTGGCATTTAAAGGTACCACTTTTAAAGACAAGATTATACCCTATAAAAAATCTCAACTAATAATCAGCGAAAAAGTTTTGTTTAAATTTTTTACATGCTATAATCAGCATATGGATAGAAAAGAATTTATAAACGCAAAGCGTATAGTTGTTAAACTCGGAACTAACATTTTACGAAACGAAGAAGGGGAGGTTTCTTCCCGAGTGTATTCGTTTATTGAAAATCTTGCAAAACTTGCCAAAAACGGAAAAGAAATTATTGTAATCACCTCCGGCGCTGTTGGACTTGGAAGAAAACGTCTCGGGCTCGAGGGAACAACCGGAACTGCCTTAAAACAGGCATGTGCGGCAATCGGGCAGAGTAAATTAATGTCGATTTATGAAAGCGGGTTTGATACTTACGGGCTTGTTGCAGCGCAAATTCTTCTGACAGAAGACGATTTCTCAATCCGTACGCGATATTTAAGCCTCAGAACAACCCTGAATAAAGTTCTGGAACTCGGTGCCGTTCCGATTATTAACCAGAACGACACAGTATCCAGTATTGAAGTTGACCCGAGATATGAACATATGCAGGTCTGTTTTTCCGACAATGACAAGCTTTCAGCGCTTGTGGCAAGCGAACTCGACGCGGATTTGCTGATAATTCTTTCTGATGTTGATGGACTTTATGATAAAAATCCCAAAGATAACGCGGATGCGAAACTTATCAGCGTTGTAGATGAGGTTTCGGACGATATTCTTTCGCTCGGAACGGATGCCTCGGAAGGAGGAAGGGGCGGAATGCGCACAAAACTAGAAGCCGCAAGGTTTGTTACACGTTTTGGCGGAAAAGTTTTGATTGCAAACGGTAAAATTCCTTATGTAATCGGTAAAATTTTTGACGGAGAGGAAGTTGGCACAATGTTTCTTCCTCGAAGAGAAGGGCTCTCCGACAAAAAACGTTGGATTGGTTATGCAACAAACATTCTTGGAAAAATCAAAGTCAACAATGGTGCTAAAAAAGCACTTATTGAAAAAGAGAAAAGCCTTTTACCAATCGGAGTTATAGAAATTATTAATGAATTTAAAAAAGGTGATGTTGTTTCTATTATTGATGAAAAAGAACATGAATTTGCGAGAGGAATTGTGAATTATGACTCAGACTCTTGCGCAAAGGTTCTGGGATCACATTCTGATAATATTATCAAAATTCTAGGATTTAAAAATTACGATGCGATTATAACACGTGATAATATTACGATTTTGTAAGGAGTTATGATGGTTGATTTTATTGAAATAGCAAAAAGTGCAAAGGAAGCCTCGTTAGAAATTGCTTCTCTGGATGAAAATATAAAAAATAAGGCTTTAAATCTTGTTGCAGACGCAATTGAAGCCAATAAGTCACAAATTTTTGAAGCGAACAAAAAAGATCTGGAACTCGCTGAACCTTTTGTTGAAAGAGGAGAGATTTCAAAATCAACTTTTAATCGTCTAAAACTCGATGGAAACAAAATGCGTGACATGATTGCGGGAATTCGTGAAATTGCGAAACTTGCAGATCCTGTGAATAAAAGGCTTTTTGTGCGAGAACTTGATGAGGGACTTACTTTGTACAAAGTTTCTTGTCCCATAGGCGTTCTTGGGATAATTTTTGAGGCTCGCCCCGATGTAATTTCGCAAATATCGTCACTTGCAATAAAATCGGGCAATGCGGTTATTCTAAAGGGCGGGAAAGAGACTACAAATACTAACCGAGAAATTCTGAATGTGATTAATCTCGCGCTTGATAAAGTGAAAGGTTTCCCTAAAAATGTTATACAGCAGGTATTTTCACGGGATGATGTGGCTGAAATGCTTAAGTGCGACAGTTATATAAACTTAATAATTCCACGCGGAGGAAATAGTCTTGTGAAATTCATTAAAGAAAATACAAAAATTCCGGTTCTAGGTCATGCTGATGGAATTTGCCATATTTTTGTTGACGAGAGTGCCGATTTGATAACAGCCCAAAAGATTATTGTGGACGCGAAAACCCAGTATCCGAGTGCTTGTAATAGTGTAGAAACACTTTTAATTCATGAGAAATTTCCCAAAAAAGACGAGCTTCTTGCTGCGTTGCAGCTTGAAGAAATTAAACTTGTCGACGAACCGGAAAACTGGGCGCACGAGTATGGTGATAGAATTCTTTCGTTGAAAACTGTTTCAAGCGTAGATGAAGCGATTGATCATATTAACAAGTACGGTTCCGGGCACACCGATTGCATAGTGACAAAAAATGTTGAGAATGCTGAGAACTTTATGAATAAAGTTGATTCAGCGGGAGTTTATTTTAATGCTTCAACGAGATTCGCTGACGGCTTTCGTTACGGATTTGGAGCTGAGGTTGGAATTTCCACTAACAAAACCCACGCGCGCGGACCTGTTGGGCTTGAAGGGCTAACTATTTATAAATACAAGTTAATCGGTTCTGGACATATCGTTTCGGATTACGTGGAAGGCAGAAAGCATTTTCATCATAAAGATATATAAATTACAAAGGTATAAAGAAGGAGCTTCAAACAATGAAAATAGGGGTTGCAGGATTAGGGTTAATCGGAGGTTCAATTTTTAAAAAATTGATTGTTGAAGGTTTTGATGTTGTTGGAGTTTCAAAATCTCAGAATGGCAAAAATATTTTTAAAAATTATAATGCTTTAAAAGATTGCGATATTGTCTTTGTTTGTTCTGCGATGAACAAAACTATGGCGATTTTAGATGAACTGGAGAACTTTTTGAGACCAGAAACAATTGTAACAGATGTTTGCAGCCTGAAAAGATTTGTATCTAAAAAGAAGCGTTCATATCGTTTTATTCCGTCTCATCCAATGGCAGGAACGGAACATCAAGGGTTTGAGAATTCTTATTCTGAACTTTTTAATGGTGCAAAATGGGCAATTACGCCATACGACAAAACTGAGGGAATTGTAGATTTAATTCAGGTTATAAAAAAACTTGGGGCGGATGTCATTATTACAACTGCGGAAAAACACGATGAAGCAGTCGCATTGATTTCACACATGCCGATGGTCGTTGCTCAGGCTTTATATTTGACCGCAAGCGATAATTCGTTGGCATTAGATTTGGCAGCGAGCGGTTTTCGAGATATGACACGACTTGCAATGTCAAATACAGAAATGGCAAATGACATGGTAACGATGAACAGTGAAAATATTCAAAATGCAATTTTAAAACTTTACAAATCACTTGGGGATTTAACTTCATCAGATTATTTACAACAGATTAGCAAAATTAAAAAACAAAGAAGTAAAATGTAATGTTTACTAATCAAAAAACTAATATCTGAATATTATAATAGAGTATATGGGTAAATATGGTAGTGTGGCACTTATGTTTAGAATGCTGATAGAAGAAATACAATATGAATACGCAAACAGAGAGCTAACCGTAAAACTAAAACCAGTATTTGAAGCTCTTAGATTGATTAAACTTTATGGAAATCATGAAAATGCAAGTGAAAAGGTTAGAACCCTGAAAAAGCCTTTAAATAGGGAAGTTTTGGAATATCTTAATGAACAAATTGCCCTAATGGTAAATTCAAAGGTTAGAACCCTCAAAACACGCATTGTACCTAACAAAAAAGCACCCGAAGGTGCAAATTTGTTAAATGGGGCGCCTGATGGGATGATTTCCGAACCCAACGAACGTGATATATTTTCTATCTTGGAAGATGAGGAATGCCAAATTCTGTTTAGAAAAATTGAAAAACTTCTTGCTGCTTAATAATTCTTCATGTTTTATTGATTATTATCTTGACAAATATCTAAAATAACTTCTACTGTTATTAGAACGATATAAAAAGAAAGGCGAATTTATGGAATTAACAGTTAA
>CAZCIW010000073.1:0-4064 GCA_964499135.1 uncultured Muribaculaceae bacterium
AGCCGTTTACAGTGGATGCTAAAGATCCTAAAGGAAGCTATCAGGAATTTATTAAATCAGAAGGTAGATATAAATCTCTGGTTAAAACAAACCCTGATGCGGCTGAAGAATTATACGCACAAGCAGAAGAAGATGCTGCAAAACGTATGGCTGTATTCAAAGCTGTTGGTGAGTTGATTAAGTAAAATCTCCAACATAAATAAATTTGATAACCCTCTGATTTTTCAGAGGGTTATTTTTTGCAGCAAATATATTAATTTATTTACAACAAAAAAGCAAACCGTTTTTACTCGATTTGCTTTTTATTTTTTTTACTACTAATTTAAAAATTTATGCTTGATGAGCATCCATTCTTGGAACAAAATTATGTTCATTTTCTGACAATTCCGCAATTCTGGCTTTTGCAAGTCTTGCCTGATAATCTTTCATTTCAGAATAATTTTTAACAAATTCTGATTGTTTTACATTGTTATGGTTAATTGAATGGAGAACTCCGCCCCAAAGTAGTAACGATGGTGCCCAATTCAAAGCAGTTTTGGCAACAGATTTTAAAGGTTCAAAATATTTATTATTAGCAAGATTTTGAGCCATTCTTACTGCTTTTTTGGTAATTTTACTGTTATTCAACCCGTTTGCGCCCCTAACTACCTTATTTGCAGCCTTTTCAAATGACTGTGGCTTAATATGTCCTGCAATACCGTTAACCATTTTTGGAAGATATTTGCCGCCGAGAGCTACTGCACCGATAAATGCACCAATTTGACCAATGAAAGTTATCACAGGATTTTCTCTTGTGAACTTTCTCACTTCAGGTGATTTTTTCTCCGCAATTCCAAAAGCACTGTTTACTGCGGTTGCTATTCCTAAAAGAACTCCCCAACCGGCAGCAGATTCCGCACCGTTAAGCATTCTGCCTGCAACACCTGAAATTTCTTTTCCCAGAATACCGCTTTTTGAAGGTTGTAACAATGCAGTTGCAAGACCTGCAACAAATGGAATTGATAAAAACATGCCGTTTGTAATTTTGCTATGTTTTTTATCTTCGACTGTTGCTACAGTCTTTGCATAGGCAATCTTTCTAATATCGTTATCATCAAGTGCTATGATTTCATCAACATTATGTCTACGGTTCTTTCTCGGGTTGTAAGCTCCGATTTCTCTGTCCGAACGAGCTTGAAAGTTCTGATTATCGAATGATTGTATTTTCATACACACACCTTTCACTTTTACACCTATATTATACAAATTTAAAACCAAAAAGTAAATTTTTTTTGCTAGTAAAGTAACATTTGTTAATTTTTATTTACATAAAATTTATTTTTTCATAAAATTATAGAATGAAGAAATTTTATATTCACACAATGGGTTGTAAATCAAATCAGTTTGAAAGCTCTATAATTAAAGAAAATCTTGCCGCACATGGGCTTAAAGAAGTAAAAAAAATTGAAGATGCGGATATTTATATCCTTAATTCCTGCACAGTAACTCACAAAAGCGACAATGAGGCATTTTATCTTTTGCGCAATGCAAGACACAAAAATCATAATATTATAAATATTTTGACCGGTTGTATTGCTCAAGTTGAAAAGGAAAAGCTTCTTGAAAATGATTTTATTGATTTTGTTGTAGGAAATGATGAAAAGCTTAATTTTTATAAAATTCTTGAAGAATTAACAAAAAACGATAAAAAATGTGCAGCGAACGATATAATGATGTTGCATGAATTTAACAAGACTGTTTTAAGTGATATGGCAAAAACTCGTGCAAGCCTTAAAATTCAAGACGGCTGCGACAACAGATGCTCTTACTGCATAATCCCGTTTGCACGCGGAAAAAGCAGAAGCGCCGATATTGATTTCATCATCGACCAAATAAACAACTTTTCAAAACACGGTTTTAAAGAGGTTGTATTTACAGGAATTCACATCGGACAATGGGGAAAAGACTTTGGAATGGAGCTTCTTGACCTTTTAAAGTCTGTCGAAGAAAAAACAAATATTCCGAGATTTCGTCTTGGGTCTTTAAACCCGCTAGAAATTACAGATGAAATGTTGGAATTTCTGCGTGACTCAAAAAAATTCTGCCCGCATTTTCATCTTTCACTCCAATCTGCCTGCAACAAAACGTTAAATTTAATGAACAGATTTTACAAAGTTGAAGATTATCTTGCGCAAATCGAAAAAATTAATAGCATTTTTGACAAACCTTTTCTTGGAAGCGATATTATAACAGGATTTGCGGGAGAAACGGCTGAAGATTTCGATATTACGCGCAAAAACCTCGAAAAATCAGGATTAACGCAAATCCACACTTTCCCGTATTCTATGCGCGAAGGTACAATTGGGGCAAAATCCTCAGAACAGGTCGACGAAAAAACAAAAGAGCTTCGTGCGGATATTGTCAAAAAAATTTCAGCCCAAAAGTTTGATGCATTTATTCAAAAAAATATCGGTACTGAACACGAAATTTTAATCGAAAAACACCCCGATAAAAAAACAGGATTATTAAAAGGCGTCACAAGAAATTACCTTACTGTTATCACCAATTCAACTAATGCTGAACTTTTTAACACGTTAGCGCATGTAAAAATTACAAAATACGAAAACGGCAAAATTTTTGGCGATTTGATTGTAAAAAATTTCCCTTGAAGCCGGCTCTAAAATAAAAATCGGAGGAAATGAATACACCTTATGGCAAGATATTTTTCTGGAAGGTATCGGACCATTTGCCGGTACAACCTGCCAGATATTTAAAATTAACGAAGACGGCATGCCGATAACTCTTGGAATTATCAGTTTTAATAATATGCAAAAGCTGCCTTTTGAAGATCAGCTTCCGCCAATAAAAAAACACCTTTCTGATCTTAACTGCCAAAATTTTCAAACCGGTAACATCCAAAACGGAAAAGATAATTATTCTTTTAAAATCACAAGTTTGAACCCTAATTTCTAACAAAGAAGTCCGAAAAATTTTTCTTCTCCGGACTCTTTTTAATATTCTGTTAATAAATATTTAGTTCCTTGAATTTAATTTTGCCAGAAGGTTAAGCATTTCAATGTATAACCAAACAATAGTTACCATCAAGCCAAATGCACCGTACCATTCAAATTCTTTATCAAGCATGTTATCAGAACCGCGTTCAATAAAATTAAAGTCAATAACAAGATTTAATGACGCAATGACCACTACGAATATACTAAAACCTATACCCACAGAGCTTGCTGTAAAAAGTTCCGGAATCGAACGTCCAAAGAAAGAGGCAATCCACTGGATTATATAAATAGCTCCAATTGACAAAGTTGAAATCAAGACAACTGATCTGAACTTCTCCGTGGCACGAATTAATCCTGCACGATAGAGCGCAAGCATGGAAAGAATTGTAACAAAAGTTGCAATGACTGCCTGCGCAACGAGTCCTGCTATAGCCGACTCAAAAAACGCAGAAATCCCGCCAACAAAACAACCTTCTGCAACAGCGTATATCGGAGTTAAATACTTATAAGACTCTTTATTTCTGCCAAAAATAATAATCATAGCAAGTACAAAGCCTACAATAGCGCCACCTGTCGTAAGCATTTGCGCTCTGTCAACGTAACCTGCCATAAAAGTTCCCCATGCAAAAGCTGCCGATAAAAACAGTAGCGAAAACAGTAGAAGAGTTTTATTTATAGCTCCAACTACAGTCATTGGAGCTGTGTCCAAAACTCTTTCATTTTCCAAAAAATGATTATTTAAAACCGGATTTGACATAATGTCCTCCTTTTCAATACACATACCTAACAATATTATTATAACATACAATAAAAATTTTATCTATACCTATAAAACGCATGGATATATCATGCTCATATAAAATATAGTTAAATTAAATTAAATTAAACAAGTGGCTTAAAAGCTTATCACAGCAGTTTTTTAGATGAAATTAAAAAAGTTTAAAAAAAGACTTTACAATATTTTTTTTTTAATATATACTAAAGAAGTGGTCAGTGATAGAACACTGACAGTAAGTTAATCCTCAGTAGCTCAATGGCGGAGCAACCGGCTGTTAACCGGTAGGCTGTTGG
>CAZCIW010000074.1:0-3887 GCA_964499135.1 uncultured Muribaculaceae bacterium
CATGAGCCCCAAGTACAACCTCAAGAGCGCCTTGTGTGTTGGGGAAGAGGATTAATAAACATAAACACAATAAACATTAATATTTTAATGAAAACAGGCTCAAAATTGAATTTTTTGAGCCTGTTTTAAAAATATTTTCGTTAGAATCTTCTTTTAATGTAGCATTAATTTCTTTTAGTATTTCAGCATGGAAACGATTCTGTTTGCATCTTTTAATTTCTCTCTGCCGTTCAAGGCTTCCAATTCAATTAAAAATGCTATCCCAACAAGATTTGCACCGGTCTTTTTAACAAGTTTACAGGCGGCTTCTGCCGTTCCGCCTGTTGCAAGTAAGTCGTCCACAATTAACACATTTGCGCCTGCTGGAATTGCATCTTGATGAATTTCTATTTTATCAGTTCCGTATTCAAGCGCGTATTCTTGTGAAAAAGTTGCTGCAGGAAGCTTTTTGGGCTTTCTTATCGGAACAAATCCTGCGTTAAGTTTGTATGCCATCGGCATTCCGAATATAAATCCGCGAGATTCAATACCTGCGATATAATCAATTTTTGTGTCTTTAAATTGTTCACAAAGGTAATCTATCATCCTTTTTAAAGTTTCAGCATCTTTTAATGCGGTTGTGATATCTCTAAATATAATTCCTTCTTTTGGAAAATCAACTACGTCTCTGATTTTGCTTTTAACATCGGCGATTATTTGTGTCATCTGTATTTTCTCCTTTTATACTTTTTGTAAATTATTTTCTTCCTGAATACTTGCTTCTTCTTCCATAACCAGTCCGTGAGCGGTTTTACCCCAGTTCATGTCTTTTTTGCAGAATAGAATTTTGAACGCAATAAACAACACAAGCGGGAACCAGATTATAAAAAGATATATAGATGTCTGAACGGCTTCAAAAAGCGCGTCAAGTCGAGGCATGTTGTCATATCTCCTGAGGGCATAACGAACGGCAAGGACGAAGCCAAGTCCGATAACGCATCCGATTACAATTGATGAATAGAGTGTTTGCGTTGGTGCATCTTTTGCAAGAACTTTAAAAAGTCTTATTAATATTTCCATAATAAACCAACCCGGCATAATAAATTCTGATACGTATGCCGTCATATCAAGGCTTGCACGAAGCGACATTTTCTTGGAAAAAAGTACCTGATCAAAATATTCAAGGTATCTTCTGATTGTTCCTTCAAGCCACCTTCTGCGTTGGCGGAAAAGAGGTGCAAGATAAATAATTCCCTCTTCATACACAATAGCTTCGGGGCAAAATCTAATATCCCATCCTTTAATGTGTAAACGAGTTGACATATCAAGATCATCGGTTATTGTGTAATTATTCCATCCGCCGATATCTTCAAGAGCTTCACGTTTAATGAGTTCGCCGTTTCCGCGAAGTTCCACCGCACCTTTTACTGAGTCTCTTCCAACTTGAAAATGTGTATCCATTGTATATTCATTATTCTGACAGCGCGTGAGAAGGTTGTAATTTTTATTTCGGATGACTTTTCGTGCCTGAACAGCGCCGACATCTTTAGGTTCAAGTTCAGGAACAAGTTTTGACAAAAAATCAGGCTCAACTGTTGCATCAGCATCAAAGACAAGTACGGCTTCACCTTTTGCAAGTTTCATCGCATCGTTTAATACTGCGGATTTCCCCGGAAAAGCATCCTGAGGTCTGATTAGAGCGGTTACTTTGTCATATTTTACTTCCAATTCTTTGACTACTTGTGGAGTGATGTCTGAACTCCTGTCATCAATTACGATTATTTCAAATTTTTCATAATCTATGTTCAAAACATTTTTTACAGTGTTTTCAATAACGCATGCCTCGTTGTGGCAAGGAATCATTATTGTAATAAAAGGTTTAAAATTCTCGTTTATGATTTTGGGGTGTTTTAGAAGTTGTCTTTTTTTTAGTTTGTAAGCAAGTGTTGTAAATAGCGCGTATATAGCCATTGCTGTTACTAAGAACGCAAGCCCCCATACGGTATTAAAATAGCTCTGGAATATGTAAATAAAGATTCCAAGCCCAAAGACAATCATAAATAAAACTACTCGTTCTTTCATATCAAAACCTCTTAATCACACTCCCTTGTAATCTTTCTATATTGTATCAAAAAAATAAATTCTGCGTAAAAATAAGCTGTTTAATGTAAAAATTCCTTAAAATACTTGCGTTCATTTGAATTTTAGCTATAATAAAGCATGTACATAAAGTAAAGGAGTTTTATCATGAACAAAGAAGAGTTAGTACAAGAAGTTGCTAAAATAGCTAATGTTACACAAAAAGAAGCTGCTGAAGTAATTTCAGCTTGGGTTGACACAATTCAAAAAACAGTTGCTAAAGGCAAAAAAGTAACTTTGGTTGGTTTCGGATCTTTTGAAGCACGTAAAAGATCTGCTAGAATAGGTAGAAACCCTCAAACTGGTAAAGAATTGAAAATTCCTGCAAAAACAGTTCCAGCTTTTACTGCAGGTAAAAAATTCAAAACTGTTGTTAACGGAAAATAATTTTTGCTAACATGTTTAGAAGTAAAAAGCGCCGGACCTTTGGTCCGGCGCTAAACTTTTTATTGTTATTTTTACAAATTTTCAAGCGCTGCGATTTTCATTGCATTAAAATCTGGAGTTTTGTTAAACCAGATTTCTTGTGCGCTTATCGCCTGATAGATAAACATATCAAGTCCGTTGATAGTTCTCAAACCCAGTTTTTCTGCTGTTTTTAGAAGAATTGTTTTTTTAGGATTATAGATTACATCATAAACAATTGAATTTTCTTTCATTGTTTTTAAAACATGTTCTTCCACTGGTGTCATATCGGCAGAACGTCCTTGCATGCCGATGGGAGTTGTATTTACAAGAATTTTGTATTTGGAGAGATCTCTAATTTGTTCTATTTGGTATGCGTTGAATACAATAGCTGGGAATTTTCTTCTCACATAATTCATGAAATCCATAGCGTTTGGAATATTTCTAGTATAAACACCTATTTCAGATACTCCGCACTCTGACAGTGCAAGAATTGCGGCTCTACTGGCACCTCCGGTTCCGAGAAGTGCTGCTGTCGCACCAGAAAGGTCAATGTCAGACGGAATTGCTTTTTTAAATCCTGATGCGTCGGTGTTGTAGCCCGAGAATGTTTTGTCAGGATTGATTTTTATCGTGTTTACGGCGCCTGCAATGTCTGCATATTTATCTACCTCTTGGGTAAAAAGCGCAATCGGAAGTTTCAGCGGAATTGTTATGTTAAATCCAGAATAATCATTGTGCTTTAAGGATTTAACTCTGTCAACCAGATCTTCCGGTTTTGTTTCAAGAATTTCGTAGCTTGCGTTAATTGAGAGGCTTTCAAATCCGGCTCTGTGGATTACTGCCGAAAGCGAGTGCCCTAAAGGATATCCGATAAGTCCGAATTTTTCCATATTAAACCTCCTTTTTACTTATAAAACAATTTTAACATAAAGTTACGCTAGCGCAAAAATAATATAAAGACTTCTGCATTTAAAGTTGGTGTCATGTAGTGACTGGTGATGGTTTTATTTTTTGTCGTATGATAATTGCTTTAGTATTAAATAAATATTTATTGTGCTCAGAGAGCAGATTATCCTCATTTGTACTGATTTGTACTAAAAAACAAGTCCGAATTTCTTCGGACCTGTTTTTAACTTTTTTGCGGTTAAACTGTTGCTTTGATTATAATTTAGAAGCAACCAATCTTGTAGTTTCAGCTAAACGAGTTGAGTAACCCATTTCGTTGTCATACCAAGAAATAATTTTAACCTGGTTGCCGCCCATTACACGAGTTAACAAAGCGTCAACAGTTGATGATTGTGATGTTCCGATGTAGTCAGAAGATACAAGCGGTTCTTCTGTATAGCAAAGAACGTGTCCGT
>CAZCIW010000075.1:0-3717 GCA_964499135.1 uncultured Muribaculaceae bacterium
AATAACAGACAATCCTTGCTCTTTGCAAAGGGCATCCGATACATTTCGCATTTTGTTTAGGAATGCTTTGTTATCATTAAACTTTTTGCCGTCAACAAACGAAACACTGTTCACAACAATATGGCAATGAAGATTATCCGTATTTTTATGAAGTGCAATAATTACTTCAAACTTGTCACCGAATAATTCTTCGGCGAGTCTGCAACCAATTTCAAAAACCTGTTCATTGTTACTCTCATTGTCATCAAAAGATTGGATAATATGATAACCGACATTACCGGTATTTTTATTAAACCTATCTTTTGTTTCCTGCATCTGTGCTTTTGCAAATTCGGGAGTACAGTTTATACCTCTTACAAAAACCACTTCTTCGTTTTTTACTTCGTCATTTATATCTTTAATTACAGTAGTTTTTGACGGGTTCATCGCATAATCAATCAATTTTGAAAGTCCTGTTTTCAACTTCTTAATTTTTGTTATCGCTATATTTTTCACCTCTCTGTATCGAAATTTTCAAGTAATTGTTTTTCGCAATCACGAAGTTCTCTAATCGCATTTCTGATTTCTTTATCGGTTACAAAAGATTTTTTATTTAATGCTCTTGCAATTTGATTAAGGTTGTTACCTATACGCCGAAGTTCGGGAACAACGGAACGGATTTCTTTGGGTGGCAATTTAATACATTGGTACAAAATCAACATTCTTATGAATTTTGAAACACTGACATTGTATTCTTTTGTCTGACTTAAAAGCATGTCATTTTCTTCATCATCGAGATAAAAAGCGTATCGGTGTTGTCTTTTTCTCGGCAAATATTTTCACCTCTTTTCTGTGACGAGTGGATTTGTTGCAACAAATCCAATGCTCGCAAAGACAATACCACGATTTTTATCGTTCCCACTGCCGTTGTTTTTGAAGAAATACGGAATACCGTGCAAGGGCCTTTTCAGTTATTTCTTCCATCTTTTTAGGTGGCATATCTTTCTTAAAATACTTCTTGAAAGTTTCAACCGGAATTTTTACATATTCTTTTTGATTTCCCTTTTGCTCTCCCATAATTTCAAAGATAGCATCCATAGTGAGGTTCTTTTCATCACTCAATTTATGCATACGCTGTGCCTGAGAAAGCGACGGGGTACAATCTTCACTTTCGATAGTTTCAATCAAATTGCACTGTTCATCTTCTGTTAAGTATGAAAGTTCAACTGCCGGTGTGAAAGAAATTCTACCCTCGTCAACCATATCAAGAAGTGTAGGCTGTAAATTATTTAATCTGATATACCTTTGAATCTGCATACGGGAATCGGGCATTGTTTCAGCCAACTTTTCATCACTGCGAAACTTCGTCCCAACTTGTGACGAAGTTAAATCAGTCCTCGCACCCTGTTTTTTCATTGCATCGTGTTTCATTTTGTATGCTCTTGCTTTTTCGCTCGGCAAGATTTTTTCTCTGTTTAAGTTACAATCCACAAAATTTATTACCGCTTCTTCTTTTGAAAAATCTTTCACATAAACAGGAATGACATCAAGATTTAATTCTTTTGCAATTTGCCACCGTCTATGACCGGAGATTATTTCATAATCGTTATCTGTCTTGTTTACAATAAGTGGTGTGATAATACCGAAATCAATAATGCTGTCACGAAGTTCGTTGTACTCATTTTCATCAACGCTTTGAAACGGATTGTTTTCAAATGGGTGAAGTAAATCGGGATTTAAATATTCAATTTTTTCTTTTGACATAAATGTGTTTTTCCTTTCTTTTGATTTGAATTTTGATGATTTTTGGTACTTGCTAAAGCATTTTTTCACCGTCCTTGATTTAGTATGTAAGATTTTAATTTCCGAAAATGTTGAATAATAATAAAGAGAATCGGCATATTGACAATAGGTCGGTATAACGATATAATATAGTAGAGGTGATGAAATATGAATTTACAGTCAGCTTTAAATGAAAGAAATATATCAATGTATCACTTGTCAAAAATAAGTGGTGTTCCTAAAACAACCGTTATAGATATTTGTGCCGGAAGAAGTTCTCTTGAAAAATGTTCTGCCAAAACAGTTTTGCTTTTAGCTAAAGCACTGAATTGCACAATGGAAGAATTACTTGAGTCTGACTATGATACTAACGGGAAGCCAATTGATAACAGTTATTTGGAATGTAATCTTCCGAAATTTCTTGCAAATTCGTTATCAGTATATAAAGATGCTTTAGAAAAAAGTCAAAGTGGAAAACAGGTATCTTTAATGGATTGTTATTACTGTGAACTTCAGAGTGATATAAATTCCGCGGAGGTTAATAATATTATATCTTCTGAACAAGCGTGGTTTTTAAGAAAAAAGTATTTGGGGTTAACGAGGTGAAGAATAAATGATAGATTTTTCTACATTACCCAGAAAGAATAAAACTTATGCCGGAGCTAACGGAAGCAAAATTTCCGTTATTTACAATGGCGAACAATATATGTTAAAATTTCCACCTGTACCGAGAAAAAACACGGATATGAGTTATACAAACAGTTGTATTTCAGAATATATCGGCTCTCATATTCTCAATATACTCGGTATCAAAACTCAGGAAACTTTGCTTGGAAAATTCACTTTAAACAACAAAGAAAAGATTGTCGTAGCTTGCAAAGATTTCACTTCACTCGGCATAACATTACAGGATTTTGCATCATTGAAAAATCAGATGATAGATTCTGTTCATAATGGGTATGGAACAGAATTAACAGACATTATCTATACCATTGAAAATCAACAGGCAATAGATCCGAAGGCGCTTACAGAGCACTTTTGGAATCTGTTCATTGCCGACGCATTTATAGGAAACTTTGACCGACATAACGGCAATTGGGGATTTTTATATAATGAGCAAACCGATGAAATGAGCATCGCTCCCATATACGACTGTGGAAGTTGTCTTTATCCTCAAGCAAGCGAAGAAACCATTTCCGCAATTCTTTCAAGTAAGGAAGAAATAGATGCCCGTGTATTTGTGTTTCCGACTTCTGCAATTCAGAATGAAGGCAAGAAAATAAATTATTTCGATTTTATTTCTTCATTACAAAATAATGATTGCAACAACGCTTTGAAGAGAATTGCACCTAAAATCGATATGACGGCTATTGAGAAAATGATAAACGATATTCCTTGCATATCTGATCTTCAAAAACAGTTTTATACAACCATGCTTCGACACCGGAAAGCCCATATAATTGACTATTCTTTTAATGCACTCCAAAAGAAAGAACAAACAGGTAATTAAATATTTTACTGCCTTCATTTTTGTGAGGGCGGTTTTTTTATCCGAAAAGCAAACAATGAGAATTAGTGAAAAAATAGTGTAATATTAGTGAAAATTTGTTTTCCGTATATAAACCTCAATACCCATATCGTTCAATCCATTAATACTTGAAATTTTACGAACCGAAGAAGAAATTTACTTCGGCTCTTTTATTTTTCTTTTGCTAAAGAGCAGTTGTAAACGCTTTGAAAAGCAATTTACATTTATGCTTTAAGTTTGTATTTTCTAAAGCATAAATGTGTTCACAAAACGAACCGCAGAAGAAATGTGTTGTTTTATCACCTTTTTACATTCAACCAAGCTGCCGTATATACTTAAAGTTTCTACTAACTTAATTAAAAAATTTATTTTCTCTTCTCGGTCGGTATAAATCTCAGTCTTACTCTGCTCAGTATTATTACTTGCGA
>CAZCIW010000076.1:0-3652 GCA_964499135.1 uncultured Muribaculaceae bacterium
ATTGGGGGCAACACAAAAACGGCGGTAGAAAAGCAGATACATATATTGTATTTAACCCTGAACAAATTAAATCTGTTGATAATCAAGGAACGTTTGATGAAGGTAATCCGAATATTTATTATCAAAGTGCCAATAATACTAGTTTGAATTTTAAGTCGTTTGAAGAACTGCAAGAAGCTTTTAAAAATGATATTGAAGAAGCTCCTGAAGATTATAAAATAAGCGACTTAAACGAAGCATTGAAAGATTTAGGTATTTCTGAAAATAAACCCAAGGAAGTAAAAACTCCTTATGAAACTATACAAGTTCGTGCAAGAAACATTGAACATATTATAAACAGCGAGGGGGATAAATCACGCTATAAATCTATAAACAGAATGTTTGCAACTCTTGAAAGACCAAATGTTATTACTATTGATAAATATGGGAAAAGGGCATATTTTAAAATATTCGAGGGTAACAATAAAACAAAAAGACAGATAACCTATGTCGCAACAGACGAACAAGGTAATTTTGTATTAACTACAATTCCTGTTAAAAAAGAAAGCTGGTTCTTAAAACAAATAAATAACGGGAAAATTGTATTTGATAGACGTAAGGGAGTTATAAATAACTCCCCCGTCAATAATAGTATAACTGATGTTGGTGCTAAATTCAACCCTAATGTTAAGAATAATGTATTGTTTCAAGAAGCAAACGAAGATGAAAAACTTATTGCAGGATTTACTTATCCGCAAGTTATGGATAAATTAACAGAAATTTGGAATAAACTTGGTAGTGATGATTTAGACAAGAAAACTGCTGATAAACTTATGGCGCAACAACATATTTTGGAAGGTGCGTTTGAAGTTGCCCAACACCCTGAAAAATTCAGCAATGAAGAAAAGCGTCATGAAATTATGTTGAACGCATATTACATCATGAATAATCAAGAAATCCCACAGGATTATGTTGAAGCTGATAAAGTTTCTCTAAGAAGTTACAACGATTACAAGGAAATCCACAAAAAGAAAAAAGAACAAAAAGAAAACGAATACTACGGTTATTTTACTGAAAGTAATGATAAAAACATTATAACCATTATGTCTAATTCCAACAGTTCTACCGCTTTGCACGAATTGGGTCATTTATTCCTGAATGGTTTAAATGAGCTTGCGAAAGTTGATGAAAATGCCCGTAAGCAATTGGAAGCTGTGAACAAGTGGTTAGGATATAGTGGAGAATATACTATTGCTCAACAGGAAAAATTTGCTTGTTCTTTTGAAGCGTACTTGTACCGTGGGAAAGCTCCCAACAATAATTTACGTCAAGTTTTTGAAAACTTCAAAGAATGGTTAAAATCCGTCTATAAACACGTTTCTGAACTTGTTACACTCGGTGCTGATATTTCTGATGAAGTAACTGAAATGTTTGATAAGATGTTTGGGGAAGATGAATATTATCAAGAAAAAAAAGAAGCAACCGCACTTTTAAGAAAAGTCAAAAGTCTTGCAAGAAAAGAAAAATCACAAAACAATATTAAGCGTAAAAGTAAGACTTTGACAGAAGGTCAAAAAAGATGTAAACAGGTATCTTATGAAATATTATCAGCAGCTACAGGTAAAGATATAAATTACTTAAAAAGAATTTTTGAAACGGATTCCAATAAAAACGGATACGGCAAACGTCGTGAAAATATTGAAGAATTACTTGAACACACTGATGATAAAATAACAGCTTCCGGCGGTATGCGTGAAAGTTGGAAAGAATTTTATTCCGATACAGGAGTTTCTTACAGCAATGATGAAATCGACGGAGATTTTAACCTTGCGCAAAAAGCTTTACAAACAATTGTCAATAAAGATTATTTTGACCCAGATGAAAAATTTGATAATGAATTGACTGACAGAGCTGAATACTTTGAAAGAGCGGTTGATAATGCACAAAGACAATACAACTTTTTAATCAGAAGTTTCAAAAGCGGAAATAGAAACGTTGCATTGTCTGCTATCTATGAATGGCTTGACGGTTTAGACAATGAAATTAAGCAGGATTTTGAGGACAGGTTTATTTTTGATTCTGCAATAATTGAGCGTGATGAAAAAGTGAACAAGTTTGATAAAGCTAAAAGAGAAATTCTCTCTAAAGCAATGGAGCTTGAAAACAAATATTCTATTAACGATAATGAAAAATATCAGGAAATCGTAAAAGAAATTATGAAAAATCTTAATTTCTTACAACCGTCAGATAAAGCAAAATTGACCGCAAATATTCTTGATGTTCCGTCAACAGAATTTTTAATGTCATCACTTGATAACATTATGGATATTGCTCAAACTATGGAAGATGTAAATCTAAGAATTGAGCTTGCAAGAAGAATCCATGCAGAATTACAAGATACAAAAAATGTTAAAAAGAATGGGCGTTCTGTAGGTAAATATGACTACAGGTCCAATAAACTGTTTGCAGAGTTGCGGGAAATGGATAGAATGTCCTCTGAAAAAGCTGATGAAATAAGACTCGAAGTTGGGAAATTTGCAACGGCGGAAGATAACGGATTATCTAAAATTGACAAATTAAAAATGAAGTTTTTATCATATAAAGCGGGCGGGCGGAATTTTACCAATACGGAACTCTTAAAAGAACTGTATGAAGAAATTGTTAATATCAAACTGATTGGTAAAAGTGCAAAATCAGAGCTTGACCTTATGGAAAAAATCAGCGAGGACAAGGATATTGACGAGTTAATCAATATTGTTGAAAACAAAAAAGAAGCAAGTCTTGCACTAAAGGCTTATGTCAACGGTATAGGCAATCTTGAATCAACACTGAATGCAATATTTAACAAAAAGATTGCAAATAAATATGGTGCGGAACTTCTTTATGCCGAAACAAATGCACAAGCTTTTCAATATGAGCAAAAAACGAAATTTGAAAAAGCTGTTGCAAAAATCTACAATCTGCCTGAATGGTGTTGGGATAAAAAAGTTTTGGACTATTTAAGCGAAAAACATACATTTACAGAATTCAGAAGAAAATATGACAAAGAAGGCAATTTAATAAAAACCCGCAATATTGACAGAACGCTTACAAAAATGGATATAATAGGCGCTTACATCTGGTCCAAGAATGAAGTTTTAGAAAAACGTCTTATTAATCAGTTTGGAGAAGATACTCTTGAAAGTATGTTTAATCTGTTGAGTAAGGAAGATGAAAAATTTGCACAACTCATGATGAGCACAGCTCAATCTTTCTACCCGATTGTAAACAAAGCGTTTGTTAAAAAGTATGGTTTGGATTTGCCAAAAGTTTCTTGTTACTTCCCCTCAACTCCGGAACGTGGAACGGAAGTTGATTTATACAATGATTATTCAAGTAAAGCATTGGGTAACGGGTTTACTAAGGCACGTGCGCAATCAGAACTTTTGCCAATGGATTTTCATAACCCTGTAACAACGCTATACAGTCACATTGACGGAGTTGCAAAATTTGCGTTCATGTCAGAACATCTTGATAACATCAATTTGAGATTTAAGGATACTGATTTAAGAAGGGTTATTATCAATAAATATGGAGAAGATACTTATAGAACACTTGAGCAAATTCTAATGAACGTAACCTACAAAAAAGAAGCTCAAGTATTCAGCGGGTTTAACAAAGTTGTTGACCATTT
>CAZCIW010000077.1:0-3217 GCA_964499135.1 uncultured Muribaculaceae bacterium
CGAGATATTCCGCTATTTCTTTTTGCTCTTCGATTGGCGGTACTGGTAAGGCAATGTTCTTCATTTCATCCCATCCAGTTGTCCATAAATCATCTACTATTCCGTGTCCCCACTTGTAAAACTCATCAGCAAACTGAACTGTATGGAATAACCAGTTAAAATATCCATAGTTCATATTTGTTTTTGGCTTTAATACAGTATTTATCAAGGACACCGATCCATCATAAGGAGATATGCCACATGAATTTCTACGGTCTGACCTACTATTTATTACAAAATCTCCTTTTTTAACAAGTTTACGGTCATCGTGTGCATTTGTCTTTGCAACATTTTCCAACTGTGGCAAAACACCTTTCATTGTAACCGATAAAGGCGGATAATCTACATCACTAACCTTTCTAATTCTCAATTCGTATATTTCGCCTATTTTCTTTGTTTCCCATTCGACAGGAATTTCACCTAAATATCCTGCACCGCTATCTTTAAACTTTCTATCAGTCCTTATGCCACGAAAAACCACTTCAGCGACTAAGTTGTCTTTTCGTGATTCCATAGTTGATAGCGATTCGTTTAATTCGTCAATTTTTTCTTCATAATTCATACGCTATCTCCTTAAAACAACTTGTCCACTTTTGTTCTTACGCTTTCTTCCAAATCCGTGAACTTTTTAGCAAGAACATCACTTGCCTCAGGTTTTTGATATTTATAGAAATACCTTGTAAATGGAATTTCAGCACCTGTTTTAATAACCTTTTTCTTTGCAGTCAAGTCTTCTTCAAAGAATGCTTTTGCATCAGGAAGGTATGGCAAAACCTCTCTTGCCATATAAGTGTCGATATCCTCTTCAAATTTAACAATTTCAGTGTCCTTTGTTTCTTTGTCGTAAATAATATTGCCTTTCTTGTCTCGTTTAATTTCAGCATTCTTGTCCATAACAGATAATCCGACAACGATTTTCTCAATCAACTTCTTATCATAACCTTTAAGAACTTCATTGATGAAAGGCATAAACTCGCTCTCTGACAAATATACCTTGCCACTGCAATTTTCTTTTAATGTTTGAATAAGCGTGTCGTAGAATTCTTTATTGCCATAAAACTCTTCTAATGCTTTCTTTTCTTTGTCCTTTAATGGCTCAAGCGAGTTCTCATAAGCAAAAACTTTATTTGCATCGTATATTTTGCTCAATGCTCCCGATTGAATCATATTCTCTATACGTTCTTCAGTGATTGCATAACTTCTTTGAAGCGGTTGCATTATGGTATATTCACGATAGATAAATTCCTCGTTCTTATAAATTTGAACAAGGTCATTTTCTTTGAAGTTCGCATATAATTCAGTAATGCGTTTTCTATCCTTTGGTGTGATTTCATTCTTCTTATTGCCTAATGCTTTACGGAGTTTATGATATATACCTGACGCATCAATCAACTGAATTTTACCCTTTCTTTCAGGTCTTTTATTGCGTGACAAAATCCACACATAAGTTTGAATACCCGTGTTGTAGAACAAGTCTGTAGGCAAAGCGATAATTGCCTCGATTAAGTCTTCCTCAAGCATCCATTTACGAATTTGTGATTCGCCCGATGCTGTGCTACCCGTAAATAAAGGCGAGCCATTTTCGATTATGGCTGCACGACCATTTTTCGGGTCCATTTTATCTATTGCAGATTGCATGAAAATAAGTTGTGCGTCACCGCCTGAAGGAAGTCCTGCACCCCAACGAGAAACTCCTGTTGTTTCTTGTTTTGCAAATTCTGTTCGCACTGCATCTTCCTGTCCGTCTTTTGCATCGTTACCACTCCAAGGTGTACCAAACGGAGGGTTTTCGATTACAAAACGCATTTTTGTATCAGGAAAACAATCAACTTTGAAAGTGTCTGCATGACGGAAGTTTCTTGCATCTTGACCTTTAATAAGCATTTCAGCAAGACCTACCGCATATGAAGGTCCCATATATTCCTGACCGAATAATCTGATATCGGCAGTTTTATTAAAATGTTTCAAATAAGAATATGCCGTAGAAAGCATACCACCCGTTCCGCAAGCTTGGTCGCATACAGTTATAACCTTATGGTCGTCAAAAATGTCATCACAACCTTCAGCAGTTAAAACCGATACAAGCATTTTGATGATATCTCTACCTGTATAATATTGTCCTGCATCCACGTTCTGATAAAATCTACCGACAAGGTTTTCAAAGATATAACCCATTTTAATTGAGTCATATCTGCTTGGATGAAGGTCTAATTCACTGAATGCTTTTACAACCGAAAGCAAGCAACCACCCTCGTCCATTGTATCGATATGTTCATACAACTTCAATTGTTTTACGATATCCTGCACATTTGCCGAAAACCCGTCCAAATAGTTTTTGAAGTTGTCTGCCAATTTGTCTGGGTCGTTTAACAACTCTTTCAATGTATATTTGCTTGTGCAATAAAATTGATAACCCGACTCTCTTTCCAATGCTCTAGACGGATAGTTCGGATTCGATTCAAACTTTGCTACAACTTTGTCCTTTGTGTCTTCCAATGTACATTCAAACCTTCTAACAATTGTCATAGGAATGATTACATCGGCATATTTATCTGGCATATATGTACCACGAAGTTTATTTGCAATACTCCAAATGAAGTTTGCCTCACTTGTTATATCTACAGGATTATCATCCCAAAGAACATCAATTTTATTTAATTCGCTCATTATATAATCTCCTCCACTTCAATTCCGTTTTCTTCACATATATTTTCTATTTTCTTTTTTGCTAATTTTGTAGGCTCGTACTTACCGTTTTCCCACCTATTAACCGATGAGAACGAAACCCCAAGCATATCTGCCAATGCCATCTGAGATAGGTCTAACTTTACTCTGATGTCAATAATTGCTTTTGCATAATTTATCTTCATTTCATACCTCCAAGCAACTTTATATAACTCTAAATCAAATTATAGCACTTTATTCTTAAAAATTCAAGCGAATACAATATCTCGTTCAATATTTATATTGAAAATTCTCAACCACACCCTTTAAGACATAAAAAAAGGATTTGAAACTTAATTCAAACCCTTTTATTCCAAATTCAAATTTTCTTTATCAAATAAATCGTCTTCAAAAAACTCTTGAATCGTAACTTTTAACCCATCGCAGATACGAAACAACGTGAGTATATTTACCGATTGATGTTCCTCATTCAATATCGCCCTTAATGTCGACT
>CAZCIW010000078.1:0-3132 GCA_964499135.1 uncultured Muribaculaceae bacterium
CCTGTTGATCAGTATGTAGGTGGAATTGAACATGCAATTCTACACCTTCTGTACTCAAGATTTTTTACAAAAGCTTTGAGGGATTTAGGACTTCTCGACTTTGACGAGCCGTTTAAAAACCTTTTAACTCAGGGAATGGTTCTGAAAGACGGTTCAAAAATGTCAAAATCTAAAGGAAATACGGTTGACCCTGATGAAATATTTGAAAATTACGGAGCTGATACAGCAAGATTATTTATCCTTTCAGATTCACCGCCGGCAAGAGATTTTGACTGGTCTGATGCGGGTGTTGAAGGATGCTACAAATTTTTAAACAGAGTCTGGAGACTTATTTCCTCAAACGCAAAATTTGTAACACTAAAACATCCAATACTTACGGCAGGTTCTTTGAAAAAGAAAGAAAACGATGATTTATTGCGAGTCGTTCACATTGCTATAAAAGGAATTTCAAACGATATTTCAAACGACTTCCAGTTTAATACCGTAATTTCGAAATACAGAGAACTTGTTAACGCAATCTACGATTGGAGAGGGAAAAAAGCTGATCTCGACGATGAAGACAAAAATATTTTAAGTTTTGCGATTACATCTTTACTCAAGTTGATGTCACCGGTTGCGGTTCACCTTACAGAAGAAGCTTGGTCAGAACTTGGCGGAGAAAGTTCAATTCACGCTCAAGATTGGCCTGTATGGGATGAAAATCTTGCGAAAGCAAGTTCTATTACTCTTGTTGTTCAAGTTAATGGAAAACTTAGAGATAAAATAGATGCCGACGAATCTTCCTCAGAGGATGAATTAAAAGAACTGGCTCTTAAAAGCGAAAAAGTAAAAGAGTTTACAAACGGAAAAACTATTGTAAAAACTATTGTGGTTCCGAAAAAACTTGTAAATATTGTTGTAAAATAAAATTTTACAAATCAAATAAATAGCACCCTCTCCATTGGGAGAGGGTGCTATTTATTTGTAATGCTGTTTTTCATCGCAGTGCGTAAATATATAAAGAGTTAAATATGAGGCAAGTTAATTATTGAACTTGCCTTAAATAAGCATCAACAAAACCGTCGATATCACCGTCCATTACTGCATCGACGTTTCCCATTTCAAAGCCAGTCCTATGATCTTTTACCATTTTATACGGATGAAAAACGTACGAACGGATTTGAGAACCGAAATTTATGTCTACATTTTCGCCCTTTAGATCAGAAAGCTTTTTCTCATGCTCTGCTTGACGAATTGCAAGAAGTTTTGAAGCAAGAATTTGCATAGCATTTTCTTTGTTTTGCAATTGAGAGCGCTCTTGCTGGCATTTTACAACAATGCCGGTAGGTTTATGTAGAATTCTGACTGCGGTTTCAACTTTATTAACGTTTTGTCCGCCTGCACCACCCGAGCGCATCGTGTCAATTTCTAATTCCTCCGGAGGTATTACTATTGTCTTTTCAAAATCAGCGATTATTGGAGAAACTTCAAGGGATGCAAAACTTGTTTGACGTTTCCCGTTAGCATTAAAAGGAGAAATCCTCACAAGCCTGTGAACTCCTCTTTCTGCTTTTGAATATCCAAATGCATATTTTCCGGTAAGCCTAATTGTTGCAGACTTAATTCCGGCTTCTTCACCATCAAGCTTGTCTAGAAGATCGACTTTCCAACCTTTTGATTCCGCCCATCTCATATACATTCTTAATAAAAGACTTGCCCAATCCTGAGCATCAGTTCCACCTGCGCCTGCGTTCACCGTTAATATAGCGTCAGCTTCATCATACTCGCCACCAAGCATTAACCGAATTTCAAACTTATCTATAGACTTTTCTAAATCTTTTAGCGTTTCAAAACTTTCTAATATTAAATCCGTATCACCCATTTCAGTGGCAACAGTAGCATCTTCAAGACTTGTAGCCCAAGTTTTCAGCATTTCCAGATTTTCTTTTATATCTTTTATTTCTCCGCCAACTTTAGAAACACGATCTTTATTCGACCATATTTCAGGATTTTGCATCTCTTTTTCAAATTTAGGAAGATTTTCCTCTAATCGTTTCGGGTCAAAGACACTCCTTTATTTTTTCAAAACGCGGAGTTAAAGTATTTATCAATTGTTTTAATTCTGTTTCCATAGCCCGATTCTATCATAAAATTTTATATTATACAACGAAAAGAGTATGAAAAATGTTTTAAAAAGCCTTATACTTTTCTTTGTAAATTTTATATAAAGGAGATTTTATGAATGGTGGACTTATTGAAAGTTTAAAGAAACTTTATTTAGGAAAAGATGTAATAAAAAGACATTTAATTCTATTAGTTGTTGCCGCTCTTACAATGTTACCATGTTCATTTATTAAAGAAGATCTTAGCGGATATTCAAATTATGAAATGCTGAAAGCACTTGCAGAAGTTGGACTTTGGGCTGTTCTTTTATATCTTGTCGGAAATTTTTTCCTTTCATTGTATTCAATTCATTTCACTCACAATTCATTAAAATTCTTTCTTTGGGCTGACCACCAAGATGATTCTGAAAAAATAAATTCTCTTGACATTGCCCCGAAATTTGACAAAAATATAATGAACTATGCAGGAACCGCATTATTGTATTATATTTGTCTTTTTCTAATATTTATGGCAATACTGATACCAACGATAGTTATCGCCGTTTGTATTCCAATAGCTGGATGGGCTTTATTAATACTTGTGTTGTTGGTTATTTCTGTAAGTGCACCATATATGCTTGTAGGTTTTTCTAAAACTTATGATATTAAAAACAACATTTCACCCGTTCTACTAATTAAATATTTTCCACAAGTCTTTCTTCCAACACTTGTTCTCGGGTTTAAAATATTTTTAACGTTAATTATTGCCATTATTATAGGATTTAGCATAGGATTTTTAGTTGGATTCACCTTTGCATTAATATCATTTTCAAAACAATTCGGAGTATTTTTGGCATCTACAATATCATTTTATATTTTTTACATAGTAATTCTTATGTCCCAATACGCTATGGCTTATATTTATTATGATCGAATTGAAATAAACAAAGAAATATAAATTCAGGGAGGGTAAAAGCCCTCCTTTTTGCTATTATTGAGCCATACTTTCCTATTTTTCGGAGCGGTTTAGGGGTAACCCTTAACCCTTAAC
>CAZCIW010000079.1:0-3056 GCA_964499135.1 uncultured Muribaculaceae bacterium
TCATTGTACCACATTCAGAAAAACTTTTAAAGGCGCGGTTTTATTTGGGGCTTACGATCAAATTGGTAGTTCAATGGTTTTAGTTAAAAATATAAGCATTGAATCATTGGATTTGTCCCGACATCAATTAGATATCCTTCTGTATTACTTGTTGAAAAATACCCCTTATATTGAATACTCAAAAACATTTGTTGCCGATGATACCGGGTATATTTTGGAATTTGTGCGTCAATACAATGGATTGATGTCTTGCGGAACCGCAATTGATTGGACATTTATTAAGAAATTTAGAGAAAAAATATATGAAGCTAACGATTTTAGGGACATTTTCCTAGTTGACGCATTGTTAGCAATTTTTATATTGAAATCAAACCACTCAATATTCGCAATGCTTCCTAGAAACTCATATATTTCATCAGACAAATTGGTCGAAATCGTTAATAGCGGTCATTTTGTCAGAGAGTTATGGCCATCTCAAAGATATATGTGTGAGTTGGGGTTGTTCAAGGGGAAATCCGGTGTTGTTCAAATGCCTACGGGCGCTGGTAAGACTAAAGCTATGTCAATGGCGATTTTTTCTGCTTTTTGCTCTGGCACAGTAAACTTATCTATTGTTATTGCGCCATTTAGAGCTCTATGTCGCGAAATAAGTAGTGATTTGAAGCATGACTTGAAATTTGACCACAATATTCAGATTGTTGAAATTTCAGATTTGCTTCAAAGTGATTACATTTTAGATGATTTATTCAATCCAGGGCGAAAAACTGTTGTGGTAACAACTCCAGAGAAATTTCTTTATATTATTCGTCAAGATGATAGCATAATTGATGACATTGGGCAATTAATTTTCGATGAAGGACATTTGTTTGATGATGAAGAGCGTGGCGCAACTTATGAACTGCTTATCTCATCAATTTTGAAACAGCTTGATTCTGGTGTTCAGAAAATACTTATATCGGCCATCATTCCTAATGTCGAAGAAATAAACAAATGGTTTACCAAAGGAGAAGGAGTAGCTTTTAGTGGGGATGATATTGCTGTAGTGGACAAACTGCCAGCGGCAGTAAAATGGGAATATATTGGTGGTCACCATTACGGATACTTATACTTCATAAATAAAGATGACGATAGCAATCCGGATTTTTATGTTCCAAGAATGATCGAGATTAAACCGCTGGAAATAAAAAAATCAGAAAAGCAACGATATTTCCCGTCTGTTGACTTTGCCAAAGGAAAAATGGTGAAAAGCAATGATATGGCAATAGCTTGCTTATTGAAAATCGTTCCACATGATAATATAGCCATTTTTTGCGGAAGAAAGGATAGTGCCAATAAAATACTTTCGCGAATTATGGAACTCAATCTTCGGGGGTATGATGTTTCTGGCTTAAAATGCAGAGCGGACTTAAGTGAGATAAAAAGAATATGCCACCTTATCGCCAAAAATTACGGAATGGGTAGTGATTTATATAAGGCGGCTCAACTTGGAGTTTTTGCTCACCACTCAGGTATTTCAGATGGCTTAAAGTGTTCTGTGGAGTTTGCGCTAAAAGAATCCAAAATAACAAATGTTGTTTGCACCTCAACCTTGGCTCAAGGAGTTAATTTGCCAATAAAATATTTGGTTATATCCAGTATATATCAAGCACAAGAGCAGATTAAAGTTCGTGATTTTCACAATCTGATAGGACGAACGGCGCGTTCTGGAATGTTTACGGAAGGGACAATAATCTTTTCAGATCCATTTGCGTATAATGTGAATCGGTGGAAATGGAATCAGTATAAGCATTTGCTTGATCCCAACAATTCAGAGTCGTGTACGAGTGTTATTTTGGATACTGTTAAACACCATACAATTAAAAATAAGACTTCGATTTGTTTCTACAAGGTTGCGTTAATGCGATATACTGATTTTTCAAGTTTTCAAGAATCAAAAAAGAGGCTTTTAAACGATTTCAAACAAGATCCGGAAGTTATTGGTCTTTTCAATCATATATTTAGCGTATTATCAAGAATCGAAAACTATATTGCTCTTGAAATCGCAAATAACGATAATACATATGCTAAAGATTTTGTGGAAACATTGCTGAATGATACATTAGCAGAGGCCATAGCTACTGAAACAGAAAAAGAAGAACTGAAAACGCTCTTCGAAAAAATATGTGAATATGTGGCAAATGCTCTTCCTGAAGAAAATAGCAAAAGAAATTTCGCAAGATCCATGATATCGTGCGAATCATATGCAGAATTATATAGGGAAATTGCTTCATCGGATGTGTGCAATTATTCTGATGATGAGTTGCTTGCTTTTGTACTGCAGATGATAATAAAATTTTCCTCGCCTCGTCATCTACATAGAATTATAAAAATCGAGGATGCACTTGGAATTGCTAAAATGTGGATTAAAGGGCAAGAGTATTATGTCATCCAATCATTTGCAGAACTGTATGAGTATAAGATTGTTCGCAGAAAGAAAGAACAAATTATTTCTTTAGAAGAAATTACTTCAATTTGTGATAGTGACTTTGGCTATACTGCTTCGTTAATCATCAACAGCATTTGCGAAATTCTAAAATCAAATGGTATTTCTAATGAGTATGACAACGAGGATGGTATCACTGAAACACTCGAGATACTTGAAAGATTGTCGCGGAATCTCAAGTATGGATTGCCCGTACAAACCGATATTTGGGTTTATGAATTAGGCTTCAATGATAGATGTTTGGCACAAGAAATAGGTAAAATAATTGGAGCACAATCTCGGAAAAAGGATGTTATAAAGGCAATAAGGCAGAATAGACGAGAAGTTGAAAACTTGTTGCATGACTTCCCAACAGTATTCACTAATAGGTTGAATAACTTATAGCATTAAGAATGGCCTACGGAACAAATCAACATCTGAACCGTAGGTCGTTTTTATTCTTCAACCACACCAAGCACCCTGCCGCAGCAATAGACGCTGTCGGATGAGTGCAATGTGATCGGTTTGTACGCTTCGTTGGTAAGCCCCAAATAAACCCGCGTCCCTAAAACATAGTCCTTGAAGCTTCCGCATT
>CAZCIW010000080.1:0-2852 GCA_964499135.1 uncultured Muribaculaceae bacterium
CGCAAGAGCATCTTTCAGTCGTGCTGCTTCATCTATTCTATCAACGAATTTCATACGCCTTATTTATTATGCAATGCAAACATAATGTTTTTGCAGCATAACACAAAATTTAAAACCATGTTTTTTATCCCAACAGCACAAAAGGCAACTTACTATATGGAAGAACATACGCATCTATACCTTTTTTGAAGCTCGTTTCCTTGTCTTCAAACTCAAATCCTGCAAAGCTTTTCCCAGTTTGTCTTCTTTGGCCAGCCACAGGATATCATCGTCAAGCTGCAAGGCATACAGCACTCGCAAGTAGATTCCGATTGCTACTGTCGGTACACCTTTCTCTATTCTAGACACGGTCAATGGAGAGCAAGTGGCACGTTCCGCCACTTGAGCCACACTCAGATTCCTTCGTAGGCGAGCCAATTTAATCTGTTCTCCTACAATCGACATCTTTTGCTCTAATTTTCGGGGCAGCTTAGTCCCCATTGTGTTCTTCGCCATATCAACTCATCATATAATATGCAAAGATACTACTTTAGTATATATTTAATGATGTATTGCAGGCAAAAAAATCGCAAGACTAGAAGACGCTTTTCTAACCAAAATATTATTATTTTATCCTATAAAGTTCTCCCTTATCGTTGAGTCTAAAATTAAATTCTCTAACCGGCGGTATTCCTTTAGCGGTATTTGCAAATATTTTTAACAATGGTTCTTTTGAATCTGAAGCCATAGTCGCAATATAAAAATCTTTTATATAAGGCTCATTTTTAATACTTTCCAAAGCCTCTATAAACTTATCTCTATACAATAAGATTTCTTCTTCACTAACACAACTATTCCGAAGTAATTCATCCACGTCATAATCAATGCAATTTGCAACATATTTGGCCGTATTCGAATATTTATCTTCAATTTTTAATGGAGCAAATTTGTATGTTCTGTCAATCAATTCCATTTTATAATATGACAGCCCTCTACCTTTCATAGCATCCATTATGTGGTCAATCTGTTCTTTTTGCATTCTATATCCAAAATAAATCCCAGTAATTGCCCTATAATCAATATCAAACAAACCTTTTCCTTCAACAATTAAACGATGCTCTTCCTCATGCTTCCACGAAAGCGATTTTGTCCCCAGAAAAGTTTTTAAAGTCTGAATAATGTCTTTACTATGAAGTATAGTTAAATCCGCGATAGGAACATTTCGAGAATAATCAACATCAAAATCAAAAATAGCTTGAAATTTCTCATTGTAATTTAGAGACTCTTTGAGTATATCAATGTCATATTCTATGGCGAATCCTGTATGCCCACCACCATAATAAGCCCACAATAATTCATTGGTCACATTGTTACTTAGGGAATAAATCCCTATTTGGGCAAATTTTTCGAGCAATTCTTGATACTGCTTTTTAACATCTCCAGAAAACTGCTTAAACGCTTCAATCAATGAAATTATTTTATAGTCATTACAAAAGCCTTCTGTTGGATCATTTAATTCACTTTTTGTCGGAAGATAGATTTGATTATTTGCAAGAGTGTTTACATCTCTATCAAATATTGATTTCCCATCTTTATCAAAGACTCCTATGCCACCTCTGTATTTATAACAATTTCTCATATTTATACTACCAATTTTCGAATAATATCGGCCTCATTTTAATACCTACAATCAAATAAAATACGCTCCTATATATTTCTCCATTTTTTCAAAGACTTCAATCACTTCTTTCTCATTCAATCCAACTTTTACAGCCACAGCAAATAAATCTTCTTTTGTAGGTTCAATGCGATCATTGATAGAAGTCGTACGGAAGCCATTTATGCCATCACTTGGCAACAGGTCGAATGCCGGAGCGAAATGCCAATCGCCATCACGATAGATGAAAGCAAAATTCTTTGCGTGGTCATCTTTGTTATCAATCAAGTAGTTGAATACCATAAGACGATAAATTTTCCACATTTCAGCGACGCTATGTGTCAGAGCAGCGCACACCTGAAAGATATGAGTATAATCTATGCTCGGCAAACGATAGTCAGCCCCGATAAGTCCGGCAACACTCACAACGTGCAATTTGCCGTTCAGTATACGGTCAAAACGCTCTACACCGAAGTATTTATCCTCGAACAAGCGTGTTTCCAGCATTTCTATACCACACTTCTTTGCAAGGAGTGAATAATTGTACTCTTCAATACCTATGCGTTTAGAATCCCTCTTCGCCCGAAACTTTACCAACCACTCCTTTCCATCATAGCGAGTAAAGATTTTGGGGCGTGCTCCACCCGGAGAACCACCTCTATACTGGAACTCCTCAATTCCCTCTCCGTTATAATTGTCGCTATCAAGAATCTGTTCCGCCTCCAATGCCAATTTTTCAAAATCTGCGTATTCTTGCTTTGATACAACACTCTTGTCTGGACGAAATTCCAATGCACCGCGTCCAGTAGAACCGACCAACGTAAGACGGTCAAGTAGTGACAGTGTTCGTGGATTGACCCCGTTCCGCTGCAGGTATCTATCAAGAATTAGCAATCCCCACCCATCAGGCAAACAATCATCAAAAACACCGAATCCACCATCAAACGGACGAGGTTTTGCTATAAATACCCCACTGCGCAATGGTAACTCAAACGGAGATATAGAAAAACCAGAATTGAGCCACTCTGCCGAATATTCAAATGCACATAAACTCTCTTTGGTTAAAGCCAATCTGCCAACCAGTCTATTATCATATTTTCCCTCTATCTGCGTTATGCTATTCATTTTTCTTCCTCCTTTTACGTATAACACTTTGCTCCTTCAATACATCATCTAATGACTGATATTGCTTCTGCGCAAAAAGAGCATCAAAATC
>CAZCIW010000081.1:0-2761 GCA_964499135.1 uncultured Muribaculaceae bacterium
GTATCAACAACTTGAAGTTCAACGTGAGCAGGAATATCTACACCGATAATTCTGCCTTCGTGCATTAAAATCATAACATTCATATTTTCTTTCAAGTATTTAATACCGCTACCGATTTGGTTTTCAGCTACGTGTAATTGATCATAATTTTCGTTATCCATCATCACGTATTCAGAACCTTCTTTGTATAAATATTGCATTTCACGTCTGTCAAGAGTCGCTTTTGCAACTTTTTCACCGGCTCTGAAAGTTTTTTCAACAACTTGTCCTGTGATAACGTTTTTAAGTTTTGATCTTACAAACGCTGCACCTTTACCAGGTTTTACGTGTAAAAATTCTACAACTGACCATAGACCGTTATCTAGTTCAACTGTCAAACCGGTTTTAAAATCGTTTACTGAAATCATATTTTTCCCCTTTTTTAAAGTAATCTTCTTCTTTCGTGTTCCTATACTAACACAAATATCCAATTTTTCAAAATTCTTTTAATTTATGTAAATTTGATAGCGTGAATTTTGTATATATATAATTAATTTTCATGTTAACATTTGAATATGATAGAAAGATATTCAAGAAAAGAAATGGCAGAAATTTGGGAACTTAATTCCAAATTTGATTATTATTTAAAAGTTGAACTTGCTGTATGCGACGCTTATGCTCAGTTAGGAACAATACCGACAGAAGTTGCAAAAACCATCAGAGAAAAAGCAACCTTCTCAGTTGAAAGAATTGATGAAATTGAACGTGAGGTTCGTCACGATGTTATAGCGTTTTTAACTTGTGTAAATGAAAGTTTGGGAGATTTAGGACGCTATGTTCATGTAGGGTTAACAAGTTCAGACGTTATTGATACGGCTTTTGCTCTCCAAATACAAGATAGCGGAAAAATAATTCTTGAAGATTTAGAAAAAACTATAAAAACATTAAAAGAACTTGCAAACAAACACCGAACAACAATTTGCATAGGACGTTCACACGGAATTCATGCTGAAATTATGACATTTGGTGTAAAACTTTGCTCTTGGATTGATATACTGGAAAGACAAGAAGATAATTTCACTCACGCACTGGAACAAATACGAGTTGGTCAAATCTCAGGGCCAGTCGGAACTTATAGTAATATTTCGACTGATGTTGAAAAAATTACTTGTCAAAATTTAGGATTAAAACCGGCAAGAATTTCAACCCAAATTATTGCAAGAGATTATCACGCATATTTTATGCAATCATTATCGCTGATTGCATCCGTAATTGAACAGTTTGCAACAGAAATTCGCCATTTACAAAAAACAGAAGTTATTGAACTTGAAGAAGGATTCGGCAAAGGTCAAAAAGGCTCGTCTGCTATGCCTCACAAGAAAAATCCTGTTTTGAGCGAAAATTTATGCGGACTGGCTCGAGTGGTTAGAGCAAATTCAATCGTAGCTTTGGAAAATATTCCGCTTTGGCACGAACGAGATATTTCTCATTCTTCTGCTGAACGCATAATATTCCCTGACAGCTTAACTCTTGTAGATTTTATGCTAAACAGATTTAACGGTTTAATGGAAAATATTGTTGTCCATAAAGATAATATGCTTAAAAACACTGACAAATTCGGCGGGATTGTATTTTCTCAAAAGGTTTTATTGTCTTTGGTTGCAAAAGGGTTAACAAGAGAAGATGCTTATACAATCGTCCAAAGAAACGCACTTGATGCATTCCAAAACCACGGAAATTTTAAAGCAAATCTGCTAAAAGATAATGATGTACAAAAACACCTGTCCACAAAAGAAATTGAACAAATCTTTGATAAACAGGCATTTTTGACAAATATTGATGAAATTTATTCAAGAATTTTAAATTAAATTCTTCTATTTCGCAGTATTTAAAACATATCTTGCTGCATCTGAATCCGGAACTACAGTGCTATCATAGAATATTACAGGAAAAAGATCTCCCATATCTTTATTTTTTACTATACAAGATTTATAACCTGCAGAACACTTAACCTCTTTATTAGGTAACGAAAAACCATTGACATCAATATAACCTGTACAACGACCTTGAGATATGTTATAATAATTATCACTTTCTGACAATTTTGAATTCCAAGTACAAGTACCCTCAAAACCTGCTATCTTCGAAAAAAAGAAAACCGAGCCATCAGGCAATAGGTACGCCGTATTATGAATTCCAAAATTCATCTCTGGTATATTACCTAAAACTTGTACATATTTAAAATAATCATCTCTTGAAATAAAACTACCACCGGAAATAGTACCATTTAATAATGCACACAGAGATTGAACAGTTTCAGGATGGTCGCTATAATCATAACATTGTGAATTAATACCGCCAAAATCAAACCCATACTGTTCTTGGCTTAATAATGCAGCTTGATTAAGTGTCGAAAGCGTTTTTTTGAATTGACTACGGTATTGATGCCCTTTTACATTGGCAATCAAATTCGGTATGGTCATCGCCGCAACTACACCGATTATACCTAGGGTAATTAAAACCTCCGCAAGAGTGAAGGCAACCCTACGTTGATGAACCTTCATGTCCTCCCCTAGTGGGAGGACCGAAATCTGCGATTTCGAGGTGGGGGTTATAACATTTGTTTGAGATCCTTCGGCAAAAGCCTCAGGATGACGGCTCTCTTTACTTTTACCCCCGTCATTTTGAGCAAACGAAGTTTGCGAAAAATCCCTGTCAAGTGCCACATTACAGTCATTCTGAGGGAACGCAGTGACTGAAGAATCCCTGCCAAATAATTGTC
>CAZCIW010000082.1:0-2659 GCA_964499135.1 uncultured Muribaculaceae bacterium
TTGAAGCAATTTCAAAAGTTCGTTTTAAGGACGAGTACAACGGATATATCGGCATCGACATAAGCGAGTGGATTGAACATTGTGAGGAAGAGCATTTTATAAATTGCATTCTTGCGCTTCAAAAAATGTCTCCTCATTGGAAGTATGTGTTTTTCGCTGATTCATCATTAAATAATGATGACATTAATAAAACTATTAATCTTATAAAAAACGAAATCTGGACAAAAGAACTTGATGCTAATTCTTTTTTCAGCCACAGAATTGCAGATACACTTTCAAAAGAATTGAAAGAAAAACACAATATAAGGCTTGCGTTATCAAGCCAAAAGGTAATTAGAGATATTTTTGAAAACAGCAAAGAAATCAGCAATAAAACCATATCAAATATTGCGACCGATATGGCTATGTATTTCGGCAATACTAAAGGGTTGTGTGATAACAAGTTGGTTGATTATCTTTCGGCTGATACATATACACATTTTATTATGGGAGAAAAAGAAATTAACAGACTTAATGATTTAGTAAAAGAAAGAGAGGTCAAAAGATGACACACATTTCAAAAAATACTTTCAATTCAGGCTATATGTTCAATGAGCCGAAAACAAATTGGACAAGTACTTCAAAACTAAAAGAAAAGCTTACTTATGTTGATTTTAATGAACCTTCAAGCATTTCCGCAGGTGGTATCCCTGTTATATCAAACGGTAAAACCGCTTATATTGACACTTCGGATAATCATTGTGTTATTTACGGTGCTTCCGGCTTTAAAAAGAGCATTTGTGCTTTTATGCCGTTGATCGGGTCTCTTTCCTATGCCGGCGAAAGTATGGTCATTCTCGATCCCAAAGGAGAGCTTTACTCCAGAACTGCAGCTTTATTAAAAACTCTCAATTACAGAACAATTGTTTTAAATTTCCGAGACTTTAACGGTGATGGTTATAACCCATTAAATTATCCTGCAAAGCTTTGGAGAGAAGAAGCAGAAACAGATAAAGCAGCATCAGTTGCAAATGATTTCTGCTGTACTCTTGCCCAAAGGCAAGAAAATCATAGGAGCATTGACCCGTTCTGGCCCGATACAGCAAAGGCTTATATAAATGGTGTTCTTCCTTTGATGTTTGATTCGTACAAAAACATTGATGATATAAACATACTTACCCTTGCTAATTACTTTACTGACAGCAGTGCTGATTGTTTAAAAGAATTTGTTACTAATAGCAAAATCAACAACACTGCAATAACCAATCTTAAAACAGTTTTGTCTGAACCGGAAAAGACACGTATGAGTACACTTGCAACCTGTTCCAGTTTTATTCAACCCTTTATTCAAAACGATAAGCTTGCAAAAATGTTAAGCCATAGCACATTTGAGCTTGAAGATATAGCAAACGAAAAGACAGCACTTTACATAATTACAGATGATACAACAACTGTTTGCAACCCCATCGTTGGTGTTCTTCTATCGCAATTGCAGACAGTTTTGATCGACAAGGCATTTCATTCGGAAAAAGGCAAGCTTAATATCAGGGTCAACTTTATCCTTGATGAATTCTGTTCTTTTCCGATTCCCGGAATTTGTGAAGCATTGGCAACTCATCGTAGTCGAAACATCAGGTATTACCTCTGTGTTCAGTCAATCGATGCATTGAGCGATAGATATCCCCATTATGAAAGTTTGTTGACAAATTGTGCATCTACGCTGTTTCTCGGTTCTACTGAAATGAAACTCTTAGAAAAAATTAGTGCCCGATGTGGAGACACCGAAAAAACATATTCCGGCAAAATCGAACCGTTAATTTCAGTTCCCGAGCTTATGACATTAAGAAAATCATGGGACGCTAAAGAAGCACTATATCTAAACCTTGCCGAATCGGTTCGATACTGTACGAATTTACCTGCTATTGAACAGTATGAAAATTTTTCTCGCTACGGAAAATGCGATTTGCCAAATATAGTACATCCCACAGTTAATGTTTACACTTTTAGCGACCTGTTACATGATATTTCAATTGACGAAGCAAAAGTCCCATTTTGCAATCCGCCAAAATCAAATGTTAAGAAAAACAAAAAAAGTAAAAACTCAAACGATTCTTTTCATAGCAAAGATCTTAAAAAAGAGCTTGAAATGAAGTTTGATGAATTGTTTGGTGCAACATCAGAGGAGGAATAACAACATGATACCGAATTTCACAAAAACAACTAAAGAAGGACGTTCACAAACCGACTTTTATTCAGATGCGGTTAACAGTCACCGAGAGATCTGGTTGATTGATGAAATAAACACAGCTACCGCTACCGAAGTGATTATACAACTCAGACATCTTGACAGAACAAATGGAGATATAAAATTGTTTATCAACAGTCCCGGAGGATCGGTAACAGCAGGAATGGCAATCGTTGATGCAATCAAAAATTGCAAAAACGATATCTGTACGATTTGTACCGGCATGGCCGCAAGTATGGGTGCGTTTATCTTGTCCTGTGGCACAAAAGGCAAACGCTATGCAACTCCCCTTAGTGAGGTTATGATTCATCAGCCGCTTGGCGGTACACAAGGACAGGCATCAGATATCCTTATTACCGCCGAACACATAAAGAAAACCAAGGATAAAATCAATAAAATCCTCTCAGAGAACACGGGGAAATCCATTAAGGTAAT
>CAZCIW010000083.1:0-2567 GCA_964499135.1 uncultured Muribaculaceae bacterium
GTCTGCCTTCGCCTTTAGAATATGGTAAAATGTCTTGACGAGAAGCTGAAAACCCGCTGATAATCGCCATATCGCCAATTCTGATATTTTGATGGAATACGCTCATTCCGCCGACAAATGCGCCAAAGCCAACATGAACGTGACCACCGAGAGTTACAAGATTTGCTAATATAACCTGATCTGCGAGTACACAGTTGTGAGCAACGTGAGAGCCGACCATTAACAAGCATTTTTTACCGATGCGTGTTGTAAAATCTCCGCAGGCAGCGCCTCTGTGGACTGTTACGTTTTCTTTGATAATTGTACCGTCACCGATTACAACTTTTGTGGGTTCGCCTTTGTATCCCAAATCTTGCGGCTCGGAACCGATTGTTGCAAACGGTGAAATTGTACAATCATCGCCGATTTCGGCAAATTCAATATGAGCATTTGAAATAACTCTTGTTCTGTGTCCGATTGTAACGTTTTCGCCTATAACTACATATGGCCCGATAATTGCATCATCAGCTATTTTTGCTGACGGGTGTATAATTGCGGTTTTGTCTATACTCATTTTTTATCCTCTCTCTTTTACTATAAATTCAATTATAGTACAAATTTTGCAGAGTTTCCTGATTTTTATATTATTTTAATATGAATTGATGAAATTGACATGCATAATCGAAAGCTTCATCAAGAGATTTATTGACTATGTCTATCAATTTTTGTTCTCTGCTTTCTGCTGCAAGTTGTGCTAGCATAATGAAATCTTGTTGAGCTTCTTCCGTGGTTTGAATTTTATACCCTTTATCGGTTTTGTTTTGATAAATAAGACCTTTCAATAAAATTTCAAAATCCTGTTCGCCACGGGTTGGTTTATGTTTTGGAAGATTTCGGAAATGGTCAACCATTCTGAATAATGACATTTGATAAGTATCTGCCATAACATTTTGAAGACCTTCTATATCAGTATGTTTTTTTAAAATTTCGTTGCTTGCTTCATCAATACTGCTTGTTTTCAAAAACGGATTGTATTTGCTTACAACGTCAAGTGAACCACGGCTCATTCCTGCTTTATCCTCAACAAATTCCACTATTTGAGTTGGAGAAGTTCTAACAAAGAATACCATTTCATTTTCTTCTTTAACCTTTCTCCAGCCGTACTTCATAGCTTTTGAGAACGATTTTTTTGCCCATGGGTTTGCGTTCCAGAAATCTTCCATAGTTCCTGATTGTTCTTTTGTCATTTTTGCTGGGTTTTCAAGGTCAAAAATTGCGACTTTTCTGCCTTTAAAAAATTTGCTCATTGCTTTTTTGATATTTTCACTGCCTTGTAATCCCCAAGCTTTTTTCAGAACTCTTGTTAATTCTTCTGCGCGTTCGGGATTTTGTCTGTAAAATTCTTTTCGTCTTTCAGACATTTGATAAACGGCTTCGGGATTTTCCTGATGAAAACGTTTCAAGCCTTCCGAAATCCTTTGTTTATGTTGTTCTGAAAGTGGACCGCGTGGAATATATACCGGTTCACCATCTTGTAATTGAGCACGCCTGTCAAGAGCTTGCATACGTTTTTCGGTCATTTCTCTGGTTAGGCGTTCATTGTACTGAGGGTCGGAAAATTTTAAATAATGACCGTAATCCTGACTCGCTCTGGGAATCCCTAATCTTTTCATAGTGTGGTATAAGTCAGTTCCGCCTGTATAACGTTTCAAGTCGGTTAGTGAAAATCCTTCGCCCCAGTAAAGTTTTATCAACTGAACCGATAAATCCTCGTCATTGTCAAAAAATTCCAGTTCGCCTTTTTGGAATTTGTCTATAAATGAGCCTTCTTTTGCATCGACATCCATTGCCGGTATTGTATCCTTAAACTCAGAAAATTTTGATTTGATTTCATTGAGTGAGAAACATTCTTTCAGGTTTGAAAAATAATCTTTATGAACTCCAATTAAAGTTTTTTTAGTACCATCTTCAAGAGCCATACCGAGCCATTCTCTGACATTTGGCGGATAAATACGAGAATTTTTTTTAGCGAGTTTATCTAACTGTTTTACTGTTTGTGCTAAATTAAGGCTATAACCGCCGGTAAAAGCTAAATATTGTTGCGTTGAAGGTAGTTTTCCCTCACATTGTGGGAATGTTTGAATTTGTTGGGGTTTTGTTTGATATCTGTTAATATTATAATTTGGTGTTAATTGGGGTTGTATATTTGTAATTCTCATATTCTTTATAAAATCCGTGAAAAAATTTTTTTGCTATTAAAAGGCGCAAAATTTGCGCCTTGATTAATTTTTACTTTTCGCCTCGCATTAAACGGTACCGCTCACAATCAAAGCGAAAAGCGCGGTTTTCGCTTATGATTGTTCGTCTTTCGCTCTTGCCAGAGCTCATACCTCTGCTCGGCGACTATTTAAACGCAAAAGTCATATCAGCTTCTACGCAAACTTTACCGTCAACGCTTCCTTTGCCGTGAGCTTTGCAGATAGGACCTTTTACCTTAATAACTTCGACTTCCATATCAAATCTGTCGCCTGGACGAACGATGTTTTTAAATCTTACACCGTCAACTCCTGCATAAAGAGTCAATCTGC
>CAZCIW010000084.1:0-2482 GCA_964499135.1 uncultured Muribaculaceae bacterium
AAGTGTCAAACTCACTATCAAACGCTTCGTGCCATTTGCCAATTTGATTATATGTTGTAAATGCAAAAATATTACCTTTAGGTTTAATAATTCTTTTAAAGTTTACTAAAAGATCTTTTGGCTCAATTTCTGCTTTATCCCAATCTGCCAAATCATTATTTAATGCAGAACGCCCAGGTAAATCAATATTTCCGGTTGAATATTTTGCTATATTGTAAGGCGGATCGGTCAATATTAAATCAATTGATTTATCAGGAATATCATTTAATAATTTAAAGCAATCACCGTATCTTAAATCGTATACCATAATTTCTCCTTTTCTTCATGATAACTTAAACAAGTTTAAAAATCCTTGTTTGTGTCTTTGTGTGTCTAAAGGTGTAAACACTTGCAATAACAGTTTCTTTGAGTGATGAATATCACAACCTAAAAGGAGGTTGTGTATGGAAGAAAGATTTGTTATTAAAAGAAAAGATTTTAAAAAGCTTGAGCGATATGCTGAAAATATCCATAACACAGCGGTAGTAATTGATTATTTTTGCTCATCACAAAAGGAATATGAGGAGCTTTATAACCTCGCACCGGTTGTGAAAAATTTGCGTCGAGATGCAGACCAAGTTAATGCGTTTTTTATAAATTATCCTGAAAGCATTGATTAGATTCCAATTTCAAAAGTTGTTCTTTTCTATTAACACCACAGGCGAAACCTGTTAGTTTACCGGTTTTTGAAATCACCCTATGGCAAGGGATAACGAGCAAAATTGGATTTTTATTGCAAGCAGAGCCGACTGCTCTTTGTGCGTGTGGGTTACCAATCGCTTTAGCAATTTCTTGATAAGATTTTGTTTGACCATAAGGGATTTTTAACAACTCTGTCCAGACTTTTTTCTGAAATTCGGTTCCTTTAGGTAAAATATTTAGTTCAAACTTAGTTCTTTTTTCTGCAAAATATTCGTCAAGTTGTTTCGCAACTTCTGCAAAATACCCCGTTCTTTTGGATAAATCTTCATAATTATCAACAATTCTAAGCCCTATGCCAGCTTCATTTTCTAGTTTTATTTCTAATATTCCAATAGGTGATTTGTAGTAATAGCTTTTAATCATACTTGAATTATATAACAAATTTTTAAAGAGCTTTTAAACGCGTTTTAAATATGTTTTAATCTGTGTCTGAATGATACGAATTTTTCAAAAACAATTGATGTTTCTGCATTTACGAATGATTAATGTCATAGCTTGAAAGGAGCAAGGTATGGCTAAAAAAGATTATATGCTTTATGGAACTAAAATTCTAAATTTAAAAACACAAGAAATTGGCTTATTAATTTGTACTTGGAAAAACAAATTTGCCGATGCCGAAATAGACTTCGCAACATGTGTCGACAAGCAAGGCAAAAGGTACAACATTGAACTTGATAATATAAGAGGGTTTGAAGATGATTTTAAAAAATAAATTGACGAAAGAAACGTTAGATATTCCGTACTCTGAGTTCAGGAAAAAATTTGCAAAAGAAATTCAGGATGCGTTTGAAAGTTATAGCAAAACACAACTAAATAAATACTCTTGGAACTTCAAAGACGACAATTCTTTGGAGTTTAATTTTTATTTTGAATTTCAATGGAATTTTAATCATTTCGGAATATCTAATTGGTATATAGAAAGACTTTAAAAATCAATTCCAAATAACTCTTTCTCTATTTGCTTAAAATGTTCCGGCGATAGAGTTTTTGACTTTTGTTTTTGTGTTGATTCAATGGATTGCTGTTTTACCTGCGGTAAATTTTTTAAAATATTCATCAGCGAATACATTTCAGCCTGTGGTGTTAGTTGGTTATTATCAATATCATTTAAGATTTTTTCCATTATTTTTTGAGCAAAATTTAACAGCTCACAATTGAATAACTCTTGTTCTCTGCCTTTTTCAAACCTCTTTTTATCCCAGTTGTGCTCTTTTTTCCAATAAAATAAAGTCCTGCGCGAAATATTAAGTTTTACTCCAATCACGGTAAGTGACTGCCTTTCATAAACATACAAATGCTCTGCTTGTTTTAATTTATCAAATTTTGTCATATTTATACCTCAAAAATGATTCTGTCAATTGTAAAATTTGTTTTATCGGATAATCGTCGAACCTGAAAATTGCAAGTTCGCTTAATTATCCCAAGATTTTGAAAATATTTAATCACTTGATTTAAAAGAGCCAATGTGTTTTTTAATACTTTTGGCGGTAAATTTCTGTCTTTACAAAAATAGTAAAATCGCTGAATATCTTTGCAATTTATATCATTTAAATTTTTATTTTTAAAGTAAGGAGAAATATAATATTTTAACATTCGACGATATCTTCTATAAGTATTTAATTTGCAATTGTTTTTAACATAATTTGCTAAAAAATAATCAATAGCAGCATCAAATGTTATGACCTGAAAGTTTGTAGTTTGCATAGCACAAATAATAAATTCTTGTTTTAGCTTTTCTTCT
>CAZCIW010000085.1:0-2320 GCA_964499135.1 uncultured Muribaculaceae bacterium
GAACCCATTTCACCCGACCCGGATATGCGAGAACATCTGAGGGGATGGTATCAAGTTAAAGAACTATTCGTTGAAAATGGGTATGGTATAAAATTCTCTCTCAGTAGTTACGGTGCCAAGTGGTTGGCATTCAAATCAAATATATAACATTACAAATAAACGATAATATTATATAACGCCATCTTCCTTTTCAGAAAGATGGCGTTATATAATATAGTAATGAAGTATTTATCAATCTATTTATATGATTTTTTCATTTCCGTAAACAAAAAGATTTGAATTAAACTTTTTCCTATAATCACGAAACCTACTAATTGTATCTTTTAGATCGGATACAATTAGGTCCGATTCAACTACTCGCTTAAGATCATTGCTATCAGACACCAAATCTTCCCCTGCTTTATAAAGCGTTTCGAAAACAAATGTCGCACAATATTCATTGATATACTGCGTTTGATTCTTCGTTCTTTTTTCTGATGAAAATCTTATGTGTTTTGCTTCTACATTTTTAATAATAAAATTAATACACTTGATATATTCGGAAATCACGAGTATTGCATTAATCTTTCTACAATCTGCATCTTGGTTTATATCTACAACGATTGCAACTGCATCCTTAATTTCCAAGGATGATAAAACGATTGACGAATTAAAATAATCCACAATTTGCTGATCAGGTTGCTTAGTCTTAGTTGTTACCTTGCGTTGCTCACAAAAAGCAACAATCGCAGGAGATAACCACTTAGCAATAACAAACCATAGTATCAAAAAAGCCACTAATACTATAGGAATTTTTATTAGCAAGGTTTTCCATATAATGGTTTCTTCCAGCATTAACGCCATTATTGTCGTTAAAAACGAGGAAAGTGCTCCAGAAAAGAAAACATTTAATTTGTCACTTGCTTCCTGGTTAGATTGAATCAACCTGTCAATATGGTCCTTCAGTTTCTTTTCATGACATACTGTATTCTGAAATTGTTTTATATTCTTCATATCAATTCACCAAATCCATATCACGATAGCTTGGAATATCATATTGAGCTCTAAATACATTCTGAGGGTCAATATGCTCTGTAATATATTTATATGTATTCTTAAGAAAATGTTGATCAAATTTTAAGCAAATAGCATTATAATACCTTGCAAGCATATATTGATGCGTTCCAATATTTCCGAACTGACCATACCCGTTTTGATAAGTTTCAATAATGCCTTCGTGTTGTTCTTTTAAGCAAAAATCAAGAAATCTTTCGTCTTTATGTTGGCTATGATTTTGCACCTCTAAAGAAACATCTGGCTCTGGTCCATCTGCAAGAAGATTAAAAATCGCCATAATAACAACTGCAGCATAACAAGTAGTATAACCACTCATTGGCCGCCTTAAACTCGCAATTTGCTTTAAAGAAACATTTTCGTATATTTTCAGTTCTTCGTCATCAACATTATCAATGTTTCGTCTAGAACGAAGAAGTGAATTAGCTTCTTGAACAATTAATCTTTTTGCCTTTCCTACACACTTCGAGTCCTTGTAGTATTTTGTTGCCACATCACCAATAAGAGCATCAAGACCATCGTTAGTTATAAAAAATCTTTTCCCCTTGGGCCATTCCGGATCGTCATACCTAATATATACATACTTATTCATATCTGTCCTCCGCACAATGAATTTAAGCACAGTCCCGCAAATTACAACACATATCAAGACCGTAGCAACTTTTTTCTCAATCGAATTATTGGTGTATCAAGCAATAATTGTCTTATCCATAGATATTATAGCTTGCGTTGACCATATTCATCGACTTCATAAGCTTATGACAATAAACAAACGGACCGACAATAATGAGCGAACCGAGTATACCCCACAACCAATAATCCGATGCTCCGAAATTGTAATTATATCCGCGTCTTTTTAATTCGCTACCGATTCGATTGGAAAACTGATGATTCCAAACCAATCCGTAAATACCCAAAGTAATATACATAAGCCAAAATGCTGCCAAAAACGGAATCGTGCGTTTGCCGTCATAACGACTTGCAGTAATATTGATTTCACTTGAAATTCGGCTTTGAATGACTATGCCATATATTCCAAATGTAATCAAGCTCAGGAAAATCATCTTCACAAGACTTCTTCCGATAGGAAGCTGTAGTGCCGGAGTATAATATTGTGGTGCAGCCGTTTGAGTAGTAGCTGTTTGATCTGTACCGCAGACAGTACAATATTGGGAACCCTCTGCAATTTCATTAGCACAATTTACACATTTCATTTCTATCACCTCAAAAATTTCAAGCTACGAATGATAACCGGTTCTTTTGCTTT
>CAZCIW010000086.1:0-2127 GCA_964499135.1 uncultured Muribaculaceae bacterium
AAAACTTTTGAACGAGAAGTATCACCATTACTTCAAATCAAAGATGCATATCCCAAAATGGTTATTGCCCGTACAAGACACGACGAGTATCAATACGAGGGCATAAAAATTATAGATATTGCAAATTGGCTATCCAATTGACCAAAACTCACAATATCTTGATTTTGGCTAATACTTTATTATCGCATAAGTATCTTTATTTCAAGCCTGCATTCGTTGGGATGAACAGCGGAAAAGAAGTGTTTTAGGTTATTCACAACAACAAAGCTATGGAGGGGCAAATGGAGATGCGTAAATATCGAGATATTGACCAATTCCGAAAGCTCCGAAATATTGTGGCTGAAAAAAGCCGACAAATATAAAACATTGACGACGGTGCGGCCGAAAAGGCTTTTTGGGAGGATTAGAGCGGCAAGGGGCGAGCCGACTTAGGCTGTAAAAGATTAAAAAATATGAAAATATGAGAACGGCACCCGGTTGTTTTTAAATCGGGTGCCGTTTTGACATGAGGTCATTTTTTGTGCTTATTTTTCAAGAAAATTCGGGTCTGACAAAAAGTCGTAAATATTTACTGTTAATATTCCGTGCTCGTCATAATGTGCCGGAACAATGTCTTTTGTTACAATGATTTTTTTGAAGGAGTCGTCGATTTTTTTTAACGGGCGTGCTTCCTGCAACAGCTTTTCCTCTGTTGGGATTGAGTATGCCGACTGTATATAACAACGCGAAGAGCCTAAGTTGCAAATGAAATCAACTTCGAGTTGTTGCCTTAAGGTTTTACCGTTCCTGTCATTTGAAAAAACGGGCACAACGCCTACATCTACACGGTAACCACGCATGCGAAGCTCGTTGTAAATTACATTTTCCATGGAATGAGTTTGCTCAAACTGTCTGAAATTTATGCGTGCGTTTCTGAGTCCGAGGTCGGAAAAGTAATACTTTTGCGGCGTTTCGATATATGCCTTTCCCTTTATATCAAACCTTTTTGCCGCTTCAATAAGAAATGAGTCTTCAAAACAGGTGATGTATTTTCTTATTGTGTTTGAGGTGATGTTAGACTTTTTAACGGATTTAAAGGTGTTTTTTAGCTTTTCCGGGTTTGTAAGACTGCCTATAGATGAGGAAAGAATATTAAGTAAATCTTCAAGCTCGCCTATATTTCTTATTTTGTTGCGCTTTTGTATATCGCGGATATATATTTCGTCAAAAAGATTTTCAAGTGCCGCAACCTTTTCGTTTACATCGTCACGAAGCACAACAAGAGGCATACCGCCGTAAAGCATGTATTGAGACAATCCCTCGTATTTATCGCCTTTATAAACAGACATGAATTCCGAAAAGCTGAGAGGGTACATGTGTATTTCGTCGCCTCGACCCGCAAACTCGGTAATAATGTCCTTCGATAAAAATTTAGCGTTACTTCCCGTTACAAATACATCAAGTTTACTGTTTCTCAAATATCCGTTTAAAACCGCTTCAAAGCAGTCCATCATCTGCACTTCATCCAAAAGAAGATAAAATTTTCCTTCTCCGGCGGTTTTTTCGCGAATGTATGCCATGAATTTTTCGGGCTCCACTCCCCGTTTTCGGCGTTCAATATCTATAAGGCTTTCGCCGATAAGGTAAAGGTCATCGGCGGAATCAAATGCAAAGCGGATGATGTGATTTTCATCTACACCGGCTTCAATAAGATGTTCATAAAAAAGTGTGTTCAGCAAATATGACTTTCCGCATCTTCTAATACCCGTGATTACTTTAATTAAACCGTTATGCTTTTTGTTTATAAGTTTGTTTAAATAGTAATCTCTGCGTATTTGCATAATATGCACTCCTTAATAAATGATTTTTGTGTCTAACCACACTTTTCTATTATATAATATCACGCTTTTCGGTGCTCGTCAACCGCAACATTATAGTTTTAGAGAAGATTTTTGTTAAAAGCCACAAAAATCTTCTCTAAAACTCGTTTTTTAACTTTGTTCGCTTTAAAAAATATTGTAAACGGCAGTAAAAATAAAAAAGCACCTCGCAAAACGGGATACGGTTTGCAAGGTGTTTTAAGCTTATAAATCAGTCTGCGGTGTAGGGGAGAAGAGCTATGTGTCTTGCTCTTTTAATAGCAGTTGT
>CAZCIW010000087.1:0-2083 GCA_964499135.1 uncultured Muribaculaceae bacterium
ATTATGACAAAGAAAAACTCCAAGAGCGTGTTGCAAAACTCGCAGGCGGTGTTGCAGTTATCGGCGTAGGCGCAGCAACCGAAGTTGAAATGAAAGAAAAGAAACTCCGCATCGAAGATGCTCTCAACGCAACTCGCGCAGCAGTTGAAGAGGGTATTGTCGCAGGTGGCGGAACAGCACTTCTTTCCATCATTCCGCAAGTCAAAAAGGCATGTGCAAAACTTGACGGTGATGTCGCAACCGGCGCAAAAATCGTCATCAGAGCACTTGAAGCTCCTGTGCGTCAAATTGCTCAAAACGCAGGCATTGACGGTGGCATAGTTGCCAACACAATCATCTCTTCCAAGAAAGCAAACTACGGCTACGATGCGCAAAAAGAAGTCTACTGCGACATGGTCAAAGCAGGCATTCTTGATCCAACCAAGGTCACTCGTTCCGCACTTCAAAATGCCGCATCCGTTGCAAGCACGCTTCTCACGACAGAGAGTCTTGTTACGGACATTAAGGAGCCGACACCGGTTGGGGCTCCTGCACCTGCCGACATGTATTAAAAACTCGCTATTGAGCGAATAACTGTGTCAACACCCATCCGCTACAAAATCGTGTACGCCTATGTACACTGGATTTTGTTTCGGATGGGTGTTTCCTTGTTCTTCATCTTAATATCGCGTTTTTCAAAGCACGCTAAACGGCGCCTAACTTCGTCAAAACCACTTTTCTTTCCCATCATGTACGCTCATGTGCATTGGACTGCCTGTTCGGGAAGCTCTTTCGCGCAACTCATCTATTTATCGCGTTTTTAACTAACTACGCTATTTGGCAAATAACTGTGCTTGAAGTTTTAACTATCGGTGAGTGTATATACTGTCTGCATAGTATATCGTAGTTGTAATTAGTCCCACAAATCACCAATATTACACGCTATTTTGTAAATTCCGATGCCTATCATCGCAATTGACAGCACCAAATTTAGTATTGGGGCAAGGAGAAGATCTAGAATTAGACCTGCGACAATCATTAAGAAGCCAGCCAATAAGTGACTGTCGCCGATTTTACCTATGCTACCATCACCAAATATGTACCATGTGCCAGCCCCATCGCTTCCTTCTAATTGGTCGGGGACATAAACAAAAAGAATAAAGTATAAAACTGCTAAAAATGTTATTCCCAAATATCCAATAGTTAGAATCCAGTTATAGCAAGGGACACCGATTTTCGAAATGGTTTTAATAATTGATTCATATCGTTTCAAAAATTTTTCGTGATCGGAATGATAAACATTAATGGCTGTTCTTCTTGACCACATATTTGCATAATATCGTATGGGACCTATAGAAGCTTCGCTTTCTTTTGACAAGTATTCATCAATGTCTTGAGCATCGATTCCAAGATATTTTTGCGTTATTAAATCTAAATCGGGATCGCTTGTTATTTCTTCAAAATCTTCATCTTTGAATAAGCTATATCCTCCCATTAAATATCCAGTGTCAGCAAGTAAATATGTTGCAAACACCCATGTGGCAAGAGATGCTAATCCAATCAGCACTGCAATAATTTCAATTATGATAAAAAATACATATTTCCATCTTATCATAAAAATCCTCCTGTATACCAAAACGGGATATTTATATAATACCAGTTTGGTATAATTAAGTCAAGAGAAATTTAAACTAATGGTGATTTATGAGACTGAAAGAATTGAGAAATATGCGTGGAATATCACAAGTGAAGCTTGCGATTGATTTGCATATGAATCAAAATAGTATCAGTCGATATGAGTGTGGAGAGAGGGAAGCTGACTATAGTACACTCATAAAATTTGCCGATTATTTTGATGTTTCTATTGATTATTTGCTTGGCCGTACAGACAATCCTAAAATTAATAGATAATTTTAAAACATATCAATACTTAAATGATATTCAAATTTTAAGTTAGCCAATTGATAAATCATTTTAACGAATATTTTAAATTGCTATGCAATATTTTTTAACATGCGGAAAATGGCGAAAGACAATATCATTGTCGTATGCACGATTATTGTGTGTGTGGCGTTCACATTTGTGTTGTGCGGAGTGTATTCGC
>CAZCIW010000088.1:0-2046 GCA_964499135.1 uncultured Muribaculaceae bacterium
AGTTTAACATCATTATTGAAGCTGAAGATGATCCAAACACATTTGTTTTGACAGTTGGTACATTGGGATTGGAGTCAAGCAAATATCAAGATGGTACTGCAGAAGTAAATGGTTCAAGCTTTACATTTGCTGAACTCGGTAACTATGGCGATGGTATTCAATTGAGAAATAAAAATGGAAAAGCATCAGCAATTTATAACACCGTAGCATTTAATAAAGCGATTAAACAAATTGTTATTAAGTATACTGACAGCAAAACAGTATATGCAGACAATAAGTATCAAATTTCATTTGGTACGGTAGCAGATTCTCTTACTGATGTCGTTGAATACACAACAGTAGCTGATCAAAAGGAATTTACATTTGTTCCGACAATTGCTAATGCAACATATTTCCGTTATGATCATGTCATCACATATTCTGCATATTTTGAGAGTATTACAATTTATCTTGATGAAGATTCTACAGTAACTCCAGTGGATCCTGTAGAGCCAGATGATGATAAATCAGAAAATTTTGTTTTGACAGTTGATTCACTTGGATTGGTAAGCCAAAAATATCAAGATGGCTCCGCAACAATCGATAATATTGGCATTACATTTACTGAACTTGGTAACTATGGCGATGGTATTCAATTGAGAAATAAAAATGGAAAAGCATCAGCAATTTATAACACAGTTGCGTTTGACAAAGCGATCACAAAGATTGTTATTACGTATTCATCTACAAAAGAAGCATATGCTAACAATAATTTCAAAATTTCATTTGGAACAGCGGCAGATGCACTTACTGATGAAGTAGTTGTAACAACAGTGAAAGGACAAACAGAACTTATTTTCACACCAACAATTGAAAATGCAAAGTTTTTCCGTTATGATCATGTAATTACATACTCTGCATACTTTGACAACATTACTGTTTACTTTGAGTAAGCAGATGAATATGGATTACATAATGAATTTGTTTATGCAAAAGCATAATCCCTATTTCATGTTTTTTATCTCTTAAGATAATGCAAAAGCCTCGCTTGAAAATAGCGAGGCTTTTGTTGTAATTAATAATTAATAATTAATAATTAATAATTGTGGAAGGCGAAGCCGTTTGAGTTATGATGCGCTATGCGCAGTTATGAGTTTTAAGTTATGATGCACTTCGTGCAGTTGTGGAAGAATTGGCGGAGATGTTCTTTTTACCTTGTCATTCTGAGAGAACGAAGTGAACGTGAGAATCTAGCCGATAGGCGCATTATCGCTTCGCTGGATCCTGACGCGATTGACCTTTGGTAACAATCGCTAGTTCATTGCAAGCAACGAGCACTTCGTTCAAGGATGACATAAGGGAAAATGGAATATATCTATTCTGTGTCATTGCGAAGGAGTGAAACGACTGTGGCAATCTCGTGGGAACGAAACGGATGTTCGCACCTCACTTATGCCAACACGCTATCATTTCCTTCCCAGGAGATCCCTACGTCACTTCGTTCCTCTGGATGACAGTGTGGGGATAAAGAGTATAGAATGATTGCTTTTTGTCGAAAATAGGCAGTTAAGGGGGGAAATTTTTCATTTTCTCAAAAAAATACCCCCTTAACTTGTAGTTTTTTCATATGCGCTCAATTATTACAGTTATGCCACAATTCGACTTCTACTGAAAATTTTTGCGTCTAGGCGTAAAAATTTTCAATAGGGCGCATTTTATCTGCATATATGGTTGTCAAAAATATGCAGATAAGATAAGAAAATATGCACATAGTTTAAAAACATTTGCTTGCTCAAAATTTCCGATATCGGAAATTTTGAGCCGTTTTTTACCATAAAATACCCACAAAACTTCCGATATCGGAAATTTTGAGTGTATTTTTAAAAATTGAACTTCCGATAAAATCATATGGCAAAAAATTAAAAAGCATCCGTGAATTTGCGGATGCTTTTTGGATGTATTGAATGTTCGATTGCTTAGCCAATCAGTTCTTTCAAAGTTTCATAAGCAGAGTAGTTGGTGCGCTCGATGGTGAGCGGGGTGATTGTCACATAGCCGTCTATGGTG
>CAZCIW010000089.1:0-2034 GCA_964499135.1 uncultured Muribaculaceae bacterium
AACAAAAAGAACTTTTAGAAATCATAGAAAATGAACAAATTTCAGACCCTAATGTAATGATAATGACCGCTACTGAAATTGATGAACGAGATAACCCCGAAGCATACGAATTTTAACAAACCTTTTTTATAAATTTCCCTGTTACTGAAAAATGGCAACAGGTTTTTTTGTTATTTAATGTCTCTGCGAGCAAAATTGTTTGCGTGGCAAACCAGTCTTATTTTCTGGACTGCCACAGCAATAAATTGCTTCGCAGTGACTTTCTTCCTGTCATGCTGAATTTATTTCAGCATCTTGTCAGCGTGGTACATTAATTTGAGCAAAAATATTTATTAAATCCAAGCATTAACGCACAATTGGTAAGACCCTGAAACTAGATTCTGTTGAAAAAGTCAAATACTTTTTAATTTTTTCTTGGGGAAAAATGTATATTTATTTGAGTCATTTTTTGCACTACAAATTTAACGTTAATAAAAACGTTTGAAAAATATTGATAATTAAATTTAAGCAACATTTAATTTCTCAAAATATTTTTTTCTTGTTTTTTCTGCCCAATCAGGATCAAAAGGTTGCTGATTCCTTAAAACTCCCATTGAAGTTAATAATATTTTCCTCATAACTGCCGTTACTGCAAGTTTTTTCGGTTTTCCTTTCTCTATTAAATTTAGATAAAATCCTGTAAAATAATTTGGATTTTTAATACAACCTAATGCAGGTAAAAACAATATTTTTCTTAAATTAGAATTGCCCATTCTTGAAATATGCTCTCTTCCTCTAATACTTGAGCCGGATGAATGTTCTCTTGGAGACAATCCGGCATGTGCTACCATTGCTTTCGGAGAGATGCTTTCAATGTCTTCAAACTTAAATTCTGCAAGCATTACCCAAGCAACCTTATCTCCAACACAATCAACTGTTTTTAAAAGTTTCATTTGTTTTGATAAAAACTCATCTTCCTTTATCAAGTTTTGTATTTTAAAAATAGTTTCAGAAGTTTGTTTTTCAATAAAACGAATCTTCTTGTTAATTAGTTGTTTTACATCCGAATCCAATGCTGATTTTAATCTGGCGACTTCTTGCGTTCGAGATTCAGACAATACTTCCTTGTATCTCACTAAACTTCTAAACTTACGTATTGATTCAGGTAGCTTTGGAGTATGCGGTGGGTTGTGCAAAAAGGCATAAAGTGATAACATTGAGCTATCAACTTTATCATTCTTTGTTCTAAGCATTAAACTCTTAGAGAATGATTTTGTTTTAAGGGGATTTACCACGCTTACGATATGAGCTGAATTTTGCAAGTATTCACAAAGCTCAAAGTGGTAAATTCCTGTTGCTTCCATACAAAAATGAATTTCTTTTAATTCTTGTTTTTGCATAAAATTTTCTGCTTGTTTAAAGAATTTTTTAATTCCTTTTTTGTCATTTGCAAAAGTTGAATAGCCAAAAATATTCTGACCATCTACTGTATAGCTGACGTCAAATTTGTCTTTTGCAACATCAATTCCAACATGCAATTTTGCCATTTTTACCTACTTTCTTTTGATAGAAATTTCTTCCAAAACCCTAATATTTCACTCGTAAACACAGATTTTAAATCTTTGATTCTGTACAATTTTCACAGGATTTGAAGATATTTGATTTTTCTCGAATACAAACTTTTAGTTTTAGCTTTTTTTAATCTTTATCTATCAATACAATTATTTTATTAAAAATTAACGGGATTTATTCTTGTATTACGAGTTTTACTCAAGTTCGGGGACAAATTTTATCCGTTAATTTTTGCAGATAGATTTTACTCTGATAGAATCTTTAAAATTAAGCGATTGAATCAATCTTTTCTGCTAATAGTTTGTATTTAAACTTGACTATTTATACAGTACGAGGTTCAGGGTGACGTGTAATGTCTTTCTGAGGGTGAAACCCGAAGAATCGCAAGGACTTCAATACTTATTTTCACAACCCTTGCTATGTTTCGTTCCGCAGCTAACGCATACAGGCTCACAAGTTTCACTATAGTTCAACTGTTCGCTT
>CAZCIW010000090.1:0-2021 GCA_964499135.1 uncultured Muribaculaceae bacterium
CTCAACGCGAAGATAAACTTGAAGTTATTCGAGGGATTGAAGTTAATACTTTGTACAAAAATTACGAAGTTCATATTTTGGGATACTTTATGGATGTTGAAAACAGCGATTTTCAAAATATGTTGAAAGTCCAACAGCAGGCACGTGTTAAACAGACAAAAGAAATTATTTCATTACTTTATAAAAAAGAAGGAATAAAGATAAAGTTTGAGGATATCAAAAAACAAGTTGCAGAAGGCGGCAGTATCGGGCGTCCGCATATTGCAAAAGCAATAACAAATGCTGGCGGAACGAACAGCGTTATGGAAGCTTATTCAAAATATATCCATGACGATTCTCCGGTTTACGTGCAAAGAAAAACGGTTACTCCTCAAGATGCTGTTGAAGTTATCTATGATGCCGGCGGAATTCCTGTTATCGCACATCCTCATGATATAGATATTGCGGAGGAGTTAATTAAAGAACTTATGCAATACGGTTTGCGCGGTATTGAAGCTTATCATAGAAAACATTCTCCGGCATGCGTTGAGTATTTTTCATCAATGGCAGAGGAATTAGGTCTGATTGTCACGGGCGGTTCTGATTTTCATTGTCCGAACATTATGAACGGTCAAATAATTCTTGGCAAAAACTTCGTTCCGGAATGGGTTTACGATAAGCTTATTGAAGAAAAAAGACAAATTGATATGGCATAATTATGGCAAAAAAGCATTACCTAAAACTTGAATATTCAATATTTTTATTTGTTCTTTTAGGAATTTTATTACTTGTGATGCCATTTTCGTTTGAAAACACTCGTCAGGCAAGATTTATTTCCAAGTGGAATGAAAAATTCAACCGTATTGAATATATGTTTTCGGTAATAAATGCTCATATAACGGATGACCTCATCAGGAGCATGAATAAGGCTAAATCACATGAGGAACGTGAAGCGATTTTGCTTGCGCTTGTAAAGCCTTATTTGCGTGTTAATACCGAAAATCGTCCGAAACATTACAAACCAAAATATTTTAACGGTTCAAAGATTTATAAAGGTCAAACTTACTTTTTTGACGACTTTTATTTTGCCGAAAACAAATCAATTGTTGGTATTAAAGATATAAAATCTGAGAATAAAGAGGATGCTTTATTTTTAATGATGTTTGATATTAACGGTGTTTTACCTCCTAACCGTTGGGGAAAAGATATTTATGGTGTAAGTATTTTTGATGGCGGAAAAATTGAACCTTTCGGGTTTGATTTGGATATGAAAGAGCTTAAAAAAGATTGTTTTGAAACCGGAATAAGCTGTTCTTATTACTACAAAATCGGTGGCGGATTTGAGGATTAAGGTGTGAAATGCATCTCTGTTGGCGGAGTTGTGTAAAAATCAGGTTCAATTCTGTTTTGAATACATTCATCCAGATATTTTGTAAACCTTTTATCTTTTGCTACAAAACCATATTCTCTATAAAATTTGTGCGGTGGTATATGTGAAGTCTGTTCAATTGTTACGGCTTTGACACCAAGACGCCCTTTACAACCAAGTCTTTCACTTAAGTTTTGTGCAAAGTGTAACATTTTTGTTCCAAATCCTTGATTTCTGTGATGTAGCCTCATCACAAGCGCATCAATCCAGAGTTCACGCTGAAATAAATTTTTCTTTTTAGGAAATGCTATCATTTCACCTGCTATAAAATTTTCTTTAATATTTATCATTCTGTACAAATTCATTGACGGAACTTGAAATATTAAAGTATCAGGGAGTTTTCTTATTGGTCTTTGAACATAACTACAAAACATACTCATACAAAACACCTCAAAAATATTTTTGCTACTAAAAAAGAGCCTTAAGGCTCTTTTTTAGTATTTAAGCATTGAAACAGTTTTTGGTGAATCAGTTAATCTTTCTCTGCCTTTCAAAGCTTCCAGTTCAATCAAAAAGGCAATACCGACTAAGTTTGCACCTGTCTTTTTAACGAGTTTACAAGCAGCTTCGGCAGTTCCGCCTGTTGCAAGCAAATCATCAACTATAAGTACAT
>CAZCIW010000091.1:0-1977 GCA_964499135.1 uncultured Muribaculaceae bacterium
TCCTTTCAATCGCAGTTCCGCCTTCTTCGAGATTCATTGCCTTTAACATTGCATTCTTTCCATATTTGTCTTTTATTTGAATGATGGTTTTTTGCAACTCCAGGTCTTTCTCTCTTTTCTTTTGTTTTTCTCGTTCGAGCCTTTCCAATTCTTCGATATCATCAAACAAGGTATACTGTCGGACTTGCCCATCAGGTTTATACCCTTCTGCTTTTGTTAAAATGCTTGCACACACATTTATCCTACGAACAAGCAATATCGGATTGACAATCCTATCATATAAAACTTCGATTGCATCCACCAACTCACCCGTAGATGAAGTAAACCCATCAATATTTATACTTCCGTGAACACCTTTCGGCACACTCCTTCCGTAATGGTCAACTTCTACAGCACCGTGATATTTTGATTTTATTCGCTCGTCAGTCAGGCACTCTGCATCATACCCAATTGTAAGCGTTAACTGGCTTGTAAGATAACCTTTTTCTACCAAGTCAAACGACAACAAATCGGTCATCTCTTTAACAATGAGCTTTGCCTTTTTGAAATCATAAGGACACGATAAAACCTGTCCGCTCGATAAACTGTTTGATTTTGGCTTGTAACTCTTTACTTCAGCAATCGTTGTCGGCTCAATACCCCAAGCGTGGTCAATCAAAAGTTCAGCATTGACACCGAACTCTTTATAAAGCAGGTCTTCATTATAAAAACAATTACTTCCACCTGTCGAGCATTTTGCAATGTCTCCCATCGTATATAAACCCAACTTCTCAAGCCTTTTTACATATCCGGGTCCAACACGCCAAAAATCCTTTAATGGCTTGTGATTCCATAGTTGCCTTCTATAGGACATTTCATCAAGCTCGGCAATACGAACTCCGTCCTCGTCTGCAGGCATTTTCTTTGCAACGATATCCATTGCTACTTTAGCAAGGTACATATTCGTCCCGACACCTGCTGTAGCCGTGATTCCTGTTTCACTCAAAACCTCTCGAATCATCTTCATCGCAAGATCGTGTGCGGTTGTTTTGTAAGTGTTTAAATACTGCGTAACATCCATAAAAACTTCGTCAATCGAATAAACATGGATGTCTTCGGCACTAATATATCTCAAATAAATACTGTAAATTTTGGAACTGACTTCAATATAATGTCCCATTCTGGGCGGTGCTACCAAATAACTTAACTTTAACTTTCCGTTGTTTGTTAGTTCGTCCAAATAATACGATTCGCCCTCAAACTTGCGATTTCTAATTCTGCTCTGCCTGTCGCTGTTTATCTCCTTGACCTTTTGCACTACTTCAAATAGTCTCGGACGACCAGGAACGCCGAACGACTTTAATGCAGGTGTAACCGCCAAACAAATCGTCTTTTCAGTTCTCGACTCGTCCGCCACCACAAGGTTTGTGTTTAACGGGTCTAATCCCCTGTCGACACATTCTACGGAAGCGTAAAAAGACTTCAAATCGATACAAATATAAACTCTGTTTTTGTCCATTGTCCTACCTCCGTAATTATTCATATTTCTATTATAACACAAATGAAATTGTTTTTACCCACAAAATAGACATTAAAATCAAAAAAACACTCTACGATTTCTCGTAAAGTGCCATTTTAATTACCAAGTAACAATTTTATCGACTATTTCCTGTTGCTCGGTTGCCGTTCGTCTTAGGTATATTCTCGTTGTTTCTATACTCTCATGTCCCATTAAATCCGCAAGCAAAGCAATGTCGTTAAACTTCTCAAGAAAGTTCTTCGCAAAACGATGCCTGAATGAATGCGGATATACAACCTTTGGATTTATTCCATATTTTTTGGCGAAGTTCTTTAACTGCTGGGATATACCCCTTGTCGTTATTCTTTCGCCAAACCTATTAAGAAACAAAAAACCTGACTTGATATTTCTACTCTCAAGCCAGGTATAAGTTTCTTCTCGTAGTTTCTTGGGAATATATAATCTTCGTATTTTACCCC
>CAZCIW010000092.1:0-1947 GCA_964499135.1 uncultured Muribaculaceae bacterium
CCGCTCGCGGTAAAACCTTGTGCCGCCGCGACTCCGCCAGAAATAAATTTGTATGACATATTGAGTTCTCCAGATGAATAATGAATAAATATGCAATCATTTTACATTTTTTTGTATTTTTATGCAAGAAAAAATTAGCAATCAAACTATAAGATTACGTGACCTCCAGTTGTTAACACAATTGCTTTCCTAACTCAAAATGCGACTACTTCTATTATTTTATAATTTTTAATATTGTTTTTTTTCAAAATAACAATTCTTTTAACTGTTGCCAAAATACTTTTTTTTTGTATAGTAAGCTTAAAATAATATTTTAGGAGTTCCTCATGAAAAAGTTCTTATATTTAACAATTTCAGTTTTATCCTTATCGCTTTGCGTGTTTTTTTCATCATGTGGTGAAACACTAGATGTCGCTGGAAAGCATTTTGAGGATGAACATGGAATATATTTCATTGACTTCGACTTAAATTCAAACAGAGTTTTTAAAGTCAATGTCCACAGCGGAAGATATGGTATTGATACCCCTGAAAATAAGATCGGCACATACGCAGTTGAGAAAAAAGAAGTTGTGTTAAATTTTGATGATGGCGAACTTCGCTTTTATAAACATGGAAATTATCTTCATTATTCTTATCTTGGTGGAGGATCTTCTTACGTAGAAACCGGTGCATCAAATTTCTTTACAAATGTTTTTGCAGACACAACACAAGACATAAACGGCACAAAAGTCGCTTTTTCGGAGAATGAAGCGTTCACTGAAAATGTAAGACTTGAATATTCCTTTAATCAAGAAACGGCTAAATATGAAATTGAAGGATACAAGCCGACTTATGACAGAGATAAATTCAAGAGCAATGTTTTTAATTCGCTTTTACAAAAATCTCTAAACATATTGAACATTTCAGCTTCTACTCTCACCTATGAAAAAGCATGGCTCTTAAGAAATAAATCAAACTATGTTGACGATTATTTGGCAGGAATCTGGGCTCAAAATTACTTCAAAGATGAATACGACAAAGCAGGAGGCGATGATTTTGCACGGCATAAAGTCATTGAAAAAGCAAAACAGTCTCTTTTGGAAAAATTCAATTCAGTAGATAAAAACGAAACATTCTTACTGACAAGAGATGCAACAGTCGGAAAATATGATTTTGACAGGAAAGCTTTTTTTGTTGAATTCGCTCCTGAATCATCTTACAGCAGACGCTTGATGGCAACCGGACTAGAGGTTCCAGAAATGCATTCGACATTAATTGGAGAAAATAAAAGCATCTTGCCAAATATTGTAGAATCATCAAAATTTGCAGCTGAAAGAGCAAAACTTTGGCTCACAATGGATGAAGACAAGGCAGAGGAATTCAACAAAAACAACAAAGCAGATTCTAAATATTTAGCAATAATCATAATAGAACCGACAGGTGGATATTATGAGTTTAACGAAGGAACTATAAATCCGAAGACATTGAGAAGAATTCAAGTAAAATATGCTCCAGATTTTAACATTGTATCAATGCAACTGCTCGACAGCAATATGAAACTTGTCGGCGATGTCGTCATAAGATAAACTTCAAATTTCAAATAAAGTCATTCTGAGCATTGCGAAGAATCTTAGAAGAGATATTTCAATTTGCTCAGTATGGCGATGAAGTTTTTATTCTTTATCTACATTTCACGTTCTTAAATCTGTTCAAAATGCGTAGCAAAAAAAGTTGCCCGGAATTCAAAACAAAAGTTTTATGATTATCATTTGTCTCAAACATTAAAGTTGATATGCAATAATTTCAAATCATGTTTTCAACACGTTTAACCGATTGATTAATTTTTTTTACAGGATTTAAGTGTGCAATAGATTTCAGACGTATTTCTAGTTATAATCACTTCTATGACACAAGAAGAGCTAACAGCCTTAGAATCTCAAGCGGATATTCTGCTTGCAGTCCTAGAAA
>CAZCIW010000093.1:0-1809 GCA_964499135.1 uncultured Muribaculaceae bacterium
TTGGTGTAATGGGTTGGGCTGATATGCTTATGAAAATGGGCATCTCTTATGCTTCTAAGGAAGGTACGCAATTAGCTTCAGAAGTTATGGAATTTATTGACTACGAATCAAAATGTGAGTCTATCGAACTTTCTAAAGAAAGAGGCAGATTCAACAATTTTAAAGGAAGCGTTTACGATGGTCAAAACTTCCTTTACAACAAATACAAAGGAAAATCTGCCGGTAAAATTTCTGATGAACAGTGGAAAGATTTGGATGACAAAATCGAAAAATTCGGTATCAGGAATGCTACAACAACTTGTATTGCACCGACAGGTACAATTTCAATGATAGCTTCAGCTTCAGGCGGTGTTGAACCTTTATTCGGTCTTGTATTTTCAAGATTGATTATGGATGGAACCGAAATGTTTGAAGTTAATCCGATTTTCAAAGAATACGCTATAAAACACGGTTTCTATTCAGAAGAATTGATGTCAAAAATTGCTAAAACAGGCTCTATCGCACATGTTGACGGTGTATCAGATGAAGTTAAACATATTTTTGTGACAGCACACGATGTTTCGCCTTATTGGCATGTTAAAATGCAGGCTGCATTCCAACTTCACACAGACAATGCTGTTTCGAAAACAGTAAACTTTGAAGAACATGCAACACGCAAGGATATTGAAGAAGCTTATCTATTGGCATTTGAGAACGATTTGAAAGGTATAACTGTTTACAGAAACAATTCACGTCAATTCCAGCCAATGAACTTGGATGATAAAAAGAAAACGGATGAAACTAAATCAGAAGAAAACCTTGACTCCGCTCAAGACGACAAACAAGTTCAGGATGACATTGTGGAAGAATACAATCCGACAGGCGAAATTAAAACAGTAAAATGTCCTGAATGCGGTAACGAAATTCAAATGGCAGAAGGATGCTTTATCTGTCTGAAATGCGGATATTCAGGTTGTTCATAGCATTATCAATCCCCTCTACCTTTGGGAGAGGGTAGAAATTCAACTTGAGCTTAAGAACGAAAGTTTGAATTTCGGGTGAGGGTAAGACGAGAGAGACAAAAGGGAGTTTTTCAGGCTCCCTTTTTGTAAATATTTGTTAATTTTATGCTTAACAAATAGCACAAAAATTTTTTTACGTGATTTCATGGTTGTATACTACGCAATTAACAAGTGTGTAAATTTGAAAGGTAAAACTTATGGCAAACAACATGACAATTGGACCTGCAGTTATGGTAGGTGGCAATGAAGTTCAAATGACAACTAAGGGAAAAGTTCAAGTTACTAACAATCAAGGGAAAGTCGTAACTTTGTCACAAGACCAGTTCCAAAAACAAACATTAAAAAATATTGATAAACTTGAAAATGGTGAAAATTTTGAATACAAAAAAGACCATAAAGGTTTGAAAATTGCAGGTGCGGCAGTGGGAACAGCAGCAGTTGTAACAGGTATTATTTACCGTAAAGAAATCGGCAGATATATGAAAGATTTTTCTTTCAAAAAATTGTGGAATGATATAAAAAATTTGTTCAAGCCTGTGAAAAAAGAATCTAAAGGTTTGACGGATACAGTTTTTGATGGTAAAAAAGCTATTGCGTACAATGCATCTGATGCTAATGTAGCTCGCGAAACACTTGCATTAAAAGAACAAACAATTGCGGATATGACACATTATAATCTTGCTGAATTTGATAAAATGGTTGCCAAAACAAAAGGTGCTGTACATAACGCAAAACAGCGAATGTACGAAAGACTGTTTGGGAAAAAATAACAAATTTATACAATAACATAAAAACTGTTATATACAAG
>CAZCIW010000094.1:0-1578 GCA_964499135.1 uncultured Muribaculaceae bacterium
TGAATAACGACAAAAGCGACAAGCCAAAGCAAATTGAACTTGTCGCTTTTATAATGGTAGTACTAAACCTTGTTTCGAAATGTAATCCATTATCAACCATTTTGAACTCGCTGTCATAAAGTTCCAAATCTCCGGTTTCCTCCGATGAAATCACATACTCCACAGCACTTCTGATTGATTTTGAATTGGAATCATAATAAAAAATATTATTTTCCTTAGAATTGTTCAGTATTTTGTCAATTCCTGCATTAATTGCCGGCGTAAAAATATTTTGAGCAGCAATTTCTTGAGATAATGCCACTATAATTTCATCGTTGCCAGGCGTAATTTCCGAATCAATGGTAATAGCTAGCTTATCTGTAATATCATTTATTGTTTGTGCATATACGCCAATGAAGTAATCATCAATAACTTGGCTTGCCGCTTCCGCTCCAGAAAAACGCATTTCTTTAGGGATTGCCCAGTCATATTTATTTTGCTGTTCACTAGAAATAAGGACGCTAAAAATTGTATATGGATTAGCATAAGTTGCATTGTTAAATATTTTGTCAAGTAACTTAGCCACGCATCCTTCGATTCCCCGCCATGTAAAATATCCAATATCATCCGGCTGGTCAGCAGTAAAAGAATTAATAGCAATGGTGGAACCATTCTCAAAAGAGATCTGAACATCAATTTTCTCTTGTTCGGATTCTGTTCGCAAATGAACCTCTGCCAGTTTCACTGTGGCTTCAATAGCGACATTATGAAGAGTAAAATCAACATTCCAAGGCTGAATATCGTCAATACTCAATACTGGACCATTATATTGCGCATTAATTGAACAGTAGGACATGGATATTTCCATCGTAACATTACCTCCAACTGCCCCAGTAATGTTCATGCTGGATATGCAATAGCTCATCACTACATCAAAATGAGAAAACTCATCGCTGTTAATCTCAATTGGCAACGTATCCTCTTGGTTATATTTGAAGTATTTCGTAAACGCATCGTTTATTTGTTCGAGATGAGCAGCACTTACAATGTCCCAACCATTTGTAAATACTTTTGATGGCGGGATATAATCACTAGTTCCGTCGCAAAATTCTTCCCCATGTATACTTGAATTGAGAGATTTCATTTTACCAACCAATTCATTGTAATCTGCCCGAGAAATATCTGGTACCAGCTCTAGTGCTTTTACTGGATTTTTGAAAAATAACTTTTTATTATCAGGTGATTGGTTAATCCATTTGCGTACTCCTTCGTCATGTGTCAAAAGGCAATTATATATATCTGCAATTTGTGGATACTTTTTTGACAACATTTTTACTGTTTCGAATTCATGTTTTTTGTCTGTTAATGAATTATTAAATGTATTATTTTGCATATAAACCTCCTATTCTCGCTTAAACACCATCGTACAGAATTATGTATTCCATCGGAATCACCTCCTTCATCTAAATAGCCGCAAACGGGCGCCGGCGGATTGTTTTCCGTCACCGCCCGTTCGGGTTGTCACCTCATTTAGTTTTGCTCCCGCTTTCTTCTTTTCCAGAAGAACAGGAAGATCAGCATTGCCGCTGCTATGATTGC
>CAZCIW010000095.1:0-1539 GCA_964499135.1 uncultured Muribaculaceae bacterium
TCTCGACACAAGATATTTTTGCACCACTATCCCTCATAGCCTCAATTCCCATCTTAAATTCATACTTATTACGACTTGCACAAGCATCCTTTACTACATAAACCTCAAAACCGGCTTCCATTAGTGCACAAGCAGTCTGATAAACACAAATATGCGTTTCTATACCAAAAATTACAATCTGCTTTTTGCCATGCGCTTTAATTTTATCAAACAAACCTTCCTCCAAAAGCGCGTTAAAATAAGTTTTTTCTGCAACTTTTGCATTATCAGGCAAAACAACAACAGTATTTCCCAACCCTTTCGGATACTGCTCGGTAACAAACACAGGTACTTCCAACAATTCTGCACCATCTATAATTTTTTGCGCCTTTGATACGATTACATCTTTTTCCAATGCCGCAACCAAACGTTCTTGTATATCAATCATTAATACCAAACTGTCTTTTATCGATAACATTTTATCTCCTTAAATTCCTCTATAAAACTCTCTACTATATTAATTAATTCTTTTTGCGTGATTTTATCTAACGGCAACGAAATTTCCTTATTTTCCGGACTATCTAATCCTTCATGATTTATATAAACCATAATTTTTGCAAACCCCGGATAGACAATTCGCAAAGAACTCTCACCTGATTTGTTTTTCAATCTGAATACGCACTGCTCAGAGTTTGTATACTGCTCAATTTGAGTTTCAAACAGTTTGGTTTCATAAGACTTTTGGAGTCTGTAAAACACCGGAGCGATAACTTTTTCCATCTTAGTGTTAAATATTTTTCTGAATAATTTATACCCGCCATGCGGAACATCAGAAAGCCACTCATCAAGAGTATTTTCCTTCATTTCAGCAAATGCATATTCACCATCTGCAGCCTCAGCTAGCAAATTAAGCGCTTCTTTTTCATACTCGCAACTTGAAATATCTGAAAATCCGGCTCTTATTTTTATTTTTTCATTAATTTTGTTAAATACGGCAATTGCGCCATTAAAATCCGTTTCCGGTAAAAATATGTAAAAATTTGCGCCATTGCCTAAAAACGGAATATCTCCGACTCTTAATGCAGATTTGATAATACTTGTTACTTCATCCGCCAAAAAAGAACTCTTATCACTAGGTGTTAACGCCATAAATGTTCCACGTTTATAATCATTTAACAAATATTTGCAATATTCATACCTAAAAAGTCCCAAAAACTCATCGGCAAAGTTTGTTTGTTCCAGCATTTTAAAATATTTAAGAGCAAGATGTTTAAAAGAATTGTGCTTTATATTATTTATTATTCTGAGGACAAATTCAAAATCCTTCGCATCCTCCAAAATGAAATCATCAACACCCAAATCCGATGCTGACAAAATAATTTCGCTGTCACACGATTTTGCAACCAAAATCAAACACAATTCAGGATTTACACGCAATTGTTCGATAAGTTCCAACGCCTGAGGAGCTTCATGAATAAACACGACATCAATCTTTTTAACACCACCCGTGGCATGCTCATAATCGGTTATTACAACTCTGTCATTTTTTCTTAAAAATAC
>CAZCIW010000096.1:0-1539 GCA_964499135.1 uncultured Muribaculaceae bacterium
GTATTTTTAAGAAAAAATGACAGAGTTGTAATAACCGATTATGAGCATGCCACGGATGATGTTAAAAAGATTGATGTCGTGCTTATTCATGAAGCTCCTCAGACATTGGAACTTATCAAACAATTGCGTGTAAATCCTGAATTGTGTTTGATTTTGGTTGCAAAGTCGTGTGACAGTGAAATTATTTTGTCAGCATCGGATTTGGGTGTTGATGATTTCATTTTAGCAGATGCAAAGGATTTTGAATTTGTCCTCAGAATAATAAATAATATAAAGCACAACTCTTTTAAACATCTTGCTCTTAAATATTTCAAACTGCTGGAACAAACAAACTTTGCCGATGAGTTTTTGGGGCTTTTTAGGTATGAATATTGCAAATATTTGTTAAATGATTATAAACGTGGAACATTTGTCGCATTGACGCCTTGCGACAAGAGCTCGTTTTCGGCAGAAACTGCAACAAGTATTGTCAAATCTGCATTAAGAGTCGGAGATATTCCGTTTTTAGGCAGTGGCGCAAATTTTTACATATTTTTACCGGAAACGGATTTTAACGGTGCAATTGCCGTATTTAACAAAATTAATGAAAAAATAAAAATAAGAGCTGGATTTTCAGATATTTCAAGTTGCGAATATGAAAAAGAAGCGCTTAATTTGCTAGCTGAAGCTGCTGATGGTGAATATGCATTTGCTGAAATGAAGGAAAATACTCTTGATGAGTGGCTTTCAGATGTTCCACAAGGTGGGTACAAATTATTTAGAAAAATATTTAACACTAAGATGGAGAAAGTTATTGCTCCGGTGTTTTATAGACTCCAAAAGTCTTATGAAGCCAAACTGTTTGAAACTCAAATTGAACAGTATACAAACTCAGAGCAATGTGTATTCAGATTGAAAAATAAATCAGGTGAGAGTTCTTTGCGAATTGTCTATCCGGGGTTTGCAAAAATTATGATTTATATAAATCATGAAGGTTTAGATAGTCCGGAAAATAAGGAAATTTCGTTGCCGTTAGATAAAATCACGCAAAAAGAACTTATTAATATTGTAGAAAATTTTATAGAAGAATTCAAGGAGGTAAAATGTTATCGGTAAAAGACAGTTTGGTATTAATGATTGATGTTCAGGAACGTTTGGTTGCTGCTTTAGATAAAGATATAATAGTTTCAAAAGCTCAAAAAATTGTTGACGGAGCAGCTCTGTTGGGGGTGCCGGTATTTGTTACGGAACAATACCCGAAAGGGTTAGGGAATACTGTCGTTACTTTGCCTGACAGTGTAGAAGTGGCAGAAAAAACTTATTTTAATGCTCTTTTGGAGGAAGGTTTGTTTGATAAAATGAAAGCGCATGGCAAAAAGCAGATTGTGATTTTTGGTATAGAAACGCATATTTGTGTTTATCAGACTGCTTGTGCACTAATCGAAGCCGGTTTTGAGGTTTATGTAGTAAAAGATGCTTGTGCAAGTCGTAATAAGTATGAATTCAAGATGGGAATTGAGGCTATGAGGGATAGTGGTGCAAAAATATCTTGTGTCGAGA